>CAWANA010000020.1:0-116183 GCA_963783275.1 uncultured Alphaproteobacteria bacterium | reverse complement strand
ATTTGCAGGACCCGCAGATAGAGCATCACGCCCATCAGGTGGCGCGCCTTGTGCGAGCCGGAGACGTTTTGCGTCTCGTCCTTGAGCCACAGCGGCCCGGCGAGCCCGAGCGCGGCGGCGAGAGCAGGCGCCCGGGCGAACGGCGTGCGGCGGAAACCGCGGCCGTCGACCGCGCTCGAGCGCGCCGTCGAGTTCGCCGACGAAGTCGAACCAGGCGGCGTCCGAGAGGCCGGCGGCGCGCGCGAGACGGTAGGGCGAAAGCCAGCGCCGGTAGCGCAGGAAGGGGTTTTCGTCGTCGCCGGCGCCGAGTTCGGGCGCCGCCAGCGGGGCGACGAGCACATGGTCGACGTCATCGCCGTCACGGGCGCCGGGGCAGGCGAACGGAAGGCGCGGGCGGCGTCGACGACCGCGCCGCAGCCGTGGCAGACGAACAGCGGCGTCCGTCGCGCCGGTCACGTCAGCCGAGCGGCGACGCCGCTCTCCGCGTTGAAGCTTCGATCATCGCGTCCCAGGCGGGCGCGAGATCGAGGAGCCCGTCCCAGAACGACTGCCGGCCACGCGCCGTGAAATCCTCGAGCGACACGCCCTGCTGCTCGACCCAGGTGAAGTACCCGAGGTTGAAGATCCGCTTGCGATCGACATGGCTGAGTTCGAGCACGTGGTCGACGCCTGCGCCGGCCATGAAGCGCCCGAAGGTCTCGCCGGCGGCGACGGCGTCGAAGCGGTTGCCGAAATAGCGCCTCTTGGCCTTCGCGACCTCGCTGCCGTACATCTCGGCGCTGTCGGTCGCGACCGTCAGCATGACGTCGTCGGGCCCGAGATCGAATATTTGGCGAGCTTCATCGCGGCGACGATGTTGCAGATGCCCGAGATGCCGAAGGCGCCGAGTTCGGCACCAGCGCCGGATCGACGCCGCGCCGTTCGACGAGATACCCGCGGCCTTCGTCGGTGTTGAAGAGGGTAGAAGGGTGTCGGTCGCGCGGTCGCTGACGCCGACACCACGTCGGTGTTCATCACGTTGTGGATGAGCGGCACATGCTTGTCGCCGATGCCCTGGATGTTGTGCTCGCCGAAGCCGTTAATGAGCAGCGTCGGGCACTCGACCGCCTCGACGGCCACGATCCGCGCCCCGTGTGGCTCTTCAGGTGGTCGCCGGCGGCGATCGTACCCGCCGAACCGGTCGCCGAGACGAACGCGGCGAGCCTGCTCGCGGGAAGCTTGGCGACGGCTGGAACACCGGCTCGAGCGCGCGCCGGTGCAAAGATAGTGGATGAGGTAGTTGCCGAATTCGCAGAACTGATTGAAGATGATGTTGTCCGGGTCGCGGTCGAGCGCGGCGCACTCGTCGTAGATCTCCTTGACGTTGCTCTCCGTGCCCGGCGTGCGGACGATGTCGGAGGGCTCGGCGACCCAGTGCTCCAGCCAGTCGAAGCGCTCCCGGCTCATGCTCTCCGGCAGCACCGCGACGCCGCGGCAGCCGAGGATGCGCGAAATGGCCACGCCGCCGCGGCAGTAGTTGCCGGTGGACGGCCAGATCGCGCGGTGGCGCGTCGGATCGAACTGCCCGGTCACCACGCGCGGCACCAGACAGCCGTAGGCCGCCAGCACCTTGTGGGCGCGGATCATCGGGAAGCGCTCGCCGAGCGCCAGCACGATGCGCGCCGGGACGCCGGTCAGCTCCGGCGGCAGCTCGATCGCGCCGGGCGTCGGCGGAGGCCGCGGCGCGAGGCGTCGTTGAACCAGTGGACGCGAAACAGGTTCAAGCGGATGGGCCGCGTCCGGGTCGACGTCGGCGAGCCGTCCGGCGATCGGCCGCCGGAATGCGTCGAGGGATCCTTCAGCTCGCCGAAGGTCGGCAGCACGACTCCGCCTCGCGGAAGCGCGCGAGCGTACGCCGATAGACGTCGGCATCGACCAGATGCGTTTCCAGCCCGAGCCGCGCCATGCCTGCGTCCCTTCCTAATCGTCGCGAGAGCAGCCGGTGACGGCGCCGGTCGCACAGCGAATACGTTTGGCGGCGCTGTTCGTTTCCAGGCTCAGACGGACAGTCCCGAAGTCTCCGATAACCGAGCCGCAAAGCCGTCCGGCGACCCTGAAAGGGCGCGCGAGCCAGACCTGGCCCTATTGTGAGATGTTGAAGGATAAATGATCCGGCGGTTTCCCAATGTCCAGCGGACGGACCCGGACCAGTCCGCGGCGAATCCCCGCATAGCGAGGGCGACCGGCGGACGCCAGGGGGAGCCGACAAGCGGCGCCGGGATGAACTCATCGCGAGGTCGAGCAGGACATCCTCGACGGCGCCAGAGTCTACATTTTCGCCACACCCCAACGGGCGACGCATGATGAGGGCGGACTGGACGTAGCCACAGACAGGCGGGCTTGGTAAATGAGACAAGGCATTGGGGCTTTTCATGTGGCGGCCGGGTCGATTGTTTCTGTGGGTCCCGGCTTGTGCGGTCGCTCTCCTTTCGCTTGCGGGCTGCGGCACGCTGCCCGATTCCGGCCCGAGCGCGAGCGATGTCACGACAAGGCAGGCGGGGGCGGACGAGATTCCGCGATATATTGTCGTCGATATCACGCCGACGACGGTCGAGGCGCTCAGGCGACGAGGATACGGGAGTTTTTCCGCCCAGTTCGGCGACCGCCGGGTTTCCGCGGAGCCGGTCATCGGAGTGGGCGACACGGTGACCGTGACGATCTGGGAGGCCGGAGCGGGCGGTCTATTCTCCGCGCCGGCGATCGCCGACAAAGTCAGCGCGGGAGCAAACAGCGCGACCATTCCGGAACAGGTGGTTGGTCGGGACGGGGCCATTACGGTGCCCTACGCCGGGCGGGTCCATGTGGCGAACCGCACGACGCGGGCGGTCCAGGCGGATATCGAGCGCGCGTTGGAAGGCAAGGCGATCCAGCCACAGGTTCTGGTCAACGTGACACGGACCGCCGGCGACTCGGTCAGCGTCGGCGGCGAGGTTGCGGCGGGCGCGCGCGTGCCGCTGACCGTCAAGGGCGACAGGCTGCTCGACGTCCTGGCTTCTGCGGGCGGCGTGCGCGCGCCGGTGAACGAGACGTTTGTCGAGATGTCGCGGGGCTCGACGACCTCCCGCATTCCGCTCATCACCATCGTCAATGATCCGCGCGAGAATATCTACCTCCATCCCGGCGACACGCTGACGCTGGTTCGCGATCCGCAGAAGTTCATCGCTTACGGCGCGACCGGTCAGAACGCAGAAATCCCGTTCGACGCCGATGGAATCTCGCTCGCGGAGGCGTTGGCGAAATCCGGCGGGCTGCAGGACAACCGCTCCGATCCGCGCGGGGTCTTCATATTTCGCTATGAGCCCCAGTCGGTCGCCCGTCAGTTCGATCCCGCGAACCCGCTCGTCCGCCCAGGCCGTCTCACGCCGATCGTCTATCGGCTCGACCTCACCGATCCGAACAGCCTGTTTCTCGAACAGAGCTTCCGAATTGCCAACCGCGACCTCATCTACGTATCGAATTCGCCCTCGACCGACGTGCAGAAGGTGTTCGCGATCATCGGCGGCGGCTTCTCGACAATTGGGTCTGCGGCCAGCATTGTATCCGCGGGAGCGGCGGTCAAATAGGCGGTGCCGGCCTCCGCGCCCGAACTGCGCAAGGCGACGCGCTCGGCCCGGTCCGTCCCATGGTCATCGCCGGGCCGGCCGATAAGCCTCGACCGTCGCGGCGTGAGCCGAGCGCACACCGCCACGATCCGGCGACGGCCCCACGGCGCTGACCAGGTAAACGAACAGCCACAAAGCAATCCCCGTCACCAGGACCCCAACGACGGCAGCCAGGTCGCGGTCGTCGGCCAGGTATCCGCGATAGAAGGCTGCTTGTCTCTCGATCCGGTTCATGGCGGTCTCCATTCGAGTCCGTCCTTCCGATTGCAGCCGGTTTTACCCCTCCGACCGATACGCCCTTGAAGTGTTCCATTCACCATGCGCCGAGAGCGGTGGCTGTGACGCTCGTCACACCCCGAGCCTCAAGACGACGTGAACTTCGTAAGGAGAGAGGGCCGCGCCAGGGCCGCGTCCCGGTCCGCTGTTGGCGACCAGAGTTGCACTGCGCCTTTTTAGTTGATGATTTTTGTAGACTATTGTAGTGCGATTTGCCCGGCGCTTGGCCGGGCTGTAGGCTCTCCCAATGGTTTCCCCCGCATCGATCCAGACGCGCCCCTGGAGCGACTGGAACCCCAGCCTCTACATGAAGTTCATGGACGAGCGGACACGCGCCGCCCGGGACTTGCTGGCGCGCGTGCCGCTCGACGCGGCGAACCTCGTCTGTGACCTCGGTTGCGGGCCAGGCAACAGCTTGGAGCTTCTGTCACTCCGGTTCACAGAGGCGGAACTGATCGGGGTCGACACCTCGGAAGCGATGCTTGCTCACGCCCGTCAGCGGGCGCCGAAAGCGCGTTTTCTCAGGCGCGATATCGGCGGCTGGGCGCCGGACGCGCCGCCGAATTTGATCTTCAGCAATTCGGCGCTCCATTTTCTGCCGAACCATCACAAACTGTTTCCGCGGCTGGCGGCCACTCTCGCCCCAGGCGGCGTGCTCGCCGCCCAAATGCCGTCGAACGCCAACGAATCCTCGCACGCGCTGATGCGAATGGTCGCAGCGGAGGGACCGTGGTCGTCACGGCTGGTCCCGGTGGCCAAGACGCAACCGTTGATCGCTTCCCACGACGACTATTACGAATGGCTGCAACCGATCTCGTCCTCGGTCGAGTTGTGGATGACGACCTATGTCTATGTGTTCGACAACGCGGCCAGCGTGGCGGACTTCTTCGCCGGGTCCGCGCTGCAGCCGTTCCTTGAACGGCTTTCGGACGACGAGCGCTGCGGATTTCTTGAGCGCTACCGCGAGGGGCTGCGAGAGGCCTATCCGCCGCAATCCGACGGCAAGGTGCTGCTTCCCTACCCGCGGCTCTTCCTGGTCGCCGTCCGCCGCTGAGGGCGCGGGGAAGGAAAGAGGCCGAAGCGGGCGGCGGCTCGCGCCTAGTCCACGTCCTCGACCACCACCGTCCGCCCCGAGAGCCGCTGCGCGAGCGAGGCCTCCATGAACGGGTCGAGGTCGCCGTCGAGCACGTCGGCGGGCGTGCCCGAGACGTGGCCGGTCCGCAGGTCCTTCACCATCTGGTAGGGCTGCAGCACGTAGGAGCGGATCTGGTGGCCCCAGCCGATGTCGGTCTTCGAGGCCGCAGTCGGCGTTGACCTTGGCCTCGCGGGCCTCGAGCTCGCGCTCGTAAAGCCGCGCGCGCAGCATGTTCCAGGCGGTGGCGCGGTTCTTGTGCTGCGAGCGCTCCGACTGGCAGGCGACGACGATGCCGGTCGGGATGTGCGTGATGCGCACCGCCGAATTCGGTCTTGTTGACGTGCTGGCCGCCCGCGCCCGAGGCGCGATACGTGTCGATGCGGCAGTCGCCCTCGTTGACGTCGATCTGGATGCGGTCGTCGACCACCGGATAGACCCAGACGGAGGCGAAGCTCGTGTGCCGGCGCGCGTTCGAATCGAACGGCGAGATGCGCACCAGGCGATGCACGCCCGATTCGGTCTTCAGCCAGCCGTGGGCGTTGTGGCCCTTGATCATGATGGTCGCGGACTTGATGCCCGCCTCGTCGCCGGCCGTCTCCTCGATCACCTCGACGTCGAATTTCCGGCGCTCCGCCCAGCGCACGTACATGCGCAGCAGCATGCGCGCCCAGTCGCAGCTTTCGGTGCCGCCCGGCGCCGGAATGGACTTCGACATAGCTGTCGTTGGCGTCGGCCTCGCCCGAGAGCAGCGCCTCGAGCTGGCGGCGCTCGCCCTCGGCCTTCAGCGCCTTCAGCGCGGCGAGGCCCTCGGCCTCGGTCGCTTCGTCGCCCTCGGCCTCGCCGAGTTCGACCAGCGTCGTCGCGTCGTCGAGGTCGCGCTCGAATCTTGGCGAGCGAGCCGAGCCGGTCCTCGAGCATCGTGCGCTCGC
This sequence comes from uncultured Alphaproteobacteria bacterium, assembly GCA_963783275.1. GTDB lineage: Bacteria > Pseudomonadota > Alphaproteobacteria > Rhizobiales > Beijerinckiaceae > Roseiarcus. Next base: position 110,202 of record CAWANA010000020.1, on the reverse strand, counting down.
GCATCACCTTCTGCGCGGCCTCGGCGTCGTTCCAGAGGTTGGGGTCTTCGGATTTGGCGTTGAGTTCGGCTAGCCGTCGCGTCGCGGATCTCGACGTCAAAGATGCCTCCTCAGCAGTCCCACGGACTGCTTGATGTCTTCGACCAACTGTTCCGCTTCCGCGCGCATGCTGAAATCCGTTGTGAGCCCGAAAGATCGCGAGGCGTCGCGCGAGCATCGGTCTAGCGAGAGCGGGCCCGGCGTCTAGCCGCTTCGGCGCCGCGAGGCAAATCGCGAAGGTTCAGTAGAGGCCGCCCGTCCCCGAGCCGACGGACTTGTCGCCGCCGTGCTTCGGCCGCGGCCTGCGGCGCCGCCGCCGCCGCCCGAGGCGTAGCTGTCGGGCGGCCCGGTTCCGGGCTTGAACGCCTCGAGGATCGAGCCCGCCCCGCTCGAGCGCATGCCGCGAATGGACGTCGACCGAAATCAGCTTGATTCCCGGCGGGACGCGGAACGGCGTGTCCGGCGTGTCCTTCAGCGCCATCTTCATGAAGTCGCGGAAGATCGGCGCGGTGTAGAGCGCGGCCTGCGCGCTGTCGCCGAGCGAGCGCGGCTTGTCGTAGCCCATGAACACGCCGAAGGCGAGGTTCGGCGAATAGCCGACGAACCAGAGGTCCTTGGCGTCGTTGGTCGTGCCGGTCTTGCCGGCCAGCGTCTTGCCGACCTCCTTGATCGCGATGCCGGTGCCGCGCTGGATCACGCCCTCCATGATCGAGGTGATCTGGTAGGCGCTCAGCGGGTCGATCACCTGCTCGCGCTTGTCGATCAGCGTCGGCTCGGGCTGGTTTTCCCATTTCGGCGCGTCGCAGCCCTCGCAGATGCGTTCGTCGTGCTTGTAGATCGTGTTGCCCCAGCGGTCCTGGATGCGGTCGATCAGGGTCGCCTTGATCCGCTTGCCGCCGTTGTCGAACATCGAATAGGCGGTCGTCATGCGCAGCACCGTCGTCTCGCCCGCGCCGATCGACATCGACAGGAACGGCGGCAGATTGTCGTAGATGCCGAAGCGCTTGGCGTATTCGACGACCAGCGGCATGCCGAGGTCGCGGGCGAGACGCACGGTCATCAGGTTGATCGAGTGCTCGACGCCGAACCGCAGGGTGTGCGGTGCCGCCGGACTCGCCTTCGAAGTTCGCCGGCTCCCAAAGTTCGCCGCTGCCGTCGTCGATCTGGACCGGCGCGTCGAGAATCTGCGACGACGGCGTGTAGCCCTTGTCGAGCGCCGCCGCGTAGACGAGCGGCTTGAACGACGAGCCCGGCTGCCGCTGCGCCTGGGTCGCCCGGTTGAACTCCGACTCGTCGAACGAGAAGCCGCCGACCATCGCCAGCACGCGCCCTGTGAACGGATCCATCGCGACGCAGGCGCCGCTGACCTCCGGGAATCTGGCGCAGGCGATATTCGCCGGCCTTGCCGACGATCGGCTCGACGTAGAAGACGTCGCCGGGCTTGACCAGCGACTTCGGCCGCCCGGCCCGTCCAGCGGTAGCCGTCGGGCTGACACGGTTCCCGTCTGCCGGTCCTGGACGACCGCGCCCGGCCTTGTCGTGATCGGGCTGGAGGCCGATGCGGATCGACGTCGGCGTGACGTCGAGGGCGACCGCGAGCTGCCAGGGCTTGATGTCGCCGTAAGCCGGAATGTCGGCCAGCGGCACGCCCCAGTCCTGGCCGAGGTCGATGCGTCTTCAGCGCGCCGTGCCAGCCGTGCGCCTCGTCGTAGCGCACGAGTCCGTCGACCAGCGCCTTGCGCGCCATCAGCTGGATCTTGGGATCGAGCGTCGTGCGCACCGACAGGCCGCCCTCGTAGAGCTTCTGCTCGCCGTAGCGCTCGCTGAGCTCGCGGCGCACCTCCTCGGCGAAGAAGCCGGCGGCGATCGTGTTCGGCGTCAGCACGCGCGGATTGACGACGAGCGGCTCGGCCCGCGCCTGCCGCGCCTGATCGGCGGTGATGTAGCCGTCCTCGGCCATGCGGCCGATGACGTAGTTGCGCCGCTCGACCGCGCGGTCGTGGTTGCGGAACGGGTTGAGCGCGCTCGGCTCCTTCGGCAGCGCCGCGAGATAGGCGACCTCGGCGATCGAGAGCTCGTGCACCGACTTGTTGAAGTAGTTGAGCGCCGCGGCCGCGACGCCGTAGTTCGACAGGCCGAGATAGATCTCGTTGAGATAGAGCTCGAGGATCTTTTCCTTCGAATAGGCGGACTCGATGCGCACGCTGAGCAGGATCTCGCGGATCTTGCGGTCGAAGGTGCGGTCCGAGTTCAGGAGAAAATTCTTCGCCACCTGCTGGGTGATGGTCGAGGCGCCCTGGACGTGACGCGAGCCCTGCAGGAACACGAAGCCGGCGCGCACGATGCCTTCGGGATCGAACCCGCCGTGCGAGTAGAAGTTCTTGTCCTCGGCCGAGATGAAGGCCTGCTTGACCAGGTCCGGGATCGCGGACGAGGGCAGATAGAGCCGGCGCTCGCGCGAATATTCCGCCAGCAGGCTGCCGTCGGCGGCGTGGACGCGGGTCATCACCGGCGGCTCGTAGTTCTTGAGCTGGCTGTAATCCGGCAGGTCCTGCTCGTACTTCCAGATGACGCGCCGCGAGCACGGCGGCCGCGACGACGAAGACGATCGCGCCGGTCGCGAAAATAAAGCCGAGGAGGCGAACTATCCCGCGCATCGTGCCAACAAAACCTTATCCTGCGCCCGCGCGCGGAGCGCGCCTGCCCGGAGACGGAAGCGACTTCCGTCGCGATTGCTATACGCGCAAAGCCGCCGATGCGGGCGCTTTCCGCTCCTCGTCCGCGCCCGGACGCTTCAGGCCCGAATTCGAGCAGGCCCCCAATCCTTCCGAGTGCGGCGAATCTATGATGACGGCGCCGCGGACGGCGGTCGACCGCCGGGTTCGCCGGCGCGGAAGTCGCCGCGAGCGAGCGGCGCTCAGCGGGTCGGCAGCGGCGGTCCTATCGCGCTCCTAGCGCCACGCCCGGCTCCCCGGCCGACGCCCTCCGCGCCGGACCCGAGCTGGCGAAGAAGCGCGTCGATCGCCTTCGTCATAGCGGCGGCGGTCCTGGCTTCGCCATTCCGGCGAGATTCGAGCGCCGCGACATCCTGGGCGTTGGAGAGGTAGCCGAGTTCGACCAGCACCGAAGGAAATTCCGGCGCCTTGAGCACGACGAAGCCCGCCGAGCGTTCGGGATTGTGATTGAGCCGGGTCGCGCCGCGCAGGCCGTCCACCAGCCTGCGCGAGAAAAGATGGGAATAGGCCCGCGTCTCCCGGCGCTTGAGGTCGAACAGGATGTCGGCGACCCCCGGATCGTCCTTGTCCGCCTTGACCTTGGCGGGGTCGCGGTCCGCCGCGTTCTCGCGCGCGGCGATTCGCGCGGCCTCGGCGTCGGACGCCCGGTCCGCGACGGTGTAGACGGTCGAGCCGCTGACGTCGCCGACGTCGCTCAGCGTGTCGGCGTGGATCGAGACGAACAGCGAGGCGTTGGCGTCGCGGGCGAAGTCGCACGCGGCTGTCGAGGTCGACATACTGATCGCCCTCTCGGGTCATCAGCACCGTGATAGCGCCCGGTCGCCTCGAGCTGGCGCTTCAATTCGAGGCAGAAGGCGAGCGCCAGCGTCTTCTCCACCGCGCCGCCGACCCCGTGGGCGCCGCCGTCGATGCCGCCGTGCCCGGGATCGAGCACGATGACCGGCGGCGGCTTGCGGCAGCGGACGGGTCGGCGCCGGTCGCGGAAGTCGTCCGGCGGCTTCGCGGCCGCCGCGAAGGCCGCGTCGTCGCAGGGCTTGATCTCGATCGTCAGCCGGGAGGCTTCGGAATCGGCGAATATCGGCTTCGACTGGACACTCGGCCGGGCAGGCCCGCCGGTCGAGGTCGATGACGACCCGCGACTTGCCGGGCGCAAGACGCCCGAACCGGAACGCCTTGACGCGGCGCGGCCGTCGCGCGCAGTTCGCTCGCCCCGACGGCCGGATCGATCTGGAAAACGACCTCGGGCAGATCGACGACGATGCGATCCGGCGAGCTCAGGGTGTAAGCGCGCGCGTCGACCGGCCGCGACAGGTCGAACGTCAGCGACGCCCCGCCCGCGTCCGGGACGAGCTTGACGGCGACCGCGACCGGCCTCGCCGCCTCGCCGCGGCCGACGCCGCCGGCAAGCGCGCCGGCCAAAGCCAGCACGGCCGCCATGGCGAAGGATCTCCTCGCCGGCCCCATTCGCTCTCCTGCCCGTCCGTCCCAAGGTCCTTAGCGTCACTCGCCGACAAGACGCAAACCTTCCGCGCTACGCGGCCTCGCTGACGGGTAATGAGCGCGAAGAAGGTTTCCGATGTCTAAATACCCGATTCCCATCTTCGCGGGCTTGCCATCGCGGCTCGCCGAAACGCCGGTCCTGAAAGACCTTGCCAAGCCAACCTGCGGCCCCTATTTAGAAGGCGTTACGAATCCGGACCGAATTCCGCGAGGCCGCCCGCTCGAGGTTGACGTGGGCGCATGCAGGACTGTCGTATGACGGCTTGCGGTCTTTGCGCAGATGAGGCCGTGGCGAACGCTTGGTTTGCCGTATTTTTCGACGCGTCTCGGCGAGATGGTCTCGCCTCAGTGAGGAGCGTCGACGAAAACCAAGTCGCCTTTGGCCGGCGTTTGCCGGCGGCTCGGCCTGTTTCGTGACAACGGCGCGCCGAACGCGCCGCTCGATGGGCGAAGAGCCGGATTAGGCCTTGGTTTACCTTTGACGATGTTCCGACCGCAGATCCACGACGACCTCATCACGGCGGCGGGGGCCTGTGGACTCGATTCGTCTCGCGCCGACGGCCAAGCGCCGCGGTCGCCGCGCCGGCTCCGCTATCCCAATTTCCACCGATCCCCAACACCAACGCTGCGCCCGACGGCGCCAGGCGGCTGCGATCCTCCGCGGCCCGCGGCGCCCTGCGCGAGAGAGCATTCCATGGCAAACAAAATGATCATCGACGCCTCCCACCCGGAAGAAACCCGGGTGGTGGTTCTGCGAGGTAACCGCGTCGAGGAATTCGACTTCGAATTGGCCAGCAAGCGGCCGCTGCGCGGCAACATCTATCTGGCCAAGGTCACGCGGGTCGAGCCGTCGCTCCAGGCCGCCTTCGTCGATTACGGCGGCAACCGGCACGGCTTCCTCGCCTTCTCGGAAATCCATCCCGACTATTACCAGATCCCGGTCGCCGACCGTCAGGCGCTCCTCGAGGAGGAGGCGCAGACCCATCACGACGAAGACGACGAGCCGCGCGGCGAGCGGCGCAGCCGCCGCCACCGGCGTCCGCGCGAGGCCGAGGTCGAAGCGCGCGCGCGAGCGCCGACGACGAGACCGTCTCCGAAATCGCGCCGGCCGCCGAGGACGTGATCGAGGCGGGCGACGAGGACGAGCGCGCGGCGAGCGCCGCGAGCGAACTCGCGGAGCGAGGCCGAGGCGACCGGCGTCGCCGAGGCCGGCCGAGGCGCCGGCGGAGCCGACGCCGCGTCGGCGAGGCGCGAGCGACGGCGAGCCGGCGCTCCGCCGACCGAGGCTTGGCGGCGCACGAATCGTCGCCGGACGGCGTCGCGAGGCCGACGACCTCGTCTCGCCGCCGGCGAGGCGCGAACCGCCGACGATCGCGCCGAGGAGCGCTCGACGGCGGAGCCCGTCGAGGCCGGGCCCGACGGCGAGCCGCGACGCGCCGAAGCCGTTCGAGGCCGCGAGCCGTCGAGCCGGCCGAAGCCGACGAAAAAGGCCACGACGACGACCACGAGGTGACGACGCTCGAAGGCGGGTCGGAGGAGCGGATCCGCCCGAGCCGCAAGGAGCGGTCCGACGACGAGGGCGAGCCGGTCGAGCACATCGGCGGCGACGCCTGGGAGGAGGTGCCGCGCCGCCCGCAGCGGCTGCGCCGGCAGTACAAGATCCAGGAAGTGATCAAGCGCCGCCAGGTCATGCTGGTCCAGGTGGTCAAGGAGGAGCGCGGCAACAAGGGCGCGGCGCTCACCACCTACCTGTCGCTCGCCGGCCGCTATTGCGTGCTGATGCCCAACACCGCCCGCGGCGGCGGCATCTCGCGCAAGATCACCAACGCCCAGGACCGCAGCCGGCTCAAGGGCATCGCCGAGGAGCTCGACGTGCCCGAGGGCATGGGCGTCATCCTGCGCACCGCCGGCGCCTCGCGCACCAAGGCCGAGGTCAAGCGCGACTTCGAATATCTGCTGCGGATGTGGGAGACGGTGCGCGAGACGACGCTGTCCTCGAGCGCGCCGACGCTCGTCTACGAGGAGGGCTCGCTGATCAAGCGGGCCATCCGCGACCTCTACAGCAAGGAGGTCGACGAGATCGTGGTCGCGGGCGAAACCGGCTACCGCGAGGCGCGCCAGTTCATGCGCCTCCTGATGCCGACCCACGTCAACGCCGTTCAGCTCTATCGCGACACCCAGCCGGTGTTCGCCAAGGCGGGGGTCGAGTCGCAGCTCGACGCCATGTTCTCGAACCAGGTGACGCTGAAGTCGGGCGGCTACATCGTCATCAACCAGACCGAGGCGCTGGTCGCCATCGACGTCAACTCCGGCCGTTCGACCCGCGAGCACAACATCGAGGACACGGCGCTCAGGACCAACCTCGAGGCCGCCGACGAGATCGCCCGGCAGCTGAGGCTGCGCGACCTCGCCGGCCTGATCGTCGTCGACTTCATCGACATGGAGGAGTCGCGCAACAACCGCGTCGGTCGAGCGCCGCATCAAGGACGCGCTGAAGAACGACCGCGCCCGCATCCAGGTCGGCCGCATCTCCCACTTCGGCCTGCTCGAAATGTCGCGCCAGCGCATTCGCACCGGCGTGCTGGAAGGCTCGACCGTGGTCTGCGCGCATTGCCAGGGCGCGGGCGTCGTCCGCTCGACCTCGTCGATCGCGCTGCATGTGCTGCGCGTCCTGGAGGACGCGCTGATCAAGAGCGCCACCCACGACATCGTGGTGCGCACCCGCACCGCGGTCGCGCTCTACATTCTCAACCAGAAGCGGGCGAACCTGCGCGATCTCGAGCGCCGTTTCGGCGTCGCGATCTGCGGTCGAGGCCGACGACACGCCTGACCGGCGCGAACTACCACGCCATCGAGCGCGGCGAGCTGGCGACCGGCCCGCGCCACGACATCGAGCCCGCGCCGCTGGCGCAAGACGACTTCGCCACCATCGTCGACGAGCCGGCGCCGATCGAGGAAGAGATCGAAACGCGGGTCGACGACGAAGCCGAGGAGCCCGAAGACGAGGCGCCCGCGCGCGAGAGCCGCGAGAGCCGGGAAGTCCGGGAGCGAGGCGCAGCGGCGACGACGGCGAAGGCGGCCGCCGGCGCCGGCGGCGCCGGCGGCGGCGCGGGAACGATCGCGGATTTGGCGAAAGCATCGCGCCCGACGCGCCGCAGCCGACCGACGACGGCCTCGCCGTGGTGGCGGAGATCGGCGGCGATCTCGCAAGCCCAGGTTCCGCCGGAATCCTTCGAGGGCCGCGCGTCCGGCGGCGAGGGCGACCGCGGCGGACGCCGCTCGCGCCGTTCGCGCAACGGTCGCAACCGCTTCCCGCCGCGTGTGAGCGAGCACGCATTCGCCGACGACGCCGGCGCCGAACCTGGACTCTTGGACGTTCTGGAGCCCGCTCCGGCGAACGAGACCGCCCTAACCGGAGAGGCGGCGACCGAGTTCGCCGTCGGGCCGCCCAGCGGGTCCGTGGCGTTCGACTGGACGCCCGGACAGCCGCAGACCGGCGAGGAGCAGGCCGCCCCGTCGACCCAGCCCAGCGTCGAGGAGACGGTGACCGCCGAGCCCGCGCCGGCCGAGACCTCGACGCTCCAGGCGGCGACGGTCGCCGAACGCATCGAGACGGCCGAGGCCGCATTCGCGCCGCCCGCCGCCGACGAGGCGCCGACGCAGGCCGGCGCCGAGGCCGACACGCAAGGCGCTTCCCCGCCGGCCGAACCCGTCGACGAAACCCCCCGCCCCCGCCGCACCGGCTGGTGGCAGCGCGCGCGGGCGAGCATCGTGGGGGATTGAGTCGGGAGAGCCGAACCCCGGGTTGGCTTCAAAGACGCTCGGCGCGCCCCGGCTACCGCCGTCCTTATGTCCGGGCCGCGTCAGCGTTCTGTGTGAAGGCGAGGCCGAGTCGACCTCAGGCGGCCGACGCCACCGCGAGCGTCCCTCCGGCCTCGTGCTCCGCGTGCGAATGATGCTAGCGTCGAACGCCCGCGACGCGCTCTCGCCCTTTCGCCGGGGGCCTCGCCGAGCCGCCCCTCGAGCCAGGCGGGCAGCAAAGCCTCGAGCCAGGCCGCCACGCGGCCGTCGTGCTGGAACCAGCCGTCGAGATGCCCGGGGCGCTGCTGCGCGCCGGGACGCGTGAGCCGCTCGGCGCCGCGCAGCGTCCACTTGCACATCATGTGGTAGGTGACTTCCGGGTGGAACTGCAGCGCCAGCGCGCTGGGCGCCGTATCGATAGGCCTGGTTGGGGAAGTCCTGTCCGCCGGTGGCGAGCAATTCGGCGCCGGCGGGGAGATCGAAACCGTCCGAGTGCCACTGATAGACGCAGCGCGGGAAACGCTCCGCGCAAAGTTGGTCGCCGGCGGCGTTCGGCCGGATCGGGAAATAGCCGATCTCGCTGCGCCTGTCCTCGTAGCTGAACACCCGCGCGCCGAGCTGCGCGGGCGAGCATCTGGGCGCCGAGGCAGATGCCGAGCAGCGGCTTCTCCTCGGCCGAGCGGAACGGCGAACCAGTCGATCTCGCGCCGGATCCACTCGGCGCAATCGTTGGCGCACATCGGGCCGCCGAACACGATCGACCCCGTCGTGGTCGGCGAGCGTCTTCGGCAGCGGCTCGCCGAGGCAGGGACGGCGGATGTCGAGGCGCACGCCCATGGCCTTCAGCGCCAGCCCGACCCGGCCCGGGGTGGAGTGCTCCTGATGCAGAACGGTCAACACAACCGGTCGACGAGCGAGGCTCGCCATAGGTCACCTCTCGAATTCCTGGTCCCGCCGCGGCTCTGCGCCGCGAATTCGAACTATAGCGAACGCAATTTCCGCGCCGGAAGCTTCAAAGGCGTGAACGGCCGTCCGGCGCCGCCGTATTCGTTCGCGTTCGCCGCGCCTTGCCATCGAATCGCGCCGCGCCGATATAGACTGCCTCCCTGCCCGCGGCCACGCGGCTCCCATCGTCTAGCGGTCTAGGACGTCGCCCTCTCACGGCGAAAACAGGGGTTCGAGTCCCCTTGGGAGCGCCAATCATTTCAGAGAGTTAGCTGGTAAGGACACGTTTAAGGCGGGCTTTATGCCCAACTTCTGCCCGATAAGCGCCGTCGTAAATTGGATCGGTTCTTGTTCTGTTCGTGTTTTTCCGCTACTGTTCGCGCGTGTCTGGCAAGCCAACTCCCGCCGACCTTCTACGCTTCGCGATAGCCGAGGTCCGCGATCTCGCGCCCGGTTGGCATGGACGTCACTTGACGCTGGGGGTTTAGCGCGGCTCGAAACGCTCGGCGTGTCGGACATCGGCGCATTGCGCGCGCTTGCAGGCCAGCGCCTCACGGAACACGGATTTGTAGGTGGACGGTCGGGGTCGCGACATAGTCTCTCCCCGTGGACCCCTCGCAAGACCTCAGCGACACGAGCCGGTTCGACTGCTTGGGGCGGCAATCGACGAAGTGGCGAGCACACGCTTCATGGCAGTGCGCTGCGCATGGCGGTGAGACTTTACATCGAGGCGAACGCGAAACCCGGCTTTGCCGTCGTCGGCCCGCTACCTCAAACCCATGTGCCGCACCTGGAACTGCAAGGAACGCGGCAGGAAGGAGGAACCGTCATGACGAAGCTCGGTGAATATGACGTGCATCCGTATGCCGACGCCTTCCCTCTTATGGAGGGCGAGGAATTTGCCGCGCTGGTCGCCGACATCAGGGCGAACGGCCTGCGCACGCCGATCGCGCTCACGCACGACCGGACGACGATTGTCGATGGGCGCAATCGCTATCGCGCCTGCGTCATCGCGGACACTCTCAAGGCCATCCGACCGGAGGTGCTCGCCCACCGCGGCGACCTCGAACTTGTCGCGGTCAAGGGCCGCGGATCGAAGTGCGGCTCTCCGGGCAATGTCGCCGGTGCGGGCGCGCGGGTCAGACGCTCGGCGACATTCGCCACAAGCTCGCCACCGCGCTCGCTGCCCCGGTCAAGGTGGCGCAGATTTCGGCCTGAGCGGGCGGATCGCCACCTGGGCTCCGGCCGGGTTACAGGTCAATATCGCCCCCGTCCTCAGGGTCGATCGCTGCGGCGACGTCAGGTCGACGCAACAGAACGGCCGCGGCCTCGAAAGCCTCGGCCGGGTCTCGGGCCGGCGTGCTGGCGATGTCCGCTACGATCCTCGCAGGGCGTGGCGACAGGACGACGATCCGCGTTGCGAGGCGGGTCGCGTCGGTGACGTCGTGGGTGACGAAGAGCGCGGCGGCGCTGGAGCGTTCGCTTTCGGCGCGCACGAGATCCTGCAGCCGGCGGCGCAACCCCGCTTCGAGCGCAGCGAAAGGTTCGTCCATCAGAATGAGGTCGGGCTCGACGGCCAGCGCACGGGCGAGGGCGACCCGGTGCGCCATTCCGCCGGAAAGCGCAGCGGGCTGTTTCGCCAGATCACCCTCTGCGAGTCCGAGCCGCAGCAAGATTTTTCGCGCGCGCGTCAGGCGTTCGGGGCGCGGTACGCCTGCGGCCTTCATTCCGAAGGCGGCGTTTTCGAGCGCATTCACCCACCCGAGGAGTTCTCGGCGCCTGATAGACGACGGCGGTTCGCCGGTAGCGGTTTTCGACCACGCCCCGCTCAGGTTTCAGGGCGCCGCTTGCGAGGCGCAGCATCGTCGTCTTTCCGCAGCCGGACGGACCAAGAACAACGACGAATTCGCCAGCGGCGACGGTGAGATCGATTTCCGTGAGAACCGGTTCGTCGCCGAAGCTCGACCCTACGCCGGCGAAGGTCAGGGACATCAGAGCGCTGAAATCCGGCCCCGCAGGGGCCACAGAAGGACGACGTCGCTCGCCAGCGCCAGCGCGACGATGATGAGGAGCCAGGCGAACGTATCCGGCAGGTCGAGATGCGCTCGGGCGATCGCCAGCTGGCCGCCGATGCCCGCGCCGCTTGCGATGACCTCCGCCATCACGCAGACTTTCCATGAAAAACCCAGCGCCGCGCCCGCGGCGGGCGCCAGATGCGCAAGAAGCTGCGGCGCGACGACGTCGGTCAAGCGCATGAGCGGCGGGGCGCGGAATTGCGCCGCCATCTCGTCGAGCCCACGATCGCGCGACGCCAGCCCCTGCAGTGCGGCGCCGAAGAGGATTGGCGTCACGGTGACGGCGACGGTGAACGCGTCGGCGCCGCCGCCCGGGCCGAACCACAGAAGCGCGAGGACGATCCAGGCGACGGGCGGCACGGCGAGGAGGATCGTCGACACGGGGGCCGCCGCCAACGCCAGCGGCTCGACGAAACCGGCGGGCAGCGCGATGGCGAGGCCGACCGCAAGGCCGATCGTCCAGCCGAGAATCGCCTGTTCGGCTGTGGCGAGCACTGCAGCGCCGGCCACACCCGACCGGATGAGGTCGACGACCGCCACGAAGGCTTCGCCGGGGCGCGGCAGGACGAACGGGCCATACGCCTCGTGCCCCGCGGCCCATGCGAGGAGGAGTGCGAGCAGTCCCGACAGGCTCCAGAGGATGCGGCGCGCATGAACTCACGAAGGCGCCTTTAGAGATCGAGGTAGAAATCGTCCGGCGGGACCTTCCCGGCAAGCGCGCCGGGTGAGAGGTCGACCAGCGTCTCATAGAAATTGACGAGTTCGGCCCTCGCGGCGCTCGCGGAGCGGATATCGAGGTTCATGAAGGGGAGCGCCTTCTCGAAGATCGGCGCGCGCATCTGCAAGGCCTTCTCCGCAAGTGTCCCGGCGTCGCCGGGGTTGCCCAGCGCCCAGTCCTTCGCCGCCGGCAGGCCGGTCCGAAGCGCTCCAACGACGCGCGGCGCCTCGTCGAGGAGACTCGCCTGCACGGCGATCCCGACCATCGGAATGCCGGTCGTGTGGCGATGCTCGCCCCAGACCTCCTGCAGGCTGATGGCGCGCCGCAGCGTCACGCCCTGCTTGGCGCCCATCATGATGGCGGCCGTGGAGGCGGGCTCGGAGAGGATCGCGGTCGTCGCCTTGCCGGCGGCCAGCAGTTGCGCGGCCTCCATGCCGCTCTGCACATAGGAAAGCCGCACGTCCTCTTCGGGGTCGAGACCTTCCATCTTCGCGCAAGCGCGGAAGACGAGATCGGGCATGTCGTTCTTAAAGAAACCGAGCACCGGCTTGCCATCGAGGTCCTTGAAGCGCGCGATGCTGTCGTCCGCCGTCACGATATAGAGATGCCCGTGTCCGATGAGGCACAGAAGCCTGATGGGCAGGCCGCGGTTCGCGAGGTTCGCTGGCACGTGCGTCGGCGTCGAGAAAAGCTTCGTGCGGCCGGAGACGATGCCGGCGCGCAGCTCGTCGTTGTCGCGCCAGGGACGCAGAGTTGCGCCCGGCGCGGCGACGGAAAGGCCGCCGGAATTGACGACGCGCGCGAGCGTGATCGAGGCGCCGGTCGGCGCGGCGAGGATCTCGAGCGCGCCGCTTTGCTGCGCCAGGACCTGTGTCGCTGTCCCTGAGACGACCGCGCAAAGCGCCCCGCCGATGGCCTCGCGGCGCGTCAAGACGCGATTCGGTCGCTGCAAATGGGTCAGCACTTCAACCTCCTGGTCACCGGCAACCGAATCCGAACGTATCCGGAGGCTCCGCTTTCCCTTCGCTATATCCAACGGGATATTTTGTCGTCACGACAAACCGACGCAGCGTAGCGGCTCGAGTTGAGGCGCCAAAGGCTGTGAGCATGGCGACGGCGGGCGCGTATCGTGGATGGCAGCGAACCGCGAGCCGCCTGCGGCCGGACGGAGAAAGTCACAGGGCTTTATCCGCACTTGCGCAATCGCCACCTGGACCGTCGTCGGGCGCCGAAAAGCTCTTTGACGGCGGCGATCGCGGGCTTACCTTCGGTCTTGGTCATGGCGGAGGTTCTCCAGAGAGAATCAGGTGACTTGGACATCGCCAGCCTGCCATGACCGCCTCTCGCCTCAAGCGATTTTGCAAAACCCTCGGCACGCTACCAATCGAACGCAACCTCTGGCGACTGCTAGGCTTGGTTTCGCCTCACTTAAGCCATGTTGACTGATGATTTTGCCGAACTCTGGCCGTTTCGGCGAGAATTTGCATTGGCTTACCTAGCGATTCGAGGGGACGCTTTAAGGCCGCAGTCTCTGCGGTCTTTTTTCGCCTGGGGCGAGGTGAGAGACGAGGTGAGAGACTTGGCGTTGTCCCTGTCGTCCAGAACGGGACGCGTAAAGGACCGCAAACGATCCCGGATCCGCATCAGCAGGGCAATGAACGTGCCGGAGAGCTTTACGCGGGACGCTGCAATGATCGCCTAACGACAGTATCTTCCGACCCCTCCCTCGCGCTGACTTTTAAATATCCCACCCGGCTGCTTGTCGATGTCTAAAATACCGTTAAATCCAGCTGTATAAAGCGCAACGCCGCTCGCGGTCACAGCCCACGTGCCCTCTCCGACCACAGGACTGGAATAGTGGCCGCCTGGGTTGAATGTACTTATGTTGCCATTGTCCCAGCATATTTTTTTCCCTGTTATGTCATTTGCAGTCACCGGGCTCCCCATCGCAGCCGAAAGGTGCAAGACCGCCAAGGCGGAAGCCAGTCCAAGGGATTGGATGTGAATTTTCATCTTCGCCTCCAAGTTGCAAAAATCTACGGGCGATTCAATTGCGACAATCGCCGATGCCTGTAAGTTTTGGCGACTCAAATGATCCCCTGGAGGAGGCGCGCCTTCCTTCTGTCCGGGAAGGCGAAGCGCCCCAAGGCTTCGCTACTTCGCGGGGATCGGCGGGAGCGTGTCCATATTCGACACCTGGGTCAGTACGACGGGTTTTCCGTCACGGACCTCCGAGACGACCATCCAGTGGCCTTGGGCAGTCGCCTCCTTTCCGTCTGGACCTTTCCCTTTCGACGTCCACGTCCCGTCGGCGACGCTCATGTCGCCCAAGTGGTTCGCATGGTCGCAGACGATCGAGGTGATCTCAAACGCCTGCGACATTTCCTTCTTGAAACCGGCGAGCAGCGCGTCGTGACCCGTCGCGGTCCAGAATAAGCTTGAGAACGTGCCGGACGTCTTATCGAAACCGTTGGCGATCGTTTCAGCGTCGCCGTTGTTATACGCCTTCATCCAGCTTACGGCGTCGTTGTTGCAAGCGTCCTTGGCGTCCATTGCCTGAGCGATCGCCAAAGATGGCATGAGGAACATTCCCGCGGCCAGTATCGAGACGAGCAGCTTGTACATGACGCGTCCTTTCCGTCGCAGAGACACAGCTTCTCTTCGTAAGGATGTTGTCGGCTGTTTAGCTGACGCAGAATTGGCTACTGCGCTTTCGCCAGAATCTTGTCCATTTCGTCCGCAGTGAAGGCGCGAAGCGTCTGACCCCGGATGTTGCCGAGTTTCGCAACTCCCAGCGCCATCGCCGAGATCGTGATTTCGTCCGGGCCTTCCACAACCGTAATCATGTCATAGGGGCCGTGCGTCCAGACGATCTCCTTAACGGTAATTCCCGCCTCCTTTGCCGCTTTCTTGAAAGCTTCCGCCCGTTTCGTCGTGTCTTTGATATTTTTAATGCCTTGGTCTGTGAAATTGGCCAGAGTAACGAAAGTGGGCATGACGATGTCCTCCCTCGGACGCCGGGAATTCCTCGGCCGGCTTGCGCCGGTGAAGCCCAAGCTTGTCGTTTTTAAGGGGGAACGACGATCAAAGCTGTGATCCCAATCACATCCCAAGGCCTATCGAAGCCGGAATGGTGGGCCGCTCAGAGCGCGGCGCCGCCGGAACGCGCCGCACCTGAAACGCGGGCCTTCAAGGCTCCGTCGTCAGCCGCAGCACGATGTCCTGGTCGTAGTTGCCGAATCCGCGGCCGAAAATATTGACCCCTCCCGGATGCCGCGCATCCGGCTTCACCTCGATGCGCAGCCGGATCGAGTGGTGGCTGGAAATGTCGAGGTCCTCGGCGGTGAGCGACGAGATTTTCACCCCGTCGACGAAGCAGCCTTCGGGCGTCACCCGCCAGCTCTTCAGCTTCCCGTACTGGCTGCCCTTGAGTTTCCACCAGTCGGGCGTGAAGACGCCGCGCTGGTCGCCGAAATCGCCCGGGCTCGTCCACATCCCGATCTCGCGCCCGTTGACCGCGACGGTGATGTCGGAGGGCCAGTCGGCCGAGGTGCCCGGCACTTCGGACGACAGCTCCAGCGAGAATTCAAGCGACGCGACCTTCTTGCCGACGAGGCGGGCGTTGTTGGGGAACTGATACTCGACAAAGCCCTGCGTGAACCACATCAGTCCAGCATTCATTCGATCCGGATTGAGAAAAGTTCCCGGCACGTCGAGGAGGCCGATGATCCCCTGCGGCGAGCAGAGGCCGCAGGGCGCGCTGACCTCGCAGCGTGTGTAGAGGCCGATCGGCATCGACACCTCGATCACGTTGGCGTTGGCGCCGTCGAGGTCGTCGCGGAACATCACCAGAATCTCGTCGAACGCCGAATGGCAAAGCTTCTGCTGGCCCTTCCGCCCCTTTTGCGTCTCCGTTCGGATAAGGCCCGCCTGCTCGAGGATTTGCAGGTTGGACGACACCGTCGACTGCGGCAGGCCGAGGGACTCGGCGATGTCGTTGACGTTGACGCCGCTCTTGCGATGCAGGCGCCTGAGGATGCGGACCCGCACGGGGGAGGCAAGCCCGCGCAACACGTCCGGCCGCTCCTCGGGATCGATCACCAGAAAGTTGCGCGACATTCTCCATCCCGTGCCGACTCGGTGGCTTTCGGATTTGTATCAGCTTTTTTGATATTTTCGCAGTGTCGGAAAGCGCGGGGATGACCGTCGTCGATTGAAAGAGCGTCCGGTTTCCGGGACGCACTTGTAAAAGGGCGCGCTCGGCTCGAGCGCGCCGGCCGGGTCAGCGACCCGGCCCTAACAGCGGGTCGATGGCTGGCCGGTGCGATCGGGATCGCGCGGCGCCCTCAGGCCGCAAGCGCCGCCGCCATCTTCTGCCGGACGATCTCGATCGCCTTGAGCGGCCGGACCATCACCTTGAACCGGTCGATCCGACCCTCTGCGTTCCAGCCGATGATGTCGACTCCGTTGACCTCGATCTCGTCGATCACCGTGGTGAACTCGAGCACCGCCGACGACGGCCCGATCCACTGCTCGACGTAGCGGAAGTCCGAGTTGCCCAGCACCTGAACGGCGGCGGCGAGATATTTGGCGGTGATCGCCTTCCCCTTGCGCGCCGTATGGATCACCGGCGACAGGAAGACGGCGTCGTCGGCGAGGAGCGCGTCGAGCCCCGCCGGGTCGCGGGCCTCGGCCACGGCATGCCACCGCTCAATCGTCTCGCTCATCTTTAGCCTCTCCCGCTCCGCTGCTTGTTCGGATCCTTCTACCCGCCTATGGGGTTCATGGGAAAGAGCCCGGTCCGCCGGCAGGAGACATCGCATGGACGCCCTCTCCTCGATCGAGGCGATCGTTCGCGATCTGCTGATCTTTGTCGTGGCGATGTCCGCGCTGCTCATCGCGCTCCTCGTGATCGTCTCCCGCATGCCCGACGACAATCCGCTGAAGCGCATCCTGGTCGGCTTGAGCTATCGGGTCGGCGCGACCGCCGCCGCTGGGCTGATCGCCGCGCCCGCGATGCCGATCCCCGGCCTCGACGCGGTCGTCGACATCGGCGCGCCGATCCTGCTCTTATGGTACTGGTGGACGTTTTTCCGCGGCCTGTGGGCGGACCGGGGAAGAACGTCCACCAGCACCACGCCGGCCCCGGGACCCAAGCCGGCGAAGCGCGACTGAGGAAAGGGGCTTCTCATGGGCTTCCTGCGGGCGAACGGCGGCGTCATCCACTATCGCGACGAGGGGCCGCGATCCGGCGGCGTCCTCGTCTTTATCAATGCGCTCGGCAGCGACCTCAGAATCTGGGACGAGGTCGCGGCGCATCTCGCCGACGACTTCCGGCTGATCCGCTACGACAAGCGCGGCCATGGCCTGTCGGAAGCCGGGCCCGACCGCTATGACATGTCCGATTACGCCCGCGATCTCGCGGGCCTTCTCGACGCTCTTGGCGTGGCGCGCGCCACGATCGTCGGCCTGTCGATCGGCGGCCTGATCGCCCAGGAGCTCTATCGCCGGCGCCCGCAAGCTGTTCGCCGGTCTCGTCCTCTCCGACACGGCCGCAAAAATCGGCGACGACGCCAGCTGGGACGCGCGCATCGCGGCGATCGAGGCCGGCGGGATCGAGGCGGTCGCGGACGGCGTGCTTCAGCGCTGGTTCACCGCCGATTTCCGGTCACGCCGCGCCGACGATTTGACCGGCTGGCGCACGATGCTCGTCCGCACCCCGAAGCAGGGTTATCTGGCCGCCTGCGGCGCTTTGAAGCGCGCCGATCTCCGCCCTCACGCGCGCGCCATCGCCGTTCCGACCCTCTGTCTCGTCGGCGAGGAGGACGGCTCGACGCCGGTCGCCCTGGTGCGCGAAACGGCGGACCTCATCGGCGGCTCGCGGTTCGAGATCGTCGCCGGGGCGGGCCACATTCCGGGCATCGAGCAGCCCGAGGCGACCGCCGGGCTGTTGAGACGGCATGCGCAAAGCATTGCGGCCCGATGACCGTTTGACATGCGAAAGGCTTATCGACTGGCTCTAGGCTTGCGATAAGCGAGAGCGTATAGACGTCCGCCGTTTGACCGGTTCTTTCTCGAGCGGTTCCTCAGGATTCCTCAAGTAGATGTCAGAAAACGTCGCGAAGGACCCCCCTCCGGTTTCACCCCAGCATGCGACGGGGGAGGCCCATGGCCATTCGGGCGGCAGTTTCTGGATCCTGGCGCTAGGCTCGATCGGGGTCGTGTTCGGGGATATCGGAACGAGCCCGCTTTACGCCCTCCAAACCGCGCTCGGCCAATTCAAGGATTCCGGTCTTGGGGCGCGGGAGGTCATCGGCGTCGTTTCCCTGATCATCTGGGCGCTCCTGATCATCGTCACCGCAAAATACGTGGTGTTTCTGATGCAGGCCGACAACAAGGGCGAGGGCGGCATTCTCTCCCTGATGGCCCTCGCCCAACGGGCGCTCGGACAGACCACGACCATCGCCTTTCTGCTTGGCGTGGCCGGGTCCGCCCTGTTTTCCGGCGACGCGATCATCACCCCGGCGATCTCGGTTCTCTCCGCGCTCGAGGGCCTGAAGCAGGTCGACGCCGATCTGGCGCCCTATGTCCTGCCCGCCACCGTGGTCATCCTCGTGCTGCTGTTCACTGCGCAAAGCCGCGGCACCGCCGGGGTCGCCGCCTTCTTCGGCCCGATCATGGTGCTGTTCTTCCTGGTGAATGCGGCGCTCGGTCTCGTCCATATCGCCGCAGCCTGGCAGATCCTGCAGGCGCTGAGCCCCGCTCCCGGGGTCGGCTTCATTTTCACCCATGGCGCCATGGGTTTCGTCGTGCTCGGCAGCGTCTTTCTCGCGGTGACCGGGGCCGAGGCGCTTTACGCGGACATGGGACATTTCGGGCGGCGGCCTATCCAGGCGGCCTGGCTGTTTCTGGTCCTGCCGGCGCTGATCTGCAATTACCTCGGGCAGGGCGCTCTGATCCTGACCGACCCGAAGGCGGTCGAGAATCCCTTCTATCTCATGGCGCCGAGCTGGGCGCTGATGCCGTTGATCCTCCTCGCGACGGCGGCGACCGTCATCGCAAGCCAGGCCGTCATCACCGGCGCCTACTCGCTCGCCAGCCAGGCGATCCAGCTTGGCCTGCTCCCGCGGCTCGAAATCATCCACACGTCCTCGACCCAGGAAGGGCAGATCTTCATCCCGCGGGTGACCCGCATCCTGCTGCTCGGCGTCCTCGCGCTCGTTCTGCTCTTCCGCTCGTCGGATGCGCTCGCCAACGCCTATGGCATCGCGGTCGCCGGAACCATGGTGACCACGACGGCGCTCGCCTTCTTTGTGGTCTGGAAGCTTTGGCGCTGGCCGCTTTGGGGCGCGCTCGCGCTCGTCTGCGGGTTCCTGTCGATCGACATCGGCTTCTTCATCGCCAACCTCTACAAGGTCCTGGATGGCGGATGGGTCCCCCTGATGCTCGGCGGCGTCATGTTCATCGTGATGTGGACATGGTCGCGCGGCAGCGCGATCCTGAGCGCCAAAACCCATCGGGACTCGATTCCGATGGTCGACCTGATCAAGATGTTGCAGAAGTCGAAGCCGGTGCGGGTTCCGGGCACGGCGGTTTTCCTCAGCAACGACCCGACTTCGGCGCCGTCCTCCCTCATGCACAATCTCAAGCACAACAAGGTGCTCCATGAGCGCGTAGTGCTCCTGAACGTGCGGACGGAGACGACCCCGCGCGTCGCAGAGGGCAATCGCTTCGAGATCGTGCCGCTGTCCACCGACTTCACCCTTGTCACGCTTCATTTCGGTTTCATGGAGCAGCCGCACATTCCGCGCGCGCTCGCGGCGATGCGGAAAGCCGGCCTCAAGTTCGACATCATGACGACGTCGTTCTTCCTCGGCCGGAGGACGCTGAAAGCCGCGCCGAATTCCGGGATGCCTCAGTGGCAGGACAAGCTGTTCATCGCGATGAGCAAGCAGGCGGCGAGCGCGCCGGACTTCTTCAACCTGCCCTCGGACCGTGTCGTCGAGCTCGGCGCGCAGATGAAAGTCTGACGAAGACGACCCGGATTCGGCGATGCACGTCTATCTGATCAATCTCGACCGCGATCGGGATCGCCTGGCGCATATGCGCGAGCAACTGAGCGACGTCCCTTTCACACGGGCGCCGGCGGTCGACGGAACCAGAAACCCGGAAACGACGAAGGGGCTGACCCGGTTCGAGCTGGCGTGCATCGCGAGCCATCGAAACGCATGGGCGCAGTTTCTCGGCACGCCCGACCGGCACGCCTGCTTTCTCGAAGACGACCTTCACATCTGGCCGGGCTTCAAGGCGCTGGTCGACGACGACGCGTGGATTCCCGCCCGACGCCCACTCGGTGAAGATCGATACCTATCTTCAGAAGGTGAAGCTCGGCGAGCGAGCGGGCGGCGCTCGGCGGGCGCCAGGTCGCACGCCTCTATACGCGCCATGAAAGCAGCGCCGCCTACATGCTTTCGCGGGCCGGCGCCGAGCGCTATCTCGCGTTGACCGCTCGCCCGACGCTCCCCGCCGACTACGCGTTGTTCCCCAAAAACGCGCGACGGCTCGGACTGCACATCTATCAGCTCACTCCGGCGGTCGCGATCCAGGACCACCTGCGGCCCGCCGCGGAGGGCGGCCGGACCATCCCGACCGCGATGAACGCCGGCGCCCCCGCATCGGCGCGGCGCAGTTCCCCCCTCGTCAAGCTTGGGCGCGAAGTCGCCCGACTGGCCGGCCAGGCCGCCGACGCAAAGGAAGCGATCTATCTCAAAACCTTCGTCAAGCCCGAGACGACGACTGTCCCTGTCGGGTACCACCGTCATTGCGAGGAGCGTAAGGGACGAAGCCATCCATGCCATTGCCGCGCCCTACGACATGGATTGCTTCGCTCGCAATGACGGCAGCGCTCCCCGCCCCGCATCACCCGCCGATATTGAAACTGGCCAGCGCCGCCATATTGACGATGTCCGAATCCTTGGAGGCGAGGGAAACGATCTGAACCGGCTTCTCGAGCCCGACGATCAGGGGCCCGAGGACCATCGCGCCGCCGAGCTCCTGCAGCATCCGGGTCGAAATGGCGGCGGAGTGGAACGCCGGCATGACCAGCACGTTGGCGGTGTCGGTCAGCCGGCAGAACGGGTAGGCGGCCATCAGTTCCTTGTTGAGGGCGACGTCCGCGCCCATCTCGCCGTCGTACTCGAAATCGACCCGGCGCGAATCGAGGATGCGCACCGCCTCCTGCATCCTGAGCGTCGCGCTCGCCGACCGGATGTCCGAAGTTCGAGAACGCCAGCAGGGCCACGCGCGGCTCATAGCCGAGGCGCCGCGCGACGCCGGCCGCCTCGATCGCGATTTCCGCCAGATCTTCGGCGTCCGGCATTTCGGTGATCGAGGTGTCGGCGACCAGGACCG
Source organism: uncultured Alphaproteobacteria bacterium (assembly GCA_963783275.1). Lineage (GTDB taxonomy): Bacteria > Pseudomonadota > Alphaproteobacteria > Rhizobiales > Beijerinckiaceae > Roseiarcus. The sequence goes on along the minus strand of CAWANA010000020.1, from coordinate 88,978 downwards.
GACGCCCGTGCGAAATGATGATCGAGACCCCGACGACCCGGTGGCCGGGCTTGTCGTCGATCACGCGCCGGATTTCCTCGAGCGCGATCGAGAAGTTGCGGGTCACGCCGGTCACCATGGCGTCGGCGTCGCCCTGCGCCACCATCGCGGCGGCGAAGTAGTTGCGGTCCTGATTGATCAGGCGCTGGCAATCGCGCAGCAGGTAGCCCTTTCGTTGCAGCTTCTCGTACAGGAACTGCGCGTAGACCGCGTTCCGATGCGAAAGGCGGGCGTTGTGCACCTCGATGCCCTTGTCGGCGAGGTCCAGCCCGGAGGCGTCCGCGACGGCCTGCACGCGATCCTCCCGACCGACCAGGACAGCCGCGCCCAGGCCCTGGTTGACGAACGAATAGGCGGCGCGAATGACCTGCTCTTCCTCGCCCTCGGCGAACACGACCCGCTTCGGCGTCCTGCGGACGCGATCGAGGATCCGCTGCATGGCGCCGGCGATCGGATCGCGCCTCGCGGACAGTTGCGCCTTGTAGGCGGCAATGTCGACGATCGGACGCCGGGCGACGCCGGACTCCATCGCGGCCTTCGCCACCGCGATCGGAACGACATGGATCAGGCGCGGGTCGAACGGAACGGGTATGATGTACTCGCGCCCGAAGCGCGGGCGCGCGCCCTGGTACGCCGCCGCCACGTCGTCGGGCACGTCCTCGCGGGCGAGTTCCGCGAGCGCATGGGTCGCGGCGATCTTCATTTCCATGTTGATCGTCTTCGCGCGCACGTCGAGCGCGCCGCGGAAGATGTAGGGAAAGCCCAGGACGTTGTTGACCTGGTTGGGATAGTCGGAGCGGCCGGTCGCGATGATGACGTCGTCGCGCGCCTTCTGGGCCTCTTCGGGCGTGATTTCCGGATCGGGATTCGCCATCGCGAAGATGATCGGGTTCGGCGCCATGGTTTTCACCATCTCGGGCGTCAGCGCGCCCTTGGCGGACAGTCCGAAGAAGATGTCGGCGCCGGCCATCGCCTCCCCGAGCGTCCTGAGCGGCGTGTCGACGGCATGGGCGGATTTCCACTGGTTCATGCCGGCCTCGCGGCCGCGATAGACGACGCCCTTGGTGTCGCAGAGAATGACGTTCCTGGGCTCGAAGCCGATCGCCTTGATCAGGTCGAGACAGGCGATCCCCGCGGCGCCGGCGCCGTTGCAGACGAGCCGCGTCGTCTTGATGTCGCGCCCGGTCAGAAGGATCGCATTGATCATGCCGGCCGCTGCGATGATGGCGGTGCCGTGCTGGTCGTCATGAAAGACGGGGATGTCCATCATCTCGCGCAGGCGCTCCTCGATGATGAAGCACTCCGGCGCCTTGATGTCCTCGAGATTGATGCCGCCGAACGAGGGCCCCAGAAATTTGACCGCGGCGATGAATTCCTCGGGGTCTTCGGTGTCGACCTCGAGGTCGATCGAGTCGACGTCGGCGAAGCGCTTGAACAGCACCGCCTTGCCCTCCATCACCGGCTTCGAGGCGAGCGCGCCGAGGTTTCCCAAGCCCAGGATCGCGGTCCCGTTGGTGATCACCGCCACCATGTTTCCGCGCGCCGTGTAGTCGTAGACGGTCGTACGGATCGGCGGCGATCGCCTTGACCGGAACGGCGACGCCCGGCGAGTAGGCGAGCGACAGGTCCCGCTGCGTCGCCATCGGCTTCGTCGGGGTGATCTCGAGCTTTCCCGGACGCCCGCGCGAATGGAAGAGCAGCGCCTCCTGATCGGTGATCGAGGGGCGTTTGATCGGTCCGTCGGCTTTCGAAGCCATCGTGTGCGTTCCTGGTCCGTATTCTGGAAATGATGGATATTGGTGGCCTTCGTGGTGAAACCACGATCGACCGCCGCGGGGCCTTACAACGGATAGAGCCACGACGCCATGATCCTGCAGAAGATCATGACGGGGATCAGACCGGCGAGTTTGAATACGTGAAGATCGCGCGAGGGCTGCGGGGACCTGAGCGCGGTGGACGCTGTGCCCGCGGCAAATAGCGCTCGACTGTACTCTTTCCTCGCCGCGATAAATACGAGACAAGACAGGAGGCGCCTTTGACCTTGACGCGAATCAGAGCAAGCTTGCCGAGCCATGCCGACGGACCTCCTTATCGAATATGCGAGGCGGATACGCGAGGCGCGCCGAGCGCAGCCGACCGATCTCGAACTTACGCTCGCTCCAATCTTTCAGCGGCTCCTCGAAGGGCTCCTCGCGCGCATTTCCCCAACTCCGCTCACCATCGTCCCTGAATACCGCACGCCGGGTATTGGGCGGCCGGACATCGCGTTAAAGCGTGCAGGGCAGCGACCGCGAGCATTCATCGAACTAAAAGCGCCGACTAAACCGGACGATCCGAACCGATTTCGGGACCCTCATGACAAGAGACAATTCGAGCGCTTCAAGTCTCTGCCGATCTGGGCGATCTCGAATTTCGCGCATATTCGCGTCTTCGATCGTGATACGCTGAAGGACGCTGTAGACATCGTACCGGACGCGGTGCTTGAACCAGCAACGTCGGATGCAAACGCCGAACGTCTGATCCGACGTGGCGAGCCAGGCGCTCTTATCGCCGCTCTGACTCCACTTGCTTTCGCGAGTCCTCCTCCCTCAAGGGACGCAGAGCAACTCGCTGCCAATCTTGCACACGCGGCGCGCCTCGTCCGCGACACCATCTCTGACCGCCTTGCGGATCTTGCTGCGGCTAATGCGAGGGGCGCGCCGCTTCAAGCGGTTCGCGACGAGTTTCGGGAAGTGCTCTACGCACATCCGCAAGCGGGCGGCTATAACGCGGCGCGCTTTGATCCTCTGTTCGCGGCGGCCTTCGCGCAAACGCTGGCGTTCGGCCTCTTGCTCGTGCGCGAAGCAGTTGGACAGGAGGTCGACAGCGATTCATGGCGACTGATGCCGGCGCAGCACGCCCTCATGCGGACGGCGCTTCGCGTCCTTAGCGAGGAGGAGATCGTGCGGGAGGTCGGCGTCGGCTTCGACGTCATCCTCGACACCGTCAACAGTTTCGACGCTGCGATTCTCGGCCGACAACCCGGGAGAAAGGACCCGATCCTCTATTTCTATGAGGACTTCCTCAAAGTCTTTGATCCCGCCGCGAGGGAGCGCTACGGCGTCTACTACACGCCGATCGAGGTCGTGTCCTACATGGTCGGCGCGCTCGACCGAGTGCTACGAGAAAATCTCGACACGACAGGTTTGATCGATCCTTCGGTCACTATGCTTGACCCGGCAAGCGGCACAGGGACATTCCTGCTCGGGATCATCGAGCGCGTGCGCGCTTCGGTGGAGCGAGACAGCGGCGCCGGCGCGACGCCCAGCGCGCTGCGCAACCTCATGGCCCGCTTGTTCGGTTTTGAGCTTCTGGTCGGCCCCTACGCTGTCGCCCACTACCGGCTGCGCCACACCGTTGGCGCCCTACCGCCGGAGCAACGCGTCGGCGTCTTTCTGACCGACACGCTCGCCGAACCCGGCGCCGCGGCGCCGGTCGGCCGGCTCGGTTTTGTGGCCGATAATATCCGAGCGGAGCGGCACGAAGCCGACCGCATCAAGCAGCAACAGTCGATCCTCGCAATCATCGGGAACCCGCCCTATCGCCGTTTGGAAGCGGGTGAAATTGGTGAATTGGTCGGGAACTGGATGAACGAGTTGTGGGATGATCTGAAAGCGCCAGTACGCGACGCGGGCTGGGGCAATCAACTCAACACCTTTCCGGAGCTTTCCATTGCGTTCTGGCGCTGGGCTATTTGGAAGCTTTTTGAATCCGCAGGCGCGCCCCGTCGAGGAGTTGTCGCTCTCATTTCCAACCGGACGTATCTTGCAGGCAAGCCGTACGCCGGGCTGCGGGCCATGCTCCGAGACCGATTCGATCGGATCGAAGTCATCGATCTTCGTGGCGACGTTCGGCGCGGGGAACGTGCTGGCGTCAGTGGCGATCAGGGAGTTTCAACATTCAAGTCGGAACAGCGATCACGATCGCGATCGCGGACGGAAGCAAGGAAAACGGTGCTCTGGCTACGGTGAGTTACATCGATACATGGTCGGAAGGGGTCTTTTCTAGAATGTCCAAATTGGAATGGCTTCTCGCCGGAGCTGACGCGGGTATTCGGCCCGGGCCGCTCGAAATTGAGCGGGGTCGGCTCGAGGATATGAAGCCGCTCCCATTCCAAATCGGGAGCTGGGTTAATCTAAGGTCAGCTTTCCTATTTCGAAAATCGGGCGTCAAAACACAAGACGACGACCACTTGGTAAGCATCGTCCGAGCGAACCTCCGACCTAACGTTGAACCTTTACTGGTTGGTTACTTCAACTCAAACTATCGACCGGAATTGGAGCGAGAGATTATCTACAGGCCTCTGGACCGTCGATGGCTGTACAATGAGCCTCGCCTCGTACGCCGCCACGGGCCGCAACTACAGGCAGTATGGGGAGATAGTAACTACGCTCTCTACGGGATGCCTTTTGCGACGGGCGCTGGCCCCGCAGTCTGGTGCCACGGGTTGATGCCTGACTATCACTCGTTTCGGGGCAGTTATGGCGGCTATGCCTTTCCCCTTCGCGATCATCGTCCAGGTCGCGGCCCTTTCAACCTTGCACCGGACCTTTTGCGCGGCCTTGCAACCGCTTACGGCCAGCCAGTTGAGGCGCCGGACGTTTTCGACGCGACCCTGTCGCTGTTGTCGGCGACCTCCTACACGCTGCGGTATGCGGAAGACCTCGAAGACGTGTTTCCGCACATCCCGTTTCCCAGCGACTATGCGCTTTTCCTGGAAGCCGTCGAAGTTGGCCGAGAAATCCGCGCCGTCGAAACCTTCGGGCGTTCGCCTGGAGCAGCGTTTCTTACCGCTCGCGCCGCGCGAATTGAGACGGAGGCGACGGGCACCCTCGATGCGAGCGGTTGGAGCGAGGGAGAGCTGTTCCTGTGCGCCAATCGTACAGGCCGCGTGTCGGGTATCAGCGCTGAGGTCTGGGCCTTCGAAGTCAGCGGGTATCGCCTCCTGTTCCGCTGGCTCGACGCGCGCAAGGGCCTGCCCGTCGATCACGCTTTGATCACAGGAATGCGCGACGTTGTGGGTAGAATTGCGGAGCTGATTGACCTTTTCGCGCGAGCCGATCACTTTCTCGAAAGAGCCCTACCCGCGACCCTGAGTCGCGAGGCCCTTGGAATAAGTGAGAGCGACCAACCCGTTGCCTAAGAGCCAACAGCAAACTGATTTCTTCCGTCCGGCGCAGGACGACCTGTTCGCTGACGAGCCGGCCCGCAACCCGGGTATCGGAGTCGCAAATCCGAACGATGTTCGCAGGCGTCTGCACAAGATGCTCGCCGAAGCGCGGGCGGCCGATCGCGCGCCTCCGTGGAACGAGCGGACGACTCAAGTCTATCAGATCGTCTTTCCTCAGATGGCCAACTGGCTGCCGGAATCCGAGGCCGAGCAGTTGCGGCTCGAATTCGAGATTGAAATCCGACGCCTAACTCGGGCGGCTTGAGCGCCCCAGGACTACGGTCACCGTTCGCTAAATCCAACTTTTGTTCAGATTTGCGGCGGCTGCATATGTTTAACGCCTCCGGGCGCCCCTACAAAACCCAAGTCTTCGCCCAAGGTCCCCTGAAGCGGCGCGCCTTCGGGTCGAGCGGCCGCGGCCCAAAAGGTCGCGACGCCGGGTCGGGCGAACGTCCGCTAAAATCGTGCGGAGGACAACCCATGGCGGCGACGTTCCATGTCTATTTCGGGCCCAAGGCGTTCGAGTCGCCGATCGAGGTCCGAAAGCTCGGGGCCGGCGACTGTTTTGGCGCGCTGAGGGATGGCTTTGCGGATTTTCTGGCGACGCCGTCCTATGTCGTGTTCGTCGGCGTCTTCTATGCGCTGGCCGGCCTCGCGCTCGCGGCCCTGTCGTCTGTCCAGAGCGCGCTGCAGCTCGTCTTCCCGCTGGCCGCGGGCTTCGCGCTGCTCGGGCCGCTGTTCGCCGTGGGCCTGTACGAGCTCAGCCGGCGGCGCGAAGCGGGGCTCACGCCATCGTGGCGCGCCGCCTTCGCCCCGTTCGGCTCTCCGGCTTTCCCCTCGATCGTCATGCTCGGCCTCTTTCTTCTGGCGCTGTTCGCGCTCTGGATCGGAACCGCGCAATATCTCTACACGTCGCTCTATGGACCGAAGGCGCCCGCCGCCGCGGCGCCGTTTCTGCACGACGTTCTCACGACCAGCCGGGGCCACACGCTGATCCTCGTCGGCGGCGCCGTCGGGTTTTGCTTTGCGGCGCTGTCGCTGATGATGACCGTCGTGTCGTTTCCCTTGATGCTCGATCGCGACGTCGGCCTCGCCCCGGCCGTCGTCGCCTCGGCGCGCCTGACCCGCGATAATCCCGGCCCCGTCGCGCTCTGGGGCGCGATCGTCGTCGCTTTGCTGGTCGCCGGCTCGCTGCCGCTCTTCATCGGCCTCGCCGTCGTCATGCCGGTCCTCGGCCATGCGACCTGGCGCTTCTACCGCCGCGCGATCGCGCGCGCGCCGGCCGACGAGGTTCCGATCGAGGACCTGACCGGCAAGGGTCTCGTCGAGACGCCGGGGCTGAAGGAGTTTTGGGGCTTTCTGGACTTGCTCTACTTCTTCCGGAACGGCCGGGTTTAGCAAACCCGACAATGCCCGTGTGATCAGGCCGAACCTCGCCGGGGCGAAGAGGGCGCGGTCCATAGCCAAGGGCCGCCTTACGGACCGCGCCTCGGCGGAGTTGACGACCCGGCAGCGTCGGCGAACCGCCAACCCTCTGCTAAGTCCTTGAAAACGTTCAAAGTCTCGCTTGGGAATCGGCGAATTTGAGGCGTAAGTCCTTGAAATTAAAGAACCCTGGTCCGAAAATCGCGCTCATTTGCGGACGCTAAGGCGCAAATGCGACGGCGCCGCCCTCGCCTCGTCCGAGACAAGTCAATGAGGCGAAACAGGCCTGGCAGCCCCTCAGGTTGCCGCCGATTGACGTCGCAGCGGCTGCGCACGGCGACCGATTTCGAGCCTAGAGCGCCGCGCCGCCCGAGCCAAAGAGATGCGCCTGCGTCTCGTCGAGCGCGAGGCCGACCGCGTCCCCATGCCGGGCGGTGAGCGAGCCGTCGCCCTGGACGATCAGCGGGCCGGCGGGGGTGTCGACGTAGACGATCGTGGCGTTGCCGAGATGCTCGACGATCGAGACCTTGCCGGGCAGCGCCGCTTCCGCGGTCGACCGGATCGACCAAGCGGAAATGCTCCGGCCGCACGCCGAGTTCGACCGCGCCTGCCGGCGGCGCGCCGTTGCGCACCCCCACGCGAGCCGTCCTGCCGCCCGGCAGCGCCACGGTCGCGAAGCCCCCGCCCGTGCCCGCCCCGCCGTCCGCAACGTCCACGGCCAAGAAATTCATGCTCGGCGAGCCGATGAAGGCGGCGACGAACTTGTTGGCGGGATGGTTGTAGAGCTCGAGCGGCGAGCCGACCTGCGAAATCGTCCCCTTGTCGAGCACGACGATCTGGTCGGCGAGCGTCATCGCCTCGATCTGATCGTGGGTGACGTAGATCATCGTGGTCGCCGAGCTCCGCGTGCAGCTTGGCGAGCTCGAGCCGCATCTGCACGCGCAGCTTCGCGTCGAGATTGGACAGCGGCTCGTCGAACAGGAAGACCTCGGGCTTGCGCACCAGCGCGCGGCCGATCGCCACCCGCTGGCGCTGGCCGCCGGACAGCTCGGCCGGGCGCCGGTCGAGGTAGGGCTCGAGCTGGAGGATGCTTCGCGACCTCGAGCGCCCGCTCGTTCTGGACCTTGCGCGAGGCGCCGGCGATCGACAGCGAGAAGGCGATGTTCTGCCGCGACCGTCATGTGCGGATAGAGCGCGTAGGACTGGAACACCATGGCGATGCGCCGCTTCGGCCGGCGGCATGTCGGTGACGTCGACGCCGTCGATGAAGCATTGCCCAGCGGTGATCTCCTCGAGGCCCGCGATCATTCGGAGCAGCGTCGACTTGCCGCAGCCCGAGGGGCCGAGCAGCGCGGTGAACGAGCCCTTCTCGACCTTCAGGCTGAGGTCGCTGATGGCGGTGACCGCGCCGTAGCGCTTGGTCACGCGCCTGAGTTCGACATGCGGCGAGTCGGCGCCGGCCTTGCTCGGTTCGCTCATCCCTTGATGCCCGCCGACAGCATGATCGCCTGGGTCACCCTGCGCTGGAAAATGAGATAGACGATCGCGACCGGCAGCGCGGCCAGCATGGCGACGGCGAGGTCGCGCGCATATTGCACGCCGAAGGCGTCGTGGACCTGGGTGATCCCGACGGTGATGTTCATCTTGTCCTCGGAGCTGACCGCGAGGAACGGCCAGAGGAACAGGTTCCAGGCGCCGATGAAGGTGATGATGGCGAGCGCGGTCGTGATGCCCCAATTCATCGGCAGATAGATCCGGAACAGGAGCTGGAATTCGCTGGCGCCGTCGATCACCGCCGCCTCGCGAAAATCCTTCGGCACCGAATCGAAAAACTGCTTGTAAATGATGACGGTGACGGGCGCGATGAGCTGCGGGCCGACGACGCCGGCGAGCGTGTTGATCAGGTGAAGCTGGCTCAAGACGACGAAATGCGTGACGATCAGCGCCGGGATCGGAACCATGAAGCTCGCCAAAATCATCCACCAGAAGAAGCTTCGCCCCGGAAACTGGAGCTGGGAGATCGCGTAACCCGCGCCTGCCGCCATGATGATGACGAGGATCGTCACAGCCGCGGAGGTGATGAACGAATTGAGATACCAGTAGCCGATCTTGGTCGTGAAAAGGACGTGGACATAGTTTTCCAGCGTGAAGTGCTGCGGCCACAGCTGGACGCCGGCCTGGACGACCTCGTACTCGGGCTTGAAAGTCGTCACCAGCGCCCAGTAGAGCGGAAACGCCCAGAAGATCGCGGCGAGCAGGGTCGCAAGCGTGATCAGGAGCCCGACCGCATCCCAGTGGCGAAGGCGCTTCAGCCGGCGGGCCGGCACCGGAGGCGACGCGTGGTCCTCGATTTGCGCCGCGGTGGTCAAGTCCGTCCCCGCGCGCGCAACAGTTGGTATTGCAGCACTGACAGCACCACGATGAGCACGAACAGGACAAGCGCGGCGGCGTCGGCAAGACCGCCGCGGTTTCGCTGGAAGGCCACCACGTAGATGTATTGCACCATCACCATGGTCGGGTCGGTCCGGCCGCCGTTCGCGAACAGGTAGACCTGATCGAAGATCTTGAGCTGCAGGATGAAATTTATGGTGAAGACCAGCACCGTCACCGGCCAGACCAGCGGCCAGGTGATCCGGGTGAAGATCGTCCAGCGGTTCGGCGCCGTCGAGACCCGCCGCCTCGTAGATCTCGGTCGAAATGTTGCGGAGGCCCGCGATGAAGAGGAGGACGTTGAACCCCAGCAGCCACCAGACGGTGATGAAGGCCACCGCCGGCATGAACAGCGGGACCGTGCGGAAGATCGAGACATGTTGGCCGCCGTTGAACGGCGCGATCGCATATTGGGCGATGCCGAAATCCTTGTCGAACACCCAGTTCCAGATGTTGAAGACGACCGACACGGGCAAGATGTAGGGCAGGAAGAAAGCCGCAAGAACGACGCTTTGGATCCAGCCCTTCAGCCGATTGACGCCGAGCGCGACGAGCATCGCGAGGATGACGCTCGGAATCACCGACAGGACGACGAAATAGGCGGTGTTCCAGATCGCCGTGTTGAACAGGCGGTCGTTCCAGAGCCTCTCGAAATTGGCGAACCCGACCCACTGGCCGGGTCCGATCAGCGGCGCATTGGTGAAGCTGAGCTGCACCATCTTGATCGTCGGATAGACGAACAGCACGCCGTAGACGACGACGAATGGCGCCATCAGGACGGCGGCCGCGACCAGGTCGCTGCGTTTGCTTCTGAGCATCGCGGCGAACTCCCAGAGTCCCGTGTCGGAAGCCGGTCCGCGTCGGCGACGCCGGCCGGCTCACGATTCGTTCGGGTTCAGCTTACTTGGCCTGATCCTGAAGATCGTCACGCATCTGCTTGGCGGCGTCGGCCGGGGCCATCTCGCCGTTCAGGGCCGGACCGACGAAATTGCCGGCCGCGTCGTAGACGGGCGAGGCGACGCCGGCGAGCGTCGACACCGGATCGAAGACAGCGGTCTTGGCGAGCGAGACGTAGTCCGAATTGGGCTTGAGCGCCTTGAACGCCGCGCTCTCCTGGACCGGCAGATACGCGGGAATGTGGCCGCCGCCCGCCCATTCGAGCGAGTGCTCGTTGAACCAATGCACCGCGTCGAGCACGAGCTTGCGCTTCTCCGGGCTCACCGGATTGCCCTTGCGGTCCGGGATCGCGAAGGAATGCGAATCCGCCCAGGTCGCCGGATGCGCGTAAAGCGTCGGGATCTGGATCGCGCCCCAGTCGAACAGCTGGCCCTTCTTGGCGAGGTCGACCATGGTGGGCACTTCCCAGACGCCGTTGATGTGCAGCGCCGCCTTGCCCGAGGTGAACAGCGCAATCGACGCCGGATAGTCGGTCTTGGCCGGCGCCCAGCCGCTCTTCACCCACTTCTGCATTTCGGCGAGGGCGGTGGTCGCCTTGTCGAGGTTGTCGCCGTCGAGGAACTTGCCGTTTTCGAGGAACTTGCCGTCCTGCTGGTTGAGCAGCGTGTAGAAGATGCGCCACATCGACGCCCCGTCGCCGGGAACCGATATTCCGGAAACGCCGTTGGCGGTGAGTTTCGCCAGCGCGGCGTCCCAGTTGGCGACGCCGTCGAGGCCCTTGGGCTTGCCGTCGTCGCCGAGCAGCCCGGCTTTCTTCAAAAGGTCCTTGTTGTAATAGAGGATGATCGAGTGGATATCGAGCGGCACGCCGTATTGCTTGCCGTCCGGCCCCTGCGCGGCCTTCCAGTTGGCCGGCCCGAAGTCGTCCGGCTTGATCCCGGAGGCTGCAAGCTCTTCCGGGGTGAGCGGGCTCAGCGAGCCGGTCGAGACGCCGAGCGGCATGCGCGACTCGTGATAGGTCATGACGTCGGGGCCCTGGCCGACCGCGGTCGAGGTCTGCACCTTGGTGTAGAACGGCACGCCCCATTCGAGGGTGGTGGCGTCGATCTTGACCTTGCCCTCGTGCTCCTTGTTGAACTCGTCGAGCATGGCCTTCATGCGGACGCCGTCGCCGCCGCTGAGGAAGTCCCACCAAACGATCGTCTCGGTCGCGTACGCCGCGGTCGTCATGAGCCCGACGCTCGCCAGACCGGCGCATAAGATTTTGCGGATCACGTCAATTCCTCCCGAGCTTGCCTCGCGGCCTCGCCGCTTTTTTTTGAAGCGCACGTCGCGCATGCGGCGTCTTCTTGGAAAGCGGCGCCGCTAGGGAAGGTAGCGCCGAAACGATCCGCTTGGCAAGGGTGTCAATCCGGGATTTTGATATTGTCGAATGGCGGGCGACCGGGAACGATGGGCTGGAGAAGCCCGCCCGACTGTCATTTCAATCCGTTTCTCTGGCGGTTTTCGACTGGGGAGCGCGGCTGCTCAGCGACTTGACGCCGCCGGCGGATCGGGGGCATATATATCCGACATTCTGATATAAAGGCGAGGAAACATGAAGGCGCAAGAGAACCTGAAGGCGTCTGTCACCGCCCACCGCGACTATCGGATCGCGACCATCGACAACCGGCTTTACGGCGCGTTCCTCGAACACCTCGGCCGCGCCGTCTACACCGGCATCTACGAGCCCGGCCATCCGACCGCCGACGCCAACGGCATGCGCCGCGACGTGATCGATCTCGTGCGCGAGCTCGACGTTCCGATCGTCCGCTACCCCGGCGGCAATTTCGTGTCGGCCTACAATTGGGAGGACGGCGTCGGCCCGCGCGAGAAACGCCCGACCCGGCTCGACCTCGCCTGGCATACGTCGGAATCGAACGCGGTCGGCGTGCACGAATTCGCGGAATGGTGCGAGGCGGCCGGCACGGAGATGATGCTCGCCATCAACCTCGGCTCGCGCGGCCTCGACGAGGCGCGCAACTTCGTCGAATACGTCAACGGCCCCACCGGCAGCTACTGGGGCGACCTGCGCAAGGCCAACGGCCGCGCCGAGCCGTTCGGCGTCAAGCACTGGTGCCTCGGCAACGAGATGGACGGGCCGTGGCAGATCGGCCACAAGACGCCGCATGAATACGGGCGGCTCGCCAACGAGGTGGCGAAGACGCTGCGCGCGTTCGACAAGTCGCTGGAGCTGATCGTCTGCGGGTCGTCCAACTCCGACATGCCGACCTATCCCGAATGGGAGCGGGTCGTGCTCGAACACTGCTACGACGCCGTCGACCACATCTCGCTGCATATGTATTTCAACAACAAGGCCAAGAACACCGCCGAGTACCTCGCGCTGAGCGAGAAGCTCGACGCCTATATCGGGACGATCGCCTCGACCATCGATTTCGTCCGAACTGTCAAGCGAAGCCGCAAGAAGGTGACGATCTCATTCGACGAATGGAACGTCTGGTACCATTCGATGGAGCAGGACCGCGAGATGCTCGCGGGCGAGAAGGGCTGGCCGCAGGCGCCGGCGCTGCTCGAGGACATCTACAATTTCGAGGACGTGCTGCAGGTCGGCTGCATCCTCAACACCTTCATCCGCCGCTCGGACGTGGTGCGGATCGCCTGCATCGCGCAGCTCGTCAACGTGATCGCGCCGATCATGACCGAGCCGAAGGGCGCCGCCTGGCGGCAGACGATCTTCTATCCCTATTACTTCGCGTCCCGGTTCGGCCGCGGCGAAGCGCTGAAGCTCAGCGTCAAGTCGCCGGGCTACGACTCAGCCGTGGCCGACAACGTGCCCTATCTCGATATCTCCGCCGTGCACGACGCGGCGGGCGGGACGGTCACGTTCTTCGCGGTCAACCGCCACGGCGCAGAGGCCATCGACGTCGAGGCGAGCCTGCAGGGGTTCGGGCCGGCCCGGCTCGCCGACCACCAGGTGATGACGAGCGCGAACCTTACGGACGTGAACACGCTCGCCAATCCGGCGGCCGTCGTGCCGAAGGCCGGCTCCGGCGCGAGCGTTGCGGACAATGTCCTGTCCGCGCGCCTTCAGCCTTACTCTTACCAGATGATCCGGCTGAAGCTCGGCGTTTAGGAGGGGCGGCGTCTCGCCGCCCGGCTGCGCGAGACGCGCACCCTTCTATCTACTCGGCCGGCCCGATCGTCAGCTCGATGGTCCCGACGCCCTCGATCTTGCCTTCCAGCTTGTCGCCGGGCTTCACCGGCCCGACGCCTTCGGGCGTGCCGGTGAAGATGAGGTCGCCGGGCGCGAGGTGGTAGAACAGCGAAAGGTCGGCGATGATCTCGCGCACGTTCCAGATCAGGTTGCCGAGGTCGGACTTCTGCTTGACGGCGCCGTTGACCAGGAGCTTGATCCAGCCGCGCTCGAGGAGGACGCCGGGCATCGGCGCGATCTCGGAGACGACTGCGGCGTTCTCGAAATCCTTGCCGAGGTCCCAGGGCCGGCCCTTCTCGCGCGCCGCGAGCTGCAGGTCGCGCCGCGTCATGTCGAGGCCGCAGGCGTAGCCGTAGACGAGCTCGTGCGCGCGCTCGGGCGCGACGCGGAAGCCGCGGCGCGCCGATGACGACGACGAGCTCCATCTCGTGATGACAGTTCGCCGTCTCGGGCGGGTAGGGGATGGTCGCGCCGGATTCGACCAGCGCCTGCGGCGACTTGGTGAAGTAGAAGGGACGGTCGCCTTCCTTTTCGACCTTGTGGCCCATCTCGGCGGCGTGGGCGAGATAGTTGCGCCCGACGCAGAAGATGCGGTTCACGGCCGCGCGTTCGGCGAGGCCCTTGACGGGCAGCGTGACGGGCGCGGGCGGCGCCCAGAGTTGTGTTTGGGTCATGAGGCTTTCTCGACGAAATGTCCATCGGTCGCGCCCAAATCTTCTACCACTTCGGCGCGCGCGGCGAAGCCGTTTCAACGAGCGAGCAGGGGGAAGCTTCCGCTAGCCGCGGTCAAGATAGTCGCCGACCCGCTGCCACCTCTTGCCACAAAGCGGTCCGAATCCCGCTTCAGTCTCACCCGATCGAATTTGGCGACAAGGCGCGGCGGGGTCGAGAGGCGCGTCGGGTTGCGTCGCGTGGCGGCATCATCTCCTATTCGGCGTGGAAAACACCCTCATTGCAGAAGGCGGCGTCTGCATGGCGAAAATCGGTTCTGCTTCCGGTTCCATCCCGCGCCTCGCCAAGGCGTTCCTGATCGCCTTCGGCGCGCTGACCCTCGCAGCCTGCAACGCCAAGAACGCCTATGTTCCGCCGCCGCCGCCGAAGGTCGTGGTGGCGCAGCCGGTTCAGCAGCCGGTCACGCTCTATTTCGATCTCACCGGCAACACCACGGCGTTCAATTCGGTCGATCTGGTCGCGCGGGTCCAGGGCTATCTGGAATCGATCGACTACAGGGACGGCGCGCAAGTCGCCAAAGGGACGCAGCTCTTCGGCATCGAGCGCGACCAGTACCAGGCGCAACTCGACCAGGCGAAGGCGTCGCTCGACACCGCTCAGGCGCAGCAGGTCTACAACCAGGCCGAATACGAGCGGCAGTCGACGCTCGGCAGGCAGGACTTCGCGACCCAGGCCACGATCCAGCAGCGGAAATCCCAAGTCGATCAGTCGGAGCGCCTCAATCCTTAACGCCAAGGCGTCGATCGAGCTCGCCAACATCAATCTCGGCTACACCAACGTGGTCGCGCCCTTCGACGGCGTCGTCACCCATCATCTGGTGGACGTCGGCACGCTGGTCGGCGTCTCCGGGCCGACCAAGCTCGCGACCATCGTGCAGACCGACCCGATGTACGTCTATTTCAACCTGAGCGAGCCGCAGGTGCTGGCGATCCAGCAGAGCAACGCCAAGGCGGGCCTCCCCTTCCGGACCACGGACCTGTCGAACATCCCGGTCGAGATCGGGCTGCAAGGCGAGGACGGCTATCCGCACTCGGGGCACATGGACTACGCGTCGCCGCAGGTCGATCAGTCGACCGGCACGCTGCTCGTGCGCGCAATCTTCGACAACAAGGATCAGACGCCTGCTGCCGGGCCTGTTCGTCCGCGTCCGCACGCCGATCAGCCAGCTCCCGACAACGCGCTGCTGACGTCGAACGACGCGATCGGGACGAGCCAGGAAGGCTCTTACGTCCTGGTCGTCGGCCCCGACAACGTCGTTCAGCGCAAGATCGGTGAAGACCGGAGACAAACAGGGTCAGCTCCGGATCATCGAATCCGGGCTCGACCCGGGCGACTGGGTCGTGACGGAAGGGCTTCAGCGCGCGTTCCCGGGCGCGAAGGTCGACCCGCAGCGGACGACGCTCGCGTCCGCGGCGACCAGGCCCGACCAGCGTCGGCGCCGCAGACCCGGCGCCGAAATGAACCCGCGGGAGAACGATCCGCCCGGCGAGACCGGCGGCGCGCCGCTCGGGCGCGCCGGCGCCATCTCGCGCTTCTTCATCGAGCGGCCGGTGCTCTCCAACGTGATCGCGCTGGTCGTCGTGCTGATCGGCCTCGTCGCGCTCTTCCGGCTGCCGAACGCGCAATATCCCAACGTCGTCCCGCCGACCGTGCAGGTCACGACGCGCTACCCCGGCGCCAGCGCCCGGACGCTGGTCGATTCCGTCGCCCTGCCGATCGAGCAGAAGGTCAACGGCGTCGAGGACATGATCTACATGCAGTCGACGAGCGCCGACGACGGCACTTACACTCTGGCGGTCACGTTCGCGATCGGCACGGACGCCGACAAGGCGCAGGTCCTCGTCCAGAACCGGGTGGCGATCGCCCTGTCCTCGCTTCCGCAGGAAGTGCAGATCCAGGGCGTGACGACCAAGAAGCAGTCGACCTCGATCCTCGAATTCGTCGGGCTGGTCTCGCCCGACAGCCGCTTCGACAGCCTGTTCCTGTCGAACTACGCCGTCATCAACGTGCAGGACGAACTTCGCCGCCTCCATGGCGTGGGCGACGTCACCGTGCTCGGCGCGGGGCAGTACGCCATGCGCATCTGGCTGAACCCGGATCTGCTTGCAGGCGCGGGGCCTGACGCCGCAGGACGTCATCAACGTCATCCAGCAGCAGAGCCAGGAAGTCACCGCGGGGCAGGTCGGCGCGCCGCCCGCGCCGAAGGGCCAGGACTTCCAGTATACGCTCAACCTCAAGGGCCGGCTGGACGATCCGGCCGAATTCGAGAACATCATCGTCAAGGTCGATTCCGGAAACGGCGGGCAGATCACCCGCGTCCGCGACATCGGCCGCGTCGAGCTCGGCGCCCAGACCTACAGCGAGTCGTTCAACCTCGACGGCAAGCCGGCCGCCGGCATCGCCGTCTCGCTCCTGCCGGAAGCCAACGCCATCGAGGTCGCCAACGACGTCAAGGCGAAGATGGACGAGCTCGCCAAGAGCTTCCCGCAGGGCCTCCAGTACGTCATCCCCTACGACACGACGAAATTCGTGCGGGCCGCGATCTTCGAGGTCTACCGGACGCTGATCGAGGCGGCGATTCTGGTGCTGATCGTCATCCTCGTCTTCCTCCAGGACTGGCGGGCGATGCTCGTGCCCGCGACGACCGTGCCGGTCACGCTGATCGGCGCCTTCGCGGCGATGGCGGCGCTCGGGTTCTCGATCAATCTGCCGACGCTGTTCGCGCTCGTGCTTGCGATCGGCATCGTGGTCGACGACGCGATCGTCATTGTCGAAGGCGTCTCGCGCTACATCGAGCAGGGGCTTCCCGGCCGCGAGGCGGCGGGCCGCGCGATGGACGATCTGACCGGGCCGGTCCTCGGCATCACGCTGGTGCTGATGTCGGTCTTCATTCCCGCGGCTTTCCTGCCGGGGTTCACGGGCCAGCTCTACCGGCAGTTCGCGCTCGTCATCGCCTCGACCGCCTTCATCAGCGCGGTCAACGCCCTGACGCTGAAGCCGACGCAGTCCGCCCTGTGGCTCAGGCCGCCGAAGCCCGATGGCGCAGCGCAATTTTTTCTCGCGCGGCTTCGACGCCGTCTACGGGCGGGTCGAGAACGGCTACGCGCGGCTCGTCGGCGCGATGACCCGCCGCGCCGGCCTCATGGTCGTCCTCGCGCTCGCGCTCGTCGGCGCTCGCAGTCTACGGCCTGACCCGCATTCCGACCGCGTTCCTGCCGGTCGAGGACCAGGGCTACCTCATCGTTCCCGCGCAATTGCCGGACGGCGCCTCGAAGGAGCGCACCGACGCGGTGATGCAAAAGATCGCGAAGATCGCCGGCGACGTGCCCGGGCGTCGACCGTGTCGTGACCGTCAGCGGCATTTCCATTCTCGACAACCGGGCGAGCCTCGCCAACGCCGGCGTCGCCTTCGTCGTCCTCAAGGATTGGGACGTGCGCCTGAAGGCGCAGGGGCAGGATGCGCGCACGATCACCCAGCGCCTGAACGGCGGCCTGCAGGGCGTCCCGGAAGCCTTCGCCTTCGCGCTTCCGCCGCCGCCGATCCAGGGCATCGGCAATGTCGGCGGCTTCACGCATGCAGGTCGAGCTCAAGAACGGCAATTTCGACTACGCCCTGCTTCAGAGCCTGACCAACGCCGTCGTGGCGAACGCCAACGCGCAATCGTCGCTGTCGCGGGTCGCCACGACCTTCCGCGCCGGCGCGCCGCAGTTCTTCGTCGAGGTCGACCGCGATCAAGGCGGAACGGATCGGCGTCACGGTCGGCCAGGTGTTCTCCGCTCTGTCGGGCTACGTCGGGGCCGGCTACGTCGCCCAGTTCGACAAGTTCGGACACGTCTTCCAGATCTACACCCAGGCGGAGCCCGCCTACCGCGCCACCGCCGACGACATCCGCAACCTCAAGGTCAAGGCCGGCGACGGGACCATGACGCCGATCGGCACCGTGATCGACGATCAACGAAGTGCACGGGGCCGCTCGCTCATCAGCCTCTACAATCTCTATCCGTCGTCGACCGTGGTCGGCAGCGCGGCGCCGGGCTTCAGTTCGGGCCAGTCGCTCGACATCATGGACCAGATCGCCAAGCGACACGCTGCCGACCGGGACCGGCTACGAATGGACCGCCATGTCCTTCCAGGAAAAGCAGGTCGGCAATCAGATCTACTACGTCTTCGGCCTCGCGCTGCTGCTCGTCTATCTCGTCCTCGCCGGCCAGTACGAGAGCTGGATCCTGCCGCTCGCCGTGATCCTCGGCGTGCCGCTGGCCCTGCTCGGAACGGTCGCCGCGCTGACCTGGCTCGGCGCCTCGGACGTCTTCTACAGCCAGATCGGCATCGCCGCGACCAACCTCTACACCCAGATCGGCCTCATCCTCCTGATCGCGCTCGGCAGCAAGAACGCGATCCTGATCGTCGAATACGCGCGCCAGCGGCGGGACGAAGGCATGGACATCGTCAAGGCGGCGGTCGAGGGCGCGCGGCTGCGCTTCCGGCCGATCATCATGACCTCCTTCGCCTTCATCCTCGGCGTGCTGCCGCTCGTGCTCGCGACCGGCGCGGGCGCCTCGGCGCGCATCTCGATCGGCATCGCGGTCTTCTACGGCATGATCGCTTCGACCTGTCTTGTCGTGGTGTTCGTGCCCTCGTTCTATGTCGTGATGCAGCGGCTCGACGAGCGGCGGGCGGGGAAGAAGGCTCCCGAGAGGCCAACAGCGCAGCCGGCGCGGCAGCCCGCCGAATAATCGCTCGACCCTTTTGTCCAGGCGTCCGTCGCGACAACGGGAAGGGCGGCGCTGACCTCTGCGTTTCTTCCTCGAAAGAAGGCGGAAGCGCCTCGGCTCCCGAATTGGGTCTTTTCAAAGGGTTGTGGCGCCATTCGGTTCCGTCTTGACCGCACGGGCTCCAGTTTGGGTCGGCCGGGGCCATCGTTCGACCTTTGCGGCTTGACTTGCCTCCGGCTCATGCGGCCGCCTTCTGCTCAGAACGAGGCGCAAGCGCGGTTTGGCTCCCGAATTGAGACTTTCCAATGGCTTGAGGCGACGTTTAGTTCCGTCGACAACGCCCAAGGCGGCTGTCTCGGTCTCGTCATTGCGAGCGAAGCGAAGCAATCCAGGCCAACACCCGCCGCCGGGGGTGTGGCGAGGCGCAAACTTTGAGCGTTCCGTCCCGCGGCCTCTGGATCGCCACGCTTCGCTCGCGATGACGGCTTCGTAACGACGCTGGGTCGGCCGTTCCTTCCGCCGCCGCCAGGCGGGGCCGGGCGAGCGGTCGGCGAGCCGCCGGGGACTGAAACGGGGCGGTCGAAGGGCCTTTGCACGTCGCGGTCTCATTTCTGAATGACAGAATTTATAGGACGGGCTTTTGGTCATGTCAAGAAATTGTCGAAGGAGACGCCGACGATGGAGACTGTCCCCCGGCGGCTGTTTTGCGCTAGGCTCCTCCCCATGAAAAAAATCGGCTTCCTCTCGTTCGGGCACTGGACGCCCTCGCCGCAGTCGCAGACGCGCTCGGCGGCCGACGCGCTGCTGCAATCGATCGACCTCGCCGTCGCCGCCGAGGAGCTGGGCGCCGACGGCGCCTATTTCCGCGTCCATCATTTCGCCCGCCAGCTCGCCTCGCCGTTCCCGCTGCTGGCGGCGGTCGGCGCGAAGACCAAGCGCATCGAGATCGGCACGGCGGTCATCGACATGCGCTACGAGAACCCGCTCTACATGGCCGAGGACGCGGGCGCGGCCGACCTCATCGCCGGCGGACGGCTGCAGCTCGGGATCAGCCGCGGCTCGCCCGAGCAGGTGATCGACGGCTGGCGCTATTTCGGCTACCGCCCGCCGGAGGGCGAGAGCGACGCCGACATGGGCCGGCGCCACGCCGAAGTCTTTCTCGAGCTGCTGCGCGGCGAGGGCTTCGCGCAGCCCAATCCGCGGCCGATGTTTCCCAATCCGCCGGGCCTGCTGCGCCTCGAGCCTTATTCCGAGGGGCTGCGCGAGCGCATCTGGTGGGGCGCCGGCTCCAACGCCACGGCGGTCTGGGCGGCGAAGCTCGGCATGAACCTGCAAAGCTCGACGCTGAAGAACGACGAGACCGGCGAGCCGTTTCCACGTCCAGCAGGCCGCGCAGATCCGCGCCTACCGCGACGCGTGGAAGGAGGCCGGTCATGCGCGCGAGCCGCGCGTGTCGGTCAGCCGCAGCATCTTCGCGCTGGTCGACGACCGCGACCGCGCCTATTTCGGCAGCGGGCGGCGCGAAGAGGACCAGATCGGCTTCATCGACGAGAAGACGCGCGCCATCTTCGGCCGCAGCTATGCCGCCGAGCCGGACGTCCTCATCGAGCAGCTGAAGAAGGACGAGGCGATCGCCGAGGCCGACACGCTGCTGCTCACCGTGCCCAACCAGCTCGGCGTCGCCTACAACGCCCATGTCATCGAGGCGATCCTGACCCACGTCGCGCCAGCGATGGGGTGGCGGTGAGGGCGCTGCAGGGCATTCGGTTTCCCCTTCTCCGCGAAGCGGGGAAGGTGGCCGAAGGCCGGATGGGGTGCGGAAAGCAGGTCTGATCCGACGAAGGTTCGCGGGAACGGACGCGCAACCCGACGGGGGTCGCAGCAGCGGACCGCACCCCATCCGGCGCTTCGCGCCACCTTCCCCAGCAAGCTGGGGAAGAGGTTGGCGCGGTCACCGAGCGCGCCCTACAAATCCCGTCCTCCGCGGCGCGCGATCAGGCAGGCGACCAGCGCGGTCCATCCGGTCTGGTGCGAGGCGCCGAGGCCTTCGCCGTCGTCGCCGTTGAAGTACTCGTAAAACAGCGGGCGCTCGGTCCATGTCGGAGCCGGGCTTGAACAGGGGGCGCGGCCCGTCGGCGGGCCTGCGGCCGTCGGCGCCCTTGAGGAACAAGCCGATCAGCCTGCGCTCGATCTCGTCGGCCGCCGCGCCGAGATGGCCGCGCTTTCCAGAGCCGGTCGGCAGCTCGATCGTGAAGTCGTCGCCGAGCACCCGATGCAGCGCCCTCAGCGATTCGATCGCGAGAAAATTGAGCGGAAACCAGACCGGCCCGCGCCAGTTCGAATTGCCGCCGAACAGCGGAGTCGTCGATTCCGCCGGCTCGTAGTCGAGCGCGCGTCTGGACGCCGCCGAAATCGAGGATGAGCGGATGGTCGAGATGACAGCGCGACAGCGAGCGCAAGCCCATGGGGCGACAGAAACTCGTTCTCGTCGAACATGCGCGCGAGCACGCGCTGAAGGCGCGGCTTGTCGAGGAGGCAGACGAGCTCGATCGTGGCCGCCGCGGGTGAAATAGCGCACGAAGCCGCAGAGGTCGGGCATGTTGTCGATGAACCAGCGCGCCCGCTTGCGGAAGTTCGGCAGGCTTTCCCACAAGGAGATCGGCAGCTGAACAGAGGCGAACACCGGCAGGAGCCCGACCGCCGAGCGCGCCCGCACGACGACGGTCTCGCCGTTCGGTTGACGGACGCGATCGTAGAAGAACCCGTCCTCCTCGTCCCACAAACCGTACATCGCCGCGGCGATCGAAGCGAAATGCTCGAAGAACTTGATCGCGATGTCTTCGTAGGACCGGTCATGGTTGGCGAGGCGGAGCGCCATCTCGAGCATGTTGAGGCAGTATTTCGCCATCCAGGCGGTGCCGTCGGACTGTTCGAGCACGCCCCCGCCCGGCAGCGCCGCCGAGCGGTCGAACGGACCGATGTTGTCGAGGCCGAGAAACCCGCCCTCGAACACGTTGTCGCCGAGCGCGTCCTTGCGGTTCACCCACCAGGTGAAATTGATCAGGAGCTTTTGGAAGACGCGCGCGAGAAAGTCGAAATCCTTTGCGCCGTCGATCCGGAACACCGTCAGCGCCGCCCAGGCCTGAACCGGCGGATTGACGTCGGAAAAGTCCCATTCGTAGGCGGGAAGCTGGCCGTTCGGATGCGTGTACCATTCGCGGAACAGCAGAGCATCTGATGCTTCGCCGCGGACGGATCGACATGGGCGAGCACGATGCAGTGGAACGCGAGGTCCCAGGCGGCGAACCACGGGTACTCCCACGTGTCGGGCATGGCGATGATGTCATGGGCGTTGAGATGGCGTCCATTTGGCGTTGCGCCCGGTGAGGCGGCGAAGCGGGCGGCTTGGGCTCGGTAGGATCGCCGTCGAGCCAGCGCGCGACGCTGAAGTGATAGAACTGCTGGCTCCAGATCATGCCGGCGAAGGCCTGGCGCATGATCGCCGTCTCCTCGTCGGTCGCCTCCCGCGGCCGCAGCGCGGCGTAGAATTCGTCGGCCTCCCGCTGGCGCGCGGCCATGACGCCGGCGAAACCGTCGCCGAGATCGAGCGCGGTTGCGGCGTCGTCGCGCATGAGCCGCAGCCGCAATTCGACCTCGCCGCCCGGCGCGACCGTCAGGCGGTAGCGCGCCGACATTTTCGTGCCGCGTCCGTTCGCGGATTGACGGTCGCCGCGCCCGAAACGACGGCATCGTTGATTCCGTCCTTCGGGTACGGCGTTGCGGCCTTGCCGCCGTAAAGGAGCGGGAACGTTGGTCTCGTTCTCGCAAAAGAGGAGTTCCGGCGGACGGCCTTCCGGATCGGGGCCGGCCGCGAGCCGCCAGGCCGCGCCGGTTTCGTCCCTGGCGATCGCGAGGGCTTCGATGCGGCGCTTTCCGCGGCGGCCGCTGCGATGTCCGGCCGAGGCGCGCCTTCGTCCCATGTCCAGCGGTTCCGCCACCAGAGCGTCGGCAGGACGTCGAGCGTCGCCGTCTCGGGCCCGGCGTTGCGAATGCGGATGCGGACGCAGAGGTCGAGGGGCGCCGCCTTCGCGTAATCGACGGCGATCCGCCACCAGCGGCCGTCGTCGAAGATTCCCGTGTCGGCGAGCTCGAACTCGCGGTCCTGCCGGGTGCGGCGGGCGTTCTCCTCGCGCAGCCGCGCGTAGGGGAATTCGGCCTGGGGGTAATGATAGATCCAGCTCAGCCACGAGGCGGTCGGCGTCGCGTCCGCATACCACCAGTATTCCTTGACGTCCTCGCCGTGATTGCCCTCGGGACCGGTCAGGCCGAACAGGCGTTCCTTGAGGAAGGGGTCGCGCCCGTTCCACAAGCTCAGCGCGAAGCAGAGCGTCTGGCTCGCGGTCGCAGACGCCGGCGAGCCCGTCCTCGCTCCAGCGATAGGCGCGCGAGCGCCCGTGCTCGTAGGGAAAGTATCGCCAGGCGTCGCCGTCGGCGCTGTAGTCCTCGCGCACGGTTCCCCAGGCGCGCTCGCTCAAATACGGCCCGAGCGCCTTCCAGGCGCCGGGCGTGTCGACGGTGGATTCCGCGAGCCGCGCATGCTCGGCGGTGAGCGGCGCTGAGGTGGGGCTGGAAGGGTCGGACAATGGCTCCTCCGCCCGATCGCTGACGGGAAGAGTCGGGCGTCGATGAGGTTAGACGAAATCGCTCGCAGATTAACCCCGAATTCGCGGAGCGATGCAGGCCGAGATGCCGGGTCAAAAAGAAGCGGCTGCCTTTGCGCGCAGGGGCAAGACTCGAGGCGTCGACGGGGTCGGTCTTCTTCTTGTCGATACGCATTACGTACCGTATATTGTCCGGATGATCGTTGGTTTCGCTGACGAGGATACCGCGCGGTATTTTCATCACGGGACGTGTCCGGCCCGGTGGCGGCAAGTCGCGTGCTCGCGCGCAAGCTCGATATGCTGGACGCCGCCCCGACGCTGGACACGCTCCGCTCTCCGCCAGGAAACCGGTTGGAGGCGTTGAAGGGCGACCGGGCGGGGCAGCATTCGATCCGCGTCAACGACCGTTGGCGTGTCGTCTTTGTCTGGACGGACGCCGGTCCAGACGCCGTTTCCGTCGTTGACTATCATTAGCAGGAGGCCGGCCATGCGCATTCGCACACACCCGGGGGAAGTCCTCTCGGAGGAGTATATGAAGCCGCTGGGCTTGTCGGCGAACGCACTGGCCCGGGCGCTGGACGTTCCCGGCAACAGGATTTCCGACATTGTCCGGGGACGGCGCGACGTGAGCGCGGACACCGCGATCCGGCTCGGCCGGTATTTCCGCGTCGACCCACGCTTCTGGATAAACCTTCAGGCCGCTTATGATCTGTCCAAGGCGGAAGCGGAGCACGACTATTCCGGGATCGTCGCCCGGGAGGAGGCTGCGTGATGCGGTGGCCGTAGGGCACCGGTCGGCCAAAAATTCAAGTCGCCAGAAAAAAGGGGCGCTCTCTGCGAGCGCCCCCTGCTTATGGCTTGGGTGCGGCCGCTGCTCAGGCGGTCGAGTGCGCCTTGCGGTGCAGCGCCGCCTGCGCCGCCGCGAGGCGGGCGATCGGGATGCGGAACGGCGAGCAGGACACGTAGTCGAGACGCGCGTCCTCGCAGAAGGCGATCGAAGCCGGATCGCCGCCGTGCTCGCCGCAGACGCCGAGCTTGATGTCGGGCCGCGTCGCCTTGCCGCGTTCGACCGCGATCTTGATCAGTTCGCCGACGCCGACCGTGTCGATCGACACGAACGGATCGGCCGGCAGGAGGCCCTTGGCCGTGTAGAGGCCGAGGAACGAGCCGGCGTCGTCGCGCGAGATGCCGAGCGTCGTCTGGGTGAGGTCGTTGGTGCCGAACGAGAAGAACTCGGCGCTCTCGGCGATCTCGCCCGCCCTCAGCGCCGCGCGCGGCAGTTCGATCATGGTGCCGACGTGATAGGGCACCGTGACCCCGGTCTCCTTGGCGACCGCCTCCGCCGCCGCGACGATGATCGGCTTGACCAGATCGAACTCCTGCTTGCCGAAGATGACCGGCAGCATGATCTCGGCCGTGACCGGCTTTCCGGTCTTCTTCCCGGCGTCGACCGCGCCCAGGAAGATCGCCCGCGCCTGCATCTCGGCGATTTCCGGATAGGCGCACCGCCAGACGGATGCCGCGGAAGCCGAGCATCGGGTTGAACTCGTGCAGTTCGGCCGCGCGGGCGCGCAGCTTCTCCGCCGGAACGCCCATCCCCTTGGAGACCTCGTCCATCTCCGCGTCGGTCTTCGGCAGGAACTCGTGCAGCGGCGGGTCGAGCAGGCGGATCGTGACCGGCAGGCCGCTCATGATCTCGAACAGCTCGGCGAAGTCCTTGCCGCTGCATCGGCAGAAGCTTGGCGAGCGCCGCGCGCCGGCCCTCCTCGGTCTCGGCCAGGATCATCTCGCGCATCGCGACGATCCGGTCGCCCTCGAAGAACATGTGCTCGGTGCGGCAGAGGCCGATGCCCTCGGCGCCGAACGAGCGCGCGGTGCGCGCGTCGGCCGGCGTCTCGGCGTTGGCGCGCACCTTCATGCGGCGCACCTCGTCGGCCCAGCCCATCAGCGTGGCGAATTCGCCGGTGAGCTCCGGCTTGATCATCGGCACGGCGCCCGCCATCACCTCGCCGGCCGCGCCGTCGATGGTGAGGATGTCGCCCTTCTTCAGCGTGACGCCGCCCGCGGTCATCGTCTCCTTCGCGTAGTCGATGCGGATCGAGCCCGCGCCGGAGACGCAGGGCTTGCCCATGCCGCGCGCGACGACCGCCGCGTGCGAGGTCATGCCGCCGCGCGTGGTCAGGATGCCTTCGGCGGCGTGCATGCCGTGGATGTCCTCGGGCGAGGTTTCGACGCGAACCAGGATCGTCTTGCGGCCGGCCTTGCGCCGCGGCCTCCGCGTCGTCGGCGGAGAACACGATCTCGCCGCTCGCCGCGCCGGGCGAAGCCGGCAGGCCGGTCGCGATCGGCGTGGGCTTGGCCTTCGGGTCGAGCATCGGATGCAGGAGCTGGTCGAGCGCGCTGGGCTCGACGCGCATGATCGCGTCCTCGCGGGTGATGCACGCCCTCGTTGGCCATGTCCACCGCCACCTTCAGCGCCGCTTTCGCGGTGCGCTTGCCGTTGCGGGTCTGCAGCATCCAGAGCTTGCCGCGCTCGACGGTGAACTCCATGTCCTGCATGTCTTTGTAGTGCTTCTCGAGCAGTTTCGTCGTCGCGACGAACTGGTGGAACACCGCGGGCATGAGGGATTCGAGCGAGGGCTTGTCGGAGCCCGCGGCCTTGCGCGCGACCTCGGTGATGTTCTGCGGCGTGCGGATGCCGGCCACCACGTCCTCGCCCTGGGCGTTGACCAGGAACTCGCCGTAGAGCGCGTTCTCGCCGGTCGACGGATTGCGGGTGAAGGCGACGCCGGTCGCCGAGGTCTCGCCCATGTTGCCGAACACCATCGCCTGCACGTTGACGGCGGTGCCCCAGTCGGCCGGGAATGTTGTTGAGGCGGCGATAGGTGATCGCGCGCTGGTTCATCCAGGACGAGAAGACCGCGCCGATCGCGCCCCAGAGCTGATCCTTCGGCGCCTGCGGGAAGGGCTTGCCGGTCGCCTCCTCGACCTTGGCCTTGTATTCGACGATGACCTTGCGCCAGTCGTCGGCCTTGAGGTCGGTGTCGAGCGTGTAGCCCTTGCCGTCCTTGTAGTGCTCGAGGATGTCCTCGAAGTTGTGGCTGTCGACGTCGAGCACGACGTTCGAATACATCTGGATGAAGCGGCGATAGCTGTCGTAGGCGAAGCGCTCGTCGCCGGACGTCTTGGCGAGCGTCACGACCGATTCGTCGTTCAGGCCGAGGTTGAGGACGGTGTCCATCATGCCCGGCATCGAGGCGCGCGCGCCCGAGCGCACCGAGACCAGCAGCGGATTGGCCGCGTCGCCGAAGACGTGGCCGGTCTGGCGGCCGACCTCGGCGACCGCGGCGTCGACCTGCGCCGCGAGATCGGGCGGATAGGTCTTGCCGTTGGCGTAGAAGTAGGTGCAGACCTCGGTGGTGATGGTGAAGCCGGGAGGCACCGGCAGGCCGAGATGAGGCCATTTCGTGCAGGTTCGCGCCCTTGCCGCCGAGCAGGTTCTTCATTTCCCCCCGTCCTTCGGCGCGCTCGGCGCTGAAGGAATAGACCCACTTCGTCATTGTTCGCTCCTCACGAATGAACGCGGTCGCCCGAGGCTCAGCTCCGCGCGTGCAGTCCCAGGCCGAAACTCACCCAGCCCGCCCCATGAAACAGAAGATCGACGCCGAGCAGGGTTCCAAGCACGTAGACGCTGTCCATCGGCCAGTGGCTGACGATGATCGAGACCCAGAAGAATTGTGACCGCCGCGGCTACGAATACCAGCAGCGCGCGGCTGAACGGGCGGTAGCCGAAAGGCTAAGATGAAGCCGCACGACGCCGGCGGCGATCAGGCCCGCGCCGAGCAGGAGCGTCAGCACGACCGAGGCGAGCATCGGGATTGACGATGCAGATCACGCCGGCGGCGAGATAGAGAACGCCGCCGATCACCCAGAGAAAAAACGAGCCCCCAGTCCGCGCGAATGCATGCCGATGGCGATCTCGGCCGCGCCGGCGATCAGGAACAGGACGCCGTTCAGCGTCACCGTCGCGATCGTGGCGACGAGGGAAAAGACCAGCGCCGCGAAGCCGAGAACGCACCAGCAGCACGCCGAAGGCGGTGATCGCCGCCCATTTCCCCTCGAGGCGTTCGACCGCCTGCCCGAGGCTGTGCGTCGGATGTCGCCGGCGTTCGACATGGCTTGCGTTCCTTCCGGCGCGACAGCGTCAGCGCGATCGTTTGAGGTCGCCAAGCACCTGCGCGGCGTATTCGACCATCGGCACGATGCGGCCGTAATTCAGCCGCGTCGGGCCGATGACGCCGAGGACGCCGGCGATCCGATGGTCGCCGCCGCGCAGGGGCGCGGCGATCATCGACGATCCGGAGAGCGAGAATAGCTTATTCTCGGAGCCGATGAAAATCTTGACGCCGTCGCCGGTTTCGGCCCGATGCAGAAGCTCGATGACGTCCGTCTTGGTTTCGAGGTCCGCGAACAGCGTGCGAATGCGCTCGATGTCCTCCGCCGCCCGCACGTCGCCGAGCAGGTTGGCCTGCCCGCGAACGATCAGCTGGTCGCGCGCCTCCGCCGCCCCGGCCCACGAGGCGAGGCCAGCGTCGACCAGCCGGGCGGCGATGCGCGTCGAGTTCGCCGCGCGCGCGTCGCGGCGCTCGGACTTCGATTTCCGTCGTGACCTCGGCCAGCGTGCGCCCGCGAATCCGGGCGTTCAGATAGTTGCCGGCCTCGACGAGCGCCGAGGCGGGCAGCCCGGCCGGCGTGACGATCACGCGGTTCTCGATCGAGCCGTCCTCGGCGACCAGGATCGCCAGCGCCTTTTCCGGCTCGAGGCGCACGAATTCGACATGCTTGAGCGACGGGTCGGACTTGGTCGTCAGCACGACGCCGGCGCCGCGGGTGAGTTCCGAAAGGATGCTGGTCGTTTCGGCGAGCGCGCCTTCGAATCCGCCGCCTTCCGCGGCGGCCCGCACCTGGCTGTCGATTCGCGCCCGCTCCTCCCGGCCGAGATCGCCGAACTCGAGGAGCGCGTCGACGAAGAAGCGCAGGCCCTGCTGGGTGGGCAGCCGTCCGGCGCTGGCGTGCGGAGCGTAGATGAGCCCGAGCTCCTCGAGGTCCTGCATCACGTTGCGGACCGAGGCCGGCGACAGCGAGATCGGCAACAGGCGCGACAAGATGCCGGGAGCCGACCGGCTCGCCGGTCGTCAGATACGAACTCGACGATGCGCCGGAAGATCTCGCGCGAACGCGCGTTCAAATTCGCGAGCGCGCCAGGCTCGGCGGCTGGGCGGTCGGCGGGTGAAGCCATGGCACGGCGAGAATGGCGGGAAGGGCGGCGGCGCGCAAGGCGAGCGGCGCGCCCGATCGTCGCGGATTTTCGTTGCTGGCGCGGTTCCGCCAGAGCGATGCTTAGCACGCCGCTGATTCTTTGAAAACGCGGGATCATGCGAAAACCGGCATCCATTTTTCGCAGCCCGCTCTAGACTGAGCCTCGCCGCTTCAGGATCCGACCCCCATGTCTCTTCGCAAGCCCCGCACCGGCGGGCAGATTCTCGTCGATCAACTCGTCGCCCAGGGGGTCGAGCGCGTCTATTGCGTCCCCGGCGAGTCCTATCTCGCGGCGCTCGACGCTGCATGACACGCGCCGATCGAACTGACCGTCTGCCGGCAGGAGGCCGGCGCCGCGATGATGGCGCTGACCGAGGGAAAGCTCACCGGCCGGCCCGGGATCTGCTTCGTCACCCGGGCGCCCGGCGCGACCAACGCGGCGCACGGCGTTCATATCGCGGAGCACGATTCGGCGCCGATGATCCTGTTCATCGGCCAGGTCGAGCGGGCGATGATGGGGCGGGGCGCGTTCCAGGAGATGGACTATCGCGCCGTCTTCGGCTCGGTCGCCAAATGGGCGACGCGAGATCGAAAGCGCGGCGCAGATTCCCGAGATCGTCCAGCGCGCCTTTCATGTCGCCATGCAGGGCCGGCCGGGCCCGGTGGTGATCGCGCTGCCCGAGGACATGCTGCTCGAGACGGCGGACGCGTCGCCGACGCGCCGAGGGCGGTCGCGGCGCCGATCTGGCCGGGCCTGACGCAAATGGCGGAACTGCAGAAGATGCTGTGGGCGGCCGAGCGGCCGATCGCCATCCTCGGCGGACCCGGCTGGACAAGCCGTGCGAGCGCCGCCTTTCGCCCGCTTCGCGGAGCGGTTCGACATGCCGGTCGCCGGCTCGTTTCGCCGCGCCAGCGCCTTCGACGGCGAGCACGACAATTATGCGGGCGAGATCGGCCTCTCGGCCAATCCGAAGCTGAAGGCGCGGATCGAGAACGCCGACGTCGTCCTGCTGGTCGGCGGGCGCATGTCGGAGGCCGCCGCGCAAGGCTACACGCTGTTCGACATTCCCGCGCCGCGCCAGCGGCTCGTCCACGTCCACGCCGACCCGCTCGAGATCGGCCGCAACTATCATCCCGACGCTCGGCATCGTCGCCACCTCGCCGGAATTCTGCGCCGCGCTCGAAGGCGTTCAGCCGCCGTCGACGATCCGCGTGGTCGGCCGGAGACGCGCAGGCGCGCGCCGACTATCTCGCCTGGAGCGAGCAGGCGCCGGCCAATCCGGGCCGGGTGCAGGTGAGCGAGATCATGTTCGCGCTCCGGCGGCGCGTTCCCGAGGCGATCTTCACCACCGGCGCCGGCAACTTCACCATCTGGGTCAACCGCTTCCTGCGCTTTCGTGCGGTCGAGCAGCAGCTTGGGCCCGACCTCCGGATCGATGGGCTACGGCTTGCCGGCGGCGATCGGCGCGCAGCGGGTCTTTCCGGGCAGGACCGTCGTCTGCTTCTCGGGCGACGGCGATTTCCTGATGAACGGACAGGAATTCGCGACCGCCGTCCAATATGGCCTGCCGATCGTCGTCGTGCTGATCGACAACGGCATGTACGGCACGATCCGCATGCATCAGGAGCGCATGTACCCCGGCCGGGTGATCGCCTCCGACCTTGCGCAACCCCGATTTCGCGGCTTACGCGCGCGCCTTCGGCGGCCACGGCGAGACCGTCGAGGAGACGGCGGAGTTCCTGCCCGCCTTCGAGCGCGCGCTCGCGTCGCGGCCTGCCTTCGATCGTCCACGTCAAGATCGATCCGGAGGCGATCACGCCGACGACCACGCTCAGCGCCATCCGCGCCGCCGCGCTCGCCAAGCGCGAGGAACCGTGAAGCGCCCGCTCATTTCGAGGATGCGACGATGAATGTTGACGAGGCGCTGCGGCGGTTCGCGGAAGGATGGGCCTGCCGCGCGAAGCGATGGCGTGGGCTCTGGACCATTGGCAGACGGCTTCGCCGCGCTTCATCGCAAGGCTGCGCGCCTTCGCCGCGGGCAATGACCAGACCGAGGCGGACCGAGTCAGATCTTCTTTATCGCTCATCTTTGCGGACAGATGCGGGAGGCGCGCGCCTACGAACCGCTATGCCGCCTGATCGCCGAGGATCCCGATCTGGAGACTGGCTCGGCGACGCCACGGCCGAGACCTTGCCCGGCATCCTGATCAACGTCGTTCGACGGCGACGCGGCGCCGCTTATGACGGCGATCGAGTCGCCGGACGGCGACGAATTCGCCCGAGGCGCGGCCTTGCTCGGCCCTCGGCTATCTGGCTCGGTCGCAAGGCGCGCTCGACGACGAGGCGATGCGCGCATGTCTCCGGCGCTTGCGGCGGGAGGCGCGCCCGCGCGAGATGCCCGCCTTCTGGTCCTGCTGGGCCGAGACGGCCTCGGCGCTGGGCTACGAGGACCTCAAGATGGAGGCCGCCGTTCTGACCAAGGACGAGTTGCTCGACCCGATGGATTTCGGTCTCGACGACTTTGATCGGACCGTCGATCTGGCGCGCGGCGACCCGGCCGGTCTCGCCGGGTTCCATGACCGGGACGTCCGTCCCGCTCGACGACGCGATCGGGACGCTCGAATCCTGGGCCGAGGACGACGATCGCGAGTCGGACGACGACGTCGTTCGAGCGTCCGGACGACGACGGCGTCCCCGACAGCGCGTCGCCGACGCGCCCCACGTCAATCCGTTCCGCGACGTGGGCCGCAACGACCCGTGCCCGTGCGGCAGCGGCAAGAAATACAAGAAGTGCTGCCTCGCCGCCTGATGGCGAAGACAACTCAGGCGCGGCCGTCTCGGCTGTCTCGTTTCGACACGGACGAGGCGGCCGCCCGATGCGAAATTGCCGCTGCGTCAGCGTCATTTTGCGCCCGAGCATTCGCGCAATGTTCGCGTTCAAAGCGCGATTTCGGCCGAAAACGGCGCCCCGAGGCGCGGCACGACCCGTGCAACCCCTGGCTTCAGAAAGCAGAAAGGGTTGCGTCATGCTGATGGACGAAACGGTTGCAATCACCACCTGGGACGACGCGCTGGTCGCGCTGGACGACATCGAAAATCCGCCGCGCGAAGTCCTGTCCTGGGCGTCGGCGAATTGGGACGACGCGTCGACGCGGCTGATCGGGCGCCTCGAGCCAATTCGCCGCGGGCCGGCGCGACAAGGTCTCCGGCGCGGAAGCCTTCTATATCACGCATCTGTGCGGGGAGAAGGGCGAGACGCGCGCCTATCCGATCCTGTGCCGGCTGATCGGCGAGGACCGGCACATCGCCGAATGGCTGGATGACGCGGTGACGGAGACCCTGCCGGGCATCCTCATTCGCGTGTTCGACGGCGACACGGTCCTGCTGCGCCGCGCGATCGAGTTCGGAAAGGGGCGACGAGTTCGCGCGCGCCTCGGCGCTCGCCGCGCTCGGCTATCTCGTCCGCGCCCGAGGCGCGATGACCGACGACGACATGCGCGGCTTTCTTCGCCGCATTCGCCGCGACATGGCCCCGCGCCGAGAGTTGGTCCTCTGGATGACCTGGGCCGCGACGGTCGCGAGCCTCGGCTACAAGGACATGCGCGCGGAGGTCGCCAGTCTCAAGCGCGAAGGCTTCATCCCCGACGGCGATTTCAGCGGCGACGACTTCGACCTGCGGATCGCGCTGGCGCAATCGGACGCCTCGGGACTGGCGGCGTTCGAATACGATCTCGTCGCTCCGCTCGACGACGCGACCTCCGCCATCCTGTCTCTCGCCGGCGCCGAGGCGGCCGCGGCGGGTCGGCGGCTGCGCGAGCCTTGCGGCGAAAGCGGACGGCGACCGCTTCTGACGCTCGAACGCCGTCAGCCCGGCGCATAGGACGCCGGGTCGAGCGTCGGCGGCCGGCCGTCGAGCGCGAGCGCCGTCTCGCGGGCGCGGGCGTTCGCGCGACGATCCGGCCGCGGCGCAAGACGACGAGCCGGGTGGCTCGCAGCCGCACCGCCTCGATCGGATCGGCCGCCTGCAACAGCACGAGGTCCGCGTTCGCGCCGACCTTGAGACCGTAGCCTTCCAGCCCGAGGATGCGCGCCGGAATTTCGGTCACCGCGTCGAAGGTCCAGCGGATCGCCTCTCGGCTCGTCATCGGCGCGCCGTGCACCGCCATGTGGGCGACGTCGAGCATGTCCGCTCCGCCCAGGCTGTACCAGGGATCCATCACGCAATCCTGGCCGAGCGCGACCGGAATTCCGAGCGCGCGCATTTCCGCGACGCGGGTCATGCCCCGGCGGCGCGGGTACGTATCGTGCCGTCCCTGCAGCGTCAGGTTGATCAGCGGATTGGCGATCGCGTTGATGCCGCTTTCGGCGATCAGCGGCAGGAGCTTCGAGACGTAGTAATTGTCCATCGAATGCATCGAGGTCAGATGCGATCCGGTCGCGCGCGCGCCGAGGCCGAGCCGATGCGCCTCCGCGGCCAGCGTCTCGATGTGGCGCGACATCGGATCGTCGCTCTCGTCGCAATGCAGGTCGACCATGAGACCGCGCTCGGCGGCGATCTCGCAAAGCGCCTTCACCGAAGCGGCGCCGTCGGCCATCGTCCGCTCGAAATGCGGGATGCCGCCGACGACGTCGACGCCGAGGTCGAGCGCCCGCTCGAGATTGCCGGCGGCGGAGGGCGAGCGCAGATAGCCGTCTTGCGGGAACGCGACGAGTTGCAGGTCGAGATAGGGCTTCACCGTCTTCTTGACCTCGAGCAGCGCCTCGACCGCGAGCAGGCGATCGTCGCAGACGTCGACGTGGCTGCGGATCGCGAGCAGGCCCTGCGAGACGGCGAGGTCGCAATAGCGGAGCGCGCGCTCGATCACCGCCTCGTGCGTCAGATGCGGCTTCAATTCGCCCCAGAGCGCGATCCCCTCGAGCAGCGTGCCGGACTGACGTTTAGGCGCGGCGTTGCCGAGCGACAGGGTCGCGTCCATGTGGAAATGGCAGTCGACGAAGGGCGGCGACAGGAGAAGCCCGCGCGCGTCGATCGTCTCGCGCGCCTCGGCTTCGAGGCTGGGTCCGATCGCCGCGATGCGGCCTGCGGCGATGGCGACGTCCTGACCCTTGCGGCCGTCGGGAAGCGTGGCGTTGCGGATGATGAGGTCGAAAGCCATCGGGCGCTCCTCGATCGGCCGCTAATCGACGCTGACGCCGCTCTGACCAGCTTCCCCGTAACCGGGGCTCGGAAAACGGTTCGAGGTGAAGCGAATGATGAGAACGGCGAGCGCCAGGATCAGGGTCGAGACGGCCAGAATCAGGATCTCGAGATCGGCCCCCGACTGCTCCTGGACGAAGCCGATCATGTGCCGAGTCAGCGCGGTGATGCCGACGTAGAGCAGAAAGCGGACCGGCATGTGGTTGGTGCGGAAATAGATGCCGACCATCGAGCCGATTTCGAGGTAGATGAACAGGAGCAGCAGGTCCTCGATCGAAGGGGAGCCCTTCTGGATCATGGCGTAGAACGCGGCCCAGGCCGCCCAGACCGTCGCGGCGCCGATTGCGAACAAGCCAAGGAGGTGGAAGGCCTCGGTCAGGAACAGCCCGACCGGATCGGCCATCGCCCGCATCTTCTTGTCCGCCGCCCTGATCGGATTTTTGGGGTCGGCCATCGTCCACCTGTCTTCCTGGTCGCGCGCTTGAGCCGGGGTCACGGTCCCCATGCGCAGTCGCCGATTTATACAGCGGGACGAGGGTCTGTCGAAGTCAATATCCTCTCGACCTTCGGCCTTGCGCACGGGAGGTCTCGTCGAGCATTGGCGCGACGCTCGAAGGCGACGTCGGCCCAACCCCGGTCCCGCATGGCGCCGCGCTCTTCCCCATCACTTGAGCTCGTAGCAGTTCACGATTGTGCGGGGGCTGCGCATCACGTCGAACAGAACGCCGCACTGAACGAGCGTATCGACGCCCGGATGGCGGAAAAGGATGAGGGACGTGCGGTTGTCGTAGCCGCTCGCATAGCCGGCGATCTCCCAACCCTCCGCCATAAGGCCATGGACGGTCAGAGGCGGCTCGTCGGCCGCCGCGTTCAAAAGCGCGGCCAGAACAAAGGCCAAGCCAAGCCCTGCGCGCATGAGCCGAGCTCTGGAACCGATCCGACGCATCGCTTCGCCTTGCTTCCCGCCGCCGCCCCTGATATTTCCCGCGGCCAATTTGCTTCCGACAAATCCAAGGATTTCGTATGGCCGCGCGCCAGTTCATCTACCATATGCAGGGCCTGACCAAGACCTGGCCGGGCGGCAAGAAGGTGTTGGAGAACGTCAACCTCTCCTTCTACCCGGACGCCAAGATCGGCGTGCTCGGCGTCAACGGCTCGGGCAAGTCGACGCTGCTGCGCATCATGGCGGGGCTCGACACCGAATTCGTCGGCGAGGGATTCGTCGCCGAAGGCGCGCGGGTCGGCTATCTGCCGCAGGAGCCCCATCTCGACCCGGACCTCGACGTCAAGGGCAACGCCATGCTCGGGGTCAAGGACAAGCAGGCGATCCTCGACCGCTACAACGAGCTCGCGATGAACTATTCCGACGAGACCGCGGACGAGATGACCAGGCTCCAGGACGAGATCGAGGCCAAGGGCCTGTGGGATCTCGAAAGCCAGGTCGAGCAGGCGATGGACGCGCTCGGCTGCCCGCCCGACGACGCCGACGTCGCGAAGCTCTCGGGCGGCGAGCGCCGCCGCGTCGCGCTCTGCCGCCTGCTGCTCGAAAAGCCCGAACTGCTGCTGCTCGACGAGCCGACCAACCATCTCGACGCCGAGACGGTCAACTGGCTCGAAGGGCATTTGCGCGCCTATCCCGGCGCCATCCTGATCGTCACCCACGACCGCTACTTCCTCGACAACGTGACCGGCTGGATTCTCGAGCTCGATCGCGGCCGCGGCATCCCCTACGAGGGCAACTACTCGTCGTGGCTGAAGCAGAAGCAGAAGCGGCTCGAGCAGGAGGGCCGCGAGGACGTCGCGCGGCAGCGGGCGCTCGCCGAAGAAAGCGAGTGGATCGCGGCCTCGCCGAAGGCGCGCCAGGCCAAGTCCAAGGCGCGCATCCAGGCCTACGAGGAGCTGGTCCGGAAGAGCAGCGAGAAGGCCCCGACCACGGCCCAGATCATCATTCCCATCGCGGAGCGGCTTGGGAACAACGTCATCGACATCGAGGGCCTTTCGAAGGGCTACGGCGACCGTCTGCTGATCGACAACCTGTCGTTCAAGCTGCCGCCCGGCGGCATCGTCGGCGTGATCGGCCCGAACGGCGCCGGCAAGACCACGCTCTTTCGCATGATCACGGGGCAGGAGAAGCCCGATTCCGGGACGATCAAGATCGGCGAGTCGGTGCAGCTCGGCTATGTCGACCAGTCGCGCGACGCGCTCGACGCCAAGAAGACCGTGTGGGAGGAAATCTCCGGCGGCCTCGACATCATCACGCTCGCCAAGCGCGAGATGAACTCGCGCGCCTATTGCGGCGCCTTCAACTTCAAGGGCGCCGACCAGCAGAAGAAGGTCGGCATGCTGTCGGGCGGCGAGCGCAACCGCGTGCATCTGGCGAAAATGCTGAAGAGCGGCGCGAACCTCTTGCTGCTCGACGAACCCACCAACGACCTCGACGTCGACACGCTTCGGGCGCTCGAAGAGGCGCTGCTCGACTTCGCCGGCTGCGCGGTCATCATCAGCCACGACCGCTTCTTCCTCGACCGCATCGCCACCCACATGCTGGCCTTCGAGGACGACAGCCACGTCGAATGGTTCGAGGGCAACTTCGGCGACTACGAGGAGGACAAGAAGCGGCGGCTGGGGATCGACAGCGTCATCCCGCACCGGCTGAAGTACAAGAAGTTTTCGAGGTGAAGGGGACAGGGTATCGGCATGACGCTCGTCGCGACTATCGGATCAATCGCCGATCGCATTAATAAGAACAGTTACCGGAACGAAACCGACGTTCGTGAAGCGATTGTCAATCGCGTACTGTATGATCGCTTGTGCGCGGCGATCTTGATTTGTTCGAGCAGACCGATCGGAAGGCGCAGCGAGATCGCCGTGGTGCTCGGTTGAAGATTGGGCAACCGGACGCGTTCCGCGCGGCTCCAGTCGAGGTCGGCGTCCGAGTCGATGCGCTCCCAATAGGCGCGCTCTTCCGCCTCGCTGGCGAAAGTGGGAACGGCTTTACGCGCTCTGTTCATAAATGGCCCTTTCCTTGACGCTCATGTCGCGCGCCGAGATGACCCTGATCAACGTATCTCGCCCGAACAACCCCGGCGAGAGCAATTTTTGCCTTTCCAGTTTTCGCATCCCAGACCAAAATCCGCCGCGAGGATCGACTTCGAACGGAGAAAGACCACGCCATGGACGATGCGACGCGCGACAAGATCCTCGCCATTCTCGGGGGCGAGAGCGAGATGACGATCGCGACCGTCCGGCCCGACGGGTTCCCGCAGGCGACCACGGTCAGCTACGTCCACGACGGGCTCACGCTCTACTTCGGCACGGCGGCGCATTCGCAAAAGGCGCGCAACATCGCGCTCAGCGACAAGGTCTCGCTGACGGTCAATCTGCCTTATGACCGAACGGAGGAGATTTTGGGCCTGTCGATGGGCGCGCGCGCCGCGCGCGTCACCGATGCGGCGGAGATCGCCAAAGTCGGCGCGCTGATGCTCGCGCGCTTTCCGGAAGGCGCGGATTTCGGCCCGGACGAGGACGACACGATCGCCATCTTTTCGGTCAAGCCGGTGGTCATCTCCGTGCTCGACTACCGACACGGCATCGGCCACACCGAGTTCGTGACGCTTTAGCCCGCGGCGGCGTAACACCGCGTTGCCCCCGCGCGCTTGAGTCGGCGCGGGTCTCGCGCCGCCCCGGCTGCGTCAAATCGAGCGCCACAGCTCGTCATGGACAGAGCCGGGAACGACGCTGGCGGCGTTCCCCACAAGCATCTGCTGATAGTCCAAGTCGGCCGCCAGCTTGCCCATCACAGCCTCGAGATCCGCAAGTCCGGAGGCCATCGACACAAAGGCGATCCGGTTGGGATTTCCACCGATCGGCATGCTCAGGCCCATGTCGATATTGTACTTGTCCTTGACATAGGTCTGGAGCTTCCGGGCGAACGCCACCGCTTCGCCGACCTTGCCGGGCATGATGGAATAAGTGCGAACGAAAGAAATCATGGCTTCCCTCCTGACCGGGCGGCTCTGGCCGCCCTGGGGAACGCAACCTGACGCAGGCCGCGCCGTCATGATGTGACCGCACTCACACCGTTCTCCCTATCGTAATGGGGGAATAGCCGGCCGCTCACAGCCGACCCGAGGCTCCTTGCCGCATTGCGCAGCCGCGACGCTCGCACTAGGTGCGAGGCCCGCCCGTCACGCCGGCGTGCGAACTGCGGCATGACGCAGACGGGGAAGCGGTCCTGGGAGGTTTGTCGTGCAGGCGCTCAGTCTGGCGTTTTCGCCGCGCTTTATCGTCCTGACGCTCGCAGCGCTGGTCGTGCTGCTTTGTCTCTCGCTGATTGCGGCCGGCGCCGCGCCTGGGGCCGACGCAATGCTCTGGGCCGGGGCAGCCCTGTTCGCCGCGCTGACCGCGCTGGGCGTGCACGACCTGGTCCAGACCCGGCATGCCATCCTGCGCAACTATCCGATCTCCGCCCACCTGCGGTTCATCCTGGAAGAGATCCGGCCGGAGATGCGGCAGTATTTCTTCGAAAGCGAGACCGATGGATTGCCGTTCTCGCGCACCCAGCGCGCGGTCGTCTACCAGCGCGCCAAGGTGACTCTCGACAAGCGGCCGTTCGGAACTCTGCGCGACATCAACGCGGCGGGGTACGAATGGCTTCGTCATTCGATCGCGCCGAAGCCGGTGGCGACCGAGGACTTTCGCGTGGAGGTCGGCGGGCCCGAATGCGCGAAACCCTATTCGCTGTCCGTTTTCAACGTCTCCGCGATGAGCTTCGGCGCCTTGAGCGCCAACGCGATCCGCGCGCTCAACAAAGGCGCGGCGCTCGGCGGCTTCGCCCACGACACCGGCGAGGGCGGCTACAGCCCCTATCATCGCGAGGGCGGCGGCGACGTCATCTGGGAGATCGGCTCGGGCTATTTCGGCTGCCGGACGCTGGACGGCCGCTTCGACCCGGAGAGGTTCCGCGCCGTCGCGGCGAACGAGCAGATCAAGATGATCGAGATCAAGCTGTCGCAGGGCGCAAAGCCCGGCCATGGCGGCGTGCTGCCCGCCGCGAAAGTGACGCCGGAGATCGCCGCGATCCGCGGCGTCGAGCCCGGCAAGGACTGCGTTTCGCCTGCCGGCCACAGCGCCTTTTCGACCCCGCTCGAACTCGTCGGCTTCATCGCCACATTGCGCGAGCTTTCCGGCGGCAAGCCGGTCGGATTCAAGCTCTGCGTCGGCCACCCGTGGGAATTCCTCGGCGTCTGCAAGGCGATGGTCGAGACCGGGATC
The DNA here is from genome assembly GCA_963783275.1 of uncultured Alphaproteobacteria bacterium. Lineage (GTDB taxonomy): Bacteria > Pseudomonadota > Alphaproteobacteria > Rhizobiales > Beijerinckiaceae > Roseiarcus. The sequence continues at coordinate 49,864 of CAWANA010000020.1, read as the reverse complement.
ACGCCCGACTTCATCGTGGTCGACGGCATGGAGGGCGGCACCGGCGCAGCTCCGCTCGAATTCGCCGACCATCTCGGCCTGCCGATGCGCGAGGGCCTGGTTTTCGTGCGCAACGCGCTGATCGGGATCAACGCGCGCGAGCGCATCCGGATCGGCTGCTCCGGCAAGATCGTCAACGGCTTCGACATCGCGCGCGCCATCGCGCTCGGGGCGGACTGGTGCAACGCGGCGCGCGGCTTCATGTTCGCGCTCGGCTGCATCCAGTCGATGAGCTGCCACACCGACGGATGCCCGACCGGAGTGGCGACCCAGGACAGGACGCGTGCGCGTGCGCTTGTGGTCGAGGACAAGGCGGAGCGGGTGCGCCACTACCACGCCTCGGTGCTGCATGCGCTCGCCGAGCTCACCGCCGCCGCCGGGCTCGAACAGCCGCGAGACTTCCGGCCGGAGCATTTTTCCCGCCGGGTCAGCGCAACCGAGTCGATGACCTACGCCGAACTCTATCCGGCGCTCAGGCGCGGCGAACTCCTCTCCGGCGCCCACGACAAACGCTGGCGCGACAACTGGGAAATGGCGCGCGCGGATTCCTTCGCGCCCGCTCTCGCGTAGAGCCGTATGAATTTCCATCGGTCGCGCCCCTGTCGACGCAGTCGATGACAGTCGATGACCGCGTCGCCGCGGTCGAGCCGAGCCCGGCAACGGTTGGCCGAGCGCCATATGGCAAACGAGGCTAGGGACCCTGCAACTCGACCGTGACTCCGTTCGGGTCGAGGAGAAAAGCCTGGCGGACGCCGGTTGCAGGCTGTCGTCGAGGCTGGGAGTAGCGCAACCCCAGCCGGTCGAGCCGCTCGAGCGTCGCGTCGAGGTGGTCGCAAGCGAAGGCGATGTGGTCGACGCCGGCGTCCGCGCTCGCACGCTCGGCGCCGTTATCCGCGAGCGTCAAATGCACCACGGGGCTCTCGCCGGCGTAGAGCCAGGCGCCCGGGAAAGGAAACGGCGGTCGAAATCCTTCCGCAAGGCCGATCGCCTCGACGTAGAAGGCGATCGTCCGTTCGAGGTCCAGAGCGCGAATGTTTACGTGATGAAGGGTTACGGCCACGTCGGTCTCCGATCGCCCCCGCCCACGATAGCGGAACCCGTCCAGCCGCGCCACGGAGCGTATGTCCCCGGGAACCGACCTAATGCCGCCAGAGTCGGGGTGTAGAGGGTTTAGCCAAAGTCAACTCGGCGCCGCGGCGCCGAGCGCGAACCGCGGACGAACGGCGGTCGATGGGAGGACAAAATGAGCGGCCATACGGTTGTCCACCGGCGGCCCGATGCTGCGCTCAAGGCGCATATCGCGAACGCTCACGTCGCGGCGGTCCAGAAGCTGCGCACGGCCGTCAAGCGCGAGGCGATCTCGCACCTTCTGTTCGAGGGCCGGCAGCGCCCCTGGGTGTGCGAAGATGCGGCCAGAGCGAGCAAACGCCGGAGCCTGATCGACGACAATCCCGCTTCCGGCTGAAGCCGGCGGACCGGTCGGGAAAGACATAGTTTGCCGCATAGCGTAGAACGCCGATGCCCGGCGCCGCTGCCGCGGAGCGGGTTCTTGGGCGCGCGGCTCCAGACGCGTCCATTCATGGAGGGGAGGACGCATGTCCAACGAACGCTGGCGCAAAAGGCGCCTCGGCGACCGGCGGCTCTCGCCGGAAACCTTGATGATGGGCTACGGCTACGACCCGTTCCGGTCGGAGGGGTCGCTGAAGCCGCCGGTCTTTCACACCTCGACCTTCGTCTTCCGCACCGCCGAGGACGGCAAGGAATTTTTCGAACTGGCCTACGGCCTGCGCGCCAAGCGGCCGAACGAAGAGCCGGGCCTCATCTACAGCCGGATCAACAATCCCGATCTCGAAATGCTCGAGAACCGGCTGGCGATCTGGGACGAGGCGGAGGACAACCTCGTGTTCGCCTCGGGCATGGCCGCCATCTCGACCACGCTCTGGGCCTATGCGCGGCCGGGTTCGGCGATCGTTCATTCCGGCCCGGTCTACGGCGGCACGGACTTCCTCCTGAACCGGATTTTGCCGCAGTTCGGCGTGACCCCGATCGCGTTCCCGGCCGAGGGCGGGAACAAGGCGATGGAGGAGGCGGTCGAGAAGGCGCGCGCTCTCGGCCCCGTGGCTGCGCTCTTTCTCGAGACGCCGGCCAATCCGACCAACGGCCTGGTCGACATCGCCCGCGCGAGACAACTGGCCGATGGGCTCGGCGGACCCGAGGGACGGCCGACGGTGGTGATCGTCGACAACACCTTCCTCGGACCTCTGTTCCAGACGCCGACCGCCCATGGCGCCGACCTCGTCGTGACCTCGCTGACAAAGTATGTCGGCGGCCACTCCGACCTGATCGCGGGCGGCTGCTCGGGATCCATCGCGGCGCTCGATCCCGTTCGCGGCATGCGCACGATCCTCGGCACGATGTGCGATCCCCACACCGGCTGGCTCCTGATGCGCTCGCTCGAAACGCTGAAGCTCAGGATGACCGCGTCGGCCGAGGGCGCGCGCAAGGTTGCGGCCTTCTTGCGGGACCATCCGCGGGTCGCGTCGGTCTGGTATCTGGGCTTCCTGCCCGAGGACCACCCCGACCGGCCGCTGTTCGAGCGCCAGTGCAGGAGCGCAGGTTCGACCTTCGCGTTCGAGGTCAAGGGCGGCGAGAGGGAGGCCTTCGCCGTACTGAACCGGCTCGAAGTGATCAAGCTCGCGGTCAGTCTCGGCGGGACCGAAACGCTCGCCTCCCACCCCGCGTCGATGACCCACTCCGACATCGCGCCCGAGGAGCAGATGCGCCTCGGGATCACCCCGGCCCTGATCCGGCTTTCGGTCGGGATCGAGAACCCGGACGACCTGATCGCCGATCTCGACCAGGCGCTCGGAGGGTGACGGCAAGGACCGGGACCGGATGCACGCCGCGACCGCGTCGCCGAGCGCGCACGAATGTTTTGGCTGGTCGATATTTGCGCCTCGCATTGCGCGCCGTCATACGGTGAATACCGCGATCGGATCGTTGGCGAGCTGCGCTGAGATCTTCGCCTCGAAAGCGACCAACCGATAAGGATTTGAAATGCAAAGCCCTCGTGTCGCCGCACCTGCACAAGCCGAAACGGCGTCCGCCGCGCAAACCGGCAACGTACCAGCCATGTCGCCCGTGGTCGCCCTGGTGGAGGTGGCGACGGGCAAACTGCATGCCGTCACCGTCACTCAGGCCGACCTGAACTATATCGGATCGGTGACAATAGACGAGGATCTGCTGGATGGCGCCGGTTTCCTGCCGCACATGATCGTGCAGATCACGAACAACGCCACAGGCGCATTCTGGACGACCTATATCATCCCCGGCGGCCGCGGCTCCGGCGTCATCAGCCTAAACGGCGCGCCCGCTCGGCATTTCCAGCCGGGCGACAAGGCCTTCATCGTGTCTCACGCCATGGTGGAGCCTGCGAAACTGAAGGACCATTGGATGCGCGTGGTCTTCGTGGACGACAAGAACAAGATCACCGAAGTCCAGAAGCAGAGCTTCGGCGGCGCCGAAAGGATTCGCCGACTCATAAGCTTCTGAACAGTTCGCGCCGACTCAATCCGCTGGTCAGCCGAACGCCGGAATCCCGGTGATGGAGCGGCCGAGGATGAGGGCATGAATGTCGTGCGTGCCCTCGTAGGTGTTGACGACCTCGAGATTGACGAGATGACGCGCGACGCCGAACTCGTCGCTGATGCCGTTGCCGCCCATCATGTCGCGGGCGGCGCGGGCGATGTCGAGCGCCTTGCCGCAATTGTTGCGCTTCAGGATCGAGGTCAGCTCGACCGGCGCCGCGCCTTCGTCCTTCAGCCGTCCGAGCCGCAGGCAGCCCTGCAGGCCGAGCGCGATCTCGGTCAGCATGTCGGCGAGCTTCTTCTGAATCAGCTGATTGGCGGCGAGCGGACGGCCGAACTGTTTGCGGTCGAGCACGTACTGGCGGGCGCGGGAAAAGCAGTCCTCGGCGGCGCCGAGCGCCCCCCAGGCGATGCCGTAGCGGGCGCTGTTGAGGCAGGTGAACGGCCCCTTCAGGCCGCGCACCTCCGGGAAAGCGTTCTCCTCCGGGCAGAAGACGTCCTCGAGCACGATCTCGCCGGTGATCGACGTCCTCAAGCCGACCTTGCCGTGGATCGCCGGCGCGCTCAGGCCCTTAAAACCCTTCTCCAGCACGAAGCCGCGGATGTCGCCGGCGTCGTCCTTCGCCCAGACGACGAACACGTCGGCGATCGGGCTGTTGGTGATCCACATCTTCGCGCCCGATAGCCGATAGCCGCCTTCGACCTTGCGCGCGCGGGTGATCATCCCGCCCGCATCGGAGCCGTAATTGGGCTCGGTCAGGCCGAAGCAGCCGATCCATTCGCCGGTCGCGAGCTTTGGCAGATATTTCTGCCTGGTCGCCTCGTTCCCGAATTCGAAGATCGGGACCATCACCAGCGACGACTGGACGCTCATCATCGAGCGATAGCCGGAGTTGACGCGCTCCACCTCGCGCGCGATCAGGCCGTAGCTGACATAGTTGAGGCCGGCGCCGCCAAACGTATCGGGGATCGTGGCGCCGAGCAGGCCGAGCTCGCCCATGCTGCGAAAGATTTCGACGTCCGTTTTCTCCTGCCGGAACGCCTGCTGAACCTTCGGCAGCAACTCAGCCTTCGCGAAGGCCTGCGCGGCGTCTCGCACCGCGCGCTCGTCGGCCGTCAGCTGGCCCTCGAGCTGAAACGGATCGTCCCACTGGAAGAACGAGCGCGACGATGGGGAAGCCATGAGGAGGTCTCCTGTTCTCAATACCGGGCGTCGAGGGCCCGAAAGGTTGCCGCCTTAATTCCGGCCGACGAGCTCGCGGCCGATGATGATCTGCTGGATCTGCGTCGTGCCCTCGTAAAGCCGCAGCAGCCGGACGTCGCGGTAGAAACGCTCCACCGGGAACTCCGTGATGTAGCCCGATCCGCCGTGGATCTGGACGCCGCGATCGGCGACGCGTCCGACCATCTCGGCGCAGAACAGCTTGCAACACGAGACGCGCATCGCTGACGTCCGGGTCGTTTGCGCCGGAGGCCCTGGCGTCGAACCGATTGGCGCAGTCCTGCACCATACTCCAGCCGGCGTAAAGTTCGGCCTGGCTGTCGGCGAGCATCGCCTGGATGAGCTGGAACTCGCCGATGCGTTTGCCGAACTGCTTGCGCTCCCTGGCGTAGCTCGACGGCCTCATTGAGAATGCGCTGCGCCATGCCGCAGGCCACGGCGGAAATGTGCAGCCGGCCGCGGTCGAGCACCTTCATCGCCGTCTTGAATCCCTTGCCCCGGCGCGCCGCCGATCACGTTGGCCGCCGGAACGCGGACGTTCTCGAGGATCACGTCGCAGGTCTTGGCGCCGCGCTGCCCCATCTTCTTGTCGGGCTTGCCGAGGGTCAGGCCCGGCAGGCCCGCGGGCACGATGAAGGCGGATATGCCGCCCGCGCCCGGGCCATCCGTGCGAGCCATCAGGGTGAAGGCGCCGGCGCGTGGGGCGTTGGTGATGAAGCGCTTCGAGCCGTTGAGGACGTAGTCGTCGCCGTCGCGCTCGCCGCGCGTCTTGACCGCGGCGGAATCCGAGCCCGCGTCCGGCTCGGTGAGCGCGAAAGCCATGATGAGCTCGCCGGTCGCGACCCGCGGCAGATAGAGGCGCTTCTGCTCCTCCGTGCCGTCCATCAGAATGCCCTGCGAGCCGATCCCGACATTGGTGCCGAACACCGAGCGGAAAGCGAGCGCGGTCTGGCCGATCTCGAAGGCGACCTGGCACTCCTGGCTCATCGAGAGGCCGATGCCGCCGTATTCCTCGGGGATGGAAAGGCCGAACAGGCCGAGGTCCTTCATCGTCCTGAACGATGTCGGCGGGCACCTCGTCGAGTTCCTCCACCGTCCTCTCGGCGGGCACGAGCCGGTCGCGCACGAAGCGGCGCACCGTATCGAGAAGGATTTCGAACGTCTCGGCGTCGACGGCCATGGCTAAACGCTCCCTTCGCATGCGAGGCGCACGCGCTACAGCTTCCCTTCGCGCAGCATCTCGCGCAGCCTGAACTTCTGGATCTTCCCGGACGGCGTGGCCGGCAGGGCGTCGCGGACGATCAGCTTCTCGGGAATGTACTGAACGGCGACCTTCTGTTCTTTCAGGAAGTCGCTCATGCCAGCGAAGTCGATCGTCTTGCCGGCCTTCGTGACAACGACCGCACAGGCCCGCTCGCCCAGACGCTCGTCCGGATAGGCGACGACGGCCACCTGCGCCACGGCAGGGTGCCTGTAGAGCAGCGCCTCGACCTCGACGACAGGAATGTTCTCGCCGCCGCGAAGGATGACGTCCTTGCTGCGGCCGCTGATACGGATGTAGCCATTGGCGTCCATATAGGCGAGGTCTCCGGTGTCGAACCATCCGTCGGCGTCGGTGTTGTTCCATTGCGGGCGCTTGAGATAGCCGCCGAAATTGGAGCAGGAGCGCACGACGAGCTTGCCGGAAACGCCGGGCGGCAAATCCGCGCCGTCTGCGTCGATGACCTTCACCTCGACGCCCGGCAGCGCGCAGCCGTCGGTGGTGAAGGCCAGTCGGTCGTCGTCGTCGAGCTTGATCAGGGTGACCGCTCCGTTCTCGGTCATGCCCCAGGCCGAGACGATTTTCGCCCCCAGGCCCTTCGCGGGCGTGCTCGACGAGCGGTCCTGGAATCGGGGCGCCCGCGCACAGAAAGGTCCTGAGGGTTGGGACGCCCTCGCCGGTCTCCGTTACGACGCGCGTGAGATCGGTCAGGAAGGGCGTCGAGGCCATGGTGAAGGTCGCCTGCTCGGCGCGGATCAGCTCCGCCGCCTTGGCGGGATCCCAGACGTCCAGCAATACGACGCTGGCCTTCAGCATGATCGGCATCATCAGCCCGTACATGAAGCCGGTCTGGTGAGCCATCGGCGAAGCCATCAGAATGATGTCGTCGGCGCCGAGCCTGAGGCGCTCGGCGTAGGGGATGATGTTGGCCATCACCGTGTTGGCCGAATGCATCACGCCCTTGGGCTCGCCCGTAGTGCCGGAGGTGTACATGAGTTGGGTGACGTCGTCGGGGCCGGGCCGGCCTCGCGTCAGGATCGATCGGGCGTCGGGCGCCTTCTCCCATTCGGGCGTCGTCAGCAGCGCATCGAAATCGTCTTCGCCCCCGCCTCCCACGACAATGACCCGACTGAGCGTCGGCAGGTCCTTCGCGAGCCCGCGCGCCATCGTCTCGTGGTCGAAATGGCGGAAAACTTTCGGCACGACGAAGACTTTCGCTTCGGCGTGCCTGAGCATGAAGGACAGCTCGTGCTCGCGGAAGATCGGCATGAGCGGATTGAGGACCGCCCCGATGCGCGAGCAGGCGAGATAAAGCAGGGAAAACTGCCACCAGTTCGGCAGCTGCATGGCGACGACGTCGTTGCGGGCAACGCCGAGCTTTGCAAGGCCGACGGCGATCCGGTCGGCGAGCGTCGCGAGCTCCCGGTAGGCGAAGCGGCGAACCTCGCCGGACTCGCGCTGCACGGCGGTCAGCGCAAGCTTGTCCGGACAGGAAGCGACGCAGGCGTCCAGATCGTCGTTGATCGTCCGGTCGAGCCAGTAGCCGCGCGCGACGCTTTCGGCGCGCCGCGGACCTAAGAGAACGGCGTCGAATTCCATGTTTCCTCTCCGTTTCGCTGTCCGCGTCTCTTAGGTCGGAACCGCCTCGCGCCCGGCGCGGGCGCGCGCAATGATCGTCTTCATGATCTGGGCCGTGCCGTCGCCGATCTGGAAGCCGAGCACGTCGCGCAGCCGCTGCTCCATGGCCCCATGGTCATAGCCGCCGTGGCCGTGCATGAGCAGGCATTGGTGAATCGTGTCGTAAGCGAGCTTCGGCGCCCACCACTTGCACATCGCGGCCTCCGCGCTGTGCGGCGCGCCCCTGTCCTTGAGCCAAAGCGCCTGGAGACAAAGGAGCCGCGCGGCCTCGACCTGGGTGTCGAAATCGGCCAGCGGGTGCGACACCCCCTGGAAGGCCGAGAGCGGCTTGCCGAACGCCTGGCGATGGGCGACGTAGGCCCAGGTCTCCTCAAGCGCGGCGCGCGCGACCGCGAGCACCTGCAGCCCGATCAGGGCGCGCGAGAAGTCGAAGCCCTGCATGACCTGGACGAAGCCCTTGTTCTCGTCGCCGAGGCGGTGCGAGGCGGGGACGCGAACATTCTCGAAGAACAGCGAACCGCGGCCGATGGCGCGCTGGCCGTGGCAGTCGAAGCGGTTGCGGGTGACCCCCGGCAGATCCATCGGGATCAGCAAGGCGGTGACGCCATGCGCGCCGGAGTTGACTGGGCCGGTGCGCCCGAACACCACGGCCGCGTCGGCCTGGTCGGCGGCGGAGATCGAGGTCTTCTCGCCGTTGACGACATAATGATCGCCGTCACGCTCGATGCGAAGGCGCAGGTTGGCCGCGTCCGACCCGCCGCGGGGTTCGGTGAGCGCGATGGCGAAAAGGGCCTTGCCGGCCGTCAGGCGCCCGAGCCACGGCTTTACGACGCCGGGTTCGCCGTGATGGGCAAGAATTTGCCCGTTCAGCGAGGCGAGCAGATTGACGTAGGACATGCTGAGATCGGCGCGCGCAACCTCCTCATGGATCACGCCTGCGGCGAGGCAACCGAGCCCCAGGCCGCCGAACTCTTCCGGCAACTCGGGGGCGATGAAGCCCATCGCGCCCATCTCCTGCATGATCCCGCGATCGAGAACGCGGGTCCGGTCGCGCTCCTGAAAGCCCGGGGCGATGCGATCGGTCGCGAATCGCCGCGCCTGTTCGGAGAGGGCGACGAGATCGTCGTCGAGATAGGGGTTCATGGAACGGAAGTCCTCCCGCGCGGCGCCATCAGAGTTGGCTGTGTCGCTTCTCCCCGCTTGCGGGGAGAAGGTTAGGATGAGGGGCAGGGCGAGTGGCCTCAGCGGCTAATCACCAAGGCCCCTCACCCCGGCGCTCTCCCCGCAAGCGGGGAGAGGGGGTCGTCGACGGTCGTCACTTCGCATATTTGCGGAATTCGGGCTTCCGCTTTTCCTTGAGCGCATTGACCCCTTCCTTCGATTCGTCGGTGTCGTAGTAGAGCTTGAGCGCAACCATCCCGAGGCCGGCGATGCCGGCCTGATGGGCGGTGTCCAAGTTGAAGCTGCGCTTGGCGATGGCGAGCGCAGTCGGACTGCGCTCGCACAGCTCCTCGCCCCACTTCTGCACCTCGGCGTCGAGCTGGTCGTGCGGCACGCAGGCGTTGGCGAGCCCCATCGCGACCGCCTCCTGGCCCGAATAGCGGCGGCAAAGATACCAGATCTCGCGCGCCTTCTTCTCGCCGACGACGCGGGAAAGGAAGGCGGTGCCATAGCCGGGATCGACAGACCCCATCTTGGGCCCGACCTGGCCAAAGATGGCCTTGTCGGAACAGATCGTCAGGTCGCAGATCGTCGCCAGCACGTTGCCGCCGCCGATGGCGAAGCCCTGCACCCGCGCAATCACCGGCTTCGGCACGTCGCGGATGGCGGCGTGCAACTCCTCCATCGGCAGGCCGATCGTGCCCCGCCCGTCGTAGGCGCCGTCATGGGCCGACTGGTCCCCGCCGGTGCAGAAGGCCTTCTCGCCCGCGCCGGCCAGCACGATCGCGCCGACCTCCCTGTCGTAGCCGGCTTTGTAAAGCGCCTTGATCAGCTCGTCGCAGGTCGTGCCGCGGAAGGCGTTCATCTTGTCCGGGCGATTGATGATGATCCAGGCGACGCCGTTGCGGATCTCGTAGAGGATGTCTTCGAATGTCATGGGGTTCCTCCTGAAGCGGATTTACGGTCAGCCGGCCATCGTCAGGCCGCCGGAGACGCTCAGCACCTGCCCGGTGACGTAAGCGGCATCGTCGCTGGCGAAGAACAGGATCGCGCCCGGCAGGTCGTCCGGCTGGCCGATGCGGCCGAGCGGGATCGAGCGGGTGAACGCCTCGACGAGTTTGTCCGGATTGCCGGCGCCTTCCTTGTATTCGGCGAAGAGCGCGGTGTCGGTCGGCCCGGGGCAGACGACGTTGACGGTGATCCCGTGGCGCGAATGCTCGCGCGCGATCGTCTTGGAGAAGGCGACGAGGCCGCCCTTGCACGCGGCGTAGACCGCTTCGCCCGACGAGCCGACCCGCGCCGCGTCGGAGGCGATGTTGACGATCCGGCCGGCCCGTCGGGCGACCATGCCCGGAAGCACGGCGTGGTGCATGTGCAGCGCGCCGGTGAGATTGACCGCGATCAGCTTCTCCCACTGCGCCGGCTCGGTCTTGACGAAGGGGCGGAAAATGTCCCACCCGGCGTTGTTGACGAGCACATCGATCGGACCGAGCCGGGCCTCGACCGCGGCGACGGCGGCGTCGACCGCGGCGCGGTCGGCGATGTCGCAGGCGAAGGCCTCGGCGATCCCGCCGGAACCCACGATGTCGGCTGAGATCTTTAGGGCTGCGTCGAGGTTGAGATCGAACACGGCGACTTTTGCGCCTTCGCGCGCGAAGCGTCGCGAGGTCGCCCCGCCGATGCCGCCGCCGCCGCCAGTGACCACGACGACCTTGCCTGCGAAACGCGTCATGCCTCTCGTCCTCCCTGAAGAGCCGGATTGCGACCGCCGCCGATTCAGGACACGATCGCTAACACCGGCTAGACCATTAGGTCAACATATTGCTATATATAGCAGGGAACGAACTGGCGCTCAAGGGGTCATATGACGGATATCGCGAAAAAGAACTCCGACAGCGCGACGGCAACCAAGATGGAGCTGGCCAACAGGTTGTTTTTCCGTCTCTACCAATGCGCCAACATGTTGCATAAAACCGGAAGTCGCGCGGTCGAGGCCGAGGGACTCACGACCCAGCAATGGGCGGTGCTGGGCGCCCTCTCCCGAAAGACCGTCGAAGGCGGAATGAGCGTCGGCGACCTCGCCCGGTATCTCATGGTCAGCCGGCAGAACCTCGCAGGCCTCATCAGCCGCATGGAGCGCGACGGCCATCTCGCTGTCGCCCCGGACACCCGCGACCGGCGCTCCAGGATCGTCACCATGACGGAGGCCGGCCGCCACGTCTGGCGTGACCTCGCCCTGCCCAAGATCCACGCCTATTACGGAGAGGTCCTCGCGGATTTCTCGATCAACGACGCGGCTCACATATTGCACTATCTCCTCAAGATCCTTGAGAACATGCAGCGCCTCGACGCGGCGGCTCCGGACGCCGTCGAGGCGATCGAGGACGCAACAGAATAGCCGCCCGTGACGAATTGCTAAATGAGCAGGAGCCATACCATATGGTCGCCGGTAGGCGGCGCAACGATAAAGCGCCGCAACGAGACGCGTCATCGCCTGCGCTTTAGCCGCACGATCGCATTGTCGAGCGCGCTCAGGAAGTTCGAACGGTCGCGGGGGCCGAACGCCTTGGGGCCGGACGTCGCTTGTCCGGTCGAGCGCAAGTGGTCCATCAGGTCGCGCGTCGCCAGCGCCATGCCGATCGAGCTTTCGCTGAAGCGTTTGCCGTTCGGCGCGATGACGTCGGCGCCCGATTTGACGCATCGGCTTGCGAGCGGAATGTCGGACGTGACGACGATGGCGCCTGGCCCGGCGCGCTCGGCGATCCAGTCGTCCGCGGCGTCCGGGCCCGCCCCGACGACGACCCGCTCGATCTCGGGCGCACGCGGGATCATGATCGGGCTGTTCGCGACAACGAAAACCGTCAGCCCGTAGCGAGCCGCGACGCGATAGACCTCGTCCTTCACGGGGCAGGCGTCGGCGTCGACGAAGATGCGCAAGCCTGGTCCGGCCGCTTCCATGTCGGGGCTGTAAGCGATCGGGCCGACCGAATCAAATCGGCGAGGGGATGGCGGGACGCTTGACCGCTGCGCCTCCTGCTACGCGCGAGGGACGCACGGGCAACGCTGTCGATTCGGCCGGCGGCCAACGAGCATGCCAGCCCGAGTTGTCATCCATAGCTTGCGATGCCGCGCGACAGCAGGCGGCTCCTCGCTGATCGTCAGGCTTCCTTCGCACCTCCGCTCACGCCGCTTGCGCGGCGCGCGCCAGTTTCTCGCGCCGGAATGCGCCCCACAGCGCGGCGCCGATTGCGCCTGCGAAGATGGCGTCCGGATGGGTTTCGACGGGCGCGGCGATCTTTTCGCGCTTCGCCGCCGCCTTCATCGCGTCGACCAGTCCGGCGTCGAGCGCGAGGCCGCCCGTCATCTGGATCGGCCCGTCGACTCCGCCGATCGACTTGATCAGCTTGGCGAGGCGGTCGGCCATGGATTCGTGAATCCCGCGCAAGATGTTCGGCGCCGTGACGCCGCGCGAGACCATGTTGATGACGTCGGTCTCGGCGAGCACCGCGCAGATGCCCGACACCTTCTCGGGATTGTCGGCCTGACGCGATAGCGAGCCGATCTCGTCGTGGGCGATGCCGAGATACCGCGCGATGTTTTCGAGGAATTGCCCCGAGCCGGACGCGCATTGGCTCGTCATCTTGTAACCCAGCACCTTGCCGCGCTGGTCGATGCGGATGGCGCGTCCGTGCAGCGCGCCGGTGTCGAGCGCCGCGCGGCTCGCCGGGTTGAGGTAGATGGCGCCGCGTGCGTGCGTCGTCATCGAATAGAAGTGGCCGGTGTGGAAGTCGATCGACTCGGCTTCGCCGGTCGTCGCGCAATAGGCGATCTCCGCACGTTCGAGGTCGAGGCCGGCGAGCGTTTCGTCGTAGATCTGCGCGGCGAGCGCGAGCGGATCGCGCTGGCGCAAACGCTCGACGCGTTTGGCGAGGCACGTTTCGCGCCCGCCCTCCACGTCGAAAACGGCGATCTTGACCGCGCCCGTTCCGATGTCGATTCCCGCTGTAATCGGCATGGTCCCCTCCGTTGTCAGCCGGTCGCCGCGCGGCGCGCGAACTCGGCCGCGCCGAGCGCGCCCGTGTAGATGGACTCGGGATTGATGTTGATCGTCACGCCGCCATAGTTCTCTTTGACGAGCTTGCGGAGCTCCCGCACCGCCGCTTCGTTCTTTGCGACCCCGCCGGTGAAGGTGAACTCGTCGCTCACGCCGCCCGAACGCGATAGGATCGAGATTGCGCGCAGGATGATCGCGCGGTGCAGCCCCGCCAGGATGTCTTCGCGCTTCTCGCCGAGCGACAGACGGTTGCGCAGTTCGGCGCCGGCGAACACGGTGCAGGTCGAGTTGATGCGCGCGGGCCGGTTCGACTGCATCGCAAGCGGCCCGAGCTCGTGCAGGCCCATGTTCATTTCGTCGGCGATGTAGCCGAGATAGCGTCCGCAGCCGGCGGCGCAGCGGTCGTTCATCTGGAAGTTCTCGACGATGCCGCCGGCGTCGATCTGGATGCCCTTGGTGTCCTGACCGCCGATGTCGAGCACGGTGCGCGTGCCCGGATACATCATGTGCGCGCCGAGGCCGTGGCAGAGAATCTCGGAACGGATGTGTTCCTTCGAGAAGGGCAGGGTGACGCGGCCGTAGCCGGTGCCGACCAGATAGGTCTCCTCGAGCTCGACGCCAAGCGTCGTCTCGATCGTTTCGGCGATGTCGCGCGCCTGATCCGCCAGGGCGGGATCGGCCAGAATCTCGCTCGCTATCGCGCGGCGAAATTTTTCGGAGAGGTCGCCGCCCGGCGGCCGGTTTTCGACCTCGATGATCGACTTGTCGTAGGCGTTGAGCAGAATGTCATGCGCGACGGCGCTCTCGCGCGCCACCGCCTCGGCGTGAACGTGAAAGCGGGAACCCGCGATGTCGCGGAAGAAGTCGGACTTGCGCTTGGCCCCGGGCGCATAAAATTCCGGCGCTTCGTCCTTCAGACGGCGGAAGACCTCGTGCAGCGCCTCGCCCAGTCGGTCGGCGACTTTCCTGAAGCGCTCGCCGTTAAGCTGCCCGATGCAGGTCTGTTCGAGATCGTCGAGCTGCTCGAGGAACTGCAGCAGCCGGAAGTTGCGCTCGACGCCTGCGAGGAACGCTTCGGCCCGCTCGTCCTGCGCGCCGCCCGTCTGCAGCGCGCGGTGGAACAGTGTAAAGCGGCCGTCGATGCGCGCCTCTACGCTCGCCACGCGCGCGGCTGTGGCGTAGTTGGAACGCGAGTTGGTTATGCCGCGACCGATCACCTCGCGGTTCTCGTCGAGGAGAACCGCCTTGGTCGTGGTCGAGCCGAGGTCGATGCCGACAAAGGTGCGCATGGGTGCTCCTTCAGGCTGCGCCGCGCAGGCCGCCGCGCTTCTGCTCGATCATCTGGAAATAGCTTTCGAGCCGGTTCTTGACGTTGGCGGCTGAGAAGTAGCGGGGGTCGACGAGATCGGTCTCGATGAAGGCCGCGGGCTTGCCCGTGCGCTTCTCCACCTCCCGCATGATGAGGAGCTGCCCGGCCGAGAAGGAATTGCAGCTCTTGATCGAATTGATCAGGAGACCGTCCGCTTCATACTCCTCGACGTAGCGCGCGAGCATGTCGACGCGCATCGGCAGGTTCCGGTTGGTGTAGACGTTGAGGCAATATTCGGCGAGCGACTCGAGCGGCCGCGACGGATCGTGGCGGAAGCCGTAATCATAAGTTCCGCCGACCTTGGTGTAGGAGGAGGCGACGACGACCGCGCCGTCGTCGTAGAACATTTTCCAGAACTGGCGGAAATTGGTGTAGTTCGGCGGCCCCTCGACCACGAGTCGGTAGCGCTCCGGCCCCATGTCGCCGTCGGGCGTGATCGGGCCCCTGCCTTCGGCGATCCGCTGACCGACCTCTTCGCGCAGGAACCGGTAATATTCGATCGCGTCGTCCGTGCCGCGGAAGGCTCCGAAAATCGGCCCGATATAGTAGATGCCGCCGAAATAGGCGTCGATCGGCGAGCGTCTTGTTTTCGCGCTTTCCAGCACCCAGAGATGATCATCCTCGGCGATCGCGGACTTGCCCAGGTATTCGCGCAGGCGGTCGATGTCGAACCTGACGCCGGAGACCTCTTCGAGCTTGGGGATCACCACCTGCTCGAGCTGCTTGACCATGTATCGGATCATGTCCCCGGTGATCTGTCCGTCCGCCAGATAGGGCGTCTGGAGCATGATCGTCTCGCAGCCGTACTCGCGCCGCAGGAGCTCGAACCACTTCATGAAGGTGAAGCAGCCGGTGTAGGAGAGCAGCAGGACGTCTGGGTTCGGCAGCGGCTTGCCGTTCGGGCCGATATTGCCCTTGGCCATCATGCCGATGTCGGACTTCACGTAGGTGCAGACGTCCTCGGAGTGGCCGCGCTTCTCGGCCTCCATCACGAACGCCCCGCTCTGGCGGCGCAGGCCGTTCTGGATCGCATTGACCTCGGGCAGGTTGTTGACGAGGTCGAAGCACATCAGGAGTTCATTGAGGTTGCCGGGCACGAAGGTCGCGGCAACCTTCTCGCCCCTCTCCTTCGCGCTCGCGAGGCGTTCGTAGTGGGCGTTGACCATCTCCTTCTGCTTGGCCATCGAGGCGTCCTTGATCGCCTCGGACGGCTTGGCGCCGGGAGGCGTGGCGATGACGGTCATGCTTCGCTCCACAGCTTGATCGAATCGGCGAAGGCGCCGGCCTGCTCGCGGATCGGCTGCATCTGGCCGGAGTTCTCCGCATATTTGAACGCGATCTGGGGAATGCCGTGCTGCTTGAGCACGCTCTGCAGGATCGGACGCTCCAGCAGACCGGGATCGCAGAAGCTGGGCATCGCGAAGATCACCCCCTCGGCGCGGTTGGCGCGCACGCTGTCGACCAGATAGAGCCCCTTCTTGCTTTCGTCGGGCTCGTATTTCGGCGGCGTCGACTTCGAATCGTGCAGATAGGCCTTTGCCAGGTTGGCGAGGGGGTCGCCATCCGTCGCGATATCCGAATTCTCCCAGCGCGTGACCAGGATGAAATCGTCATCGACGATGTAGCAGCCCGCCAGTTCGATCGACTTGATGAGGCCGAGCGGCGGTTGTTCGCAGAAGGCGCCGCAGACGACGACGCGCGAATTGTCCTTCCTTGGCCGGCCCCGGCCGCGCGCGGCATGCAAATAGGCGCGCATCAGCCCGTTGTGCCGCTCGACCGGGATCACCATGCCGGCGCGCATTAGGAGATAGAGTTCGGAGGACGGAACGTTCCACGGCTCCTCGGCGCGCAACTGGTAGGCCTCGCGCACCAGGCGCCGGTTCTCGTTGAAGAGCGCGATCGAGCCGCGGATCGCCGCGTCCGTCACCGGCCGGCCGGCGAGGCCGGCGAGCCAGTCGCGCACCGCGTTCAACTCGCTGCGATAGAACTCGCCGCCGAGATCGTCGTCGAAATTGTGGGGCAAATCGACGTAGCGCGATCCCTTGTCCGGAAACATCAGTTTCCACATGCCGGAGAGGTTGCGGATCACGTCGCAGATCGAGGGAAACATCATCCCGTCGACGAAATCGAGCCGGCCGGACACGCCGAGTTCCACGGTCGAGCGCGGAATGCGGCAGATGTAGCTCTGATAATAGGCGTCGCCGTGGATCACCTCGAGTTGGTCGCCGCCGCCGAAGACGCCGAGCGGCAGGCCGCCGGCCGCATGGACGAGCTCGCGCGGCGCGTAATAGGGCAGAAACCCGACGACGATCCGCCCTGGCGCCGCGGCCTTCCATTCTCGGGCCGCCGTGAAATCGAGATCGAGGAAGAGGTCCTCGCACTGGCTGACAATGTCTGCGGTCGACGGCCGCGGCGTGTCCAGCATCGCGTTTCCTCCGAAGCGGGGCGCTTTTGCTTCCCGCCTGCCGTCGCAGATCGTTCGAAATGTCGTGCGACGTATTGGTAAAGTCGTATCAAAATACCAAAATGGCAAGCACCCTCTCGGACGGTCCGAGGCGGCGGAATCCGGTCAAGCCTATGATCTGTCGATCCTTCATCGGACGCTGTGCGGACCGCGACACATCGCCGCACGCGCCGCCGCGCATTTGGCTGCGAACGCCGCCGACATGGTCGGTCGCGCAATTGGCGCGTTCGCCGAAGCGATGGCGTCCGACAAACGCTGCGTCGAAGTCGGGGTCGCCGGGGATCGCGAATTGCGAGGCGCTCCGCATGCGGACGACGGTCCCGACACGGCGGCGCTCGCGCCCTCTCACGCAGGAGGCGCAACGGCCGCGCTGGCCGGTTTTATCCGACCGCCTTGCGTTCGCGCTCGACGATCCTGAGGAGCGAGGTGATCGAGGCCGAGCGCAGCGTCGCCGCCTCCATTTCGTCGATGTCGACGAGGACGCGATGCAGGGCGCGCTCCTCGGCGCTTCGGCCTGGAGCCGGCGGTTCGCTCCGCGTCGCCGCGTCCTCGAACACCTCGATGACATCGAGCAGCGTCACGCGCCGTGGATTTGCGGCGAAGCGATAGCCGCCGCTCGGCCCGCGCACCGACTCGATCAACCTGGCGCGCACAAGCGCACGCAGCACTTTGGCGAGATGGTTGAGGGAGACGTCGTATTTGGCCGCAATCTCGCCTGCCGAGATCTGCGCCTCGGGGTGCGATGCGAGTTCGAGGACGGCGTAGAGGCCGCAGATCGTCGCTTTTTGCAGCCTCATTCCGGGCGCTCAGCCAAGGCTCATTTCCAACTGGATAAAGTGGCCGAAGATCATGCCCTGGCTGCGGAAGAAGGCGAGCACGAGATCGGCGTCGCGATCGACGAGGGTGCGGACCTTGTCGACGCCTGCGCTCGTAAAAACCGCGCAGACTTCTTCAAACAAACGCGTCCCGACATGTTTCATGCGCAGCGCGGGATCGACCGAGATCGCGAAAATCCAGCCGCATCGCTCCGCGCCGAATTCGAATGCGCGGACTTCGCCCGTGATGAAGCCGACGACGCGCGCCTCGAATTCCGCGACGAGGAAGACGCGGTTCGCCGCCTGCGCATCCGAGAATTCCGCGAACAGGTCGCGCCAATATTCGGGTTTCGCCTGGCCGCTCGCCGTCGCGTCGAGCGCGACAATCGCCGGAAGGTCGCCCTCTCCGGCGCGGCGGATCGAAATGCGGGCGTCCCGCGCTGCGTCGGGCGGTTTCGCCCCCTCGGCCATGATCGACTCTTTCTCTTGTCCAGGCTCAATTGAGTTCGGAATCCCTAGCTGACCTTGGCTCGTTGACCAAGTCGGACGTGCTGAACGGCGGAGGGCCGCGCCAATCGTCGAAGCGTCAAGCTGCGACGCCATTGCTCTCCTGTAGCTGCCGCGCCGCCAAACGGGTCGTTGTTCGAATCGATTTCGCCGAAGACGCCGCCCGCCCGGCGCTTCATCCGACCCAGGCGCGCATAGCCAGCAACGCCGCGCCGTACGCGGCTTCGCTCGAGATCGGCTCGATGAAGGGGACGCCGAGCTTCCTCTGGCGGATGCGGGTCCAGGCGGCATTCCTGGCCCCGCCTCCGACCGTGCGCATGGACACGAGGGCGGGCGCGCCGAGTTCGGCGAGCCTTCGGTAGCCGAGCGCCTCGACGCCGGCGATGCCTTCAAGGATCGCCTGGAGAAACTTTTCGCGGCTCTCCGGACGCGGCGCCATGCGCGGCGGAAAGTCCGGATCGGCGATCGGAAACCGCTCGCCCTTGTCGGTCAGCGGATAATAGTCGAGCCCGATATCGGCGTCCGGGTCGAGAAGCGGGGTGAGCGTTTCGATCTCGTTCGGGGAGAAATGGGCGAGAAGCGCCGCGCCGCCGCTGTTGGACGCGCCGCCCGCGAGCCACATGTCCAGGAGCCGATGGCTGTAGACGCCGTAGCGGGGCGCGAAGATCGGCTTGTCCGACAAGAGCTTCAGGGTCAGCGACGTGCCGAGCGCGGTCACGCCGTCGCCGACGGTTCTTGCGCCCGTGGCGAGAAACGAGGCGCAGCCGTCGGTCGTTCCGGCGGCAATGCGGACGTCGGCCGGCAGACCGAATGCGCGCGCAGCGGCGGGCGCGATGGCGCCCACGGAAACGCCGGGCGCGACGACCTCGGGCAGGAGCGCGGCGTCGACCCCGACGCGCTCGATCCACGCGGGCCACGCGAGGGCGACCGTGTCATAGCCGGTCTTCAGCGCATTGTTGGCGTCGCTCACGAAGCGGCCGCTGAACCGGAAGGCGATCCAGTCGGCCTGATGGAGAATCTTGGCCGGTTTCAGTTTCAGGAACAGCGCCGCGCGGGCGAGGCCGCTGGTCGGCCCGCGCGCGGCGCTCTCGGCGGGCGCTGCGGCGTCGATGGCCGCAAGCAGCGCGGAATCCTCGCAACGGTCATTGTACATCCGCGCGAGCGCGAGCGGCTCGCCCTTGTCGTCGACCGGTACAAGAGTGCCCGACGTTCCGTCGACTGCGATTGCGGCGACGCGGCTGCGGGCGACGCCGGCCAGGGCGGTGCCGAGGGCGCTATCGACCGCCGCCAGCCAGGTCAGAGGATCGCGCGGATCCGTGCCGAACTGCGCCATAGATGCGCGGCCGTCGGAGCGCGCGGCGCCCGTCTCGTCGATCACGACGGCGCGGGCGCCCGAGGTGCCGACGTCGATTCCGACGAAGAGCGGATCAGCGCGCATGGAGCGCAAGCCTATGTTTCTCGGCGTCCCGGTCAAAGTCTTTGGACGTTCGAGGGTCATGTTTTCACGGCATCAGTCCGCCGGCAAGACTTGCTCAATGCGAAGGAAACTCCAAACGGCGGTCAGGCCATCGCGTCCAGGCCGATGTCGAGGATCGGCGCGCTGTGCGTGAGCCACCCGACCGAGATGAGATCGACGCCGGTCTCGGCGATCGCCGGGGCGGTCTCTGGCGTCACCCGTCCGGAGGCTTCGCTGATCGCCCGGCCGCCGATCATGGCGACGCCTCGCCTGAGATCGTCGAGCGACATGTTGTCGAGCAGAATGGCGTCCGCCCGCTCCGCGAGCGCCTCCTCGAGTTGGGAAAGCGTATCGACTTCGACCTCGATCTTGACGAGATGGCCGACATGGGCGCGCACGCGCCGGATCGCCTCGCCGACCGAGCCGGCGATGGCGACGTGGTTGTCCTTGATGAGCGCCGCGTCGTCCAGGCCGAAGCGATGATTGGCGCCGCCGCCTGCGCGCACCGCGTATTTCTCGATCGCGCGCAGGAGCGGCGTGGTTTTCCGCGTGCAGACGATGCGCGCCTTGGTATGCGCCACCGAGGCCGAAAGGCGCGCCGTCGCGCTCGCGATCCCGCTGAGGCGGCTGACGAAATTGAGCGCGGTGCGCTCGGCCGTGAGCACGCCGCGCGCCGGCCCTTCGATCGTCGCGAGCGCCGCTCCGGGAGCGACCTTGGCGCCGTCGGCGAGGCAAGGCTCGAAGCGGATCGCCGGGTCGATGAGGCGGAAGGCGTGGGCGGCGCAATCGAGCCCCGCCACGACGCCCTCCTGCCGCGCGGCCATGACGCAGCGGACGACGCAATCGGCCGGCGCGATGGCGTCGGTCGTGATGTCGCCGGCGCGGCCGAGGTCCTCCAGCAGCGCCTGGCGGACGAGCGGCTCGGTGACTATCGAGGGGAGGGGGACGAGCGGCATGTTCAGGCTCTCCTGGCGCGGATTTCGGGGGCGAGCGCTGCGGCATCGGAAAGCGCCTCGGCGAGGGTCAGCCGAATGCGGCGGCGGTCCGAGGGACGCTGGGGGAAATCGAGCCGGCTGTGCGCGCCGACGCTGTCAGCGCGCCGCAGCGCGGAAACGGCGATCGTCAGCGCGACGGCTGCGGGATCGGAGGCGGGTCCGCCCGAGGCGGCGAGGGCCGCGAGCGCGGCCGCCGCTTCCCGGAGGGCTTCCCCGTTGCGGGTGACGCCGGCCGCCCGCGACAGGATGGGCCGCACCGGCGCCGGATCGGGCGCCGGCGGGCGCAAGCGCGGCGCGCAGGCGTGCGGGGCCGGCGCAAAGGCGCGCCCTCGATCGAGCGGGCGACAAATCGAGGCGAAGACGGCGGCTTCGGTCAGCGAATTGCTCGCAAGCCGATTGGCGCCGTGGAGGCCGGTGCAGGCCGCCTCGCCGCACGCCCAAAGGCCCGCGATCGAGCTCCGTCCCTCGGCGTCCACGGCGATCCCGCCCATGTGATAGTGCTGCGCCGGGCCGCACGGGGATCGGCTCGCGCGCCGGATCGACGCCCGCCGCGCGGCAGGCCTCCGCGATGACCGGAAAGCGCGCCTCGAACCGCGCCCCGATCGCCGCGCGAGCGTCGAGGAAGACGCGCCGGCCCTCTGCGCGCCTCGCCGCGATCGCGCGCGCCACGACGTCGCGCGGCGCAAGCTCCGCGCCGGGAATCCCGGCCATGAACCGTTCGCCGGCGTCGTCGACGAGGATCGCGCCCTCGCCGCGCACCGCCTCGCTGACGAGCGGCATCGGGCGGCGCGCGCCATCGAGCGCCGTCGGGTGGAACTGCACGAACTCCATGTCGGCGAGGACCGCGCCGGCGCGGGCGGCAAGCGCGAGCCCCTGGCCGAAGCTGCCGGGCGGGTTGGTGCTGTCCTCGTAGAGGCCGCCGATGCCGCCGGTCGCGATGACGACCGAGTCGGCCGGAAGCAAAATGGGGCCCGAAGGTCCGATGGCGAGCAACCCGAGGACCGCGTTGTCCTCGACGACGAGCCGCCGCGCTTCATACCCTTCGAGGATTTCGATCGACGGCGTCGCGCGGGCGGCCGTAACGAGGGCGCGCATCACTTCGCGCCCGGCGCCGTCGCCGCCGCAATGGGCGACCCGACGCCGGCTGTGGGCCGCCTCGAGGCCGAGCGCGAAGCCGCCGTCTCTCGTGCGGTCGAAACGGACGCCGAGCCGCGCGAGCCTCTCGATCGCCGCGGGCGCGGCCCTGGCGAAGCGATCGACGATGGCGCCGTCGCAGAGCCCGTCGCCGGCGGCGATCGTGTCGGCGGCATGGAGCGCCGGCGAGTCGTCAGGCCCCAGCGCCGCCGCGAGCCCGCCCTGCGCCCAAAGCGTCGAGCCCTCCGCGCCAAGCGTCCCCTTCGAGAGCACGACGACCGGGCGGGGCGCGAGCTCGAGCGCCGTCATCAGCCCCGCGATGCCGGCGCCGATGACGACGACGCGCCGGCTCAGCGCGAGAGGCTCGGCGGTCATAGCGCCAGCATCCGCTCGACGGCCCGCCGCGCGGGCGCGGCGATCGCCGGATCGATCGTCACTTCCCCCTCCATCGTCTCGAGCGCGTGGCGGATCCTGGCGAGCGTGATCCGCTTCATGTGGGGACAGAGGGCGCAGGGCTTGACGAACTCGACGTCGGGATAATGAACCGAGACGTTGTCGCTCATCGAGCACTCGGTCACGAGCGCGACGCGCGCCGGCCGCTTGGCGCCGACGAAGCCGATCATTTCGGCGGTCGAGCCCGCGAAGTCGGACTCCGCCACGACTTCCGGCGCGCATTCGGGATGCGCCAGAACCACAGCGCCCGGATAGGCTTCGCGCAACTCGCGGATGTCGCGCGCGGTGAACTGCTCGTGCACCTCGCAGCGCCCACGCCACGCGACGATCTCGACCTTCGTCTGCGCCGCGACATTCTTGGCGAGGTATTCGTCCGGGGTCATGATGACCCGGGGCTGCCCAGCGACTCGACGACCTTCAGCGCATTGGCGGACGTGCAGCAGATGTCGGAGGCGGCCTTCACCGCGGCCGACGTGTTCACATAAGTAACCACAGGCGCGCCGGGATAGGCCTGCCGCAGGAGCGCGATGTCCTCGGGCGTGATCGACTCGGCGAGCGAGCAGCCGGCGCGCGGGTCGGGAATCAGCACCGTCTTTGTCGGGATTGAGCAGTTTCGCCGTCTCCGCCATGAAGTGGACGCCCGCCATGACGATGACGCGGGCTTCGCTCTTCGCCGCCTCGCGCGCCAGCGCCAGGCTGTCGCCGACCACGTCGGCGACGCAGTGGAAGATTTCCGGCGACTGGTAGTTGTGCGCGAGGATGATCGCCCCGCGCTCGCGCTTGAGACGCAGGATCGCCTCGATGTCGGCCTCGAAAGCCGGCCATTCGATCGGCGGGATGACGCGGCTCACCCGCTCATAGAGGGCGCGAGCGGGAGACGGGAGGTCCAATACGGTCATGTCTTATACTCATGGTGAGCATATACGTCATATACTTATCATGAGAATAAGGGTTGTCAAGCCCGCGCGAGCGGCAGTTTGGTCCCGGCTGCGGCGCGCTCCTCGCGGACGGCGGCGCGGAAGCGGTAGGTCTTTGCGGGGCGCCCCCTGTGTCGGATAGAGATTTCGCCGGTTTCCTCGACGAGTTGCTGCTGTTCGATCAGGCGGCGAAAGTTTGGCTTGTGCACGTTGAGCCCCGAGATCGCCTCGACGCAGCGCTGGAGTTGCAGGAGGGTGAAGGCGGGCGGCATCAGTTCGAAGACGACCGGATTGTATTTGATCTTGGCGCGGACGCGCGCGATTCCGGTCGCGAGAATCCGGCGATGGTCGCCGATCATCGGCGTTCCGAGCGAAGGCCCCTCGCTGTCGCCCCTCTTGCGACGGGCTTCGGCGACGAGGCCGGCTTCATAGAGCAGCTCGTAACGCTGCAGAACGAACTCCTCGTTCCAGGGCCGCCCCTCGAGGCCAAAGGCGATCGCCGCGCGCCTGCGGCGCGTCGGCGCTTCGTCGCCGCTTTTCCGCCCAGTGCGCGAGTTGCGGCGCAATCTCCGCCGCGATCTGCGGAGGCGGGCCCCCACGATGGTCCTCCCACGGGAAGTAGTCGTACCAGGAACGCCAGGCCGCCTGCGAAGCCGCCAGGCGCTCCTCGCGCGTCAGGGCGAGGTAGCTGATCGAGATGGCGCGCGCCCCGTTCGAGGGGATGCGCCGGTCCGGGTCGGCGAAGGTGTA
This sequence comes from uncultured Alphaproteobacteria bacterium, assembly GCA_963783275.1. GTDB lineage: Bacteria > Pseudomonadota > Alphaproteobacteria > Rhizobiales > Beijerinckiaceae > Roseiarcus. The sequence continues at coordinate 26,042 of CAWANA010000020.1, read as the reverse complement.
GAGCTGTTCGAGATAGCCGAGCGGGTGTCCTGTCTGCCGCTCGACCCATGCCCGCAGGCCCGATTGCAGCGACCGATGCTCAACCTCGAACGGCCCCGAGGGCAGCGCGCGGCCCCCTTCGATCGTCATGGCGAGGGGCAAGCCGTCGGCGACCGCAGCCAGCACGGCGATCAGTTCCACTTCGATTGGCTGGCTCGCCGCTCCGTCCGCCGCCTTCCCCCGATCCATCTCCTGCCCCGTAACCGCGATAAGGATTGGGTCTAGCCGGAAACGTCGGTGACGGAAACGCGCGCGTTCCCTTCGCACGAACGGATGGCGCTCGTGGTCCCATCTTGATGGCCTCGCGCACGACGAACGCGGCGCGCCGGCCGCGCGGCGAACGTCGCCGCGCGACGTCGGCGGCGCCGCGCTCACTCCGGCCGAAGCCGCCAAACTCGGCGGCGTCTTCGTCGATCTCTCGCAAGTCCGGTCTACCGCAAGGGCCACGCGCCCGGCGCCTGGTTCGCATCGGGTTCGCGCCTCAACGAGGACCTGAGGACCATCCCGGGCGACGGTCCGCTGGTTCTCTTCAGCAGCGACGGCGCGCTCGCGGCGGACAATCTCGCGGACGTGCGCGCGGCGACCATGCAGCCCGTTTATGTTGTCATAGGAGGCCTCGACGCCTGGGCCGCTCGGGGGCTTCCAATCGAGACGGAGTCCTTCGCCTGGGCCTCGGAGCCGAATGACGCATACAAGCGCCCGTACGAGGGAACCGACAACGCTCGGGCGGCGATGCAGGCCTATATCGACTGGGAGTTCCAGCCCGTCGCGCAACTGGCGAACGACGGCGTCAGCAATTTTCACGTCGTCCGCTGACGTCGGGAACGGATTCTGGTGGGCGCGGCGATCCCAATCCAGCAGGTCGGGCACGGCGGAATGACCCTAGAAACGGCCCGACGGCCGAAGAAACATTCACGCTTGCCACGACGGAATGGGGGCGATCTCCGGATCGAGGTTCCACCCGGGGCGACAGATCCCGCTTTCGGGGCGTGGGATGAGGCAGGGGGTTCCAGAAGTCGACGAACGAAGCGTGAGCGCGCTCGGATTTCAGCCAGAGCATTTTCGTGCCCCCGCCCGGCTAACTCGTCGCAGCTGAAGGAACTGTAACCCGAACAGCGTCTTAAACCAAAATGGAGCGGGCGAAGGGATTCGAACCCTCGACCCCAACCTTGGCAAGGTTGTGCTCTACCCCTGAGCTACACCCGCATCCGTGGACCGGCGTCGCCGATCCGGGGCGCTTATGGCCTAGCTCGGCGCCGATTGCAACACCTTGTTTTCGCCTTCATGACACGAATATTGAAACACTGCGGGCGGGGCGGCGCATGGGACGCGTTGGTGTGGTCGACCCTGTCGATTGTCCCGCGTCCTGCGTGGCGCCTGAGCGAGGTTGCGCATGAACGAAGTGTTCAAACCGGAGGTCGCCGAGCGCCCGGCGCCGGTTCTGCCTCCGGGGCCGAGCCAGCCGGCGCCCGCGACCGGCCCCGAAACGCCAGCGCCGCGCGCCGGCGCAGCCTCCTCGCCCGCATCGCCGTCCTGTCGCGGCTCGCGGCTGCGGCTGTGTTCGCCTGGCAGAAGTTCGAAACGGTCGAGAAGTCGCCCAACGAGGGAGTCAATCAGGGGCGGTCCGGGCGCCGCCGCAGACGGTGCGCGTCGCGCCGATCATCACCGGCGACATGCCGATCACCCTCGACGCGCTCGGAACGGTGACGCCGTTCGCGACCGTGACCATCCGCACCCAGATCGCCGGGACCCTGATGGAGCTCGGCTTCACCGAAGGCCAGATGGTCAAGAAGGGCGACTTCATCGCCCAGATCGACCCCAGGCCCTACCAGGCCGCGCTCGCCCAGGCGCAGGGCCAACTCGCCAAGGACCAGGCGCTGCTCGCCCAGGCGCAGAGCGACCTCGACCGCTACCAGACGCTCGCCAAGCAGGACTCGATCGCCAAGCAGCAGGTCTCCGACCAGCAGGCGCTGGTCGCGCAGGACAAGGCGGCGATCCAGACCGATCAGGCGCAGGTCCAGACCGCCCAGCTCAACCTCGACCTACACCCGCATCGTCTCGCCGATCGACGGGCGCGTCGGCATCCGGCTCGTCGACCCCGGCAACTACCTGCAGCCGTCGGACGCGACCGGCATCGTCGTCGTCACCGAGATCGACCCGATCAGCGTCGATCTTCTCGACCGCCGAGGACAATTTGCCGCGCATCGCGGCCCGGCTCGAACTCCGGCGCGACGCATTCCCGTGACCGCCTTCAACCGCGCCAATGTCGACAAGCTCGCCGAGGGGACGCTGACCACCTACGACAGCCAGGTCGACATCACCACCGGCACGATCAAGATGCGCGCGACCTTCGACAATCCGAAGGGCGTCCTGTTCCCGCAGCAGTTCGTCAACGTCCGCCTGCTGATCGACACGCTCAAGGGCGTCGCGCTCGCCCCCAACGCGGCGGTCCAGATCGGGCCGACCGGCAGTTTCGTCTATCTCCTGAACGCCGACGGCACGGTCTCGAAGCGCGACGTCGTCACGGGTCCGTCGAACGGCAAGTCGACCATGATCACCTCGGGCCTCGCCGCGGGCGACAAGGTGGTGATCGACGGGGTCGACCGGCTGCGCGACGGCGCGAAAGTGACGGTCGCCGACGCGGCCGGGGCGTCCGCCGCCGGGCAGGACAAATCGGCGCCAGGCGGAAGGCCGGCGGCTCGCCGGACGCCTGCGCGGCGGCCCTCTCGCCGGAGGCGAAGGCGATCTACGCCGCCGCCGCTCCCGGATTCGCGTCCGCGGCGGATCCGCGCGCATTCGTCAGGGGCAAGGTTCAGGATCTCGTCAAGGCGGGAACGGTTCAGCAAGGAGACGCGCGCGCAAGCGCGATGGCGGCCCGCGAGTGCCTGACGATGCTTCCCGCCGCCGGCGCGCCGCGACTGCCGCCGGCGAACGGCGCGCAGCCGGCGCGCCGGCGCGACGCGGCCGCCGCTCAGGGCGCGGCGAAGTGAGCGCCGCCCGAAGAGCGAGCCTCGGTGAACCCGTCCCGCCTCTTCATCGACAGGCCGGTCGCCACCAGCCTGATCATGATCGCCATCCTGCTCGTCGGGCTCGCGGGCTATCGCTTCCTGCCGCTCTCGGCGCTGCCCGAGGTCGACTACCCGACGATCCAGGTCCAGACCTTCTATCCGGGCGCGAGCCCGGAGGTGATGACCTCGGCGGTGACGGCGCCGCTCGAGCGCCAGTTCGGCCAGATGGCGAGCCTCAACCAGATGATGTCGGCGAGTTCCGCCGGCTCGTCGGTCATCACCTTGCGCTTCGGCCTCGAGATCGGCCTCGACATCGCCGAGCAGGAGGTGCAGGCGGCGATCAACGCGGCCGGCAACCTTCTGCCCGTCGACCTTCCGGCGCCGCCGATCTATTCCAAGGTCAACCCGGCCGACGCGCCGATCCTGACCCTCGGCGTCGCGTCCTCGCACGATGAAGCTCACCGACGTCGAGGACATCATCGAGGGCCGGATCGTGCCGAAGCTGTCGCAGCTTCCCGGCGTCGGCCTCGTCACGATCTCCGGCGGACAGCGGCCCGCGGTGCGCATCCACGCCAATCCGCTGGCGCTCGCCGCCTACGGCGTCAATCTCGACGACCTGCGCACGACCATCGCCAACCTCAACGTCAACACGCCGAAGGGCAGCTTCGACGGGCCGACGCAGTCCTCGACCATCAACGCCAACGACCAGATCCGCGACCCCAAGGATTACCTGAAGTCGGTCGTCGCCTATCGCAACAACGCGCCGATCCATCTCTCCGACGTCGCGACGGTCGAGATCGGGCCGGAGAACAGCCGGCTCGCGGCCTGGATGAACGACGACGCCGGCGCTGATCGTCAACATCCAGCGCCAGCCCGGCGCGAACGTCATTCAGGTCGCAGACAGCGTCAAGGCGCTCCTGCCGACGCTCGAGCGCCAGCCTGCCCGCCGGGATCACGCTGAAGCCGCTGACCGACCGCACGACGACGATCCGCGCCTCGGTCAAGGACGTCGAGTTCGAGCTTGCGCTCGCGGTCGGCCTCGTCGTGATGGTGATCTTCCTCTTCCTGCGCAACATCCCGGCGACGATCATCCCGAGCCTGTCCGTGCCGCTGTCGCTGGTCGGCGCGCTGGCGATCATGTACGCCTTCGATTTCAGCCTCGACAACCTGTCGCTGATGGCGCTGACCGTCGCGACCGGCTTCGTCGTCGACGACGCGATCGTGGTGATCGAGAACATCGCCCGCTATCTCGAGGCGGGCGACAGCCCCTACGACGCGGCGGTGAAGGGCTCGGCGCAGATCGGCTTCACCATCATCTCGCTGACCGTGTCGCTGCTCGCGGTGCTGATCCCGCTGCTCTTCATGGGCGACGTGGTCGGGCGGCTCTTCCACGAATTCGCGATCACGCTGGCCGCGACCATCGTCATCTCCGCCTTCGTCTCGCTGACGCTGGTGCCGATGCTGTGCGCAAAGCTGCTCCGGCCGACCGGCGGGCGCGAGGCGAGCGGCGGCCGGCTCTTCCAGGCGCTGACCCGCTTCTACGCCGCGACCCTTGCGCGTCGTGCTCGACCATCAGGGGATCACGCTGCTCGTCGCGCTCGGCACGTTCCTGCTGACCGGCTACCTCTACGTGACGATCCCGAAGGGCTTCTTCCCGATCCAGGACACCGGCGTCATCCAGGGCGTGACGCAGTCGTCCGAGGACGTTTCGTTCGACCGGATGGCGGCGCAGCCAGCAGGCGCTCGCCAAGGCGATCCTCGCCGACCCGGACGTCGAGAGCCTCTCGTCGTTCATCGGCGTCGACGGAACCAACGTCACGCTGAACTCCGGCCGCTTCCTGATCAACCTCAAGCCCGCAGGCCGAGCGCAAGGCGACGGTCGAGCGAGATCATCCGGCGCCTGCAGCAGGAGACCGCCGGCGTCGCCGGGCATCTCGCTCTTCATGCAGCCGGTGCAGGACCTGACGCATCGACACCGCGGTCAGCGCGACCCAGTATCAGTTCACCCTGGAGAACCAGGACCTCGCGCTGCTGCAGGAATGGACGCCGAAGGTCCTGCAGCGCGCTCGCCAAAGTCCCCTCGATCGTCGACGTGGCGAGCGACCTGCAGCCGAACGGGCGGTCGGTGCTCGTCGATCTCGACCGCGGCAACGCGGCGCGCTTCGGCATCACGCCGGCGATCGTCGACAACGCGCTCTACGACGCCTACGGCCAGCGCATCATCTCGACCATCTTCACCCAGACCAACCAGTACCGGGTCATTCTCGACATCGACCCGAGGATGGCGCGCTCGCTCGATTCGCTCGAACAACCTCTACCTGCCGTCGGCCGCCTCGACCTCCGGCCAGACGCCGCTGAATTCGGTCGCCAATTTCATCGTCAAGCCGTCGCCGCTGCAGATCTCGCACCTGAAGCAGTTTCCGGTGACGACGATCTCGTTCAACCTCGCGCCGGGCGCGTCGCTCGGCGCGGCGGTCGACGAGATCAACGCGGCGCTGGCCGACATCGGCCTGCCGCCGAGCTTCGCCGTCAGCTACCAGGGCGCGGCGCAGGCGTTCCAGGCGGCGCTGTCGAACGAGGTGTTCCTGCTCGCGGCGGCGATCGCGGCGATGTATATCGTGCTCGGCGTGCTCTACGAGAGCTTCATCCACCCGATCACGATCCTGACCACGCTGCCGTCGGCCGGCATCGGCGCGCTGCTGACGCTCAACGTTCGCCGGCGCCGGGCCTCGACATCATCGGCGTGATCGGCATCGTGCTGCTGATCGGCATCGTCAAGAAGAACGCGATCATGATGATCGACTTCGCCCTCGACGCGCAGCGCAACGAGGGGCTGCCGCCGCGCGAGGCGATCTACCAGGCCTGCCTCCTGCGGCTGAGGCCGATCCTGATGACCACGGTCGCGGCGATCTTCGGCGCGCTGCCGCTGATGCTCGGGACCGGCGTCGGCTCCGAGCTTCGCCATCCGCTCGGCCTCGCGATCGTCGGCGGCCTCGCCTTCAGCCAGGTCCTGACGCTCTACACGACCCCGGTCATCTATCTCTTCTTCGAGCGGCTCGGCGAACGGTTCGGGCTCGGCGCGACCGATTCGGCGCTGGCGGCCGAGCCGACGTGAACAACCGCTTCTCCGAGATCTTCATCCGCAGGCCGGTGGCGACGACGCTGCTGACGATCGGGATCATTCTCGCGGGCCTGCTCGGCTACCGGCAGTTGCCGGTCGCGCCGCTGCCGCAGGTCGATTTTCCGATCGTCTCGGTGCAGGCCAACATGCCGGGCGCGAGCCCCGACACGATGGCGACCTCGGTCGCCGCGCCGCTCGAGCGCCACCTCGGCCAGATCGCCGACGTCAACGAGATGACGTCGCAGAGCACGCTCGGCTCGACCCGCATCACCCTCCAGTTCGGCCTCGACCGCGACATCGACGGCGCGGCGCGCGACGTGCAGGCGGCGATCGTCGCCGCGCGGGCGGACCTGCCGACCAGCCTGCGCCAGAACCCGTCCTACCATAAGGTCAACCCGGCCGACGCGCCGATCATGGTCCTCGCCATGACGTCGCCGGGCCACACGGCGGGCCAGCTCTACGACATCGCCTCCAACGTCCTGCAGCAGCGGCTGTCGCAGCTTCCGGGCGTCGGCGAGGTCGACGTCTCCGGGCTCGGCGCTGCCGGCGGTGCGGGTCGAGATCAATCCGACCGCGGTCTTCCGCTATGGGATCGGCCTCGAGGACATCCGCGCCGCGCTCGCCTCCGCCAACGCCAACAGCCCGAAGGGCGCGATCGAGGACGACGACGCGCACTATCAGATCTACGCCAACGACCAGGCGACGAAGGCGGCGCAATATCGCGACCTCGTGATCGCCTACCGCAACAACGCGGCGGTCAAGCTCTCGCGACGTCGCCGAGGTCGTCGACTCGGTCGAGGACCTGCGCAACGCCGGCCTCGTCAACGGCAAGCCCGGCGTGGCGGTGGTCGTGTCGCGCCAGCCCGGCGCCAACATCATCGACGTCGTCGACGCCGTGCAGGCCGAGCTGCCGCGGCTGATCGCGTCGCTGCCGGGCGACGTCGACCTGACGCATCGCGGTCGACCGCTCGAAGACCATCCGCCAGTCGCTCGCCGACACGCAGAAGACGCTGATCATCGCGGTCGTGCTGGTGATCCTGGTCGTGTTCGCCTTCCTGCGCAGCGTGCGCGCGGCCGCGATCCCGAGCGTCGCGGTGCCGACCTCGATCATCGGCACGTTCGGCGTGATGTATCTCGCCGGCTTCAGCCTCGACAACCTGTCGCTGATGGCGCTGACGATCTCGACCGGCTTCGTCGTCGACGACGCGATCGTCGTGCTCGAGAACGTGTCGCGCCATCTCGAGGAGGGCATGCCCCGCCTCGAGGCGGCGATCGTCGGCGCGAACGAGGTCGGCTTCACCGTCCTTTCGATCACGCTGTCGCTGATCGCGGTGTTCGCGCCGCTGATCTTCTTCGGCGGCATCGTCGGGCGGCTGTTCAACGAATTCGCGCTGACGCTGTCGGCGGCGGTCATGATCTCGCTCGTCGTTTCGCTGACGACGACGCCGATGATGTGCGCGCTCATCCTGCCGCGTGAGGCCGCGACGCCGGCACGGCCGGCTCTATCGGGCGTCCGAGCGCGTGTTCGAGGCCGCGCTCGGCTTCTATCGAATCGACGCTCGCGCGTCGCGCTGCGCCATCCGCTGATCGTCGTGGCGTACGCTGCTCGCCACGATCTGGCTGAACTACGACCTGTTCCGCTACCACATGAACTACGGCCTGTTCCCGGTCCAGGACACCGGGCTGATCATCGGCTCGATCCAGGCCGACCAGAGCATCTCGTTCCAGTCGATGGAGGAGAAGTTCAAGCAATTGCAGACGATCGTGCAGGACGACCCGGCGGTCGCCAACGTCGTCGGCTTCACCGGCGGACGGCAGACGAACTCCGGCTTCATCTATGTGTCGCTGAAGCCCTACAACCGAGCGAAAGGTCACCGCCGACGACGTCGTCAACCGGCTGCGCGGCAAGCTCGCGCAGGTCGCCGGCGCGCGGCTTTTCATGGTGGCGGTCTCGGATCTGCGCACCGGCGGCCGGCAGAGCAACGCGACCTACCAGTACACGCTGCTCTCCGACGACACGGCCGAGCTTTACAAATGGTCGCCGAAGCTGACCGAGGCGCTGATGAAGAGCGACGTCGTCAAGGACGTCAATTCCGACCAGCAGCAGGGCGGCCTCGAGACCGACATCGTCATCGACCGCGACACCGCGATGCGGCTCGGGCTGACGCTGAGCGCGATCGACAACACGCTCTACGACGCCTTCGGCCAGCGCCAGGTTTCGGTCATCTACAGCGCGCAGAACCAGTATCACGTGGTGATGGAGGTCGCGCCGCGCTACTGGCAGGATCCGCGCACGCTCGACAACCTCTACGTCTCGACCGCCGGCGCCAATCCGACCGGCACCCAGCAGACCGGCATTGCCGCCGGGCTGTACACGTCGAGCACCGGGACGCAGAGCACGGCGGCGTCGATCGCGGCGGACTCCGCCCGCAACCTCGCCACCAATGCGCTGGCGGCGAGCGGCCACTCGAGCGCCTCGACCGGGTCGGCGGTCTCGTCCTCGGTCGAGACGATGGTCCCGCTGTCCGCCTTCGCCACGCTATGTTCCCGGCCACACGCCGCTCAGCGTCAACCACCAGGGCCTGTTCGCCGCCGCGACGATCTCGTTCAACCTCGCGCCCGGCAAGTCGCTGAGCGAGGCGCAGACCGAGATCGACGACGCGATCCAGCGCATCGGCATGCCCTCGACCGTGCGCGGCTCGTTCGCCGGCACCGCCGCGACCTTTCAGCAGTCGCAGTCGAACATGCCGATGCTGTTCGGCGCCGCGCTGCTGACGATCTACATCGTGCTCGGCATTCTCTACGAGAGCCTGATCCACCCGATCACCATCCTCTCGACCCTGTTTTCGGCGAGCGTCGGCGCGGCGCTGGCGCTGTGGCTGTTCGACACGCCGTTCACGGTCATCGCGGCGATCGGCGTGCTGCTGCTGATCGGCATCGTGAAGAAGAACGCGATCATGATGGTCGACTTCGCGCTCGAAGCGCAGCGGCAGGGGCTCGAACGCGCGCGAGGCGATCGAGCAGGCCTGCCTCCTGCGCTTCCGCCCGATCATGATGACGACCTTCGCCGCGATCTTCGGCGCGCTGCCGCTCGCCTTCGGAACCGGCGAAGGCTCGGAGCTGCGCCATCCGCTCGGCATCACGATCGTCGGCGGCCTGATCGTCAGCCAGGCTCTGACCCTGTATACGACGCCGGTCGTCTTCATTTATCTCGACGCGTTCGGCAACTTGCTGGGGCGGCTTTGGAACCGATTCTACCTGCGCGTCGATCCCGCGCCCGCGACGAGCGCCACACTAGCGCGCGACGCTGTCACGTCCCATGTGTCGGCGCCGCGCCAAGTGTATCGGCCGCTGGCGATAGTTGAATACGGCAAGTTCGGCGATCTTGACGCCGTCCGACTCGCAAGGCGTAGGGCCGCATCGGGCTCGCGGGGCGGGACTGGCGGGCGGGGCGCCCGACGCCTTTTCCGCCTGACGCAACAATCTTTGAAAGTTGCACGTTTCGGCGCCTAAGCTCCAGATATCGCCTGCGCCGAGAAATTCTTTCGCGGGGGCGTTCTTCGGCGGTCCGACGGCGTCCGTACGGCGCGCCGCCTTGGCGCTTGCCGCCGCCGGCGCGGTCGCCGGCTGCGCGCCGGTCGGGCCCGATTTCCTGCGGCCCGCGGCGCTGGTGTCGCCGCAGTTCAAGGAGATCGCCGGCTGGAAGGTCGCGACGCCGCGCGCGCGGCGAGCCGAAGGGCGACTGGTGGAGCGTGTTCCGCGATCCGGAACTCAGCCGCCTCGAGGAGGCGGTGGCGATCTCCAACCAGACCGTCAAGGCGGACGAGGCCAACTACCGGGAGGCGCTGGCCCTCATCAACGAGGCGCGCGCGGGCCTCTTTCCGACCGTCAACGGCACGGGATCGGCGACGCGCAGCTCGACGGCGGCACGCCGATCACGACGCTCGCCGCCGAGGCGTCGGGAACCTGGACGCTCGACGTCTGGGGCCAGGTGCGGCGCGAGATCGAGGCGCAGACGGCCGGCGCCGAGAGCGAGCGCCGCCAATCTCGCCAACGCGCTGCTCGCCGAGCAGTCGGCGCTCGCGCTGGCCTACGTCCAGGTGCGCGAGGCGGACTCGCTCGAAGACCTGCTGACCACGGACCGTCGAGGAATACAAGCGCTCGCTGACGATCACGCAGAACCAGTACAACGCCGGCACCGCGGCGCAAGTCCGACGTCATCACCGCCCAGGCGCAGGTGCTCAACGCCCAGGCGCCAGCTCGTCGCCGCGGGCGTGACGCGCGCGCAGAGCGAGCATGCGATCGCCGTGCTGATGGGCCGCCCGCCCGCGGGGCTCACGATCCCCCGCGGCGTCGCTGGCGACCCGCGCCTCCCTCGATTCCGGTCAGCCTGCCGTCCGTCGCTGCTCGAGCGCCGGCCCGACGTCGCGGCGGCCGAGGAGACGATGCGCCAGGCCAACGCCGAGATCGGCGTCGCCTTCGCCGGCTATTTTCCGGCCGTGTCGCTGTCCGGCCTGCTCGGCTATTCCGGCAATCCGTTCGCCGCGCTGTACGGCGCCACCAATCCGGTCTGGTCGTTCGGCGCCTCGCTCGCCCAGCCGCTGTTCAACGGCGGGCTGACGGGCGCGCAGGTCGAGGCGGCGCGCGAGACCTACGACGCCGAGGTCGCGACCTACCGCCAGACCGTGCTCACCGCGCTCCAGCAGGTCGAGGACGCTCTCGTCCGGGCTCCGCATTCTGTCGCAGGAGGTCAAGGTGCAGGCGGAGGACGTGCGCATCTCCCGGCAGGCGACCCAGATCGCGATCAACGAATATCGGGCGGGCACGCAGGCGTTCACCGCAGTCGTCGTCGCCGAGGCCCAGCAGCTCTCGGCGGAAGAGGCGCTCCTGTCGACCCAGGCGCAGATCCAGACCGACGCCGTCAACCTGATCGTCGCGCTCGGCGGCGGCTGGAGCCAGTCGAAGCTGCCCGACGCCGCCGCGGACTTCGGCGCTGCCTCCGGCCGCCGCCGCCCGCCTCACAGTGACAGCGCGTAGCGGCGCGCGACCGCGTCCGCGGCGCGCGCGTCGGCGACCGTGAGCACGCCGCCATTGGCGGCGCGGGCGCTCTTGACGGCCCTGACGAGCGCGTCCGGGCCGTCGACCGGTTCGAGGTCGCCGCCGCCGTTCAGGAGCCGCGTGCGCATCGCGGCCTGGGTCTCCTCGTCGGCGAAGGCGACCGCCTGCATCAGCGCGATCGCGGGACGCGGGACGTCGGCGCAGCGCGCCAGCCGATAGGCGTTGAGGAAGCGCTTGGCCGCGCGCGGCGAATCGGCGGCGAGCGGGGCGAGCGCGGTCAGGAGCGCCGCCTCGGCGCTCGACAGGGGCTCGGCCAGCGCGCTTCGCGACCGCCGGATCGAGCGCGTGCGACGTCGGCTGTCCGTCGCGTCGCGAGCAGGCGCGCGACGAGCCGTTCGCCGTCGATGCCGGCGCGTGCCCGGCAGGTTGACGACGACCTGCAGCCATTTGTCGAACCGGCGACGCGCCTCGGCCGCGACCGCCGAGCGGCTTCGACGAGGCGCGCCGGATCGAGCGCCAGCACGCCGATCGCGCCGGCGCCGATCGCGCTCTGCGCCGCGTCGATCCAGGCGATCGCGGCCGCCGGCGGCAGGGCGTCGAGATTGTCGATGACGAAGATCGAGCCGCTCGGGCGCGCCCTGCGACGGGCCTCGGCTCATCCGCTCGCCGAGCGCCGCAAGGAACCCGCGCGCCGCTGCGGCGTGGCTGTGGCCCGCGTCGAGGAAGTCCGGCCCCGGGGCGCGGGTCTGCGCCTTGCCGCCCACGCGGCGGGCGGCCGCCTCGGCGTGCTTCGCCGCGGCGTCCGCTTCGGCGGACAGCGCCGCGACCCGCTGGTTGAGCCGGGCGACGCGATTGTCGAGATCGCGCCGCCGGTCGCGGACGTCGATGTTGAGAAGCTGCGCGCCCGCGCAGCAGCAGGCTCGCGAAGCCGATCGCCCGCGCAAGGTTCAGCGCGAGCGCGAGGGCGCCCGATGCACGTAAAGGACCTTGGCGGCCGTTTCGAACCAGTCGCCGTGGGCCGCGATCCAGTCGGTGGCCTTCGACGTCGAATTGGCGACCAGCGCTCCCGCCGCGTTCAGGGCCTGGCTCGCGTCCAGCGCCTGCTGGCCGTGGACGAGATGCGCGGCGAAGCCGAGCGACGAACGCGACGATCGCCCAGAAGATGAGCCTGCGCTGGCCCGGATAGGCCCAGATCGCGCGCAGCGCGACGCCCAGCCGGCCGCCTGCGCGCATGCTCGCGATGTCCCGGACCAGATCGCGGTAGCTTGCGCCGGCGTCGGACCCGGCGAGGTCGAACCGGCGCAAGCGCGAGTCGATCGAACCGCGCCGCGCGCGGGCGAAGACGTCGACGCGCGAGCCGGGGGTCTCGAACAGCAGCGCGTCGGGCAGGCGGGCGCTGCGGGCCTCGGCCTCGTCGCGCTGGGCCCGCTCGGCTTCGAGCCGGCGGACGATCTCGTCATGGCGGTCGGACGCCGCCTTCGCCGCCCGCAGCGGGTCGCCGCCGGCGTGGGCGGACTCATCGAGCAGCGGCCCATAGTCGACCCCGCCCGGCTCCCGATCGAGAGCGGAATAGGCGGCGCTGGCCAGCGCGACCGGCGCCTCGGCGCCGTCGGCGGCGTCCACCCGCGCCACCACGACCCGCGCGAGCGCGCCGGTCGATCCGGCGAGCTTCTCGACCGTCTCGGCGAGCCGCATCAGCGCGAAGGTCTTGCCGGCGCCGGCCGGACCGACGATCGCGGCCAGGAACGGAGTCTGGACCTGTCCCGTCACGCAGAGCTGCGCCAGCGGCTGAACGATCCGCCCGGCCTCGAGCAGGTCCGCGCCCTCGGCGGAGTCGGACAGGAGGATCGGCCCGACCGCTCGTTCTGTCGGCGGCGGGGCGGCGTCGGCGGGCGGATCGGCGGGCACGGCTGCGGCCAGTGGCGCCGGCCTCGCCGGCGCGCCGTCGCCGATGAGGCGGACTCTGGCTGTTTGGCTGATTTCCGACACGCGTATCTCCTCAATCCCTTACGCGTCTTGCGTCTGCTCCCTAAACGCCTGACGCTCTCTCCACCACGGTCTTACAGGCGCCGCGACGCTCCAAGTCAAGAGTGAACATGTGGCGCGTCAAGGCGCCGCATTCCCCTGTCGATCCGCGCGGCCACAGTATCGCACTTGAAGCGCCGGGTCCCAAAATCGCGAATAGCGATCAGCTTTACTGGCTTTGGCGACGGTCTTTCAAATCGTGGCGCTCAAGATGGGCCGCGACAGGAAACGCGGACTCCCCGCGAGCTTGGGTCCGTGCCCGAAAGACGATAAGAGGTCGCCATGGCCCATCGCAATTCAAGTTCCTTCGCGCCCTGGCTGCGCAAGGATTCTTCCACGGATTCGCAGAGTGAACCTTCGCCTTGGGATCAGAGCGACGGTCGCTGGGGAGGCGGCTATGAGCCGTTCGGTTGGACGACGGCGCTCGGAGCCGGCGGCGACCGGATCGCTGCGAACGCTGCGGGCAGCGGCCGCCTGGCGCCGTTCGGCCAGCTTGCCACGGCTCCGTCCGCCGCGTCCGGCGTCTCTTCATCATCCGCCGGCGTCTCGTCGTCGTCCGGCCGTCTTTCCGCCAGCGCATCGCCGACGGCTGGCCTGTCGAACGCCGGAATCGCCGCGGACGTTTCCAAGGACCTTTCCGGAGGATCGTTGGGCTATTCGTCGGTCCTGTCCATCCTCGATGATGCAGCGGCCGGCGGCATGACGGCCTCGAAATTCAGTACGCTGGAGGCCTTCGCGGCCGAACTCAACCAGCCCGGCGGCATCAGCGTGTCGGCCTACGTGCAGCAGATCGCCGACGACGTCATTCTCGGCGACTCGGCCAACGCCACATGGAACGGCGGCTCTTCGACGGCGACGGTGCTTGGCGACCTTACCGCTACGTCGACCCAGACCCAGGCCGACGAGCTGATCGGCATGTGGTTCGAGGGGACGAACCTGCCGAGCCTCAACGTCTCGGCAATCGACGAGGCCAACTACAATCCGACCTACAAGGCGTCAGCCCTCCCGCTCTACGGCTCGAGCGGCGCGCCGAAGTACACCGACGTCAGCCAGGGTAATCTCGGCGACTGCTACTTCGTCTCGTCCCTCGGCGAGGTTGCGCTCCAGGACCCCTCGGCGATCGAGAACATGATCACCAGCAACGGCAACGGGACCTACGGCGTCCGCTTCTACGTGGATGGCCAGCCGGACTACGTGACGGTCAACGAGGAGCTGCCGGTCATGGGCGGCGGCTATCGTTGGGCGAACGGCTCGACCCTCGAGTTCGCCAACAGCACGTCCGACAACTGGGTCGCGCTGGTCGAGAAGGCCTACGCCCAGTTGAACGCCCAAACCAGCGCGACGCACGGCATGGAGCTCGATTCCGCCTCGGACTCCTATGAGGGGATCGCATCCGGGACCGGCGCGGCGCTCACCACGATCACCGACCAGCCGGAGACGCCGACGTCTCTCTATTCCGGGGAATTCGGCGAGCGCGCTCGCATCGATCCTGTCCAGCACGGCCTCGAGTTTCGGCTCGGGCCAGGAAGTGCTGATGTCGACGCCCGCAAATTCCAGCGGCAATTTGGTCGGCGACCACATGTACATGGTGACGGGAATCAACGCGACGACGGACGTGGTGTCGATCCAGAACCCCTGGGGCTCCTCCTACAGCGGCCCGCTCGCGATGAGCTTCACGGAGACGATCCAGCAGCTCGCGGCCGACGATTGCACCTTGTGGGTGACGAGCGGCAAGGCCGCCTGACGGGCGATACCGCGCCGCATCCCGAAGACGCGGTCCCCATCCTTGCGAGTCGAGCCA
Organism: uncultured Alphaproteobacteria bacterium; assembly: GCA_963783275.1. Taxonomy (GTDB): domain Bacteria; phylum Pseudomonadota; class Alphaproteobacteria; order Rhizobiales; family Beijerinckiaceae; genus Roseiarcus. The sequence goes on along the minus strand of CAWANA010000020.1, from coordinate 10,990 downwards.
AACAGCCCAACCCGTGATAGGACGCGCCGGCAACCCATCGATGGAGCCCGGATCGTGTCTTCCTTCGCCCAGCCGACGCTCCGACGCCGTTCCGATCTGGCTCGTCGCCGCAGGCGAATGGGAGACGGTGAAAGGGACCCTCGGCGAGAGCGCTTCGGCCTTCGCCGAGGATTGCGGGTTCAAGCCCAAGCCCGGCCGGCTTCAGCTCCTTCCCGGCGAGGACGGCGCGGCTCGCGGGCGTGCTGTTCGGCGTCGAGGCGCCGGGCGCGCCGACGCGCGATCCGCTGGCCGCGGGAAAGCTCGCGACCAGCCTGCCGGAGGGCGTCTATCGCTTCGCCAACCCGCCGGCTGACGCCGGGCTCGCCGCGCTCGGCTTCCTGCTGGCGCTCTACCGCTACGACCGCTTCAAGGCCGACTCTGCGAAGCAAGCCGCGGCTCGTCGCGCCCGACGGCGTCGACGCCGGCCGGATCGAGCGGATCGCCGCGGCGGTCGCCTTCGGACGCGATCTGGTCAACGCGCCGGCCAACGTGCTCGGCCCCGACGCGCTCGAACAGGCGGCGGTCGAAGCTCGCGGAGCGATTCGACGCCAGCGTCGCGCGTGGTGCGCGGCGAGGACCTCGATCGCGGCCAATTTCCCGCTCGTCCACGCCGTCGGCCGCGGCCGCGGCGGAGCCGCCGCGGATCGTCGACTTCGCCTGGGGGCGGGAGGACGCGCCCAAGGTGACGCTCATCGGCAAGGGCGTGACCTTCGACAGCGGCGGCCTCGACATCAAGCCGGCCTCCGGCATGGAGCTGATGAAGAAGGACATGGGCGGCGCGGCGACCGCGCTGACGCTGGCGCGGCTCGTCATGGAGAGCGGGCTCGACGTGCGGCTCCGGGTGATCATCGCCGATCGTCGAGAACGCGATCTCCGGCGCCGGCGATGCGGCCGGGCGACGTGATCGTCAGCCGCAAGGGGCTCGCGGTCGAGATCGGCAACACCGACGCCGAGGGGCGGCTGATCCTCGCCGACGCGCTGGCGCTCGCCGACGAGGAGGCGCCGGAGCTCCTGATCGACTTCGCGACCCTGACCGGCGCGGCGCGCGTGGCGCTCGGCCCCGACCTGCCGCCCTTCTACACCGACGACGACGCGCTCGCCGCCGCGATCGCCGGCCACGCGGCCGCGCGCCCGCGATCCGCTCTGGCGCATGCCGCTCTGGCGCCCCTACGACGCGATGATCGACGGGACGATCGGCGACGTCAGCAATTCGGGCACCGGGCGCCGGCAGGCGGGCTCGATCACCGCGGCGCTGTTCCTGCAGGCGCTTCGTCGAGAAGGCGAAGGCCTGGGTCCATTTCGACGTCTACGCCTGGAACCCGAAGGCGCGCGCCCACGGGCCGGCGGGCGGAGAGATCCAGGCGGCGCGCGCCCTGTTCGACCTGCTGAGCGAGCGCTACCCGGGCCGGTGAGGCGGATCTCCGGATCGGCCGGTTTAGCGATCTTTGTCCACCGGGCTCAATGGTTTCAGCGGGTTGCGGGCCGCCTTAGCGGAGATTGGACGGATGCATAAAACAAGTCAAAAATGTTATTACGCTCCCCACAGCTTGCCAATCCACTTGCGGTCTTCCCACACCGCGCGCAACGACGTGAGGTTGCGCCGGTCAAAAACTGCCCCCGACGGCGCTGATCCACCTTTCTTTAGATTGTTCCAGGCGTCGCTGGCGCTGATGGCACGAATTGCAGGACGCTGGGATCGCGATAACAGTCAATCATGCAGCGGTGCAACCGTCGCGAATCAGCTTGCTCTGGTCGAATTCGTAGATGTTGCACATCGGCTTGTCCCAGGCGTGGCAGCGGTAAAGATCGAGGTTCCAATCGAGGTAAAATACTTGTGCCCGCCCAGGCAGCCGAATCGTTCCGGCTCCTTGCGCAAATGGCGTTGCATTTCTGTGAGGGATTCGATCGGGTTGACGACCGGGAAGCCGCTGCGCGTCTTCATTCGCCTTGATCTTCTCGAAGACCTCGATCAATTCCTCCGTCTAGTAACTGACCAGCTTCGAATCGCTGAAACTCAGATAGCTGGAGTCCAGACTGGTCAGCGGATAGCTGAACGTGCAACTGGAAAAGCCGAGCGTGCGCAGAAACTCCGGCAGTTTGTCGTAGTCGTCGATCAATCGGCTGACGGTGACGCTCGCGGTGGTTTGCACGCCCAGCCCGGCGAACACTTCGTTGGCGCGTTTGATTTTGCGGCAAACATTCCGGCAACCCGCGGTTCTGGTCGTGCAGCGCCACGTCGTGCGAATCGATCGACATGATGACGCTGCTCAATCCGTCATCCGCGAAGCCCCGCATGTTTTGCTCGGTCCAGAGCGAGCCGTTGGTGCAGATCATGGGACGAATGCCCCGCTCGGCCGCGTAGCGGACCATGGCGCGGAGATCCTTGTGCGCCAGCGGTTCTCCGCCGACAAAGAGCAGATAGCCGATGTGATTCTTGACCGCGATGTCAATCACATCGCGCGCCTCTTTCAAGGTGACGGAGCGGCGGCGGCTCGGGTCGAACTTGTCCACCGCGAACCCGCAAAAATCGCATCGGGCATTGCAGATATTGGTGATGGCGAACTGCAGATATCCAGGGCCGCCGTGGTCCAGCACTTCGCCGAACAAGCGCCAAAACGACTTTCGGGGCTTGACGACCGGAGCGGAGACCTCTGCGACGGCGAGGTCCGGAGCCTCCCGCGCGACGTGTTCTTTGGCGGCCTGAGGGTTCGCGATCATGACGGAAATCATTGCGGCGGTTCATCCCCAAGTCAAACCTTTGAAGGGTTCACAATGACGAGAGGTCCTGGATGCGCGGCGCAGCCCTATTGGGCGCGCTTATTCAGTCAATAACGCGAGTGACGATATCGAGATGCTCATCGACGCCGAAATCAGGACACGATGTCGTTACGACGCCAAAGGCCCTGCGTCTCGGTCCACTGCCAGGCCAGCAGTCCCGGAAGCCCCAGGAGCAATTCGCGCACGCGCTTTGACAGCGAAATCGTCAGCGAAATGTCCGCGGGCAACCCGAACAGCGCGCCGAACATGACGAAGCCGCCCTCGAGCACGCCGATGGCGCCGGGCACGATGAACGCAGCCGCATAGATCCCGTTGCCCAGGCTTTCCAGAATAAGGGCGTCGGTCATGGAAAGGGATCGACCCAGGAAATACGTCACCAACCAGATCTCTCCGGCGCCGGTGACCCAGGTCGCGAAGCGCAGAACGCTCGCGCGCAGGAGGGCAGGCCGCCGGCGGTAGGTGGCCACGACCTCGTCGTCGATCGCCGAAGCGCCGTCTGAGACAACGGATCGCCAGTCCTCGGGAATCAGGCGATGGACAAAGCCGGTCAACGCGACAGCCATGTTTCGATGCTGAAGCCACACGAATATCGTCATCGCCGCGACGAAACCGGCTATGCCGATCAACACGACCCGAGCCGCGAGAAGCGCGGCGACGTCGGTCGAGCGAATCAACAACAGCGTCACGCCCGCCGAAACGAAAACCAGTTGGGTCGCCACGCCGACCGTGGTGTCGACGATCACGCTGGCCGCCGCCTCCGCGCCGCCCATCCCATCGAGATGCGCGAGCCTCACGCCCGCGACATCCCCGCCAATGCTCGCGACCGGCAAGTAGGTTGTTGATGGATTCGCGGATCCAGCGGATCCACGCGGAGTTGGCGACATCGAGCCGAGACGATGGCGACATGAGTTCCCGCCACGAGAGCGCCGCCAACGACAACGGAAGAAGGTGAAAGAGGGTGATGGCGCCCAGTCGCCAGCCAAGGGTCAACATGGCGTGCGCCACCTCGCCGGCCGCCGCTCCCCACGATGAGCAGGCCCACAAGCACGAGACCGGCAATGCCGGCGGCGATGAGCGATCGAGAAATAGCAAGGCTCCGCGGATTTGCCGCGCCAGGCGTCTCCGATTTGCCGCGCTTCTCGCATATCGCGACGAAAATGGGTACGAAAAGCCAAACGCGCCGCGCTCCCGCCGGTCGTCAAAGGATAGGAAATTCATGAACGATGGGCGCGCCGCCGGAATCGAGCCCGGCGCCGGCAAGGATTGGGCGCGGCGCCGCTGGCCTTTTGACGCTGAGGCCTTGTGCGTCAACGCGCGACGGGCGACCGGCCTCGAAGACTTTGGCGCGCCGCCCATCGAACAGGCGTTGTCCGTCCTCGCCGACAGTTTGGAGGGGGAAGCCGATCTGCATCGCGTCGGCCGGTTCCTGATGCGGACGCATCTTTTGGACCTGCTCAAGACCCGTTTGCGATTGGTGGACGCATGGAAAAGACAGCCGCAGGAGTACCTGGACTTTTCGCCGATCGCGCGGCCGATTTTCATCACGGGCGCGCCGCGCAGCGGCTCCACGTTTCTTCACGAATTGCTGGCGGCCGATCCCGACCTGGAGGGCGCCCCGTATCTGGGAGGTGATGTTTCCTGTCACGGCCAACGAGCCGGACAGAGCCTGGCGCGACCGGCGGGTGTGGAACGCTTCGATGAGCTTATGGTGTTTTCGCCGGCTGTCGCCGGGGGCGGACACCGTTTATCCCATGCGCGCCCGGACGCCGCACGAGTGCGTGGCGATTTATAGCTATTGTTTGATGTCGGAAGAATTTGTGTCGAGTTGCCGAGTTCCGGCCTACGAGGCTTTCCTGCGTTCGACGGATTTGGTCCCCGTTTATCAATGGGAAAGACGCTTCCTGCGCCATCTTCAACACGAGCAGCGACCCAGGCGCTGGGTGCTGAAAGCGCCGGACCACGTCTATGGGTTGGAGGCCTTGTTCTCCGTCTTCCCGGACGCCGTGGTCGTTCACACGCATCGCGACCCCCTGCAGGTGCTGAAATCCTCCATCCATTTGAATCGGGTCTTGCGCGGGCTCTATGGGCGGCCGGATAATCCGATTGAGCTCGCCGAGCGCGAGGCGCGGGTGCTGGCTGGCATGACGGACCGTGTCATCCGGTTTCGGGCCCGGCGCCCGGAACTGGCCCAGCGATTTGTCGATGTGGACTATCGCGAGCTCACCGCGGATCCGCTTGCGGTGATCAATCGGATTTACGCGCGCTTCGAGTTGACCCTGACGCCGGAGGCCGAGGGGCGCATCCGGCGCTTGGCTGCGGGCCGATCGCGTTATCGCGGCCGTCGCTCGCTTCCGAGCCTTGCCGATATCGGCTTGGACGAGCCCATCCTGGCCGGCCTGATTGGCGCACAGCCTCTTGCTGACCAGCGGTAGCCGCCGATAGGGCAATCGTTCGGTCAAAAACCCTGCGTCATGGCCGGGCCAAGCCCTAAACGCCCGGCCATGACGGCGATGCGCGGAAAGATCGGCGCTGTCATCGGTCGGCTGGAAGACAATGCGATGGTGGATGTCGAGCGGCGGCTCGCGGTGTTTCTGGGGGATCGCGAAATGAGCTGTCTTTGGCGCAATGCCCGGTTTATGGACTATGGTGGGTAAGGTCAGAGGCGCTTCACGCGCGCGGCCGGCGGCGCTCGACGTCGCGCTGCGGCGAAGGCTCCGCTCAGGGAGGAGGCGAATGGCCACGGTCGTCGGCCGCGATTACAGTCTCGTCGGGCCAGAGGCGACGCGGGCGGTCGAGAGCGGGGCTTGCCTCGGCCAAATGGTACTCTCCGCCGATGCCGCGCGCCGAACTCAAGGAGCTGATGCGGCGCAAGGACGGCCCGGCGATCCGCGACACGGCTGATCTGGTTCGCCGGCGCTCGATCGTGTCCGGCGGCCTCGGCTATCTATTTCTGGGGCACGTGGGCCGCGGTCCCGTTCTTCATCGTCTATGGCGTGCTCTACGGCTCGGCCTCCGACAGCCGCTGGCACGAATGCGGCCATGGCACCGCGTTCAAGACGCCGTGGATGAACGACGCCGTCTATCAGATCGCCTGCTTCATGATCATGCGCGAGCCGGACGATCTGGCGCTGGAGCCATACGCGCCACCACACCGACACGATCATCGTCGGCCGCGATCCCGAGATCATCACGCCGCGTCCGCCCGACGTCGTCTCGCTTGCTGCTCAACATCTTCGCGCTCAAGAACGCGCGTGACGTTCTTTCAGAAAGCTCGTCCTGCACGCGACGCGGCCGGCTCACCGGCGGAGGAGGCGACCTTCGTGCCGGAAACGCGAGCGGTCGAAAGTCTATCTCGATCGCGCGCATCTACCTCGCGATCTACGCCGCTGGTCATCGTCGCCTGCCTCGCGTTCGGCTCGATCCTGCCGGCGATGTTGATCGGCCTGCCGACGCTTCTACGGCGGCTGGCTCGCGCTCTATTTCGGCGTGACGCAGCATCTCGGCCTCGCCGAGGACGTGCTCGACCATCGGCTGAACTCGCGCACCGTCTACATGAACCCGGTCTTCCGGTTCCTCTACTGGAACATGAACTATCACGTCGAGCATCACATGTTCCCGATGGTGCCCTATCACGCGCTGCCCGAGCTGCACGAGGCGATCAAGGCCGATTGCCCGCCGGCCTATCCGAGCACGATCGCCGCCTATCGCGAGATCATTCCGGCGCTCTGCGCGGCAGCTGAGCGATCCCGACCTATTTCGTGCGGCGCGAGCTGCCGCCGACGGCGCGGCCCGTGCCGACGGCGCGCGCGGCGGCTGCGCGGCTGAACGGGAGCGCTGACATGACGCGAGACCTGGATCGACGCCGGCGCGGCCGACGACATCGACCGGAGGACGTCGCGCGCGTTCGATCACGGCGGCAAGCACCTATGCGCTCTACCGCACCGACGGACGACCGCTATTTCGCGACCGACGGCCTCTGCACGCATGAGCAGGTCCAACTCGCCGACGGCTTCGTGCATGGGCACGATCATCGAATGCCCCATGCACAACGGCCGCTTCGACTTCACCACCGGCGAGGCGAAAGGCGCGCCGGCCTGCATCAACCTCGCGACCTATCCGGTCAAGGTCGAGGGCGGCCGGCTGCTTCTCAAGATCGGCTGACGGCGCCGCAGAGACGTCGAGGCGGTCGAGCGCGCAGCCTCCGGTCGGCCGGGAGACGTCAAGCTGCAGATCAAGACGCCGGCGCCGGAGGAGAGCTGACATGCTCCCTGTCATCCCCGCGCCCCCTGTCCCGCGCCACGCTCTCGGCAAGATGCTCGGTGACGGCGCGGACACGCCCCAAGCCCCGGGTGTCCTCGCCGATAGGCGCGGCTCGCGCGCCGTTCCGGGAGCATGGCGCGCGAGATCCTAAAAGCCGGATGACCGACATTTGCGCGGAGCTTGGGGAATGCTTCCGGTAGGAGGACCTCTTAGCCCATATTCCGCACAGCCGATGCGCGATCTCTGAGATTGCTGTGCGCAAAAGCCTGAGGCATAAGAGCCGCAACCACGCATGTCGCGCAAGGGAGCGAGACATGATCGAGTATGGGCATTTCGTCGGCGGCAAACATGTCGCCGGCAAGTCGGGACGCACGGCCGACGTTTTCCAGCCGATGGACGGCACGGTGCGCGCGCAGGTCGCGCTCGCCTCCAAGGCCGAGGTGCGCGCCGCGGTCGAGAACGCCGCCGCCGCGCAGCCGGCCTGGGCCGCGACCAATCCGCAGCGCCGCGCCCGCGTGATGATGAAGTTCCTCGAACTGATCGCCGCGCGACAACGACGAGCTCGCCGACATTCTCGCGCGCGAGCACGGCAAGACGATCGCCGACGCCAAGGGCGACATCCAGCGCGGCGTCGAGGTGGTCGAGTTCGCGCTCGGCGTTCCGCATCTGATGAAGGGCGAATACACCGACGGCGCCGGCCCCGGCATCGACATCTATTCGATGCGCCAGCCGCTCGGCGTCGTCGCCGGCATCACGCCGTTCAATTTCCCGGCGATGATCCCGCTGTGGAAGTTCGCGCCGGCGATCGCCTGCGGCAACGCCTTCATCCTGAAGCCGTCGGAGCGCGATCCCGGCGTGCCGATGAGGCTCGGCGAACTGTTCGTCGAGGCCGGCCTGCCCTCCGGGCATCCTCAACGTCGTCAACGGCGACAAGGAGGCGGTCGACGCCATCCTCGACGATCCCGACATCCAGGCGATCGGCTTCGTCGGCTCGACCCCGATCGCGCAGTACATCTATTCGCGCGGCATGCGCCGACCGGCAAGCGCGTGCAGTGCTTCGGCGGCGCCAAGAACCACATGGTCGTGATGCCCGACGCCGACATGGACCAGACGGTCGATGCGCTGATCGGCGCCGGCTACGGCTCGGCCGGCGAGCGCTGCATGGCGATCTCGGTCGCGGTGCCGGTCGGCGAGAAGACCGCGGACGAACTCGATCAGGCGCCTCATCCCGCGCGTCGAAGCGCTGAAGATCGGCCCCTCGACCGACGCCGGCGCCGATTTCGGCCCGCTCGTCACCGCGGCGGCGCTCGAGAAGGTGCAAGGGCTATGTCGATATCGGCGTCAAGGAAGGCGCGAAGCTCGTCGTCGACGGCCGCGGCTTCAAGATGCAGGGCTACGAGAACGGCTTCTACATCGGCGGCTGCCTGTTCGACCACGTCACCAAGGACATGCGCATCTACAAGGAAGAGATCTTCGGGCCGGTGCTCTCGGTCGTGCGCGCGCACGACTATGTCGGAGGCGCTGCGGCCTCTGCAACGACCACGAATACGGCAACGGCGTCGCGATCTTCACCCGCGACGGCGACGCGGCGCGCGACTTCGCCGAGCAAGGTCAAGGTCGGCATGGTCGGCGTCAACGTGCCGATCCCGGTGCCGGTCGCCTACTACACCTTCGGCGGCTGGAAGCGCTCCGGCTTCGGCGACCTCAACCAGCACGGGCCCGATTCGATCCGCTTCTACACCCGCACCAAGACGGTGACCGCGCGCTGGCCGTCGGGCATCAAGGACGGCGCGGAGTTCTCGATCCCGACGATGAGCTGAGGCTCCGGGCGTCCGAGTCGCAGGAGGCGGCCGTGGAGCGATCTGCGGCCGCCTTTTTGCTGCGCGGCGCGGGGCGCGTATAATGCGTCGCGTTTCGCTATCCGTCCGGACGAGAGCCATGGCGACCGCGCTCAAACATTTGACGACCGACGAATTCCTGCTTTGGGCCGAGGGCGCGAAGGCCGTTGGGAATTGTTTGACGGCGTCCCGGTGATGATGTCGCCGGAGCGGTCCGGCACGTCGACACGAAAGGCGAGGCCTTCAACGCGGCTGAGGACAGTCTCCGCGAGGCCGGCTGCCCTGCGAAGCCTATCAGGACGGCCTTGCGGTCAAAATCGACGCGCAAACCGACTTCGAGCCCGACGCCTCCGTCGTCTGCGGGCCGCCGACGATCGGGCGATACGATCATCGTTTCCGATCCCATCGTCGTCGTTGAAGTCCTGTCTCCGAGCACCGCGGCAATCGATCACGGCCGCAAGCTCAGCGGCTATTTCTCGCTGCCGAGCGTCGAGCACTATCTCATTCTCGATCCCGACCGGCGGGTGGTCATCCACCACAAGCGGGGACAGGCGACGCGATCGAGACGCGCGTGCTGTCGGAGGGCTCGGCGAAGCTCGACCCGCCCGGCTTCGAGGTCGCGGTCGAGGCGATGTTCCCGCCGGCTTCCGATTAGAACCGGAACAGCGGCAACCCGGGCTCGGCGTATTGAAGACGCTCGCGCCCGCGATAGCCGGCGAAGGTGCCCTCGATTGGCGTCGGCTGGTCGAACGTGTCGAGTCACGTAATTGTTGCCCGTCCCGACCGGAGCTTCGGTTCCGAGCGTCAGCCAGGACGGCGTCGGCTGCGCGCTCTTGTGGACCGTGATCTGACGGCCCTCGGGCTCCTGCCGGACGTGGTGCTTGTGATGCCGGGCCCGCGCGTGCAGCGTCGGGGTCGCGGCGTCGAGGGTCATCGGCGTCTGAGCGTCCGCCGCGGACGCGAGCGCCAGGGCGATCAGCGCCGCGCCGAACCCTCTCACTGAACGAACCATAGCCCTGCCCTTTGCCCTGCGACGGGACGGCGAAACATGGCGCCCGTTCCCGGACGCGCGCCCGCCCCTTGCCCTGCCCTTCCCCGAAATGCAAGCCGCCTCAATCGAGCGACTTGCGGAACCGGAGAACGCTGATCCCCAGAAGCGCGACGCCGAGGACCGCAAGCGCCCCCATCTGCGGCCACAGTACGTCGAGGCCGACGCCCTTCAGGAACGTCCCGCGGATGACGATCAGATAGTAGGTCATCGGGTTGATGTACGACAGCCATTGCATGAGTCCGGCATGCTGGCGATCGGAAAGCTGAAGCCGGAGAGGATGAAGGCCGGATTGATGACGAAGAAATTGGTGGCGAAGGCCTGCTGCTGGGTCTTGCAGACGGTCGAGATCAGCAGGCCGATCCCGAGCACGCAGAGAAGATAGAGCGAGGTTCCGAGCAAGAGCACGAACGGATTGCCGACGGAAAGGGATTGGAACCAGAACGTGCCCACCCCGGCGATCACGAGGTCAGGGCGAGCCCGACCAGGAAGTAGGGGATCGTCTTGCCGAGGATGAACTCGAGCGGCCGGATCGGCGTGACCATGATCTGCTCGAGCGTGCCGACCTCGCGCTCCCGCACGACGGCGAACGAGGTGAGGTTGACGATCATGATCAGGTCAGCGTCGCGATGACGCCGGGGACGAAGAACCAGCGGCTGTTGTAGTCGACGTTGTACCAGGGCCGCGGCTCGAGCGTCACGGTCGGCGGGGGCGGCTGCGCGGGGTGCATGCGGCGCGAGAGGTCCTGTCCGGTCTCCTTCAGCATAGGCCGCGACGATCTGTCCGACATAGGAGAGCGCGATCAGCGCCGTGTTGGAATTGGTGCCGTCGACGATGATCTGCGCGGGTGCGGAAAGCCCTTTTCGCAGATCCTCGGCGAAACCCGCCTGGATGACGATCGCGACGACCGCGTCGGCCCGGTCGATCGCCTGGCGAATCTCGGCGTCGTTCTTCGCGGACAGCACGATCTGGAACCGCCCGCTGGCGGCGAAGCGGGTGATCAGGTCCCGGCTTTCCTGGCTGTGGT
>CAWANA010000019.1:0-331314 GCA_963783275.1 uncultured Alphaproteobacteria bacterium | reverse complement strand
GAGGTGGGCATCGACGCCGAGGCGTGGCTCGCCGACCCGAGGCCCGATCCCCGCATCCGCGCGCTCGTCGCCCGGCTTCTCGATGAAGCCCGGGCGCTTTACCGGCAGGCCCGGGGCGGCGTCGCGCTGCTGCCGGCGAACTGCCGCCGGGCGATCCTGGCCGCGGCGCTGATCTACGCGGAGATCGGGACCGAGATCGAGCGCAACGGCTTCGACTCGATCAGCGCGCGCGCGCATGTCTCCGGCCGCCGCAAGGTCGCGCTGCTCGGGCGTGCGGTCGCTCTATCGGCTCGGCTCTGCGGCCGGGCCGCCCTGCCGGCCCACGACTGCGCGCGCTTCCTGCTGGAGGCGGTCCTGGACGGGCCGCCCTCGCCGCAGCCGCCCGCCCCATCCGTTCCTTGGCTGGCCGGACCTGTTCATCGGCATGCTCGGGACGTTCGACCGCCTGCGGCGGATCGAGCGCGGATTGGCCTGAAGCCATGGACCCGAGCTATTACGGCGTCGTGGAGATGGCGCTCTTCTTTGGCGGCCTGCTGGCGCTCGGCTTCTGGCAACTCCATTCCGTCTCGCAGGCCAAGAAGCGCCGGCTCGAGCGCGAGCGGGCGGAGCGGACGAAGCCCTAAGCGACGGCCGACGAGCCCTTTACGACATCAAGCCCGATCGGAAACGGGCCTCCAATCGAGAGTCGCGAAATCGAGGATGTTTCCGTCGCGCTCGCGGCCTGCCTGCGCCGCTGCCGACGCGGCGTCGCGTGCGCCCTCACCGCCGCGGCATGCGGAACGGCAGCATCAGGCGCACGGCGGGATTGGCGAAGCGGTCGAGCGACAGGCTCTCGTGAACCGACTCGACGCGCTCGCCGAACAGCGTGTGCGCGACGAGGCCGCGGGCGTAGAACGGCGTGTCCTCGAACGACCGGAGCGCGCTGGCGCGGCCGTCGTCGGCGCGGGTCGCGCGGTCGAGCCCCCAGCGCGGTGCGCGGCAGCGTCGCCCGGGCGGCGGAGGCCGCGGTCTCGAAGCCGCCTCGGGCGTCGAAGCTGCAGGGCGAGCGACAGCGGCGCGCCGCGGCGCCGTTCGGCGTCGTAGAGGATCGTCGCGCCCCGCTCGGTCGCGGCGCGCGACCAGGTCCAGCGGGAGAAGCCGCGCTCGAGCGGCTCGGCGCCGGCGTTCTGGTCGAAATAGCCGCGGCCCGCGCCAGCGAAGCGCCGGCGCGTCCATGTCGACCTCGACCTCGCGCGCTCGGCATGATCGGCCGCCACCAGTGGCCGCCCGCCTCGTCGAGCACGAAGGCGCGCGGGTTGAGCGCCTCCGCGCGGACCTCGATCCGTCCCCGGACCCGGCGCGGGATCGGCGCCGCGCGCTCGTCGATCTCGAGGGTCGAGCCCGTCGCCGCGTCCAGACCGCCCGCGAGCGGCCGATCTCGAGCGCGTCGCGGCTCAGCGGATACGGCGCTGCGCTTGCGCTCGGTCATCGCCCAGAGCGCGCCGCGCGGCCCGTAGAGCGCGACGTTGACGGCGCAGTGGTCGAGCGGGTCGCGGCGGCCGGCCCAGGCGTAATAGGGCGAGAAGACGCTGCCGACGAACACGATGACCGTCAGCCCGAACCGGCCGATCCTCGCTCAGCGCGTCGACGTACCACCACGCGTAGCCGCCGGGCTCGACCGGCCGATCGAAGCAAGGTCCCTCATCGCCCGCAGCGCCGCCTGCCGGCCGGACAGCGCCGCCATCGGCACGCCCGGGCCCGGATGGACGCTGCCCCCCGCCAGATAGAGTCCCGGGCAGGCGGGTCGTCGCCCCCTCCCGCGCGAAGGTCGCCTTCCAGCCGTGCGTGGCCGGGCCGTAGAGCGCGCCCCGCGTCGACGGGTAGGCCTTCGCGAAATCCTCGCGGAGTCGTCCGAACCGTGGTCGCTCCGGTCCCGCTCGATCGTCAGTCCGCACCGCTCCAGAAGTCTGAACGCCGCGCTCTCGCATGTCTCCATCTCCGCTGCGGTCAGGGGCACGGTTCGCCGGTCGCGCCGGCGCGTTGACGAGGCAGAAGACGCGCTCGGGGCCGGCCGGCTCGCTGCGCCGTCGGAATCGTCGCGATCCTGGGCGCAAACGTAGACGGTCGGGCCCGCAGGCAGGCGGGCGCGGGCGAACAGGTCGTCGAACTCGGCCTGGCAGTCGCGCGAGAAGAAGACGTTGTGGCGGACGAGCGGAAAGCCGCGGACCGCGCGCCGACATCGCCCAGGTCATCGCCGACAGCGACCGTTCCGGCGGACGTCGCGCGGCGACCGCGCGCCGGGCCTCCGGGCCCGAGGCTGCCGTCGGCGAGCGCGGCGACGTCGCCGTTCCAGACGACCGCGTCCGCCGCGATCCGCTCCCCGTCGCTCGGTCTCGACGCCGGCGGCCCGGCCGCCGGCCGCCAGGATCCGGACGACCCTGCGACTCGAAGCGGAACTCGGCGCCGCGCGCCTCGGCGAGCCCGCGCAAGCGCGTCGGCGAGCCGGGCCATGCCGCCTTCGACGAGCCACACGCCCTCGCGCTCGACGTGGGCGACGAGCATCAGGGTCGCCGGCGCGAGGAACGGCGACGACCCGCAATAGGTGGCGTAGCGCCCGAAGAGCTGGCGGAGCCGCGGATCGCGGAAATGGTCCTCGAGCGCCCGCCACATCGGCGTGAACGGGCGAGATGCGGGCGAGCCGCCAGACGTGCCGAGGCCGATGCGCGCCGAAAGCTCGATCGGGCCCGGCCTGCGAGCCGGCGATGAAGCTGTCGCGCAGCGTCTCGTAGATCGCCTCGCGCGCGCTTGCAGAAGCGCCGGTAGCCCTCGCGCCTCGCGCGCGCCCGGCGAAGCGCGCGATCGCCTCGGCGCTGCGGTCGATGTCGGAATAGAGGTCGAGCCGCGAGCCGTCCGCCCAGGCGTGGCGCGCGAGCCGCTCGGCCCGGACGAGCGTCGACCCAGTCCGAAAGCGACGGCGCCCGCCTCCTCGAACAGGCGCTCGAACGCCCAGCGCATGGTGAGCACGGTCGGCCCGACGTCGATCGGCGCGGCCCCCGACCGGCGACCGTCGCGCATCTTTCCGCCGGGCCGGTCGGTCGCCTCGATCACCGTCGTGCGGAAGCCCGCTCGCGGCGAGCGCGACGCGCGGCGGCGAGTCCGCCCATGCCCGCTCCGGCGATCACGACGCGACGATCCGCCATCGCGGCTCTCCTCTTTGGGGCGTTGATTGCGCCGCGCAGATGTGTCAATGATAACTTGACATAAAGTAAAGACAAGCCTGCACTTGACGACATGGAGGCGCGCGTGCCGACCTCGGACCGCATCGAGCTGGCGCTGGAGAGCGCCGTCAACCGCGCCGCAGAGCGCCGGCGTCGCCGCCGCTGCTCGCCTCCGCCCTGCATTACGCGGTGTTCCCCGGCGGCCACCGGATCCGGCCGCACCTGTGTCTCGCCGTCGCCGCCGCCTGCGGCGACGCCTTCCCGCGCGCCACCGACGCCGCGCGGCCGCGGCGATCGAACTGCTCCATTGCGCCTCGCTCGTCCACGACGACCTGCCCTGCTTCGACGACGCCGACACGCGGCGCGGCAAGCCCTCGGTTCATGCCGCAGTTCGGCGAGCCGATCGCGGTGCTGACCGGAGACGCGCTGATCGTGCTCGCGTTCGAGACGCTTGGCGCGCGAGGCCGCGCCGAGCCGGCTCGCGCCGCCTGATCGCGATCGTCGCCGCCGCGGTCGGCGCGCCGCGCGGCATCGTGGCCGGGCCAGGCCTGGGAATGCGAGGCCGCCGTGCCGCTCGTCGACTATCAGCAGGCCAAGACCGGGGCGCTGTTCGTCGGCGCGACCATGGCCGGCGCCGCCTCGGCCGGCGCCGATCCGGAGCCGTGGCGGGCGCTCGGCGAGAAGATCGGCGAGGCCTACCAGGTCGCCGACGACCTGCGCGACGTGCTCTGCACCGCCGAAGAGCTCGGCAAGCCGATCGGCCAGGACGCGGCGCGCGACGCGGCCGAACGCCGCAGCGCAGCTCGGCGATCGGCCGGCGCCAAGGCGCGGCTCGAGCATCTGGTCGAGGCGGCGGTCGGCGTCGATTCCCGCCTGCCCGGGGCGCGCCGAGCTGCGCGCGGCGATCGAGGCGCAGACGCGGACAGCTCTTCCCGAAGCAGCTCGCGCGCGCCGCCGCCTGATCGCCTCGCGCGATGGCCGGCTTCAGCCTCCGCCCCTTCGGCTGGCGCTCGCGGAGCGCCTCAGGGACTGGCGCAGCCGGCTGACCGCCGACCCCGGACTTCCAGCGCTGGGCGGCGCGCTCGCCGCTGACGCGCTGGTTCGCGCGCCGGCGACGCGCGCGCGCTGTTCGATCTCTGCGCGGGCTTCGTCTATTCGCAGATCCTGAGCGCCTGCGTGAAGCTCGAGATTTTCGAGATTCCTGCTGCGCGGGACCGCAGACGTCGACACGGTCGCGGCGCAGACGGGGCTCGAGCCGCCGGCCGCGCTGCGCCTCCTCAAGGCGGCGGCCTCGCTCCGCCTCGCTCGAGGCCCTTCCCGACGGCCGCTTCGCGCTCGACGATCTCGGCGCGGCGACGATCGGCAACCCCGCGGTCGCGCGCCTTCGTCGCCCATCACGACCTTCTTCTACGCCGACCTCGCCGATCCGGTGGCGCTGCTGCGCGGCGAAGGGCGACGCGAGCTCTCCCGCTTCTGGCCCTATGCCGGGAACCCGCCGGAGCGCGAAGGCGGCGCCGAGCGGACGACGACAGCCGCCGCCTACAGCGCGCTCATGTCGCGGACGCAAGGCGCTCGTCGCCGAGACCGTCCTCGACGCCTATCCGTTCGCGCGCCGTCGGCGGCTCCTCGACGTCGGCGGCGGCGAGGGCGCCTTCTGCCGCCGCCGCGGCGCGACGCGCGCCGGCGCTCGACCTCACGCTCTTCGACCTGCCCCCGGTCGCGGAGCGGGCGCGCGCGCGAGTTCGCCGCGCTCGGGCTGTCGGACGCGTGACGGTCGTCGGCGGCGACATGCTGCGCGATCCGCTGCCGCAGGGCGCGGACGTCGCGACGCTGGTGCGGGTGCTGCACGACCACGACGACGAAGTCGCGCTCGCGCGATCCTCGCCGTCGGTGCGCGACGCATTGCCGCAGAACGGCGACGCTGGTCGTCGCCGAGCCGATGGCGGGAGTCCGCGGCGCCGAGCCGATGGGCGACGCCTATTTCGGCTTCTATCTGCTCGCGATGGGCCGCGGCCGCCCCCGGACCTCCGGACGAGATCGCCGGCCTCCTGCAGGCAGGCCGGATTTCGGCCGGCCGCAGCGGCTTTGAGACGCCCAATCCGCTGACCGTCAGCGTCGTGGCGGCGATCCGAGTGTAAATTTTACTTGACGCTTTCAGGTGACAGGCTAGACTTACACATGCGAGAGTTTGGTCGCGGGAGCGCCGCGCATGCTGAGGTCCCTGGCCGTCGTTCTGGAGGAGCCGAAGCGCCTGACGCTTACGACCCTTCCGCTCGACGCGCCGGCGGCCGGCGACGTCGTCGTCGAGACGCTGTGGAGCGGAGTGAGCGCCGGAACCGAGCGGCTCCTGTTCACCGGCCGGATGCCGGACTTCCCCGGCATGGGCTATCCGCTCGTTCCCGGCTACGAGAGCGTCGGCCGCGTGGTCGAGGCCGGCCCCGAGGCCCAGGTCGCGGTCGGCGCCCAGGTGTTCGTGCCGGGCGCGCGCTGCTTCGGCCCGGTGCGCGGCCTGCACGGCGGCGCGGCCTCGCGGCTCGTCGCCCCGGGCGCGCGCGTCGTTCCCGTTTCCGCCGCGCTCGGCGAGAAGGCGGTCCTGCTCGCGCTCGCCGCGACCGCGCTTGCATGCGCTTTCCGGCTCGGCGCTCGCAAGGCGGCGCGCTGATCGTCGGCCACGGCGTGCTCGGCCGCCTGCTGGCGCGGCTCGCGGCGCTCTGCGGGCGGCGAGCCGCCGGTCGTGTGGGAGAAGAACCCGCGCGCCGCGACGGCGCGGCTGGCTACGTCGTGACGACCCCGGAGGAAGACCGCCGGAAGACCTATCCGCTCATCATCGACGTCAGCGGCGACGCCGGCGGCGCTCGATTCGCTCGTTCAGCGCCTCGCGCCGGGCGGCGAGATCGTGCTCGCCGGCTTCTACGATCGCGTGAGCTTCGCCTTCCCGCCCGCCTTCATGCGCGAGGCGCGCTTCCGCATCGCGGCGCAATGGCGCGAGGGCGACCTCGCCGAGATCGCGCGGCTGCGTCGAGATCGGGCGGCCTCTCGCTCGACGGGCTGATCACCCATCGCCGCCCGGCGAGCGCGGCGGCCGAGGCCTATCCGATCGCCTTCGACGATCCCGCCTGTCTGAAGATGGTGCTCGACTGGAGGTCGCTGTCATGACTCTCGGCGAGGGCTTTCTGACCGCCGAAGAACTGGCGAACCCGCCGGCGCATCTCGAAGCCGCGGCGAGCCGAGCCCGCGCCCGCGACCAAGACGACGCAGATCATCGCCATCTACGGCAAGGGCGGCATCGGCAAGAGCTTCACGCTCGCCAACCTCTCCTACATGATGGCGCAGCAGGGCAAGAAGGTCCTGCTGATCGGCTGCGATCCCGAAGAGCGACACGACCTCGCTCCTGTTCGGCGGCCGCGCCTGCCCGACCATCATCGAGACCTCGACCAGGAAGAAGCTCGCCGGCGAGCAGGTCGCGATCGGCGACGTCTGCTTCAAGCGCGACGGCGTGTTCGCCATGGAGCTCGGCGGGCCGGAGGTCGGGCGCGGCTGCGGCGGACGCGGGATCATCCACGGCTTCGAGCTCCTCGAGAAGCTCGGCTTCCACGAGTGGGGCTTCGACTTCGTCCTGCTCGACTTCCTCGGCGACGTGGTCTGCGGCGGCTTCGGCCTGCCGATCGCCCGCGACATGTGCCAGAAGGTGATCGTCGTCGGCTCGAACGACCTCCAGTCGCTCTACGTCGCCAACAACGTCTGCTCGGCGGTCGAATATTTCCGCAAGCTCGGCGGCAACGTCGGCGTCGGCGGCCTCGTGATCAACAAGGACGACGGAACGGGCGAGGCGCAGGCCTTCGCCGAGGCGGCCGGCATTCCGGTGCTCGCCTCGATCCCGGCCGACGACGACATCCGCAAGAAGAGCGCGAACTACGAGATCATCGGCAGGCCCGGCGGACGCTGGGCGGCGCTGTTCGAAGACGCTGGCGACCAACGTCGCCGAAGCCCTGCCCAACCGGCCGAAGCCGCTGACCCAGGACGGGCTGCTCGGCCTGTTCGCGGGCGACGCGGTCGGCCGCCACGTCGTGCTCGAGCCCGCCACCATGGAGGACATGTGCGGCGCGGGCGCTGAAGCCGAAGCCGTCCCTCGAAGTCGTCTACGACGCCGCTGTCTGAGGTCGCCGAACCGAGCCGATCATGACCGACCTTCTCGACATCCTCTCCGCAAACGACGCCGCCTCCGGCGCGACGGGAGAGGCCGGCGCCGGCGGCGGTCGCCGAGGCCTCCTGCCATTCCGACAAGGCGGCCGTGCGCGAGGCGGCGAAGGCGGCCGGGTCGGGCGAGACGCTCGAGCGCTACGCCCGCGACTATCCGGTCGGCCCGCACGACCAGCCGCAGAGCATGTGCCCGGCCTTCGGCGCGCTGCGCGTCGGCCTGCGCATGCGGCGCACCGCGAGCGTGCTCTGCGGCTCGGCCTGCTGCGTCTACGGCCTCACCTTCACCTCGCACTTCTACGGCGCGAAGCGGACGGTCGGCTACGTGCCGTTCAACTCCGAGACGCTGGTCACCGGCAAGCTGTTCGAGGACATCCGCGACGCGGTGTTCGCGCTCGCCGATCCCGACCGCTACGACGCGATCGTCGTCATCAATCTCTGCGTCCCGACCGCCTCGGGCGTGCCGCTCCGGCTCCTGCCGCAAGGAGATCGACGGCGTGCGCGTGATCGGCATCGACGTGCCGGGCTTCGGCGTGCCGACCCATGCCGAGGCCAAGGACGTGCTCGCCGGCGCGATGCTGAACTTCGCCCGCCTCGAGGCCGAGCAGGGCCCGGTGCAGGCGCCGCGCGCGCCCCGCGGCCGGAAAGGCCGTCCGTCACGCTGCTCGGCGAGATGTTCCCGGCCGACCCGGTCCAGATCGGCGGCATGCTCGATCTGATGGGCCTTGCCGCCGGGCCGGTCGTTCCGACCCGCGAATGGCGCGAGCTCTATGGCGCGCTCGACTGCGCCGCGGTCGCGGCGATCCATCCGTTCTACACCGCCTCGGTGCGCGAGTTCGAGCTCGCCGGCCGCCCGGTCGTCGGCTCGGCGCCGGTCGGCGTCGACGGAACGGCGGCCTGGCTCGAGGCGATCGGCGCGGCCTGCGGCGTCGCCGCCGACCGGATCGACGCGGCCAAGGCGAAGCTCCTGCCGGCGATCCAGGCCGCGCTCGCGGCGACTCCGATCGCCGGCCGCATCACGCTCTCCGGCTACGAAGGCTCGGAGCTGCATCGTCGCGCGGCTCATGGTCGAGAGCGGCGCCGACGTCCGCTATGTCGGCACCGCCTGCCCGAAGACGCGCTTCTCGACGCGACGACCGCGAATGGCTCGAGGCCCAGCGGCGTCGAGGTCAAGTTCCGCGCCTCGCTCGAGGACGATTACGCCGCGCTCGCCGAATACGAGCCCGACCTCGCGATCGGCACGACGCCGGTCGTGCAGAAGGCGAAGGAGCGCGCGATTCCCGCGCTCTACTTCACCAACCTGATCTCCGCGCGCCCGCTCATGGGCGTCGCCGGCGCAAGCTCGCTCGCCAAGGTCGTCAACGCCGCGCTCGCCAGCAAGAGCCGCTTCGACGCCATGCGCGACTTCTTCGAGGGCGTCGGCGCGGGCCACGCGGCGGGCGTCTGGGAGACGGTCCCGCGCGACCGGCCGGAGTTCAAGGCCAAGCGCCGCGCCAAGGCCGCCAAGCCGCCGGTCGAGGAGATGGGCTCATGCTAGTCCTCGACCACGACAGGGCCGGCGGCTACTGGGGCGCGGTCTACGTCTTCACCGCGATCAAGGGCCTGCAGGTCGTCATCGACGGCCCGGTCGGCTGCGAGAACCTGCCGGTGACGGCGGTGCTGCACTACACCGACGCCCTGCCGCCGCACGAACTGCCGGTCGTCGTCACCGGCCTCTCCGAGGAGGAGCTCGGCCGGCACGGCACCGAAGGCGCGATGAAGCGCGCCCATGCGACGCTCGACCCCGATCTGCCGAGCGTCGTCGTGACCGGCTCGATCGCCGAGATGATCGGCGGCGGCGTGACGCCGGAAGGCACCGGCCTCCAGCGCTTCCTGCCGCGCACCATCGACGAGGACCAGTGGCAGAGCGCCAACCGCGCCATGGCGTGGCTGTGGAGCGAGTTCGGCCCGAAGAAGGGCCGCGTCGCCAAGCTGAAAGCCCGCGCGGCGGGCGCAAAGCCCAAGGTCAACATCATCGGCCCGATCTACGGCATGTTCAACTTGCCCTCCGACCTCGCCGAGATCCGGCGGCTGATCGAAGGGATCGGCGCCGAGGTCCACATGGTCTTCCCGCTCGGCAGCCATCTCGAGGACGTGCCGCGCCTCGCCGACGCCGAGGTCAACGTCTGCCTCTACCGCGAGTTCGGCCGGCTCCTGTGCGAGGCGCTCGACCGGCCGTATCTGCAGGCGCCGATCGGCCTGCACACGCACGACGAAGTTCCTGCGGGCGCTCGGCGAGCTTCTCGGCCTCGATCCCGAGCCGTTCATCGAGCGCGAGAAGCATACGACGATCAAGCCGATCTGGGACCTGTGGCGCTCGGTGACGCAGGACTTCTTCGGCACGGCGACGTTCGGCGATCGTCGCCAACGAGACCTACGCGCGCGGCGTCCGCCATTTCCTCGAGGAGGAGATGGGCCTGCCCTGCCAGTTCGCGATCGCGCGCCGGCCGGGCGAGAAGACCGACAACGCAGGCCGTGCGCGAGGCGATCCGGTCGAAGACGCCGCTCGTCCTGTTCGGCAGCTACAACGAGCGCCTCTATCTCGCCGAAGCGGGCGCGCGGGCGATGTACATCCCCGCCTCGTTCCCGGGCGCGATCGTGCGCCGGCACACCGGCACGCCCTTCATGGGCTACGCCGGGCGCGACCTACGTCGTGCAGGAAGTCTGCAACGCGCTGTTCGACGCGCTCTTCAACATTCTTCCGCTCGGCGCCGACCTCGACCGCATCGAGGCGACGCCGGCGCGCATCCATCGCGAGCTTCGCTGGGACGAGGCGGCGCGGGCCCGGCTCGACGAGGTCGTCGAGGCGAGCCCGGTGCTCGTGCGCATCTCGGCGGCGAAGCGCCTGCGCGACGCGGCCGAGCGCGAGGCGCGGCGAGGCGGGAGAGGATCGCGTGAGTCTCGCGCGCGTCGAACGCGCGCGCGCTCGAACTGGCGGAGGGGCGCGCATGACGAGCGCAGGCGCGCCGGACGCGGAACGGCGACAGGGCTGAGGAGAGGACAGGATGCACAACCGGATCCATACCGATCAGGCGGGGCGCGACCATCCCGACGGGAGGCCGTCTGTTGTGGTGCGCGCTCGTGCCGCTGTTCGCGCTCGCCGAAGGAACGCATCGCGTGATCGGCCGGGCTGAGGCACGACGGAGCCGGCGCCGGGCCGGCGCGACTGGCTGACGGAAGCCAAGACGCAGGCGTCGATCGCGACGTCGTACGCGCTGATGGCGAGGTCGCTGCTGCACTGATCCGAGCGACGCAAGTCGCCCGGTACGCCTGTCGTGACGGAGGTCTCGACAATGTCGCCGTGAAGGGCGTGCACGGCAATCAAGTTGGAGGTTAATGGATGCCCAGCGACGATAGATCCTCATTATCCGGACTGACGGAAGCGGAGGCGCAGGAGTTCCACTCCCTGTTCGTCACAAGCTTCATCGGCTTCATCGTCATCGCGATCATCGCGCACATCCTCGTGTGGGCCTGGAGGCCCTGGATTCCCGGGCCGAAGGGCTAGGCGATGCTCGACGGCGCCACGGCCGCGGCGCACACCTCGCTGTCTCTCGTCAGCTAAGGAAGACTGCTCATGTATCGGATTTGGCTGCTTTTTGATCCCCGCAGGGCGCTCGTCGGGCTCTTTGCGTTCCTGTTCGTGCTCGCGCTGATCATTCACTTCATCTGCCTCGAGCACGGACCGCTTCAACTGGCTGGAAGGCCACCCGGCGTCAAGACCGGCATGATCGATTCGGCGCCGATCACGATGACCGTGACCGACATCGGGTGAGACGAACCATCGTGGGCGGGCGCGCTCCTGCGCCCGCCGACAGGTCACGCCCGCGTCCGGGCGTGACGCCTGTGAATCTTGGCCTCGACCGGCCTGGCTGGGGCGGTCGAGGGCCGGACGTTCGAACGCGGAGAACCGACCGTGGCGATGCTCAACTTTGAACGAAGATATCGCGTGCGCGGAGGCACGTTGGTCGGCGGCGACCTGTTCGACTTCTGGGTCGGCCCGTTCTACGTCGGCTTCTTCGGCGTGACGACCATCATCTTCACCGCCGTCGGCGTGGCGATGATCGTCTATGGCGCGGCGATCGGGCCGACCTGGAATCCTGTGGCAGATCAATATCGCGCCCCCGGACCTCAAATACGGCCTGGCGCTCGCGCCGCTGAAGGAGGGCGGCCTCTGGCAGATCATCACGGTCTGCGCCATCGGCGCGTTCGTCTCCTGGGCGCTGCGCCAAGCGGAGATCGCGCGCAAGCTCGGCATGGGCTACCACGTGCCGATCGCCTTCAGCTTCGCGATCTTCGCCTACGTCGCGCTGGTCGTGCATCCGCCCGGTGCTCATGGGCGCCTGGGGATTCGGCTTCCCTTACGGCATCATCAGCCATCTCGACTGGGTGTCGAACACCGGCTACCAGTACCTGCACTTCCACTACAATCCCGCGCACATGATCGCGATCTCGTTCTTCTTCACGAACGCGCTTGCGCTGTCGATGCACGGCTCGCTGATCCTCTCGGCGGCCAACCCGCCGAAAGGCGATCCGGTGCGCGAGACCGAGTACGAGGACACGTTCTTCCGCGACGCGATCGGCTACTCGATCGGCACGCTCGGCATCCATCGGCTGGGCATCGTTCCTCGCGGTCTCGGCCGCGTTCTGGAGCGCCGTCTGCATCATCATCAGCGGCCCGTTCTGGACCCACGGCTGGCCCGAGTGGTGGAACTGGTGGCTCAACCTCCCGATCTGGCGCTAGGACAGAGGAGCGACCAATGTCCGCCTATGAAAACATCTTCACCCGGGTCCAGGTCTGGCCTGACAAGCCCGATCTCGGCGTCGCAGGCGACACGGATCGAGCGCGAGAAAGGCGCCCTGTTCGACTACTGGCTCGGCGTCATCGGCAACGCGCAGATCGGTCCGATCTATCTCGGCACGCTCGGCGTCGTGTCGCTGATCTTCGGCTTCATCGCCTTCGAGATCATCGGCCTGAACATGTTGGCCTCGGTCCACTGGAGCCCGATCCAGTTCGTGCGCCAGCTGCCGTGGCTCGCGCTCGAGCCGCCGAAGCCGGAATACGGCATCGCACATCGCGCCGCTCAACGAAGGCGGCTGGTGGCAGATGGCCGGCCTCTTCCTGACGATGTCGGTCCTGACTCTGGTGGTGGCGCATGTACCGCCGGGCGCGCGAGCTCCGGCTCGGCACGCACACGGCCTGGGCCTTCGCGTCGGCGATCTTCCTGTTCCTGTCGATCGGCTTCATCCAGCCGCTGCTGATGGGGCACTTCGAGCGAGTCGGTGCCGTTCGGCATCTTCCCGCACCTCGACTGGACGGCGGCGTTCTCGATCCGCTACGGCAACCTCTACTACAACCCGTTCCACATGCTCTCGATCGCGTTCCTGTATGGCTCGGCGGTGCTGTTCGCCATGCACGGCGCGACCATCCTCGCGGTCGGCCGCTACGGCGGCGAGCGCGAGGTCGAGCAGATGATCGACCGCGGCACGGCGGCGGAGCGCGCGGCGCTCTTCTGGCGCTGGACCATGGGCTTCAACGCGACGATGGAATCGATCCATCGCTGGGCGTGGTGGTTCGCGGTGCTCGTCACCTTCACCGGAGGCATCGGAATCCTCCTGACCGGGACGGTCGTCGACAATTGGTATCTCTGGGGCGTTCAGCACGGCCTCGCGCCGAGCCTATCCGCACCTGTGGCCGCCGGTGGTTGACCCAGCAGCTTCGGGAGCCGCCCAATGAAAATCGCCGCCGCTTATTCGGCGGCGTCGTGGCGATCCTGCTGACGATCGCGATGCTCTTCACCGCGGGCTGGGTGCATCCGCCCATCCTGAGAACGCAAGTCGGGTTCCGCGGGCTGGCCATGGACCAGCTCACCACGCCCGCGGCCCAGAGGCAAGCTTGCAAGCTGGCCAACGCCCTGCCGGACGCGATTCCGATCGCTTCGCCGGAAGGGCCGAAGGCCGACCGAGGTCTACCAGAACGTCCAGGTTCTGAAGGACCTCTCGGTCGAGCAGTTCAACACCCTGATGGCGGCGATCACGACCTGGGTCGCGCCGCAGCAGGGCTGCGCCTACTGCCACAACACCGACAATCTGGCCGACGACAGCGTCTACGCCAAGAAGGTCGCCGCGCCGGATGATCCAGATGACCCAGCACATCAACACCGACTGGAAGGCGCACGTCGCAGAACACCGGCGTCGTCTGCTGGACCTGCCACCGCGGCAATCCGGTCCCGACCTACATCTGGTACCACGACGTCGGGTGGCCGCAGGCCGGCGGCTTCGCGACCACCAACTACGGCATGGGCCATCCGTCCCAGGCCAACGGCTCGACCGCGATGCTTCAGGATCCGTACGCCGCTGCTCGACAAGCCGGCGTCATCCGGGTCCAGGCGACGAAGGCCCTGCCCGTCAGCAGCAACGGCGCCTCGCTCATGGCGACCGAGAACACCTACTCGCTGATGATCGCGATGTCGAAGGGGCTGGGCGTCAACTGCACCTTCTGCCACAACACCCGGGAGTTCGGGCAATGGGCGGAGAGCACGCCGCAACGCGTGACCGCCTGGCACGGCATCCAGATGGTGCGCGACCTCAACGCCGCCTATCTTGATCCGCTCAAGGACGTGTGTCCGCCGCCACGCGCCTGGGCCCGGCGGGCGACGCGCCGAAGGTCAACTGCACCACCTGCCATCAGGGCGCGAACAAGCCGCTGCTCGGCGTGAGCCTGGCGAAGGACTATCCCGAGCTCGGCGGAACGCCGGCGAAATAAATCCGGGGAAACGAGCACAGGTCGACGCGACGATGAGTCGCGTCGACCTTTTCGTTGTCGGAGCCCAGGTTGCGCCGACGCTGCTACACGTGTCATCTGCTTACGCCCGCGAGGATGCGGCGGGCGACCGAACCGGAGGATGGAATGAATATCAGGGTGACGCCGATCCCCAACGCCGAACCAGGCGCGGACGTCCTCCGCGATGGGACGGCGGAGATTCCCGCCTATCTCGAAAAGGTCTACTGGTGGACCTACGTGCGGCCCTGGGCGGTGCGGTTCTTCGAGCGGCAGTGGCTCGTGAACGCGATTCTGTTCGGCAACTATGTCCGCCTTCGGGACGCGGCGCTCGAGCTTCTGGGCGCGCGTCTTCCCGGCAAGACGCTTGCAGATCGCCTGCGTCTACGGCGACATGACCTGTCGGCTTGCCGAGCGCGTCGCGCGGGCGACGGCCGGCTGGACGTGGTGGACGTGCTGCCCGGCCAGATCGAAAATCTGCGCGATAAATTGCCGGCGGGAGCGCCGGTCCGCGGGCTGGTGCATGGACTCTGCGGCGCTCGAATTTTCCCGATGGCCGCTACGATCGCGCGATCCTGTTCTTCCTGTTGCACGAGCAGCCGGAAGATTGGCGGCGGAAGACCCTGAGCGAGGTTTTCCGGGTCGTGCGCCCCGGCGGACGGATCGTCATCGTCGACTACGCGCGCCCGAAATGGTGGAATCCCTTCCGCTACATTATGCCGCCGGCGCTTGCGCTCCTCGAACCTTTCGCGCTCGATATCTGGCGCGTCGGAGCTGCAGTCGTTCCTGCGCCCCTCCGTGACATCCTGCGAAGCCTCACGCGTCAGTCCGTGTTCGGCGGCCTCTACCAGGCGGTCGTCATCGAGCGCTGACGACGACGGAGGCGCGATCCGAGCGGTGCGCCTGTCCGTCGCGGCGGTTTCGTTGCAAGGCGTCCGGCGGCGGCTTTTCCGTTGGAAGAAGCCGTAGGCCCGCGGCCGGTCGCGAAATGAACCGCGGGGTCGTTTGACAAAAGCGCATATGTATCCGTAATTTTTATCCTCACGGTGTTAGGACGCGCTCGCTGTATCTCGGCCTGGCGCGAAAGTCGAAAGCAGAGGCGCGCCAAGGGCGGGCCTGGAGCCGCAGGAAAGAAGGGAAAGGCCGAGCGCGATCCTGGCCGCCTGTTCGCTCAACTCAAAGAGGAAACGACCTGAGCGCCATGCAGTTCCATCTCGATGGGTTCAGGCCGGGCGACCCCCTTATCGCCGAGCCGTTAGCCGGGCGCGCCGCACACGGACGCCCTGCCCCTAGGATGTCGATGTCCTCATCATCGGCAGCGGTCCGACCGGGTTGACGCTCGCGGCGCAACTCGCAGCCTTTCCCGACATCAAGACGGCGATCGTCGAGCGGAAGGCTGGACCGCTCGAGCTTGGCCAGGCCGACGGCGTCGCTTGTCGCTCGATGGAGATGTTCGAGGCCTTCGGCTTCGCCGATCGCGTCCTGAAAGAGGCCTATTTCGTCAACGAGACGGTGTTCTGGAAGCCTGACGAGACGCGGCGCTCCCAGATCGTCCGCAGCGGCCGCATTCAGGACGTCGAAGACGGCTTGTCGGAAATGCCGCACGTGATCCTCAACCAGGCGCGGGTGCATGACTTCTACCTCGACTTGATGCGCAATGCGCCCTCGCGGCTCGAGCCGCACTATCAGCGCCAGTTCCTCGACCTCGCGGTCGCCCCTTACGACGACCCTTTCGGCCCATCCCGTGACCGTCCGCCTCGAACGCGCCGATGCGGAGCACAAGGGTCAGGTCGAGACGGTGAAGGCCAAGTTTGTGGTCGGCTGCGACGGCGCGCGCAGCGCGGTCCGCGAGGCGATCGGGCGGGAGCTTGTCGGCGACTTCGCCAACCAGGCCTGGGGCGTGATGGACGTGCTTGCGGTCACCGACTTTCCCGACATCCGGCTGAAGTGCCTGATCCAGTCGGCCGAGGGCAGCGCGCTCATCATTCCGCGCGAGGGCGGGTATCTATTCCGCATTTACATCGAGCTCGAAAAGCTCACCCGCAACGAGCGGGTCGCGAGCCTGAACGTGACCCCCGAACGCCTGATCGCCGCGGCGCGGCGGATCCTCAACCCCTACACGCTCGAGGTGAAGGAGATCGCCTGGTGGTCGGTGTACGAGATCGGCCAGCGCCTTTGCGACAAGTTCGACGACGTCAAGGACGGCGAGGACCGGATGCCGCGCGTCTTCATCGCCGGCGACGCTTGCCACACGCACAGCGCGAAAGCCGGCCAGGGCATGAACATGTCGATGCAGGACGCGTTCAATCTCGGCTGGAAGCTGGCCTCGGTGCTGCGCGGGCGCGCGGCGCCGCGGCTGCTTTCGACCTATTCCGACGAGCGGCAGCCGATCGCCAGAGAGCTGATCGACTTCGATCATGCGTTCTCACGCATGGTCAGCGCGCCGCCGAAGGACCCCGCGAATCCTTTGAGCGAGGGCGTCGATCCGGCGGAGCTTCAAGAGACCTTCGTCAAGGCGGGCCGGTTCACCGCGGGCATGATGACGCGCTACCGGCCCTCGATCCTCACTGGCGAAGCGACCCATCAGCATCTCGCGGCCGGCTTTCCGATCGGCGAGCGCTTTCATTCCGCCCCGGTCGTCCGCCTCGCCGACGCCAAACCGATGCAACTCGGCCATTCGTTCAGGGCCGACGGTCGCTGGCGGCTTTACGCGTTCGCCGCTGCGGAAGACCCGACGAAGGACTCGTCCCGCCTTGCGCGCTTTTGCCAATTCCTCGATGAGCAGCCGAATTCCCCGGTCCGCAGGCACACGCCTGCGGGCGCAGATATCGACTCGGTCATCGACGTCCGGGCGATTCTCCAGCAGAGCCATCGCGAGCTTGAACTCGCCGCCCTGCCCGCCTTCCTTCTCCCGAAGAAGGGCCGCTACGGCCTCATCGATTACGAAAAGCTCTTCTGCCCCGACCTGAAGAACCGTCAGGATATCTTCGGCCTCAGGGGTATCGACCGCTCGCGCGGCGCCATCGTCGTCGTGCGGCCAGACCAGTATGTCGCGCATGTCCTGCCGCTTGACTCCTACGACGAGCTTGCCGGCTATTTCGCCGGCTTCATGCTCGGCTGACTCGCCGCAGCGGGACCTCCGGTGCGCAAACACAACCTTCTCTCGGGCGAGAATCGACAAATCTCAACCAATGGGTTGATACGCCATATTGGCGCCAGCGTAACGATGCCTTTGCGCCGAGGGTTTTGGCCTGACGCCGCTCGCGCAGCGGCTCACCCGGGAAGCGCCTTTCGCGCTCCTTAATCTGCGAACGCCGCCCGTCCGGCGAGGACGGGCGGCGCGAAGCTCTTTTCGTACGGTCGAATCAGACGCTTATTGCTGCTGCGCCGCCTTCTTGCCAATCCGGCTCTTCGAGGCGCGGTCGCCCGCCGCCACCGCGTCGGCCTCGCACATATAAGCCCCCTGCTTGGTCGTGCCGTAACTGCGCGTACCGGGGTAGTGATAGATGTGCGACTTGGTGTTGAGCCACACGACCGTGTCGGACGGGCAACGGTACTTGGCCTCGGATTCGGTGCTGAACTGACCGGCGCCGGTCGGCGCGGCTGTCGGCCTCACGGGCGCGGGCGCCGGTTTCGGCTGGTAGGTCTGGACGGGCGCGGGGGCGACCGGCGCGGGCGCCGGAGCCGCCGCTGGAGCGGTTGCGGGCGCGGCGGCGGGCGCCGCCGCCGCCGGGGTGGCCGCGTGGCGAGTGCGGCAGCCCTTTAGGAACTCTTGCCAGGTCTGTCCGCCCGTGGTGTTGGCCGCTTTGGCGGCCTGCCACTCGGAGCCGCATTCCTTCATCACGCTTTCGGCTCGGGCCGCGCCCGTCGCTGTCAGACCCATGGCCGCCGCGACGAGAAATGCGGCCGCCGCGGCCCTGAACGATTGAATTCTCATATCAACTCCCGATGTTCCATCCGATCGCCCAGCCCGACAACTCGAAGGCCGGAAGCTGACGATCCGGCGTCATAGCCGGTCCTGTTGTTGTCATGCCGGCGCTCGACTGAACCCGGCATGAACAGGTAGTAACTATGAATTCTCGAAGCCGGTCAAGGCTTGTCCGAGCCTTTCTCGGGGTCCATCAACTGCGTAGCCAACTGTATGACGCCCCTACGCCCCTTATGCCGATCGTCCGATCCCACTGCGGGCAGACGGCGGCCTTGGAGCCTGAGCGGGAGACGCAGGCGCGCTTGGTTGCCTCAAAACAGGACCTCGGACTTCTTCCTTGAGGTCATTTATCAGCTACCGCAGGGGGCCTCTCCGTGCAGCTGGAGGTCGTGAGATTGAGGCGTGCGGCCGCACGCGCGATCGTCGCGTCGAGCCCGCCCGAGGCGTCGATCGCCGACCACCCGCGTTCGCCGAGCGGTTCGGCCTGCTGCCTCCGCGCGACGGCCTCATCGGCGTCGGACGCGTCGGCGCGACGACCGGCCACGCGAGCGAGCCGAACGGCGGCCGGCGCTTCGAGAAACAGGCCGTCGAAGGCGGCGCCGGTCTCCGCCGAGACGCGGCCGGCGGCGGCGCGCATGACCCCCGTTGGAAAGGTGGCGTCGAGCACGACCGCGGCGCCGGCGTTGAGCGCGCACCGCGCCTTGTCTTCGAGCCTTCGATAGACGTCACGGGAAACCTCCGGCGCATAGGCCTCGGACTTGAGCCGAACGGTCTCCTCGACGCCGAACATCGCCTTGCGTTCGACGTCGCTGCGCAGCCAGAGCGCGCCCGGCGCACGTCCGAGCCGCGGCGCGAGCGCCTCAGCAAGGGCGCTCTTGCCCGTACCCGAAAGCCCGCCGACAGCGACGAGCCGCGGCGCGACATAGCGCAGAAAATCAGCCGCAAGATCAAAATAGCCGCGCGCCAGCGCTATGCGCCTTCTCACGCGCTCCGCCCTGAAGGCGGTCCGCCCGCGCAGCTTCGACCTTCGCCCGGATCGCGGCGCGCAGGCTCATAAACAGCGGCAGCGCCGAAAGTCCGGCGAGCGCCTTCGGGCGGTTCGGCCGCCAGATAACGGTTGAAGAGCCTGTTCGCGGCGCGCCGGAGTTTTCGCGCTTCGAGGTCCATCAGCAGGAAGGCGAGATCGTAGAGCACGTCGCCGCTGGCGATCGCGTCGGAGAACTCCACCGCATCGAACAGGACCGGCTCGCCGTCGATCAGCGCGATATTGCCGAGATGCAGGTCGCCATGGCCGCGCCGGACGAAACCGTCGCGCCCGCGCTTCAGCAGCGTCGGGCGGGCGACCGCGAAGGCGAGCCGCGACTCGCCGCGTGAGCCGGCGCGCCTCGGCAGGCGGAAAGAGATCCGGCCAGAGGGCGAAGGCGGCGTCGTTCTGCTCGATATAGGTTTCGAGTTCGTTCGCCGCCCGCGTCCCGTCGCGCAGCGGCGCGCGCGCATGCGAGCGGCGGATCGCGAGCGCGAGCCTGTCGATGAGGGAGTCGGAAAGGCCGTCCCGGTCGGCGATCCGGTCGAGCGTCGCATTCTCGTCGAAGCGGCGCATGTGGCAGACCCACTCGATCGCCTCGCCCTCCCCGCCGATGGCAAGCCCGCCCGGCGTTCGAACGATCGGCGCCGCCTCCAGATAGACGCCCGGCGCGTTTTCGCGGTTGACGGCTATCTCCGCCTCGCAGGCCTCGCGTCGCTTCTCGAGGGTCGAGAGGTCCATGAACGGGAATGTGACCGCCCGCTTGATCTTGTAGACGTCGTCCCCCGCCAGAAAGACGACCGCCCCGGCCGTATCGACGCGGCCGACTGGGGTCTTCAGACCGTGCGTCGCCGGATCGGCGAGAAAGCGGAACGCCTCCTCCTGCGACGGGACGGCCTCGTTCACGCAGATCTCCTCGAGCAGAACGCGCCGAAGTCGGCGCCCGGCATACAGTATGGCGGCCTTTGCCTGGCGTGGCACGCTCATTCCCATGCGTGCGGGCGACGGCTCGTCGGGGCCCGGAAGGTCGCCGAAAAAGTGCTCACGGCGTTTGGCGAACGGCGGCGCCTCGTCTGGGAGATCAGGATTACGATCTCGTCGTCAACCCTAATCCCGTCTACTATCCGGTCCGGATTTGCGCCGACGCGTCCGGCCCGGGCCGCCAACGGCGGCGAGGCGCGGACAGGGTGCGGCGCATTGGGCAGCAGGAGGGGAGCGGTAGATGTCGGTAATCGGTAACCGTCCGTTCGACGCCTTGCTTGTCGGCGACATGGATCGCCTTGTCCACACCCTCACGCCCGAGGATTTTTCGTTGCTGGCCACTCAGGCGGCGACCATGGGCGCGGGCCTTGTCGACCCGGCGGTCGCCGCCAGCCGCGCCTTCAGCGTCGACGCCGGCCAGACGGGCTGGGCGAGCGCGCTGATGAGCGCGCTTATTGCCGGGCGGCTGCCCGGGTCCGGCTCCAAGCTCGTCCGCCAGATCGATCGAGACGACCACCCGGGCCCGCCCCGGCGACGTGATGACGATCGTCGCCAGGGTCACGGACAAGGTCGCCGAAGGGCGGCGCGTGACGATCGAGGTCCGCGCGACCAACCAGCACGGCGACCTCGCCATGGCCGGAACCGCGGAAGTCGTCGCGCCGAAACAGGCGATCATGGCCGAACCGCGCGAAGAGTACGTCGAGGAGATGCGCGAGAAGGGCCGCCGCTACCGGCAGCTCATCGAGGCCACCCGCTCGATGAAGCCGATCCGAACCGCGATCGTTCATCCGGTCGACGAGGCTTCGCTCTCCGGCGCGATCGAGGCGGCGCGCGAAGAGCTGATCGAGCCGGTGCTGATCGGGCCGGAAAAGAAGATCCGCGCAGACCGCGGAGGCGCATGGCATCGATATCGCCGGCTTCGAGATCGTGTCGACCGAGCACAGCCACGCGGCCGCCGCCAGAGCGGTGGCGATGGCGCGGTCGGGCGAGGTCGAGGCGCTGATGAAGGGCGCGCTGCACACCGACGAGCTGATGCACGAGGTGGTCGCCGGCGGCGAGACGGGCCTGCGCACGTCCCGGCGCATCAGCCACGTGTTCGCGATCGACGCGCCGGCCTATCCGCGCGCCCTGTTCATCACCGACGCCGCGGTCAACATCTACCCGTCGCTGATCGACAAGCGCGACATCGTGCAGAACGCCATCGACCTCGTAACCGCGCTCGGCATCATCACGCCGCGGGTCGCGATCCTCTCGGCCGTCGAGACCGTCTCGCCCGACATCCGCTCGACCATCGACGCGGCCGCGCTGTGCAAGATGGCCGATCGCGGACAGATCACCGGCGGCGTGCTCGACGGGCCGCTCGGCTTCGACAACGCCGTGTCGCTCGAGGCGGCGCGCACCAAGGGCATCGTCTCGCCGGTCGCCGGGCAGGCCGACATTCTCGTCGTGCCCGATCTCGAGGCCGGCAACATGCTCGCCAAGCAGCTCGTCTATCTCGCCGACGCCGAGATGGCCGGCATCGTGCTCGGCGCGCGGGTGCCGATCATCCTGACGAGCCGGGCCGACAACACCATCGCCCGCCTCGGCTCGGCGGCGATCGCGCTGATCATGACGCGCAGCCGCCTCGCCCGGCCTCCGTCTAGATCCTGAGCGCAACCAGGATCGCGCCCGCTGCGATCAGGGCCACCCCAAGCCAGTTGGCGGCAGCGAGCTTCTCGCCGAGAAACAGCGCGCCGAAGATCGCCACCAGCACGACGCTGAGCTTGTCGATCGGCGCCACCCGCGCCGCGTCGCCGAGCTTCAGCGCCCGGAAGTAGCAGAGCCAGGAGCCGCCGGTCGCAAGTCCGGACAGGACGAGAAACACATAGCTCCGCGGCGACACCGAATTCAGCGGCTGCCACTGGCCGGTCAGCGCGAGGATCGCGCCGGCCGCGCAAACAATGACGATCGTACGAATGAATGTGGCGAAGTCGGAGCCGACGTTCTCGACCCCGACCTTGGCGAAGATCGCCGTCAGCGCGGCGAAGGCTGCCGAGAGCACCGCCCAAAACTGCCAGGACGAAAGTAGGTTCTTCATGGTCTTGGTGGGCTCCGGTTGGCTTTGGGCGAAACGCGCCCCTCAGCCGAACTCGGGACGC
This sequence comes from uncultured Alphaproteobacteria bacterium, assembly GCA_963783275.1. Taxonomy (GTDB): domain Bacteria; phylum Pseudomonadota; class Alphaproteobacteria; order Rhizobiales; family Beijerinckiaceae; genus Roseiarcus. The sequence goes on along the minus strand of CAWANA010000019.1, from coordinate 309,032 downwards.
CAAACCAGAGGTGTTAGGGGCGGATTGCGGCGTTTGAAGGCGCGCGCGACAGTACAGCGCCCAGCAAGCCCGCGAAGACCAGAGATGTCGATCGGTGCAGCCGAAACTGGCTGAAACGGTCCTCTATTCACCTCGGCGTCGCGGCACATGTCTCCACCGCCACGACCCGGACTCGGAGCGCCTCGGGCGTCTGTCGCAGCGATGTCACATGTGTCATTGAAAGAACTCAAGGACCGCCCCGGAGACGGTCCGGCGGCGACGAGGAAAACGACGATGAGCGCGACGAAGGACAACGGCCTCAGCGCGATGCAGCATCGCATCAACGCCGAGATTCAGGACAATCTCGACGAAGACCTCGAGCTCGAGCTCGAGGACAGCGATCTCGCCGACCTGCTCGCCGAAGGCCACGAGCTTCCGCAGAAGCACGCCTTCCCGCGCAAGCTCTATTTCACCGAGCTCCTGCGGCTGCAGCGCGAGCTGATCAAGTTGCAGGACTGGGTCGTCGCCAAGAAGCTCAAGCTCGTCGTCCTGTTCGAGGGGCGCGACGCGGCCGGCAAGGGCGGCGTGATCAAGCGCATCACCCAGCGCCTCAACCCGCGCGTCGTCCGCGCGGTCGCCCTGCCCGCCCCAGGCGAGCGCGAAAAATCGCAGTGGTATTTCCAGCGCTACGTGCCGCACCTGCCGGCCGGCGGCGAAATCGTGCTGTTCGACCGCTCCTGGTACAACCGCGCCGGCGTCGAGCGGGTGATGGGCTTCTGCACCGACGAGGAATACGAGGACTTCTTCCAGTCCGTGCCGGAATTCGAGAAGCTTCTGGTCCGCTCGGGCATCGTGCTGGTCAAGTACTGGTTCTCGATCACCGACGAGGAGCAGAACCTGCGCTTCCTGATGCGCATCAACGACCCGCTCAAGCAGTGGAAGCTCTCGCCGATGGACCTCGAATCCCGCCGCCGCTGGGAGGACTACACCAAGGCGAAGGAAATCATGTTCGAGCGCACCCACATCCCGGAGGCGCCGTGGTGGGTGATCGAGGCGATCGAAAAGAAGCGCGCCCGGCTCAACTGCATCGCGCATCTGCTCACCCGCATTCCCTATCAGGAAGTGCCGCACGAGAAGCCGGTCCTGCCGCCGCGCGTGCATCACCCGGACTATCACCGCGAGGAGATCCCGCACGAAATGTACGTGCCGGACATCTACGCCGGCATCGTCCCGCCGCCGGAGCGGTAGCGACGGCCGAGCCGTAGGCGAAAACCCGCGCGGCGCGTCCCGGTCCAAACGCGAACGCCGCGGCCGCTTAGACACGGCTGGCCCTTTGAGGAATAGCGACGTAACCCTCGGTTAATGGGCGGCGGGGCGCTTGCGGTATGTCCTGGATCGCAGCCGCGCTACCCGCGCAGCTTCTCATGCGCCGTCGCGGCGCGCAGGAAATAGTAGAGCCCGGTCAGCGCGCCGACCACCAGAACCGCTTCGAGAACGCGGGTGATCGTCTCGCCGAGCGCGAACAGGCCTCCGATCGCCCAGCCTGCCGCGAAGCCCGCTCCGATCAGCTCGGTGCCGACGAGAATGGCGACGCTGACGAGCGTCGAGACGTTTAGCCAGTTGATCGGCTTCAAGGACGCCGTTGCGGCCAAAGCCCGTCTCCCTCGTGTTTCCGTGAAAGGCGCGCCCTAAACCATGTCGGGACTGGGCGCAAGTGTCGCGGGCGGCGAGCGTTGCCGTCCGCGGCTTAGCCATGCACAGTGCCAGTGTTGAACCGCCGATGTCCGTCCTCGTCGAACCGTCCCGTCCCATCGACGTCGCCCCGAGCGACCGCGGCCACGCGCCGAAGGGCGGCGTCGGGCCGCTGGCGCTCGGGGCGCTCGGCGTGGTCTACGGCGACATCGGGACGTCGCCGCTTTACGCGATGGACCAGATCTTTCGCGTCGCGCCCGGGCGGACGGCGGAGGACGCGCTCGGCGCCGTGTCGCTGGTCATCTGGACCCTGACCCTGATCGTCGCGATCAAATATGCGCTCCTTGTGCTGCGCGCGCAGAACGACGGCGAGGGCGGCGTCTTCGCCCTCTACGGCCTCCTGCATGACCGCAAGGACCGCCGCGCCCGCATGCTGCTCTGGGCGCTGATGGCCGGCGCGGGCTTGCTCATCGGCGACGGCATGATCACGCCGGCGATCAGCGTGCTGTCGGCGGTCGAGGGGCTCGACGTCGCGGCGCCCGGCCTGTCGGCCGCCGTCTTGCCCGATCACGGTCGGGCTGCTCGATCGCGCTCTTCGCCGTACAGTTCAAAGGCGCCTCCGGCGTCGGCGCGGTGTTCGGCCCGATCGTGCTCGTCTGGTTCGCCGCCATCGCAGCGCTCGGAGCGGCCGAGATCGCCGCGGCGCCAGAAATCCTCGCGGCCTTCAATCCCGTGTACGGCCTCGAGTTCCTCGGGCGGGCGAATCTCTTCGGCGCGCTGATGCTGCTCGGCGCGCTGATGCTGGTGGTGACCGGCGGCGAGGCGATGTACGCCGACCTCGGCCATTTCGGCGCGCTGCCGATCCGGCTCTCCTGGTATGCGATCGTTTTTCCCGCCCTCATCCTCAACTACCTCGGCCAGGGCGCCTATCTACTCGGCGGCGCGCCGGTCGCGGGCGACAAGCTCTTCTATGCGCTGAGCCCCTCGTGGCTCCTGGCGCCCATGGTCGTCTTGGCGACCGCCGCCACCGTGATCGCCTCGCAGTCGCTGATCTCGGGCGCCTTCTCGCTGGTCTCGCAGGCCATCCGCCTCGGCCTGTTCCCGCGCCTCGACATCGAGCACACCCACCACGCGCAGGAAGGCCAAGTCTACATCCCGGCGGTCAACTGGACCCTGCTTGTCGGCTGCGTGTCGCTGGTGCTGGTGTTCGGCTCGAGCGCGGCGCTCGCGGCGGCCTACGGTCTCGCCGTCTCGGGCGTGATGGTCATCACCTCGGTCGCCATGATACCGGTCGCCCACCGCTACTGGGGCTGGAGCGGGGTGCTGATCGCACTCGTCTGGGGGCCGCTGACCGCGCTCAACGCCGCCTTCTTCGCCGCAAGTTCGCTGAAACTCCTCGAGGGCGGTTACGTGCCGATCGCCGTCGGCGGCGTCGCCTTCGCCATGATGGCGACCTGGCGCTGGGGCCGCAAGGCGACCTACGCCGCGCACAACGCCAAGGCGACGCTGACCATGTCGGAGGTCGTCACGCTGCACCGGGCGAGCCGGTTTTTCCTCGAGCGCAACGCGCTGATCATGTCGCCCCGCCCCCTGCGGGCGAAGAGCGACCGCGCCCCCTCGCTGATCCGGCTGATCGCCGAGCGCACCGGCATGCTGCCGCGCAACCTGATCTTCGTCGAGGTCAGCCACAAGAAGGCCCCCTACATCCACGGCAGCCGCTACCAGGTGACCGTGTTCGACCGCAGCGAGGAAAAGGGCAGCGTCATCGGCGTCGAGCTTTCCTTCGGCTTCCTCGAGGAGCCCGATGTCGAAAAGGCTCTCGAAGACCTCGCGCGCCACCACGAAATCGACCTGCCGGTCGACACGCACCAGTGGATCGTCCACATCATGCAGGATCACCTCCTGCCCGCGCGCAAGAGCAACGCTTTCAAGCGCCTGCGGCTGAGCCTGTTCCAGTTTCTCAGGGCCGTCTCGCGCCCCGCCTATTCCTATTACGGGCTCGGCGACGCGGTGCAGCTCACCATCGAGGTCATCCCGGTACGGTTGCGGTAGAGCGCTCCCCGGGGCGTTTTCTGTTGATGGCGCTGGACGGCGGGCGCCGGGGCGTGATTGTCTTGGCGCCCATGCCGCCCCCTGCCCCCTCGATCGTCGCGCTTGACCCCGCTTCCTTCGGGCAGATCCTCGACCGTCTCGCCGAGATCCTCCAGGCTTGTGTGCGCGAGGGCGCGAGCGTCGGCTTCGTGCTGCCCTTCACGATCGAGGAGGCGCGCGCCTACTGGCGGGACAAGGTCGCGCCGCCGCTCGCGGCGGGAAGCCGGATCGTTCTCATAGCGAAGGCCGGGGGCGAGGTCGTGGGAACGGCGCAGCTCGACCTCGACGGCATGCCGAGCAAACGCCATCACGCCGAGGTGTCGAAAGTGCTGGTCGACCTTCGCTATCGCCGGACGGGCGTGGCTCGCGCGCTGATGGCGGACATGGAACGGCGAGCGTCCGAGGCGGGCCGCTGGCTGCTGACCCTCGACACCGCCGGCGACGCCGCCGAAACGCTTTACCGTTCGCTGGGCTACCAACTCGCCGGAACGATCCCGCTATACGCCCGCGACGCTCTCGAGGCGGATCGCTACGACGCGACGCGGATCATGTACAAGGATTTGAGGTTCGGGTAGCCGGTCGAGTTTACTCGGCGGGCAGCTTGGGACGTTACTTCCCTCAGGTGCGCCGCGGCCTCGTTAGCCCGTCGAGCGCTCTTCTGGCGTCGACCGGCCTGAGGGCGCCTCGGTGGGGATGGGAATCCAACCTCCCCAGCCCGCTCCCCTTCTTTTCATCAGAACTCTTGCGACAATTGCTTGCGGGAAAGCGGAAGATGTCGTATGTTGTTTTCCGTGCCCGTCAGATGGACCCGCGATGCCGCGCTCGCCGTGCCTGCCTCTGTTCGACCGATTCGACCGCGCGCCTCCGACGACCGGCGTCAGACAGCAGACCCGCGATCGTTTCGGCGGGCATTGGAAAGCGCCTACCCACAGTATTGAGCATCGGTCGTCGAGCGCGAATTGTGGCGAAATTGCGTCAAACGACGTTGTTTTCGCCTATGGGATTCAGAATATTGAGCCTAACGTCCTGAAAAGGTTCGCGGGCTCTCAAAAAGCGCGCACCCCGAGAGGCTCCGAAAGGCCCCTCCGGCTTCCGGGCGCACCCGCGTGAGGCGCGGAGAGTTCAGACAGGGGGTCGGTCGAGCCATCCTGGCGCTGCTGACGCTTTATGCGCTCGCGATGATCGTTCCGGACTTCTTCCGCATGGTCCAGCCGCTCGGCTCATTTGGCCTCGCGACCAACGCCGATGGCCTCGTCTACGACGTCCAGGGGCCTTTCGCGACCGAGGACGCCTCGCCCGCGTCGCGCGCGGATCTGCACGTCGGCGACCGGCTCGACCTTCAGGCGATGCGCTGCATCCCCGCTGACACCGAGCTTTGCGCCAGCAATCTCGCGCTCTGGGGCGGCGTCGGCTACGTCCTGCCGGGCCGGACGGCCACCCTGAAACTCGTGTCCAACGGCGACCGCCCTGCGCGCGAGGTCAGACTTGTCGCCGAGCCGCGACCGCGCTCCGTCGCGGGCGACCTGGGGCTAGCGCTCACCCAGATCGCCGGCGTGCTGGTCGTGCTCGGCGCGGCCTGGCTCGTCTGGATCCGTCCGGGACCGATGACCTGGGGCTTCTTCGTCTATGTGATGTATTTCAATCCGGGGCAGACCTTCCAGTTCACCGCCTGGCTGCAGCAATGGCCACGGGCGCTCATGGCCCAGGACGTTGCATCGGGCGTCCTTCAGGCCGCAGGCTATACGGGCCTGCTGCTGTTCGCCCTGCGCGCTCCGGTGGACCGTGCGGACGGCCGGTGGCGTCTCGCCGAGCGGGCCCTGCCGGCGCTGGCGATCCTGTTTCTCGCGATCGAGATTGCGAGCCTCGGCAGCCTCTTCGGCTTCCGAACGGAATTCGCCATGCGCGCGGCGGCGCTGATCGGTTTCGCCGTCAGCGCGGCGGCGATCGCGATTCTGATCGCCCGGCGCCGGGATCTTAGTCCGCGCGACTACCAGCGGATCCGCTGGGTTATCTGGGGATGTCTCATCGGCCTGCCGGCCAGTTTGATTGCGGAGCTCTGGCAGGAGACCTCCCTGCCAAACAGCCTGTTCGGCGCCGGCGCGCTGACCGACGATGTCGCGGGCCTCCTCTATCTGATCAACGGAGTCCTCTGCCTGTTCGTGGTCGAGGCGGTGCGGCGACCGACCGTCGTCAGCGTCTGGGTTCCGCTGCGCCGCGCGACCGTCCTCGGCCTCCTCCTGAGCCTGCCTGCGTTCTTCATCCACGAGGAACTGAACACGATCAACGAGTGGACCGACCTGCCGGAGTGGGCCTGGGTTCTGGTCGCCTCGGTTCTGGTGTACCTGATCTCGCGCCTGCACGAATGGACCACCGAGCTCGCCGACCGGCTGTTCGACCACGACTTTCGAGAGGCCGAGGGGCGCCTCGAAAAGATTGGTCACGAGATTGAGCGCGCAGAAAGCCTCGCCGACATCGAACGCCTGCTGGTCGAGGAACCGGTCAAGGCCCTCCGGCTCGCCTCTGCGGCGCTGTTCCGCGAAGAGGACGGCGTCTTCCGGCGCAGCGCCAGCATCGGCTGGGGCGCCGAGCATCTCGTCATCCTAGCCGATGGCGATCCGCTGCTTCCAGCGACGCTCACGACCGCGCCCTTCCCGATTGCGCAACACGGCGCCGGGGCGCCGGACGATCTCGCCAGGCCGGTTCTCGGGGTGCCGGTCGGCAACCCGAGGCGGCGCTTCGCTGTCGTCCTCTACAGCGCGCACGAGTCGGGAACGGATCTGGACGGCTCAGAGCGCGCCCTTCTCGGCGCCCTCGCGCGTTACGCTGAGATCGCCTACGGGCAGGTCGAGCGCGAGACGTTGCAGCAGCGGGTCGAGCATCTCGAAGGCCTGCTCCGCGACGCCGCGCTTCGCGCGTGATGCCGGCGGCGGCAGACCCGGCGTCAGCGCGCGCAACGTGCGGGGGACGCGCTCTTGACGGTAGGCCTCCGACTGCGCCTACTTGCGGACTTCGCGACGGCGGGCGACGAGCCAACCGGACGCGCAAGAACAATGGCGGGAAGCGAGGGAGCCGATGGACGCACAGCCCTGGTTGAAATCCTATCCGGCCGGCGTCCGCTGGGACGCCCCGATCGAGCCCGCGCGGCTGCAGAGCGTCCTCGAGAGTTCAGCCCTTCGCTTCGCCGACCGTCCGGCGCTGCAGTTCATGGACAAGCGGATCAGCTACGCAGAATTGAACGCCCTCGCCGACCGCGCCGCGGCGGGCTTCCAGAAGCTCGGCGTCGGACCGGGCGTGCATGTCGGCCTCTTCATGCCGAACACGCCGCACTACGTAATCGCCCTGTTCGGCGTGCTCAAGGCGGGCGGGGTCATTGTGAATTTTTCGCCGCTCGATGCGCTGAGCACGCTCGAGTTCAAGATCGAGGACAGCGAGACGGACATCCTTGTCACCCTCGATCTCGCGGCCGTCTATCCGCAGGCCGAGAAGCTCTTGGCCTCGACGCGTCTGAAGCGGCTCGTCGTCGGCGCGTTCGCCGAATACGCCGCGGCGCCCGGACCGGTGACGGCGTTCCTTCAGGCGCAAGGGATGCTCTCGGAGGCGCCTTCGAACGAACGGCATGTCGCGTTCCGCGACCTTCTCGACAACGACGGACGCTACGAGCCCCACCCGATCGGCGATCCGACGAGAACGCTCGCGGTCATCCAGTACACCGGCGGCACGACCGGCCTGCCGAAGGGCGCGATGCTGACCCACGCCAATCTCACCGCCGCCTGCGCTCAGTACACCGAGACCGCCACGCGCTCAGACCCGCCTGCGATGACCGAGGGCGGCGAGCGCACGCTCTGCGTGCTGCCGCTCTTCCACATCTACGCGCTGTCGGCAGTTCTCATTCTCGGCTTCGGCCTCGGGGCCGAGATCGATCCTGCATCCGCGTTTCGATCCCGGCCGCGGTCGCCAAGGACATCGCGCTGAAGAAGGTCACCGTCTTCCCCGGCGTGCCGACCATGCATCTCGCGCTGCTGAGCCTTCCGGATATCGACAAGTACGATCTCACGTCGCTGAAGTTCTGCGCCTCCGGCGGCGCGCCGCTGCCGGTCGCGGTGCAGCAGCGGTTCCAGGCGGTCACCGGCGCGCTGCTTGACCGAAGGCTGGGGCATGTCGGAGACCGCGCCCGCCGGCACCTTCACGCCGCGCGACGGCACGGGGAAGCCCGGCTCCTGCGGCCTGCCGATGCCGCGCATCGAGATGAAGTTCATCGACGTCGCCGACCCTTCACGCGACCTTCCGCTCGGGCGAGCGCGGCGAAATCTGCGTCAAGGGGCCGAACGTGATGAAGGGCTACTGGAAGAAGCCCGACGCGACCGCCGACTCGATGACGGCGGACGGCTTCTTCCGCACCGGCGACGTCGGCTACATGGACGAGGACGGCTTCGTCTTCATCGTCGACCGCACCAAGGACATGCTGCTCGTCGGCGGCTTCAACGTCTATCCGCGCACCATCGAGGAGGCGATCTACAAGCATCCGTCGGTCGAGGAGGTCAGCGTCATCGGCGTGCCGGACGCCTATCGCGGCGAGATCCCGAAGGCCTTCGTCAAGCTGAAGGCCGGCGCGCCGCCGCTGACCTTCGACGACATGAAGGCGTTCCTCAAGGACCGGCTCGGCAAGCACGAGATGATCGGCGCCCTCGAAATCCGCGACGCGCTGCCGAAGACGGCGGTCGGCAAGATCTCGAAGAAGGACCTGCGGGATTCCGAGCGGGCGCAACGCGGGCTGAGCCGTCCTTGCCGACTGCTCCGCTCCCCGGTACATCCGCACCGGGCGAGCGAGGAGAGCGTCGGACATGGAGAGGCGAACGGATCTCGGCGAACGGAGCGATGTCGCCGCCGTGCTGGCCCTGATCCCAGTCGCCGGGCTCGCGCTCGTGGACGTCGGGTGCGGAGCCGGCAAGAATTCGCGCGAACTCGCCGAAGCCGGGGCGACTGTGCTCGCGGTCGAACCCGACCCGATCCAAGCGGCGAAGAACCGCGACTGCGCGCCGGCGCCGGGCGTAACCTTTATCGAGGCGCGCGCGGAGCGCCTTGCGGCCGAGTCCGGCTCGGTGGACGGCGTCGTGTTCTTCCGCTCCCTGCATCACGTTCCGGTCGCGGCGATGGAGACGGCGCTTTGCGAGGCCGCGCGCGTGCTCAAGCCCGAGACCGGCTTCCTCTGTGTGATCGAGCCGGGCATGACCGGGACCCACTTCCCGGTCATGCGGCCGTTCCACGACGAGACGCGGGTGCGCGTGGCGGCGCAGAGCGCGCTCGACCGAATCGCGCCGCTCTTCGGGGAGCGGACCTCGTTCCGCTATCTCCAGCGCCCCCGCTATGCCAATTTCGACGCGCTTGTCGCCCGCGTGCTCGGCCAGACCTTCAACGCGATTGAGCGCGAGCGGGTCGAGACCGACGAGGTCCGCGAGCTTTTCGAGGCCGGGCGCACTGCTCGCGGCGATTACGCTTTCGAGCAGCCAATGCTCCTAGATCTTTTCCGAACGCCGCTGAGGGGTTGAACGGCTCTCCTGCCATTTTCGAGTTGGATGTCGAGTGAGCTTCTTCCGCCGACGGTCTTTCGGTCAAGCTGTTTTGAGCGGAGCGGCTCGGCGCGGGTGCGACGCAGGCTCTCGCCGGACAGCTCGATTCGATGGGCGTTGTGGACGAGGCGGTCGAGAATGGCGTCGGCGTAGGTTAGCTAGCGAAGTGTTTCAAAACTGCTCCGGCTTAATATCGCTAAACTTCGTTCTACCTAGCACTGGCCCACGCATCCGGCGTAAGGCCTCAACTTCCGCCCCCTGGCCTGTCGCTTCGTCAAACTAAACCAGAGAAGGGAATTACTCCGCCGCGCTCTTGCTCGCCTTCGCCCCCTTCCGCGCCAGCACCGGCTTCAGGTACGCCCCCGTGTAGCTCTTCGCGTTCCGCGCGATCTGTTCGGGCGTGCCGGCCGCCACGACTTCGCCGCCGCCGTCGCCGCCTTCGGGCCCCATGTCGATGATCCAGTCGGCGGTCTTCACGACCTCGAGATTGTGCTCGATCACGATCATCGTGTTCCCCTGGTCGACCAACTCGTGCAGCACGTCCAGCAGTTGCGCGACGTCGTGGAAATGCAGGCCGGTAGTCGGCTCGTCGAGGATGTAGAGCGTGCGGCCGGTCGAGCGGCGCGCGAGCTCCTTGGCGAGCTTCACCCGCTGCGCCTCGCCCCCCGACAGCGTCGTCGCCTGCTGGCCGACCTTCACATAAGCGAGTCCGACGCGCTTCAGCGTCTCCATCTTGTCGCGGATCGACGGCACCGCCTTGAACAAATCGGCCGCCTCTTCGACCGTCATGTCGAGCACGTCGGCGATCGACTTGTCTTTGTAGCGCACCTCGAGCGTCTCACGGTCGTAGCGCTTGCCCTTGCACACGTCGCAGGTGACGTAGACGTCGGGCAGAAAGTGCATCTCGATCTTGATGACGCCGTCGCCCTGGCAGGCCTCGCATCGTCCCCCCTTGACGTTGAACGAGAAGCGTCCCGGCAGGTAGCCGCGCGCCTTGGCTTCGGGCAAGGCGGCGAACCAGTCGCGGATGGGGGTGAAGGCCCCGGTGTAGGTGGCGGGGTTCGAGCGCGGCGTGCGTCCGATCGGCGACTGGTCGATGTCGATCACCTTGTCGATCGCATCGAGCCCCTCGATCCGATCGTGCGGCGCCGGCGGGTCGTTCGCGCCGTTCAGGTGGCGAGCCGCGGCCTTGTAGAGCGTGTCGATCACCAGCGTCGACTTGCCGCCGCCCGAGACTCCAGTGACGCAGGTGAAGAGACCGAGCGGCGCCTCGACCGTGACATTCTTCAGGTTGTTGCCGCGCGCGCCGACGATCTTCAGCGTCTGGCCCGGCGTCTGCGCCCGGCGCCGCGTCGGGATCGCCACGGTCCGCTCGCCGGACAGGTAGTGCCCTGTCAGCGAGTTCGGGTTGGCCGCGATCTCCTGCGGCGTCCCCTTGGCGACGATCTCGCCGCCATGGACGCCGGCGCCGGGACCGACGTCGACCACGTAATCGGCGGCCCAGATGGCGTCCTCGTCGTGCTCGACCACGATCACGGTATTGCCGAGGTTGCGCAGCCGCCGCAGCGTGTCGAGGAGCCGCGCGTTGTCGCGCTGATGCAGACCGATCGACGGCTCGTCGAGCACATAGAGCACGCCGGTAAGGCCTGAGCCGATCTGCGAGGCGAGCCGGATGCGCTGGCTCTCGCCGCCCGACAGCGTGCCGGAAGCGCGCGCGAGCGTCAGGTAGTCGAGGCCGACGTCGCGCAGGAACGCGAGACGATCGACGATCTCCTTCAGAATGCGATGCGCGATTTCGTTGCGCTTGGCGTCGAGTTTTTGCGGCAGCGCTTGAGCCCAGTCGATCGCGGCCTTCACCGACAAGAGGCTCACCTCGCCGATATGCAGGCCGTCGATCTTGACCGCGAGTGCTTCGGGCTTGAGGCGGAAACCGTGACAGGCCTCGCACGGCGTCGCGCTCATGTAGCGCTGGATCTCCTCGCGCGACCACTCGCTCTCGGTCTCCTTGTAGCGGCGCTCGAGATTGGAGACGACGCCCTCGAACGGCTTTCGCACCTCATAGGCGCGCAGACCGTCGTCGTAGGCGAAGCGGATCTCCTCCGCGCCCGAGCCGTACAGCATCGCGTTGCGCGCCGCTTCCGGCAATTCGCGCCACGGCTTGTCGAGCCGGAACTTGTAGTGCTTGCCGAGCGCCTCCAGCGTCTGAAGATAGTAGGGTGAGCTCGACTTCGACCAGGGCGCGATCGCGCCGCGCTTCAAGGTCAGTTTCGGGTCCGGCACCACCAGCGAGGGATCGACGCGCAACTCCGAGCCGAGGCCCCCGCAGACCGGACAGGCGCCGTGCGGATTGTTGAACGAGAACAGCCTCGGCTCGATCTCCGCAATGGTGAAGCCGGAGACGGGACATGCGAATTTCGAGGAAAAGAGGATTCTTTCGGGCGAGAGGCGAGAGGCGAGAGGCGAATGGTCGCTTTCCCTATTCGCCATTTCGCCATTCGCCATTGGCTCCCCCGCAGGAGAATCGGCGAACTCGACCACCGCGAGCCCGTCGGCGAGTTCGAGCGCCGTCTCGAAACTCTCGGAAAGCCGTGCGCCCATGTCGGGCCTTACGACGATGCGGTCGACCACCACCTCGACGTCGTGCTTCAGCTTTTTGTCGAGCGCCGGCGCGTCGGCGATTTCGGTGAACTGCCCGTCGATCTTGAGGCGCTGGAAGCCGCGCTTCATCCACTCGGCAATTTCCTTGCGGTATTCGCCCTTGCGGCCGCGCACGACCGGCGCGAGCAGATAGAGCCGCGTGCGCTCCGGCAGGGCGAGCACCCGGTCGACCATCTGGCTCACCGTCTGGCTCTCGATCGGCAGGCCGGTCGCGGGCGAATAGGGAACGCCGACGCGCGCCCAGAGGAGGCGCATGTAGTCGTGGATCTCGGTCACCGTGCCGACGGTCGAGCGCGGATTTTTCGAGGTCGTCTTCTGTTCGATCGAGATCGCGGGAGACAGACCGTCGATCTGGTCGACGTCCGGCTTCTGCATCATCTCGAGGAACTGGCGAGCATAGGCCGAGAGCGACTCGACATAGCGCCGCTGCCCTTCCGCGTAGATCGTGTCGAAGGCGAGCGACGATTTGCCCGACCCCGACAGGCCGGTGAACACCACTAGCTTGTCCCGCGGTATGGCCAGATCGACGTTCTTGAGATTGTGCTCTCGCGCCCCGCGCACGACGATCGCCCGGCCACCGAACGGGGCTTCGACGTCAGCGCCGTCGGGCGCGGAAGTTTTGCGGGACTTTTGCTTGTCGTCGGCGCCGGCCATGAGTCCTCGACCGAAAATGTTCATATCGCGGGAATCGCGCTTGCGCCGACCCCGGGCCGATGTTAGAACAAAAATAGAACACGAGGAAGGCGCACCCGACCCCGCTGAAGCATTAATGTAGGCGCGCCGCGGCGCATTCCCAAGCGGGGCGGCGCGGCGTTTGTGGACAACTGGCGCAGGCAGGGTGTTTCGGCGCCTTGATCCGGGCCGCTTTGGGCTATGCAAGTTTTGTGGGGCGCGGTCGCTGACCGCGCCGGGCGGCGCCCCCTACAGTGACAGGCGTGAGGAGGTCCCCATGGCGGGCAGCGTCAACAAAGTGATCCTGATCGGCAATCTCGGCGCCGACCCGGAAGTGCGGCGGCTCAATTCGGGCGACCAGGTGGTGAACATGCGCGTCGCCACCACGGAAACCTGGCGCGACAAGGCTCAGCGGCGAGCGCAAGGAGCGCACCGAATGGCACAATGTCGTGATCTTCAATGAGAACCTCGGCAAGATCGCGGAGCAGTACTGCAAGAAGGGCACCAAGGTTTACCTTGAGGGCCAGCTCCAGACCCGCAAATGGCAGGACCAGAGCGGCGCCGACAAATACACGACCGAGGTCGTCCTTCAGCGCTTCCGCGGCGAACTGACGCTACTCGACTCCCGCGGCGGCGGCGGCAGCGACCGCGACAGCTTCCCCGAGGAAGGCGGCGCGCGCCAAAACTTCGGCCGCCCCTCGGCCGGCGGCGACCGCCGTCCGGCGATCTCCTCCGGTGGGGGGGAGGCGGGAGCGGCGGCGGTTCAATAGACGACGACATTCCGTTCTAGCGAATATCGCTCTCGGCTCAGTCGGGAACCTGCAAGGGCCGCAGCAGCGGCCCTTTTTGCTTGACACGCGCAACGGTTCCGACCGATCGGCTACTGGCGATTCCGGAGGGGAGACTGTGTTTGACGCGCGCGCCGATGATCCGCGAGTGTACGCTGCGGATCGTGCGATGCGACGCCGTGACGGTGTTTGCGACCGTGGCGGACGTCGAGCGCTATCCGGAATTTTTGCCCGGAATTGTCTACGCGCGCGTTGTCCTGCGCGACTGGCACCGGTGGCTGGTCGAGAACAGCTTCGGATGTGGCCCGTTGCAGAGCCGATTTCGCAGCATCGCGGAGGCGAACCCTCCGGACCACCTTACCATCCTTTCGAGGAACGGACCTTGGCGCGATCTTGCGATACGATAGCGCGTGACGCAGGAGGAGCGCTCGTTCATCCTGTCGTGCGAAGCGCAAATGGATTTTCGCTCGCAAGCGCTCGACATCCCCGCGCGGACTTCGATCATGGCCGTCGAGCAGCGTATGTTCGCCGCGTTCGACGGGCGATTGAAAAGCCTTGCGAAGGAACGCCGCGATGACGAACCCAGCCTCACAAGGCGTCGCTGAGCCGTCCGCGGAGCCATCCCTGGTCAGGGCCTGGGTCCTGGCGGCGCGACCGCGAACCCTCACGCTGTCGCTCAGTCCCGTCCTCGTCGGCGCGTCGATCGCCGAGGCCCAGGCGGACCACGTCAACTGGATCGCGGTTCTCGTGGCTGCGCTCGCCGCCGCGCTCATCCAGATCGGCACGAATCTCTACAACGACTATGCCGACTCTCGACTCGGCGCGGACAGTTCCGCCCGCGTCGGACCTCTTCGCGTGAGCGCGCTCGGTCTGATCGACGGAAAGCGGGTGGCGTTCGCAGCCTATGCTTGTTTCGTCTCGGCGGCGCTAGCTGGGCTCTATCTTGTCCTAGTCGGCGGCTGGCCGATTCTCGCCCTTGGGCTCGCCTCGATCGTGTGCGGTTGGGCCTACTCGGGCGGCCCGACGCCGATCGCCTATTCGCCGCTCGGCGAGATTTTCGTGCTGCTGTTCTTTGGCGTCTTCGCCGTCGCGGGAACGTGCTGGCTCGCGGCGGAATTCGTTGGGCCCGCTTCGATCCTGGCAGGCGCCGCGCTTGGTCTGTTCGCGGCGGCGGTGCTGTTGGTGAACAATCACCGCGATCGTGCCGAAGACGCGCGGGTCGGGCGGCGCACCCTCGCGATCCTCGTCGGCCCCGAACGCTCCCGCTGGATCTATGCGCTGTTGATGCTGACCCCCTTTCTGCTGCTCTATCCGATAGCGCGCGCCCTTCCGCAGGAACCCGTCTGGGCGGCGTTGCTCGCCCTGCCCCTCGCGCTGTTCGTCATCGCCAAGTTGTGGCGCGAACCACCCGGCCGCGGCCTCAACGCGGTGCTCGCGGCGACCGCCCAGGTTCAATCGGCTTACGCATTGCTTCTGGCCGCGGGGATATTCGCTTAAGTCCGGCGATAGGCGCGGCGCCCGTCACGGCGCTATCGCCGCGTTAGCGGCAATCCCGCCGACGCGTCTTGGAACGCATGATGACAAGAGTCCGGTCAGATGACGGCCGGCTTGCGCCCCGAGTGAATGGACACGACGCCAAAAGTCATGTCGCGATAGGCGACCTCCTGGAAGCCTGCTGCTGCGAACGCCTCTTTGAAGCGCTCCTGGTCGGGAAACCTCCGGATCGAATTCGACGAGATAGCTGTAGGCCTCGGGCGCCCGCGCGACCGCGGCGCCGAGCCTGGGAATCACGAAAAAGGAAAAGAAGTCGTAGAGCGGCCGCGCCCAGGCTCGAGGCGTTGAAAACTCGAGGCAGTAAAACAAACCGCCAGGTTTCAGCACCCGGGCGATCTCGCGTAAAGCCCGCTCGAGGCTTGTCACGTTTCGAATGCCGAATGCAATCGTCACACAATCGACGGACGCTGTGGCGAAGGGCAGCGCTTCCGCTTCGGCGGCGACCCATGCGACGTCGGCCGCGCCGCGCCGCCGGCCGACGGCCATCATTTCCACGCTCGGATCGCAAACGATGGCGCGCTTGCCGGCTCTCGCGAGCGCAATGGCGATGTCTCCCGTGCCGCCCGCGAGGTCGACAATGACGTCCGACGGGGACCTCAGGATGCATGCGACGAACCGCTGCTTCCACCACCGGTGCAACGCAAACGACATCAGGTCGTTCATCACGTCGTAGCGTTCGGCGACGGCCGCGAAGACCCGCCGGATCTTTGCTCGCCTTTCGGCCTGAGAGACGTTCTGGTAGCCGAAGCTCTCGTCTAGCTCGCTCGTCATGCGTTCACCACTCAAAGACCTTCTAACACGCACAGTTGCGAACGAGACCGATCGGAGCCGTTTTCAAGTCCTCTCGGCATCGCCAAGCGGCGTCGACGCCCGCTATTCGACGTGAAACCGGATCGTCGTGCTGGCGGTGAAAGAACCGCCGGGCGGGGGCGGCGGGGCAATCGAGCGCACGATCTGGCGCGCGGCGTCGTCGAGTTCGGTGAAGCCCGATGGGCGCACGACCGAAGCCGCGGCGACCCGGCCGCCCGGCCCGATAGTGAACGACACGCCGACCGCGCCCTGTTCGCCGCGCTCGCGCGCCGACGACGGGTAAAAGCGGTGCGCCTGGATCTCCGCAACCACCAGCGCGGCGTAGCTTGCGCGCGACGCCCCGGCGTCGACCGGCTGCCCGGACGCGTTCCCGACACGATGGGCTTCCGAAGCCTCGGGCCGGCTTCCCGCCTTTGCGTCGCTCCCGGACGAGTTCGCCCGAGGCGCGGCGGGTTTCGCCGACCTGGGGCGGTCGGCGGCCGGTTTGGCCTCCCGCTTCGGCCGCGGCTGCGTATCGACCCGAGGCGGCGACAGTGGCGAGGTCGCTGTTTCGATCTTCCGCTCGACCGCCGGAGCGGATTCCTCGAGGCTCCCCACGACCGGAGGCGACGGCGAGGATGCCTCGGCCGCGGAAACGGGACGAGGCGCCTCCGGCGGCGCCTGAGGCGGCGTCTCGACCGGCGGCGGTTGATTCGGCATCGGAGGCGGAGTCTCCCGCGCCGCGGCGACGGGCGGCGCCGGCTCGGGCGGCTCATCAGCGACGACCGCCGTCGAGGCCGGGGCCGGCGACACTTCGGCTGGCTCGGCCGGCGGTTTGGGCTTCGCACCCGGGGCGGGTTCGGTTGCCAGTTCGGACGCCCGGGTGGCCGGCGAGTCGACCGGGGCTTCTTCGCCGGCTGCGATCACGGTGGCCTCGATCGTTTCGACCGCCGGCGGCGATTGGGAATGGATATAGGTGAGCGCGGTCAGCGTCCCGGCATGAGCGAGGGCGACCGTGAAGACGATCGCCGGCCGCAGCCACTGCGGCTGCAACTGAACCGCCCTGGTGAGCGAGACCGCGAGGCCCTCCACGCTCGAAGCGTCCGGGTCCGCTTGAGGCCTCAGCAGCGGACCGCCCACGCCCCGCCCTTCCGTGCCCGGCACGCTCGCCGCCTCGGCAGCGCCGGATGCCGGGTCGTGGTCGTTAGCCATGGCGGGCGCCGCCGGCGGCCGCGCACGCCGCGAACGTCCTGGCCTTCAGGCGCCGACGCGACGCGCGCTGTTCTAACCATCGCATGAGGCCGGTCCCATACAGGACGGGATGAAGAACGCCAACGCTGCATGTTGACCACGCCTGCCGGTTCGTCGATTCGAAGGTGTGAAGACGCGCCGGACCGCGATTGCCGGCATGTAGCGGACCATGGAAGCCCGCCAGCGCGGTTGACTTTGTGGTCCCTCGCCGTTGAGATTTGGCGTCGCGATGCTTACCTAGGCATCCGGTCAATCGCAACGGTCGAGCCCAAATGCCTGTTCCCTCCGACATCGCCCTGAAAACCATCGACGGCAAGACCGAGACCCTCGGCGAATTCGACGGAAAGGCTCTCCTGATCGTCAATGTCGCGAGCAAATGCGGCTTCACCCCGCAATACGAGGGGCTCGAGGCGCTGCACAAGCGGTTCCGCGACCGCGGCTTCGCCGTTCTGGGTTTTCCCTGCGACCAGTTCGGCCATCAGGAGCCCGGCGACGAGCAGGAGATCGCCAAGTTCTGCAAGCTCGGGTACGACGTGAGCTTCCCGATGTTCGCCAAGATCGAGGTCAATGGCGAGAACGCCCATCCGCTCTACAAGACGCTTAAGAAGGAAGCGCGCGGGCTGCTCGGCACCGAAGCGATCAAGTGGAATTTCACCAAGTTCCTGCTCGACAAGAACCACAACGTGGTCCGTCGCTACGCTCCGGTCGACAAGCCCGAGAGCCTGGGGCTCGACATCGAAGCGGTGCTGTAGCGCGTTCCGCGAGGTCGCTTTCAGGTCGGTCTCGGTAACCTCGGAAGGGCGATCGTCAGCCCAGCACGTAGCGCGAAAACGCCAAAGCCTGCCGCGCGGCTTCGTCCATCTGCGCTTCGTCGGCGTTGTCGCTGAGGTCGCGCCAGACCTTGATGTCGCTGCCGACCCGACCGCCCATCTTGACGAACGGCTCCATGACGACCGCGCCGTCGTAGCCGATCTCGCGCAGCGCCGTTCCGATTTCGTGCCAGGGCAGGCGGCCTTTGCCGGGAACGCGGCGATTGTTCTCGCCGGTATGGAAATGGCCGAGCAGCGGCCCGGCGGTGCGGATCGCCTTGCCGAAGCTGTCCTCCTCGATGTTCATGTGGAACGTGTCGAGCATCACCTTGACGTTGGGCTTGCCGACCTCGCGAACGAAGGCGACGCCTTCTTCGGCGGTGTTCAGAACGTGGTTCTCGAACCGGTTGAGCACTTCCAGACAGAGGTTGACGCCGTGATCGGCGGCGAAATCCGCGAGGCTTGAAATGCCCTCGAGGCCTCGCGCCCGGTCCCCCGCCTTGTCGACAGGCTTGGAATAGTCGATCGGCCAGTAGGAATGGAGGGCGCCGCCGATGATGTGGATATCGAGTTTTGCGAGGTTCGACGAGCGTCTCTTCGAAGAAGGCGCGCCCCGCCTTGCGGATCGCCGGATCGGCAGACGAGAGGTTCTTCTCGCGGGACGGACCGAGCCCCGCGGTGATGGCGATGCCGTTGTCTCGCGCGGCGCGGCCGACTTCGTCGATATGCGCCGCGCTATAGCTGTTCAGGTGATGAGCGGCGATCTCGATGATGTCGAAACCGAGCTTGGCGACCTTCTCCACGTATTTCAGGCAGTCGGCGCTCCACTCCTGCTCCCAGTACGAATAATAAATACCGAACTTCATTTGGAGCCTCCGGTTTGACGAAAAGCGTGGTCGGGCGAAGTATCGTCGGACGAACGCCATCTGCAAGCCTCCGTCCGCCCATCGTTTGCCGCTCGGGCAAGCGTTTCCTCATGAGGTCCCATGCCCAAAGTCGTGCTGATCACCGGCGGGTCACGCGGCATCGGCCGCGCCGTCGCCTTCGCCGCCGCCCGGGAGGGGTGGTCGGTCGGCGTCAACTACCGCGAGGACTCCCACGCGGCCGACGAGGTCGTCGCCGCCATCGCCAAAGCAAGCGGCCGCGCGGTCGCGCTGAAAGGTGACGTCGCGGTCGAGACCGACGTCGTCGCCATGTTCGACGCGGCGGCGCATGCGCTGGGCCCGATCGGCGCTGTCGTCGCCAACGCAGGCGTCGTCGCGCCGGTCGCCCGCCTCGCCGACATGAGCCTCGAACGGATGCGTCGGGTATTCGAGGTCAACGTGCTCGGCGCCTATCTCACGGCGCGCGAGGCGGCCCGGCGCATGTCGGAGTCCGCGGGCGGCGCAGGCGGCTCGATCGTGCTGATCTCGTCGGCGGCGGCCCGACTCGGCTCGCCCAACCTCTATGTCGACTACGCCGGTTCGAAAGGCGCGATCGACACGCTGACGCTGGGCCTCTCCAAGGAGCTCGGTCCCGAGGGCGTGCGCGTGAACGCCATCCGTCCGGGCCTCATCGAAACCGAGATCCATGCGAGCGGCGGCGAGCCCGACCGGGCCCGCACGCTCGGCCGCTCGACGCCGCTTGGCCGGCCTGGAACGCCCGAGGAGGTGGCCGAGGCCGCCGTGTGGCTGATGAGCGACGCGGCGTCCTACGTCACCGGGGCGATTCTCGACGTCGCCGGAGGGCGATAAGGGCGGGTTGTCAATCCGGGGAGTCGAGCGCTGCAGACGCTGTCGCCGCCAGTCGCTGACCGCGTCAGCGGAAACCAGCGATCGCAGCTGCAATCCGCCACCTACGGACCTGGAAACGACAAAACGATCACGGATGGCTCCTCCTGCCGCTCCGTGATCGCTTTTCTGAGCGCGCCGACGGATGCCTGTTGCCAGCGCTATAATAAGCAGCGATCCGAGAGCCAAGGGGGAACGGCGGAGGCCCCCGAACCGCTGCCTCGCGTCGCGAATTCGCGATCACGATAACCCAATTAAGCCACAGGCGCCGAAAGGCGCATTGATCCAGCGCAAATGCGCTGAAGAATTCGGCTGTCGCCAGGTTCGGATTTCGTCGACGCGCCGCATCGCCGCGCGAGTTTGCGGCGACAGGCTTTGAGCGACTGCCAGGGCAGACATAAACGTCTGATCTATAAGGGATTAATAAAGGGGAAGCGACCCTGACGGGCTATGGCGCCGCGCGCCGGAATCGGCTAGACGCTAGCCGCAAGCGAACTGAGGCAGCGAATTGAGCGACACCCGCGACGACGCGGCCGGCCCCGGAGAGCCGGCCGACATCAAGCCCGTCTCGATCCTCGACGAAATGAAGCGCAGCTATCTCGATTACGCGATGAGCGTGATCGTCAGCCGCGCGCTGCCCGACGTTCGCGACGGCCTGAAGCCCGTGCATCGGCGCATCCTCTATGCGATGCGCGAGCTGAACTTCACGCCCGACCGGCCCTACAACAAGTCGTCGCGCACCGTCGGCGACACGATGGGCAAGTACCATCCGCACGGCGATCTCGCGATCTACGACGCGCTGGTGCGCATGGCGCAGGATTTCTCGATGCGCGCGCCGCTGATCGACGGGCAGGGCAATTTCGGCTCGGTCGACGGCGATCCGCCGGCGGCCTCGCGCTACACCGAGGCGCGGCTCGACCAGGTCGCGATGGCGCTGCTCGACGACCTCGACAAGGACACCGTCGACTTCAAGCCGAACTACGACGAGAAGGAGACGGAGCCGGTCGTCCTGCCGGCGCGCTTCCCCAATCTGCTCGTCAACGGCGCGGGCGGCATCGCGGTCGGCATGGCGACCAACATCCCGCCGCACAATCTCGGCGAGACGATCGACGGCGCTGCTCGCGCTGATGGACAAGCCCGACATCACGCTCGAAGAGCTGATGGAGCATCATTCCCGGGCCCGATTTCCCGACCGGCGGCGTCGATCCTCGGCCGCGCCGGCATCCGCTCGGCCTACGCGACCGGCCGCGGCTCGATCATCATGCGCGCCAAGGTCGCGGTCGAGGAGCTGCGCAAGGACCGCGAGGCGCTGATCGTCACCGAGATCCCCTATCAGGTCAACAAGGCGACGCTGATCGAGAAGATCGCCGAGCTGGTGCGCGAGAAGCGCATCGAGGGCATCTCCGACCTGCGCGACGAATCCGACCGCGACGGCATGCGCATCGTCATCGAGATCAAGCGCGACGCGGTCGCCGACGTCGTGCTCAACCAGCTCTGGCGCTTCACCGCGCTGCAGTCGAGCTTCGGCGCCAACATGATCGCGCTGAACGGCGGCCGGCCGGAGATGCTGACGCTCAACGACATGCTGCGCGCCTTCCTCGACTTCCGCGAGGAAGTCGTCACCCGGCGCACCAAGCATCTGCTCACCAAGGCGCGCGACGGCGCGCATATCCAGGTCGGCCTCGCGATCGCGGTCGCCAACATCGACGAGGTGATCCGCCTCATCCGCACCTCGCCCGACCCGGCGGCGGCGCGCGCCGCGCTGATGGAGCGCGCCTGGCCGGCGCGCGACATGGCGCCGCTGATCGCGCTGATCGCCGATCCGCGCCACGCGCTCGACGACGACGGCACGATCCGGCTCTCCGAAGCGCAGGCGCGCGCGATCCTCGAATTGCGGCTTGCGCGCCTGACCGCGCTCGGCCGCGACGAGATCGCCGAGGCGCTGAACAAGCTCGCGGTCGAGATCGCCGACTATCTCGACATCCTCGGCTCGCGCGCGCGCCTGATGGGCATCATCCGCGACGAGCTCGTCGAGGTGAAGGCCGACTTCGCCGACGCCGCGCCGCACCGAGATCCTCGACAGCGAAGCCGACATGGACGACGAGGACCTCATCCAGCGCGAGGACATGGTCGTGCTGGTCAGCCACGGCGGCTACATCAAGCGCGTGCCGCTCTCGACCTATCGCGCGCAACGGCGCGGCGGCAAGGGCCGCTCCGGCATGGCGACGCGCGACGAGGATTTCGTCGCGCGGCTGTTCGTCGCCTCGACCCATCAGCCGGTGCTGTTCTTCTCCTCGACGGGCCAGGTCTACAAGGAGAAGGTCTGGCGGCTGCCGCTCGCGGCGCCGCAGGCGCGCGGCAAGGCGCTGGTCAACCTGCTGCCGCTCGAGCAGGGCGAGCGCATCACCACCATCATGCCGCTGCCCGAGGACGAGGCGACCTGGGAATCGCTCGACGTGATGTTCGCCACCACGCGCGGCACGGTCCGGCGCAACAAGCTCTCCGACTTCGCCCAGGTCAACCGCGCCGGCAAGATCGCCATGCAGCTCGACGAGGGCGAGCGGATCGTCGACGTGCAGATCTGCTCGGACAAGGCACGACGTGCTGCTGACGACGGCGCGCGGGCCAGTGCATCCGCTTCGCGGTCGACGACGTGCGCGTGTTCAAGGGCCGCGATTCGATGGGCGTGCGCGGCATCGCGCTCGCCGAGGGCGACAGCGTCATCTCGCTCGCGATCCTCGACGCCTTCGACGCGACGGGCGACGAGCGCGCCGCCTATCTCAAGCAGCGCCGCGCGATCGCGGGCGAAGCGGCGGAGGAGCCGAACGGCGAGCCGAGGCGAGGCCGAGGGCGAGAACGGAGCGCGAACGGCGACGACGCGGCGCTCGCTCGCCCGAGCGCTTCGCCGCGATGCCGGCGGCCGAGCAGGTGATCCTGACCATCTCCGAGAACGGCTACGGCAAGCGCACCTCGTCGTTCGAGTATCGGGTCACCGGGCGCGGCGGCAAGGGCATCGTCGCGATGGCGGTCAACGCGCGCAACGGCGCGCTCGTCGCCTCGTTCCCGGTCGAGGACGGCGACGAGATCATGCTGGTCACCGACGGCGGCCAGCTCATCCGCGTGCCGGTCGCCGGCATCCGCATCGCCGGCCGCGGCGACGCAGGGCGTGATCGTGTTCGACACCGCCGAAGAGGAGCGCGTCGTCTCGGTCGACCGGATCAGCGAGACGGAGACGGAGAGGAGACGAGGAGGAGGCCGGCTGACCGGCGCTCGCACAAGTTTACGCTTGCAAATGTATTCAGGGCGTTAGCGCCTCCCTTGCGCGACCGCCCGCTCCCGTGATCGCCTACGTTCGCCATTGCTCGAGGCTGGCGCCGAACGAGACTCGCATGTCGAACCTGCTCTCCGGGCGCGATTTTTTTTCGCGCCGCGGGCGTTTCCGCGACGCGCTTACGCGTCCAAAGGGACAAGGTCCGTAAAGCCATCGGCATGCCGGCTACATTTCTTCTGAGCCGATTATAGTATACATAAGTTTCTGATTTTCGCAAGACAATTCTGCAATGCGGGCTGGCGCGTTCACCGTGTGAGGGGCTGGAGCGGGACGGTAAGCGCGAGACGGCGCCCAACAGCGGTTCCCCGGAATGATCGACGCGCTGAAGGGAAGCGATCAGCGAGCGCGGCGGCTGAACGGTCGGCGGGCGGGCTTTCGCCCCTTCGGGTGGCTGATCGAACTATCAGCTTGTCCCCCGTCTGCCCGTTTTCCCGGGAACCTTCCCCCAATTCGTTACGCCAATTCGAGCCCTTCGCGTATAAGGTAGCTGGTTTCCGATCATGGCGAGCGAGGGGTCGTATGGAGCGCGGGAAGTCGGAGCATCCGGACGCGGAAGCCAACTGGGTCGGCAAGCTCTCAGGCCGGGCGTTTCTGCGCATCGAGGTCTCGGCCTATCTGATCCTGGGGCTGCTGCTGGCGATCGTCGCCCTGATCGGAACAGTCAGCGCCGTGCTCGCGCTCGCGAAGGCGGCGCTGGAATTGGGCACGTCGCTCCCGCTCGTCGTCACGATCGACCGAATCCTGCTGGTCCTGATGGTGATCGAAATCCTTCACACCGTGCGCGTCTCGTTCAACGAAGGCGCTTTGGTTTGCGAGCCGTTTCTCGTCGTCGGGCTGATCGCCTCGATCCGCCGCGTGCTCGTCATCACGCTGGAATCGTCACAAGTGCAGGAGCCGGGACGGTGGACGCCGGAAGTCCAGGGGCTGTTCAATTCGTCGATGATCGAGCTCTGCGTATTGGGCGGATTGATTCTTGCAATGGTCTGGTCGATCTATCTCCTGCGCCGCAGCCATCGGGCGCCAAGCTCGTCTTAGCCGGAATTCTCAGACCCGGGGGTCCCAATGACGGGAACGGATGGACTGGGCGCGAGCCCGCTTTAGGATCGCCGCCGCAGCGACAGGAGCCGTTTGCCCCATGACCCGACGCGCCCGCGACGTTCTGCTCGACATCCTTCGCGACGAGGGGATCACCCACATCTTCGGCAATCCCGGCTCGACCGAGATGCCGCTGATGGACGCGCTGGTCGACGCGCCCGACATCACCTACGTCCTCGGCCTGCAGGAGGCGACGGCGGTGGCGATGGCGGACGGCTGGGCGCTGGCGTCGGGGCGCGCGGGCTTCGTCAACCTGCACGCCATGGGCGGCCTGGGCAACGCCATGGGCGTGCTGGTCGCCTCCAAGGCCAGCGAGACGCCGCTCGTCGTCACCGCAGGCCAGCAGGACACCCGCCATCTGATGACCGAGCCGTGGCTGTCGGGCGATCTCGTCGCGCTCGCCGGTCCCGTCACCAAATGGGCGAAGGAGGTGCGGCGGGGCGAGGACGTCGGCCAGGCGCTTCGGCGCGCCTTCGCGATTTGCCGCACGCCGCCCTGCGGCCCGGTGTTCCTGTCGCTGCCGATGGACATTCTCGACGAGGAGGTCAGCGGGCCGACTCCGCCGGCCTCCGCCCCGCCGCGGCTCGGCCCTTCGCCGGACGCCGCGCTGCTCGCCGAAAAGCTCGCCGGGCTCGATCCGGAAAGGGTCCTGGTGGTGCTCGGCGACGACCTCTCGGCCTCGGTGAGCCCCGGTCTCATCGCCTTCGCGGAAGCCGGCGGCTTTGCGGTCTGGGGCACGCAGCTCACCTCGCGCACCGCCTTCCCCTCCGCGCATCCCTGCTGGGCGGGGGTGCTCAAGCCCGACTTCGCCGTCATGCGCGAGCATTTCGAGACCGCGCAGGCGATCGTGCTCGTCGGCGGCCGCGCCTTCGTCGCCTATCCCTATCGCGCCGCCAAGCCCGTGCCCGAGGGCGTCGCGGTGCTGCATGTCGCCGACAATCCGGAAGCGTTCGGCCGCGAGCACGCGGCCGACCTGGCGCTCCTCGGCGACATCGGCGCGACGCTCTGCAGCGCGGCCAGGCGGATCGGCGAACGCGTCGACGCTCATGCGGTCGAGGCCCGGCTCGCGGCGCGCGCAGCGCACAAGGAGGCCGCGCGCGAAGCGCTGCGGGCCGAAATCCTGGCCGAGGCGGGCCTGCCGCTCTCGCCCGACGCGGCGGTGCTGGCGGCGCTCGACGCCCTGCCCGAGCGACGCGCTGATCGCCAACGATTCGGCGGCGACTTTCGGCAAGGTGCAGGATCTCATGACCACGCGGCCCGGGCCGCTACTTCTTCTCCCGCGGCGGCGTGCTCGGCTGCAACATGCCGGCCTCGGTCGGCGCGGCGCTGGCCGGCGCCGGCCTCGTCGCCTCGTTCGCCGGCGACGGCGGCGCGATGTACTCGCCGCAGGCGTTGTGGAGCGCCGCGCATCACCGCGCCAAGGTCGATCTTCTTCGTGTTCAACAACCGCCGCTACGGCGTGCTGCAGAACGTGGCGAAGAGCCTCGGCTACGCCAACGCGGTCGCCGGCCGCTTCGTCGGCATGGAGATCGTCGGGCCGGCGATCGACTACCAGGCGCTCGCCGCCTCGATGGGCGTGCCGTCGGCGCGCGCCGACGACCGCGACGCGATCGCCGCCGCCGTCGCCGACGCGCTCCGGCGCGAAGGCCCGTCGCTGATCGAGATCGCGATCCGGTAGGGTCTCAATGTTACGGCAAGGCTCCTGGATCGTCAGCGTCTCCTCGAGCTCGTTCCGCAATGAGCGGCAGCACTGCGATCCCGCGCGACCCATCGCGCTCGGCCTTCGCTCCGCGGGGGCGATCGGTCGCATTTTCCTTCCAACGGTTTGGTTAGCGGTCGCGACGGCAGGCCCTTCGCCATCGGTCCTCGGACGAACGAACCACCCGAATCCAGGGCCGAGGAACAAAGCGCGCAACCCGTCGTTCACCCCGCGGCCACCCGCGCCGCGATCTGCGCTCCCGCCCGGAGGATTTCGTCCTCTCTCGCGCAGGTCCATCATGGAGGTCCACATGGCTCTGACGAATTTAAAGTTGCTGATTTGCGCGCTAATTCTGACTGAGTCCACACTTGCGCAAGCCGGATGCCTTAAGAGCGTCAGTGAGGTAAAAGCAAATAATGTGAAAACCAGATGGTTGGAGACGACCGAGAACGATGGAAAGCCATTGACGATTTCCATCGCTGACGGCGCCAACGGTCTTGTTTATTCAGCCAGAAAAGCCGGGCAGCCGTGGTTGCGCGGGAACGTGACCGTCTGTCGTGCTGGAGGCTCTGTCGAAATTACCTTGAAAAACACCCGGGCCACGAGCAATGTCCCGATGGTTGCGAGGCTCGCGTTGCCTTCCACCCAGTCGGCTCATATTGTCAACGACCGAATCAGACTGGGAGGCGGAGGATGGGGGGGCACCTTCATCGGTCAATAATTCTGCAGCGAAATTCGCGGGTGACGCTGCTTGCGGTTCGAAGCGGCCCAGGATTTTGGGACCCTGCCTAAATCTGCTCCGAGAATTGTTGAGCGGAGCCCAACATGACGAAGACACGGAACATTGACGCGGGGCAGAAGGAGGAGACCGCCATCGAGGGGCTGCGCGAACAGGCGACCGGGACCGATCTGGCGCAGCGCCACCCGGTTCCTCCGAGCCCGATTTACGACAAGCGGGGACGCTTCGCGAAAACTCCCTTGTTCGACCGCCAGGAGCCCCAGCCGCAATCTCGCGGCCTCCAGTTCCGTTCAGGCCTGCCAGCGCCAGCATTCCCGTTTCCCCGCATCCTCATCATCACCGACGCTTGGCTGCCGCAAGTCAACGGCGTGGTGCGCTCGATAGAAGCCTTGCTGAGAGAGGCGCCGGCTCTGGGCGTCGAAATCAAGATCCTTGCCGCTAACGAATTTCGTACGGCGCCCCTCCCGACCTACCCGCAAGTGCGCGTCGCTCTAACGCGACCTGGCGTTGTGCGACGTCGCATCGAGGACCTTAACCCCGATTTCATCCACATCGCTACGGAAGGGCCGCTTGGGCTATGCGCATGGTTGGCTTGCCGCCGCGCCGGACTCTCCTTTACGACTTGCTACCACACGCGCCTACCCGAGTATCTCGCGGTGCGGCGAGTGGCGCCGAGCAAACTTGTCTATGCTCTGCTTCGTCGGTTCCACAATGCGGGTTCCGGCATAATGGTGTCGACTGAGACGCTGGGGCGTGAACTGGCCATGCGCGGGTTTGTTGGTTTTATGCGCTGGTCGCATGGCGTCGACTGCGACCTTTTTCGACCGCGCGCCGCGAGCATTTTCGAGTTCCCCAGACCGATTTTCCTGACCTGCGCGCGTGTGGCGATCGAAAAAAATCTTGACGCTTTCCTGTCATTGGATCTTCCGGGTTCAAAGGTCGTCGTCGGGGACGGACCGGCCATGAAAAAGCTTCAGACGCGCTTTCCTCGAGCGCATTTCGTCGGCGAAATGCATGACGAGAGGCTTGCTGCCGCCTACGCGAGCGCCGACGTATTTGTGTTCCCAAGTTTGACTGACACCTTTGGCCTTGTGCTGCTCGAGGCGCTCGCGTCGGGGCTGCCAGTGGCTGCAAATCCAGTTGCGGGTCCCCTCGAAGTGATTGGAGACAGCGGCGCTGGCGTACTCGACGAGAATCTCGGTCGAGCTGCGCTCGCAGCTCTCTCAATTCCCAGAGAGCTTGCGCGCGCCCGCGCGCTTACCTTCAGCCTCAGCGAGTCCGCGCGTCAGTTTGTCGACAACGTGTTCGCCGCGCATTGGGATGACGTCTGCGAGCCGAGCCGAGCCGCGCCGTAGTCTCTCATCCGCGAGCCCGGAGCTCCACCAAGCGGAACGTCTTTCTCGCTCGGAAACCGCCAAAGCGCCCAGCTCCGTGCAGATCGTTAGAGCTCGCCCCATATCACGACAAAGCGGGTGGCTGGAACGAGGAACACGATGGCGAACACGACCGCCCTTTGGATCGCTTGCGCAGCGTCAATCCTCGCGGCATCCGTGCAGCCGGTCCACGCGATGGGCGGCGGGGGCCCGCCCGGCTGGACCCTGCCGCTCAACTATTGCCGGGAGACGGTGGCGAACAAGGGCGTCACCGACCCCACGAGATTCGAGGCGGAAGTGAAAAAGTGCTTTGCGGATCCGGTCCACTATCCGCCTGCCTACGACAAGCCGCGCTGGTAGAGGCCGCGGATCCCCGAAGCCCGAGCGGCGACTCGGCCCGCCCTGCGCCCGCGCCACCTGAGAGCGCGAAAGCGGTTGCGGGCGATAGGATCGCAAGATATTTTAGGCGAGAACGTGGACTGGTCCGGCTGTCGCCGGATGGCCGCCGTAAGCGTTTACGTCAACCAACGCGCGCCCTGTCACAAGATCGATGGGCCGCGCCGCCGTTGGCGACGCGATCCGGGATTTGACGGCATGGCCTCCCAGAAAGGGCCGCCCGTTGACGTCCTCCTCAGCTTCGACCGCTCCGATCCGCAAAAACCGCGCGTTGCGTCTTGTCGTCTGGCTCACGCTGGCGCTTTTCCTCTCCTTTCTCTGCGTCGCGATGTCGCTTCCGGTGACGTCGATCTACGTCTCGACGCGGCTTGGCTTCAGCAACGCGCTCGCGGGACTGGCCGTCGGCGTCCCCTTCGCGTCCACCATCGCGACGCGTGGCCTGGCCGGCCGCATATCCGACCATCGAGGCGGCAAATATTGCATGGTCCGGGGTCTTTTGGTCTATTCCCTCGCCGCGCTGGTCTGCCTCGCCGCGAGCTGGCCGGGCTTTTCAAGCCCCGCGGCCTACGGCGTGCTGATCGTCGGCCGACTGCTGCTGGGCTTGGGCGAAAGTCTGACTCTGGTCGGGCTCCTCTCCTGGGGTTTCGGCATCATGGGGCCGCAGGCCTCGGGGCGGGTGATCGCGCTGGTCGGCATCGGCATGTATGGCGCATTCGCCTTTGGCGGCCCGGTCGGACTCGCCCTTTTCGACCATACGGACTTCGCCGGCGTCATGGGCGCCTCTGCAATCGTTCCGCTCGTCGGCCTCATGATGGCGCTGCCTATCGCGAGCGTCGCCCCGCTCTCCGGCGAGCGAACGTCCTTCTGGCGCATCATCGGTCGGATCTGGGAGCCGGGCCTCGTTGTGGGCCTCCAGGGCGTCGGCTTTGCCGCAATCGGCGCGTTCATGCCCCTCTTGTTCCTGCACCGCAGCTGGTCCCATGCCGGACTCGGCCTGACCTGCTTCGGCGGCGCCTTCGTCCTGATGCGCATTTTGTTCGGCCACCTGCCCGACCGAGTGGGGGGCGTTCCGGTCGCTCTCGTCTCGATGGCCCTCGAGGCCGCCGGGCAATGTCTGGTGTGGACCGCGAGCGACGCGATCGTCGCGCTTGCGGGCGCGTTCCTGACGGGGCTTGGCTGTTCCCTGATCTTCCCGGCGATGGGCGTCGAAGCAGTCCGCCGCATCCCGCCGCATCTGCGAGGCACGGCCATCGGCGGCTTCGCCGCGTTCCAGGACCTCGCCTATGGCCTCACCGGCCCGGCGACCGGCCTCTTGGCCGACCGTTTCGGCTATGGCGTCGTGTTCCTGATCGGCGGACTGGCCGCGACCCTCGGCTTCGCGATGGTCGTCGCCATCGCGCGAACGGATCGGGCGCAGACGGCGTAGCGCTCCTCCCGCGGTCCGCGTTGGCCTCAACCCACGCTCTCGCAGATCCAGACCTGCATCGATCCCGGGGCGCGGTTCGCCCAGAGGTAGTAGGGAATCGCCGTCAGCGTCGCGGGTTTTTCGCGCGGCGGCGCGGTCGCGTAAAGCGCGCCCGCGTCGTCGCCGGGCGTGAGCCTGCGGGCCGCGGCGGTGAGCGCGACCGCGCCGTCGAACAGGTCCGCGCGCCACTCCGTTTGCAGATCTGCTGCGCGCGGCAGCGTCAGCCTCTGCACCGGCGCGCCCGGATTGTCGGCCTCCTCGACGCAATAGATCAGCGGGCCGCGCCGCAGCGCGACGCGGCCGACGTCCATGCGCACGTTCGGATGCGCATAGAGCCGCTCCGGCGGCATCGGCAGATTGAGCGCGACGACGTCGCCCGCGCTCCAGCGTTCGATGGATCGTCGCGTAGCCGCGCTCGACGGCGAGCGCGATCGGCTCGCCGTTGACCGTCGCCGTCGCGCCCTCAGCCCAGCCGGGGACGCGCAGCTTCAGATCGAACGTCGACCGGCGCCTCCGGATCGACCGCGATCCCGATGTCGCCCGACCACGGATAGTCGCTCGTCTCCTCGAGCGCGACGCGGACGCCGCCGATCGTCGCCGTCGTCTCGAAGCCGCCGTAGAGGTGAAACGCGACGCCCGTCTCGCTCTTCGACAGCGCATAGCCGCGCGACCGAGGCGACCAGCCGCGAGACGTTCATCGTGCAGCACGGGCAAGCGTGCCACGCCCAGCGCCGATGCTGGCCGCGGCTCTCGAGCGGATTGGCGTAGAAATAATGGGTGCCGTCGCGCGACAGGCCGCTGAGCGCGCCGTTGTAGAGCGCGAGCTCCATCACGTCGGCGTAGCGCGCCGTCGAGATCGAGATGCAGCATGCGCTGCGCCCAGAAGACCAGCGCGACGGAAGCGCAGGTCTCGGCGTAGGCGGTCTCGTTCGGCAGGTCGTAGGGCTCGGTGAAGCCCTCGTTGCTCTCCTCGGGCCCGAGCCCGCCGGTCACGTACATCTGCGCCGTCGTGACGTCGCGCCACAGCGCCTCGCAGGCGCGCTTCAGGCGCTCGTCGTCGAGTTCGAAGGCGAGGTCGGCCATCGCCGAGGCCATGTACATGCCGCGCACCGCATGGCCGACCATCTTGGTCTGCTCGCGCACGGGAATGTGCGACTGGTTGTACTCGTAGGTTCTCGCCCAGTAGTCCGCCGGGTCGTCGCCGCGCGCGATCGCTTCCTGCGGTGAAATAGTGCGGCTGACGGCCGCGCTCGTCGATGAAATAGGCGGCGAGATCGAGCCGCCGGCTGATCGCCGGTCAGGCGATAGAGCTTGACCAGCGCGAGCTCGATTTCCTGGTGCCCGGGATAGCCGCGCTTCTGGCCCGGCCCGCGTCCCGAAGGTCGCGGCGATGTGGTCGACGTAGCGCTCCATCGACGTCGAGGAAGCGCCGCGCGTGCCGGTGGCGCGGAAATAGGCGATCGCGCCTTCGAGCAGATGGCCGGCGTTGTAGAGCTCGTGGTTGTCGCGCAGGTTGGTCCAGCGCTTGTCGGGCTCGCGCCCGTTGTACCAGCAGTTGAGATAGCCGTCGGGCGACTGCGCCTTGGCGAGGTCGTCGACGATCGCGTCGATCTTCGCTTCGATGTCGGCGTCGCGCCGGTGCGACAGCGCATAGCTCGCCGCCTCGATCCATTTGCCGACGTCGGAGTCCCAGAACACCTGCATGGTGAAGTTGTGGCTGTTGCGCGGGATTGTCGAGCGGCGGGACCGGCTTCGGGAGCTTCAGCGAGTCGAGGATGCCGGCCTCGGCGAGCTTGGCGTGCTGGCTCGGGATCGTGCGCGAAGCACGGTCTCCAGCCGCTCGCGCCAGAACGGGCCGGCGATCGTCACGTCGGAGAAAGGAATTGGCGCGTAGCGCGATGAGTTCATGAGAAGCGAGTGCCGAGGGTCACACTTTCGCAATCTTCGCTTCGATCGCCGGCGGGCGCTTCAGCGTCTGCAGCACGACGCAATAGCGCTCGGTGAGCTTCAGCAGGGAGTCGAGCTGCTCCTGCGGCGCGTCGGTGTCGAGATCGAACGTCGAGCCGGATGGCGGTGAAGCCGACCGGCGCATCCTTGGCGACGCCGAGCGTGCCGCGGAAATCGAGATCGCCCTCGGCGCTCACTCGCCCCGAGCGCAAGGCGACGCCCATCGCGGTCGCGACCGCCTTCAGGGTCACGCCGGCGCAGGCGACCAGCGCCTCGAGCAGCATGTCGCCGGAGCAAAGCTCGAGCCCGCTGCCGCCGGTCGCCGGATGCAGCCCCGCCGCGGCCAGCGCCCGGCCGGTCTCGACCTTGCAGGCGATCGAGGCGGAGTCGAGCGCGCCTGCGCGCCTTCAGCGTGATGCGCGCCGCGTCGGGCTCGGCGCGGTAGCGGTCCTTCATCGGCGCCTGCAGCGCGCGCAAGTCGTCGGCGTTCATTGGCCGTCCCTCCCTCGTGGTCGAGGCCGCAATCTGCCCGCGCCGCGTCGAAGGCGCAATGCCGCGCCGGAGACTTGTGGCGGCGCGCGCGCCGGGTTAGGCCTTCGCTCATGATCCGCACCGGCTTCTTTTCGGGCTCCTTCGATCCGATGACCAACGGGCATCTCGACGTGATCGAGCATGCGAGCGCCTTGTGCGACCGGCTGGTGGTCGGCGTCGGCGTCCAATCCGAACAAGGTCGGCCTGTTCACCGTCGAGGAGCGGCTGGCGCTGATCCGCGAGGCCGCGGCGCCGGTGCTCGCCGGGACGGGCTGCGCGCTCGAAGTCGTCGAGCTTCACCGGCCTCGCGATCGAGGCTGCGCGCGGCGCGGGCGCGACGATCATCGTCCGGGGCCTGCGCAACTCGACCGACTTCGATTACGAGATGCAGATGGCCGGCATGAACGGCGCGATGGCGCCGGAGCTGCGCACGGTCTTCCTGCCCGCGTCGTCGCCGGTCCGGCCGATCACCGCGACGCTGGTGCGCCAGATCGCCTCGATGGGCGGCGACGCCTCGCCCTTCGCGCCGCCGAACGTCGTCGCGGCGCTGAAGGCGAAGTTCGCCGCGGGCGGCGGGCGCGGCTGAGCGGCGGATCTACCGGAAATCTTTCCGGGCCTCTTGCCGTCAAAGCTGCTCCGATCTCGTCGTGATACTAAAGCGAATGCTTAACCATTCGGCCGCCCTCGATCGCGCGTTTCCAGGCCCTCGCCGATCCGACCCGGCGGGCGATCGTCGAGCGGCTGGCGCGCGAGCCGGTCTCGGTCAGCGAACTGGCGCGGCCGCTCGCGATGTCGCTCCCCGCGGTGATGCAGCACCTCGCGGTGCTGGAGGCGTCGGGATTGGTGCGCTCCGAGAAGTCGGGCCGGGTGCGCACCTGCCGCGTCGAGCCCGAGGCGCTGAGCCTCGCGGAACGATGGATCAACGAAAGGCGGACCGAATGGGAGACCGCCTCGACCGGCTGGGGAATTATCTCGCCGATCTTGCCAAGGAAGGAACCCCCAATGGATGACGCTCGCCGCCAGGACGCTGAAGCCGGTCCAGATCTCCCGCACTTTCCATGCCCCCCGCGAGCGCGTGTTCGCAGCCTGGAGCAGCGCCGACGCCGTCAAGCGCTGGTTCGCCCCGACCGGCTTCACCATCCCGGAGGCCAAGGTCGAACTCATCGTAGGCGGCCCGTTCGAGGTGCTGATGCGCTCGCCCGCCGGCGAGGAGCACTGGGCGCGCGGCGTCGTCAAGGAGGTCTCCGCGTTCGAGCGGCTGATCATCGACTTCGTGGTCGAGGAGCCGAACGGCCGTGCCCTCTTCCGCGCCCTCACCGAGGTCAAGTTCTCCGACACGCTCGGCGGAACGCGCCTCGACGTGACGCAACGCTACATGGCGCTCGATCCGGAAGCGGCCTGGATGGCGGAAGGCGCGCCGAAGGGCTGGGCGCAGACGCTCGACAACCTCGCCGAAGAGGTCATGCGCAAGGAGACCTCGCGCTCCGTGTCCCACGGCGCCTTCTCGCTCGAGCGGACCTATGACGCCCCGGTCGAGCGCGTCTGGCGCGCGCTGTCCGACCGCGAGGCGAAGGCGAAGTGGTTCGGCGGACCGGTCGGCGAGTGGAGCGAGATCGAGCGCAGCATGGACTTCCGCGTCGGCGGCGTCGAGCGCGCGAAAGGGCGCTGGGCGAGCGGCGTCGTCTCGACCTTCGACGCCGTCTACCACGACATCGTTCCGAACACGCGTCTCGTCTACAGCTACACGATGCATCCTCAACGAGGCGAAGATCTCCGTCTCCCTCGCCACGATGGAGCTCAAGCCCTAGGGCGCCGGCCGCACGACCCTGAAAGTCACGGAACAGGGCGCCTTCCTCGATGGTTACGATGATGACGGCTCGCGCGAGCGCGGCACGGCCTTTCTGCTCGACAAGATCGGAGCGTCGATCGGTTAGTCAGCCAATGATCCGCTGTGGGGTTTTCCTGGTTTTGCGCCTCGACCGCTCGGTGTCGATTTAGCCAGATCACCAAATCGTCTGGCTGGCGCGCGCAGAGCGACGATTTGCCTAAAGCGATTTGCGAATTGCCTAACATGGTTCTCGTTTTGCGATCGGATACGCCCAGACCGCCTCCGCGCCGCAGCCAGGACCGCACGCCGACCCACGCTTGGCATGAGTTCCAATGCTCTCCCCAAGCATGCGGCGCCGATCTTGCACAGAGCCGTCTATCCAGTGGTCGCAATCAATCGAGAAGTCCGGCGTAAGGCCAGTGATTTCAATGGCTTGCGTGGAAAGTGAGGCTTGTCGATTGTCTGCGCCCACTCAACGCGGAACCATTCTGGAATCAAGACATGATCAAGGCTCAGGACGTCTCGCAACCCTTAGCGGATCCGCGCACGGCAAGGTATCCACGGTTCAGCCGGAAGAGGTTTCCAATGATCAAACGCATCCTGCTGCTGACGTTTCTTCTGCTGCAACTCGGCGACGTGTTCACCACGGAGTACCGTGCTGGCGGCTGGCGGGCATGAGGTATCCGGTCATGGCGGCCCACTGGCGAGCTGCGGCTCGCTGTGGTGGTTGCCGAAGATGGCCATCGCGCTCGCATGCGCCGTCGTCCTGGTCCAGGGCCGGACTTGCTACGTCGCTGCGGGCGTGGCTTTGATGTTGGTCATCGTGCTCAACAACTCTATCGATCTGGCGGTCCTCGGGGCGCTCTGATGAGCGCAACTGGCCCACAAGAGCGCAAATCGGGAGAAACGAAAATGACACGCGCAAGGGTTCAACTGTCGATCTTGGACGCCGCGACGCTCGAAAGCGCGCTGGCGAGCTACCACGGGCTGCACGATCGGGCGGGATGGCCGCCCAACGCCCTCGCCAAAGACGCCTATGAGATCGCAACCCGCCTCCTCCGCGAGGTCCGCGAGTCCGGCGAACAGACCGGATCGAACAAGGACTTGTTTTCAGCCTAGCGCGCCGACCGACCGCAGCCGCGTCCCCGAGGCGCGGCGCCTTGGACGGACGATGCGGCCTTGGCGCGTGGCGCGAGCCTGAATTCCGCGTCGAGGCTCGCAAGCGCGCAACCCAAGGCGGCCCGCTTGCGTTGATGGCGCGCGGCGGCGATAGCCATAGTCCGGCCGACTGCCGGAAACCCAAGGAGCGCGCCATGACGGAGCAACCGATCGTCACTCTCAATGACGGCGTCTCGATCCCGCAATTCGGGCTCGGCGTCTTCCAGACGCCGCCCGAGACGACCGCTTCGGTCGTGCGGCAGGCGATCGCCGACGGCTACCGCCTGGTTGACACCGCCTCGATGTATCGCAACGAGGAGGGCGTCGGAGAGGCGCTCGCAGGCGCCGCGGACGTGTTCGTCACGACCAAGCTCGGCAACGGCGACCACGGTTTCGACAACGCGCTGAAGGCGTTCGACTTGAGCGCCAAGCGGCTCCGGCGCGAGCCGGTCGATCTCTATCTGATCCATTGGCCGCGGCCGCGCGCCGGCCTCTATGTCGAGTCCTGGAAGGCGCTGGTTCGCCTCAAAGAGGAAGGCCGAGTTCGTTCGATCGGCGTCTCCAATTTCAATCGCGACCATCTGGAGCGGATCATCGGCGAAACCGGCGTCGCGCCTTCTGTCAACCAGATCGAGCTTCACCCGCGCTTCCAGCAGCAGGCTCTGCGCGCCGTCCACGACGACCTCGGGATCAAGACCGAATCCTGGAGCCCGCTCGGACGCGCCGCCTTTCTCGCCGATTCCGTCATCGCCGCCGTCGCGGCGAAGCACGGCAAGACGCCGGCGCAGGCTGTAATCCGCTGGCATCTCGACAGCGGCCTGATCGTGATCCCGAAATCCGTGCGGCCGGAGCGCCTCAAGGAGAACATCGACGTGTTCGGTTTTCGGCTCGACGACGACGACATGCGGCGCCTGCGCGCGCTCGACAAAGTCGACGGCCGCATGGGCCCGGACCCGGCGACGGCGGCGTTCTGAAGCGCGCACCGCCAGCGTTCAATTCGGAGGGGCAGCGTCTCGCCGCCCGGCGCGCGAGAGGCGCGCCCTCCCATGGCCCTAACCTCGTGCAAGCGCCGCCACCGCGCGGTCGAGCTGCGGGTCCGAGCCCGCGTTGTAGCGGCGGTCGAAGGGAACAGCGATCGTCGGATCCACGCCGACGCCTTCCAGCCGTTTTCCGTCGACCAGGACGTCCTCCACGGCGAGCAGCAGCAGCCCCTGGTCGCCGATCAGGAAGGCTGTCGCGGCGAGCACCGCGCCTTCGGTGCGGCTTCCGATCAGCGGCCCGAGCCCGTACTCCTTGAACCCGTAGGCCAGAACCTCCTTGCCGCTGCGCGTGCCGCCGTTGATCAGCGCCGCGACCGGCTTGCGCCATTTCGCGCCGACAATGCCCGTCTCGCCGTTGCGGTCCGCGACCTGCATCGTCGGTGCGCGGGCGTTGAAGAGGTCGAGATAGTAGGGCTGCGCCCCGCCCCACCCGTCCCGAAGGTCCCAGACGAGCGCATCGGCGTCGCCGAGCGGACCCTCGGCGATGAGGTCCTCGAGCGCGCCCTGATAACGGCGGCCGGCGTAGGACCAGACACGGACGTAACCGACGCGGGCGCCGCCATTCGCGCTGATGACGCGGGCGCTTTGCTTCAGGCCGGAGAGAAACATCTCTCCCGGCTTCAGGTCCGCCGGGGCAACGGACGCCGCGGCCGGCGCGCTGGCGGCCGCGCGGCGGATCGACAACGACACCTTGTCGCCGACCTTGCCGCGGAACGAGCCGACCGGCTCAAAAGGCCGCCCGTCGGCCGAAAGGATCTCGTCGCCGACCAGAAGCCCGGCCCCATGGGCCGGCGCGCCCTCGATCACGCCGGCGACGAACAGCCGCCCCTGGTCGTCGGTCTCGGTGAAAATCCCGATCCCCGGGTAGCTCACCTCGCCGTTGGGAAAAATCCGATCGAGGCCACGGCGTTCGAGCGCGCCGGCAAAGATGTCGGCGAGCTGATAATAGGCCGGCTCGTCCGGCGTATAGTAGCGGGTGTGCGAGGCGTTCAGCGTCCCGAGCATGGCGTTGATCGCGGCGGCGAGATCCTCGCGAGAGCGTGCGCCGGCCGCTTGCGGGCGGTATCGGTCGCGCATCGCCGGCCAGTCGATTCCGTTCATGCGCGGATCGTAGAAGCGGTCGCGCGCGAGCTCCCAAACGTGATCGAACGCCGCGAGGTCAGGCTGCGCCGGCAGCGCGGGCGCCTGAGGCTGTTGCGCGTCAGCCGGGCCCGCCGCGACGACGACGGCCGCCGCCGCATAAGCGAGAAAGTCCCGGCGCGTGGCCACCATATCAGGGCGCTCCCAATCGGAGGGGCGGCGTCTCGCCGCCCTATAGAGCGTCGGACGGACGCCCGTCTTTCAACGGGCCATAGGCCACCCGTAAGAATGTCCGTCGTTCGACGGACATGGCGCGCGAGACGCGCGCCCTCCGAACGCAGGACAGCCCGCCCAAACATGCCTAGATAAGAATCCCGGCCCCTTCGTGGCCGCGCCGCGCGGGAACGGCGACCAAAACGCGCGGCTCACTCCCGCTCGCGCTCGCGCCTGAGCCGCGCCCAGTACTCGAGCCGCTTCCGGATCTCGCGCTCGAAGCCGCGCTCGACCGGTTCGTAGAGCGTGCGCCGCCCGAGCGCCTCCGGCCAGTAGTTCTGGCCGCGAGAAGGCGTCGGGCGCGTCGTGGTCGTACTGGTAGCTCGGCGCCGTAGCCCTCGCGCTTCATGAGCCGCGTCGGCGCGTTGAGGATGGTCTTCGGCGGCGTCAGCGAGCCGTGCGCCTTCGCGAGCGCCTGCGCGGCGCCGAACGCCTTGTAGAGCGCGTTCGACTTCGGCGCGGTCGCCACATAGACGAGGGCTTGGGCGATCGCGAGCTCGCCCTCCGGGCTGCCGAGAAAATCGTAGGTCTCCTTGGCGGCGTTGGCGACTGCCAGCGCCTGCGGATCGGCGAGGCCGATGTCCTCGGAGGCCATGCGCACGATCGCGGCGGGCGATGAACAGCGGGTCCTCGCCGGCGTCGAGCATGCGGGCGAGATAATAGAGCGCGGCGTCCGGGTCCGAGCCGCGCACGCATTTGTGCAGCGCCGAGATCAGATTGTAGTGGCCGTCCTGCGCCCTTGTCGTAGAGCGGCGCGCGCCGCTGCACGATCTCGACCAGGCGATGCGGGTCGAGCACCTCGTCCGGACGGGCGGCGCGCCAGACCTCCTCGGCCAGCGTCAGCACGGACCGGCCGTCGCCGTCGGCCATGCCGATCAGCGCCGCGCGCGCTTCTCCGTCGAGCGGCAGCGCTTTGCCGACAAGTCGCTCGGCGCGCTCGATCAGCGCCTCCAGCGCCTCGGCGGCGAGCGCGCGGAAGACGAGCACGCGGGCGCGGGAGAGGAGCGCGGCGTTCAGTTCGAACGACGGGTTCTCGGTGGTCGCGCCGATCAGGGTGACGACGCCGTCCTCCATCACCGGCAGAAAGGAATCCTGCTGGGCGCGGTTGAAGCGGTGGATCTCGTCGACGAACAGCAGCGTCCCCTGCCCTTCGGCGCGGCGGGCGCGGGCGGCGTCGAAAATCTTCTTGAGCTCGGCGACGCCGGTATGGATGGCTGAGACCTGGACGAAGGCGTCCGGACGCATGGCGCCGATCAGGCGCGCAACCGTCGTCTTGCCGCTGCCGGGCGGTCCCCAGAAGATCATCGAGCCGAGCGTCGGGGCCTCGAGCAGCCGAGTCAGCGCGCCGTCCGGCCCGGTCAGGCGTTCCTGGCCGGAGACCTCGACGAGGCTCGTCGGCCTCAACCGTTCAGCGAGCGGCGCGGGCGGCGGCTCGCCGCGGCTCTTGGCGTCCTCGAACAGGCTCATCGCTTCTTCTCCCGCCGCGCTGCGGCTCTGTCCAGCGCGACGAGGGCGGCCCGGCGATGCGGCGACCTGACGGCTTGCCCGACCGCTTGGCGGGACTATGCTCCGCCGCGCCGTTCCAAACCCGTGAGTCCCGTCATGTCCGCCTACGCGCTGCCCTACGTGCCCTCCGAGCACCTCGGTTTCGACCCGCACCGGCTCGCGCGGCTGACCGACGCGATGCAGCGGCAGATCGACGAGCGGAAGGCGCCCGGCGCTGCGATGCTGATCGCCCGCCACGGCAAGATCGCCTACCGGCAGGCGCTCGGCGAGCTCAAGCCCGGCGGCGCGGCGATGACCGAAGACGCGATCTTCCGCATCTATTCGATGACCAAGCCGATCGTCTCGGTCGCCGCGATGATGCTCGTCGAGGAGGGACGGCTCTCAGTCATCGACCCGGTCTCGGCCTATCTTCCCGCCTTCGCCGACGCGAGGGTGGGCGTTCCGAGCGGAGACAAGCTCGCGCTCGAGCCGCTGGCGCGCCCGATCACGGTGCAGGACCTCCTGCGCCACACGTCCGGCCTGACCTACGGCTTCACCGGCGCGGCGCCGGTCCATAAGCTGACCAAAGCGGCCGACGTGCTGAACGTCAATCGGACCACAGCGGAAAACGTCGAGGCGATCGCCGCCCTGCCGCTCATGCATCAGCCGGGGACGGCCTGGGAGTACGGCGTCTCGACCGACGTGCTCGGGCGGATCGTGGAGATCGTCGAGGGCGCTCGGCTCAGCGACGTTCTGCGTGCGCGCATCTTCGGGCCGCTCGGCATGACCGACACGGCCTTCTTCACGCCGGAGGCCAAGCTCGCGCGACGCGCCGAGCCCTTCTCGTTCGACTTCATGACCGCGGCCGGGATCAGCGCCGAAAGCCAGACCACGCCGCCGAAGTTCGAATGGCAGCGGCGGCGGACTCCTCTCGACGCTCGCCGGACTACACGCACTTCGTC
The DNA here is from genome assembly GCA_963783275.1 of uncultured Alphaproteobacteria bacterium. Lineage (GTDB taxonomy): Bacteria > Pseudomonadota > Alphaproteobacteria > Rhizobiales > Beijerinckiaceae > Roseiarcus. The sequence continues at coordinate 269,011 of CAWANA010000019.1, read as the reverse complement.
GCGATGCTGGCGTACGGCGGCGCCTTCGCGGGCTGCCGCCTGCTGAGCCCGCGTACGATCGCCTATCATGGCGAGCGACCACCTCGACGCGACGGTCAACCGCAACCACTATCTGCTCTGGCCGGGCCACGGCTTCGGACTCGGATTCGCCGTGCGGACCAGCCAGGGGCTGGCCCCGGCGATCGGCAGCGTCGGCGAGTATTTCTGGGGCGGCATGATGGGCACGACCTTCTGGGTCTCGCCCCGCGACGACCTGTTCGCCGTCCTGATGGTGCAGTCGCCGGAATACCGGGAGTATTTCCGGGTGCTGTTCCGCGACCTGGTTTACGCGGCGTTGGTGTGAGGAGGCCGGCCGCAGTCGAAGAGCCCGAGGCGGAGGCAGGCGCGGTTAGGGCGTAACTGACGCCCGCTGGGCGTCAGCTGGATTTGACCTGACACGGACGGTCGTCGCGAGCGAGCGAACGTTTCTCGGGTCGGTATTCGGGCACGTGGCGACCGGAATGACCGGCGGGCCTCCCGGAGATTCCGCGGAATTCATAGCCGCGCGAGAACACATCGCTGCTCTGACGCACCTGCTGACCCTGCCTGGACTCGGGCTCACGATACTGAGCGGGCTGGCGATGGCGTGGGTCGCGGCCCAACGCGCTGCGGGCGTGAACGCAGAAGCGCTCACCGACCTGACTAGCGATGAACGGAGGCAACTTCTTGCGTTGATGCGACGGGTGGTCGAACGACAACGCCGGAGTCGGACCACCCCCTTGAAATAGCGTCAGTGCTCCGCCGAGGGCGTTGCGCCCTCACCACGCCCCAGTGTTCGGCATCGACGCCCAGGGTTCTGCGGGCGCAAGCGCGGGACCTTTCTGGAGAAGCTCGATCGAGATATTGTCCGGCGTGCGGATGAAGGCCATGTTGCCGTCGCGCGGCGGGCGGTTGATGGTCACGCCGGCGTCCATGAGCTTTTTGCAGGTCGCATAGATGTCGTCGACGCGATAGGCGAGATGACCGAAGTTGCGCCCGCCGGTATAGACCTCCGGGTCCCAGTTCCAGGTGAGTTCGATCAGCGGCGCCTGCTCTTTGCGCGCCCGCTCGGCGTCGCCGGAGGCGGCGAGGAAGACCAGCGTGATAGCGGCCCTTCTCGTTCTCGACCCTCCGCGTCTCGACGAAACCCATCAGCTCGAAAAAGGCGATCGTCGCTTTCAGATCCGTCACGCGGATCATCGTGTGCAGGTATTCCATGGGCTTCCTCTCAGGGGCTGTTTGACCGCTTCGAACGACATTTAGCGCGTCCTTCTGCTAGCGGGCAGCCCCGATTGCTCCGGGCCGGTTCCGGCAAAAGCCGATTCCCGATAGACAGGCTTTGCGCCGCGCGATGCGCAATTCGGGGACCTCATGAGCACGGCCTTCTGCTTCACACCCGATCGCGCCTTTTTTCCGCCCGCCGTGCGCGCCATCGCCTCGCTGATCGAGGCCGAGCCCGACGAGCGCCACGACGCCATCTATCTCGTCTGCGAAGCCGGAGGACGTGACGCCGGGTTACGACCGCCTGCCTGCGCGCTACCGCGAGCGCATAAAGCTGCTCACGGTCGACTTCTCGACCTACGACAGGCGCCTTTCCGGCAAGGGTCGGTTCTCGCGCGCGGTGTTTCGCCGCCTGTTCCTCGCTGAACTTTTGCCGCCGCATGTCGAGCGGATCGTCAGCGTCGATTCCGACATGCTGATCGTCCGCCCCGGCCTCTCCCGCCTGTCTGACTTCGACTTCGGCGGCCGGCCGCTCGCCGCCGCCTACGACATGATCTTTCTCATGGACTTCAAGGGCGAGAACGACGCGCTGGTGCGCCAGTTCCGGCGGTCCCGCCAAGGGCTCGGCCTTGCGGTCGAGACGCCCTACTTCAACGCCGGGCTGATGGCGATCGACCGCGCCGCCTGGCGCCGGGAACGGCTGACCGAGCAAGTGACGGCGGCGCTCGCCGAGGACCCGAAGCGCTATCCGTTCATGGAGCAGGACGCGCTGAACGCCACGCTCAAAGGGCGGTTTCGCGCCGCTGTCGCCGCGCTACAATTTCATGGGCGACTTCTTCCTCCTCGACCTCGAGCGCTGCGTCGATCCGATCGTGCTGCACTTCGTCAACGCGCCGAAGCCGTGGATGCTTGGCGACATGGAAGGGTGAGGCGCGCTTCGCGGAAAGCTACCGCGACTGGTTCAAGACCTCGCCCTGGCCGGAATGGGCGGAGGCGCCCGAGCGCCCGGGCTGGCGGCGGTCCCGGCCGCCGCTGACCAAAGTCAGGCGCGAATTCGGCGCGCGTCTCGCGCAATTCCTCGAGACCGCGCCCTTCATCGACGGTCCGCTGCGGCTCGACCGGCTGACCGCGCGCTCCGCTCAAGCTCCGGGCAAGCCGCCGCCGCGACAATGACCGTCAAGGCCGCCCGTGGCGGCCGGCGGGGCGACACGATGAAGCTTGTGACGAAGGCGGCGCTGGCGAGCCTCGCGCTCATCGGCCCGGCGCAGGCCGCGGACCTGTTCGGCGCCGCCCCGTCCACGAGCTTCCCCGCGTCCGAGGCGCCGACCGCGATCGAGATCGGCTCCAACTGGTATCTGCGCGGCGACATCGGGGCGAGCTTCGAGGACGGGCCGACGACTTCTTACGCGCCAGTCTCGGTCCCGCCGCCGGGCGCGGCCGGCCTGCCCTTCGCCGCCGCGGCGGGACCAAACGCGCGAGCCACGAATTTCGATGGCGGCCTCGGCTTCGGCTACCGCTTCAGCGATTATATCCGCGTCGACGCGACCTGGGACTATCGCACCGGGGCCGGCCTGAACCGCTCGGCGACCGTCGTCTGTCCCTACGCGCTCTACGGCGCGTCGAGCCAGATCACCGGCTTGCTTCAGGGCTATATCTACAATCCGGCGGAAACCTGCGACGGGGTCATGAGCGTGCGGCAGCACGCCAACACTGTCCTCGCCAACGCCTATGTCGATCTCGGAAGTTGGAGCGGAATCACGCCTTACGTCGGCGGCGGGATCGGCGCGACCGTCAGTACGATGCAGGGCAGGCTCAACTATTACGAGACGGCCAACGGCCAGCCTTATGCCGCCGACCTGACGCCGGTCGGCGCCTACCCGCTCGTCTGGGTCGACCCCTACGGGTCGCCGATCGCGCCTCAACCGGCCATCCCCTTCGCGCCGCAGAACTGGAACCGCACGATCAATTCCACGACCGTCGGCTTCGCCTGGGCGCTGATGGCGGGGTTCAGCTATCAGCTCACGCCCAGCGTGGCGATCGACCTCGGCTACCGCTATCTCAACAGCGGCGCGACCCGAACGCTCGTCAATCCTCAAACCGGAACGACGCTCAGGCAGAGCAACATCTCCCAGCAGGTCCGCATCGGCGTGCGCTACCTGATACAATAGGCGGCGTACGCGACGCTTGACGCGGCGGCCGGTTTAGCGTCCAACCGCCGCAATCGAGCGCGGGGGGACGCCTCAGTTATGTTCCGCACCCTGATGACGTCGCGGCGGTTCGCGCCGCTGTTCTGGTGCCAGTTCCTCTCCGCCTTCAACGACAATTTCGTCCGCAACATGCTGGTGATGCTGATCCTGTTCCGCTTCGGCGGCGAGGGCGGCAGCATGAAGATCCTGATCGCCTCGATGGCTTTCGTCCTGCCGGCGATCCCCTTTTCGGCGCTCGGCGGCGAGATCGCCGATTCGCACGACAAGGCGGTCATCGCGCGGCGGCTCAAGTTCGCGGAAATCTTCGTCCAGGCGATCGGGGCGGCCGGGCTTCGCGCTGTCCTCGCTGAGCCTCCTCTATCTGGCGCTGTTCGGGCTCGGCTGCATCGCCGCCCTGTTCGGCCCGATCAAGTACGGCATTCTCCCCGATCACCTGCGGCGCGAAGAACTCGTCGCCGGCAACGCGCTGGTCGAGGGCGCGACCTACGCGGCCATCATCTGCGGCCTGATCGTCGGGCGGGCTCGCGGCGGCGAACGGCCGCTCGACCGTCGGCGTCGTGATTCAGATGATGGTCATCGCGGTCGGCTGCTACTGGGCGTCGCGCTTCATCCCGCCGACCGGAGTCGGCGCGCCGGAGCTCAAGGTTCGCTGGAACGTGTTCGCCTCGACCTGGCGGATCATCGAGGAGGTCCGGCGCGGACCGTCGCCAGTGGGCCGCGCGCGCTGGCGACGAGCTGGTTCTGGACGGTCGGCATCGTCGCGCTGTCGCTCGTGCCGGTGATCGTCAAGGCGCGCATCGGCGGCGGCCTCGACGTCGAGATCGCGGTCAACCTGATCTTCGCCGTCGGCGTCGGGGTCGGCTCCCTCGCGCGCGGCGCAGCTCTCCCACGGGCGGATCGAGCTCGCGCCGGCGCCGTTCCTGCTCCTCGTGATGGCGGCTGTGCTGATCGATCTCGGCCTCGCCACGATGGGGATTCCGGGCGCGACGCGCGAGGTCCCGCTCGCCGAGTTCTTCGAGAGCGCGCTCGGCCTGCGCCTGGCCTTCGACCTGCTTCGTCTTCTCCGCGGCGGCGGGCCTGTTCGTGGTGCCGATCTTCGCCGCCATCCAGGCCTGGGCGGGCGAGGACCGGCGCGCCCGAGTGGTCGGCGCCGTCAACGCGCTGAACTACCTCATGATGGTCGCCGGCTCGATCGTGACCATGATCCTGCTGCAGGTCATGGGGCTGAGCGAGCCCGACGGCGCTTGTCGTGCTCGGCCTCGCCAACGTCGTTGCGGCGGCCTACGTCTTCCGCAACCTGCCGGCCAACACGCTTCGCCTTCGTCGCGCGCACCGCGCTGCGGCTTGTCTACCGGCTGGAGGTGGTGGGCGCGGAAAACCTGCCGCGTCCGGGCGAATGCGCGGCGATCGCGGTCAATCATGTCTCGTTCCTCGACGCGGCGGCGCTGACCGCCATCATGGAGGAGCCGCCGGTGCTCGCGGTCGATCGCGTCCGCCGCGCGGCGCCGGCTCATTGGGCCGCTGCTGAAATTCGCTGGCGTTCACCCGATGGATCCGGCGAAACCCTTGACCGCCCGGACGCTGATCGCGGCGGCGCGCGCGGGCCGCGCGCTCGCGGTTTTCCCGGAAGGGCGCGTGGCGCTGACCCCGGTCGTGATGCGCGACTACGAAGCGCTGTCCCTGATGATCGAGAAGACGGGCGCGCCGGTGACGCCGGTGCGGATCGAGGGCGCGGAGCGCACGATCTTCTCGCGGCTCGATCCCGCCCACGCCGGCCGCAGGCGCTTCCCCAAGATCAAGGTCACCGTCCTGCCGCCGCGGCGGCTCGCGGTTCCCCACGCGCCGGACGGCCGGGCGCGACGGCGCGCCGCCGGCGCCGCGCTCGCCGACCTCCTGGCCGACGTCGTGTTCGAGACCACCGACATCCGCCGCACCCTGCACGACGCCTTCGAAGTCGGAGGCGCGCAGGACCGGCCTGTCGCGGATCGTCGTCGAGGACCCGCTCGCCGGACCGCTCAGCATGCGCATGTTCCGCATCGGGGTCAGCGTGCTGGCGCGTAAGATCGTGGCGATGTCGGCGCCGGGCGAGACGGTCGGACTGATGCTGCCGAACGCCAACGGCGCGGTGGTCACCTTCATGGCGTTGCAAGCGGCGGGCCGGGTGGCGGCGATGCTCAATTTCACCGCCGGCCCGATCAACCTGATCGGCGCCTGCCACGCGGGAGAGATCCGCCTGGTGCTGACCTCGCGCGCCTTCGTCGAGAAGGCCGAACTCGGCGCGGTCGTCGAGGCGCTCGGGCGGGTCGTCCGCATCGTCTGGCTCGAGGACGTGCGGGCGAGCGCGACGCGGCGGGACAAGCTGCTCGCCGCGCTGACCGCGGGTCGGCCCTTCGCCAAGCGCGAGCCGGACGATCCGGCGGCGGTGCTGTTCACGTCCGGCACCGAGGGCGCGCCCAAGGGCGTGGCGCTGTCGCACGCCAACATTCTCGCCAACTGCGCCCAGGTCGACGCCCGCTACGATCTCAGGATTTCCGACATCTGCTTCAACCCGCTGCCGATGTTCCACGCCTTCGGTCTGACCGGCGGGATGCCTGCTCGGCCTGATGACCTCGATGCGGGTCTATCTCTATCCGACGCCCCTGCACTACCGGCAGATCCCAGAGCTGATCGACAAGGTCGGCGCGACCGTGCTGTTCGGCACCGACACGTTTCTCGCCGGCTATGCGCGCAACGCCGACGCCTTCGGCTTCCGCTCGTTGCGCTACGTGATCGCCGGCGCGGAGGCGCTGAGAGCCGAGACGCGCCGCGTCTACCACGACAAGTTCGGCCTGCGCCTCTTCGAAGGCTACGGCGTGACGGAAGCCTCGCCGGTGCTGGCGGTCAACATGCCGATGTTCAACAAGCCTGGCACGGTCGGCCGGCTCCTGCCCCACATCACGCCGCGGATCGAGCCGGTGCCGGGCATCGACGAGGGCGGGCGGCTGTTCGTGAAGGGGCCAAACGTGATGATCGGCTACTACCGCGCCGACAATCCCGGCGAACTCGAGCCGCCGGCGGGCGGATGGCACGACACCGGCGACATCGTGGCGATCGACGCGGAAGGATACGTCGCCATCAAGGGCCGGGCCAAGCGCTTCGTCAAGATCGCCGGCGAGCTGGTCTCGCTCGGCGCGATCGAGGACCTCCTGTGGGGCCTCTGGCCCGAGGACGTAGTCGCCTGCGTCGCCGCCCCCGACCCGCGGCGGGGCGAACGCGTCATCCTCGCCACAACCCACGCGGGCGCGACCAAGGCCGAGATCGACGCCTGGATGAAGATCAAAGGCGCCTCAGCCATTATGGCGCCCGCCTCGGTGGTCGTGCTCGACGCGGTCCCGCTGCTCGGCTCCGGCAAAACCGACTATGTCACGCTGGCCAGGACGTTGCGGGAAAAGGGGGCGTGAGGAGGGACAACGGCGGTTTATCGGCCGGCCGCAACGGTTTCACGCCGTTACAGGTCGCTTAGCGGCGGTTTGTAACGCCCAAGGCGGGGTGAGTCCGAACTGCCACAGGTGCGGCGAGAAATGGGATTTCCGCGCGAGATCCCCTCGACGGAGCGATGCTCGAGGTGAGTCAAGCTATGGGTGAGTCGTCCCACCGAGATAGGCGCGCTGAACGAGGCGCTGCAGCGAGAAGTCGCCGAGCTGCGGCGCGAGAACGAAGCGCTGCGGGCGGAGAACGCCGGCTTGCGGGCGGAAGTCGCGGAGTTGCGACGGCAACTGGGGAAGGACAGCTCCAACAGCTCGAAGCCGCCGTCTTGATCGACAGGGGATAATCGTAGGCGGACGGGGTGATCTCGATCAGATTGTTCGCCCTTGTCGCCTGCGGCTTTTCTTTCTCACGGAAGGTCGAAAAACGCTCTCATTTGTGCGTTCTCGACCGATGTCACAGCAGAAATGTAATGGGGGTCAGCGCTTCGCGCGTCGGCGCTTAGAAGAAAGCATCTTCCAGCGCGTCAGAAACAGGCCGCGGCCCATTCGCCGCGACCTGCTTCCGTTCCTCCCGAATGTGGGTCCGATTCAACTCAGGCGTGGGTTTGATCCTCGCCTGAATCGCCTCAGCTGCAGCGTCGAGTGCTCGCGCCCAGATCAAAAGGGCCTGGCATTCCTCCACTTCTTGATCGGTCATTCCATTTTGATTCCTAGACAGCTAAGTCGGGGAAAGCCGCCAAGTCATTGCAGTAATAATTACAGTACATCGCATTGTGCGTAAGCCTATGTGGCATAGTGTCGCTAATTCGCCTATGCAAAAATTCCTGATTCAAGACATCAGCCCCCACCGAGCGGATCACATCTCAGTGAGCCAACGCTGATGGGGGCTGATACTTGAACAGGAGCGAGGCTTTAAGCCGACCGCGTCTCTAGTTAACTTCCGTTTGCTAGTTTACAGCTCAGTGCTGCAGCCTAACCATAGGCGCGCGGCGGGAAAGCGCAAGACTCGGAATCTACCTAGGGCGGCAAGGATCCGGCTGCGCCACGCGGGCCTAATTGCGAGACCGCCCGGCCCGCCTACTTCTCCAGCACCACCGTCCGGCACTCCGGCGGGAGCTGCGCCACGGTGAGCGGCGGTTTTGGCTTGCCCGGCGCCGGGTGGAGGGCTTCGGAGGTGAACCACCAGTTGAGCGATTTGTCGCAGCCGTCGCCGGGCGGAACCGGATCCTGCGGCTCGCAGGCCGTCTCGCCCGCCGGGCATTGGATGCGGATGTGGAAGTGGTAGTTGTGGCCCCAGTAGGGGCGCACCTTGGTCATCCAGGATTCGCGCGCATGGGTCTCGCAGAGCGCCTTCTTGATCGCGGCGTTGACGAAGATGCGCTCGACTTCCGGCTCCTCGGCCGCCGCCCGGATGATCCCCGCCTGGGCCTCCGACCAGTGCGAGCGGTCGACCGAGCGGCCGTCCTCGGACACCATGTCGACCGCCGACATCTCCTCGCGCTCCTCCCGCGAAAGCGTGCGGGCGGGCATCGGCGTCAGCCAGACGTCGGCGTCGAGGCCGATCTGATGCGAGGCGTGGCCAGTCAGCATCGGCCCGCCGCGCGGCTGGGAAATGTCGCCGACCAGAATGCCGTTCCAGATCCCCTCCGCCTTGGCCTTGCGCGAAAAGCGCTCGAGAAAAGAGATCATCGCCGGGTTTCCCCACATGCGGTTGCGCGACAGCCGCACCACCTGCCACGACTTGCCGTCGACCGGCAGCGCCTTGGCGCCGGCGAGGCAGCCGCGCGAGTAGAAGCCGATCGACCGCGTCTGCACCTCGAGCGGCGTCATCGCGCGCCCAAAGACCTGCTTGGCCGGCAGGTTCGGATTGGCGGGGTCCGCGAGCGGGGGCAGGGGTCTTGGGTTGAGCGTGCCGGCGTCCTGGGCCGGGGCGGGGGCGGGGGCGGCCAGGAGCGCGAGGGCGAAAAGGAGGGCGGGCAGTCGCATGGCGCGTCTCCGGGAGGGGCTTAGGTCCGTTGTCGGCCCGCGGTCGTCAAGATTGCGTTAACCATCGCAGCGCTTGAGGCTTGGCGTGACATCCGCTGACCTCGTCCTGAGGAGCGGCGTCGCAGGCGTCGCGTCTCGAAGGACGTTCCCGTTCGCGCTGGAGCGTCCTTCGAGACGCCCGCTTCGCGGACTTCCTCGGGACGAGGCCGCGGAAAGGGGCGTCGCCGTCGCCTTCATCATTTTGTAAGCGGCCTCGTGGGAAAGGTCTTTTGACGTCGCCAAGGGATTGTTAAGGATGCGCCTCATGAGGGGTCCCTTCCTGTCGCCCAACCGTTCCGCCGCCGTGACGCTCGGCGCCGCCCTGATGCTCGCGAGCTGCGCCGCGCCGCCGCCCGTGGCGCCGCCGCCTGCGCAGCCCGGCGCCAAGCCATCGGTGACCTCGATCGACGGCGCCAATATCGAGCTCGCCGCCTTCCAGAACTCGGCTTTCCCCTACCATGGGCTGATCCCGAACTATCAGGAGACCGGCAAGACCCGGCCGTTCCTCGATGTCGACGACAACGGCCGGCTCGGCCATTCGAGCCCGCGCGGCGGCCTTTTGTGGGAGGACCAGACCTACAACGACCGGACCGTCCTCCTCGCCGCGCCGGAAAGCTTCGATCCCGCCCGGCCGGGCCATATCGTGGTTTTCTTCCACGGCAACAATGCGACGCTCGAGCGCGACGTGATCGCGCGGCAGCAGATCGTCAAGCAGCTCGCCGATTCCGGCCTGAACGCGGTGCTGGTCGTCCCGCAGCTCGCCCACGACGCGCCCGATTCGAGCGCCGGACGGTTCTGGTCGCCGGGCGGCTTCGCCGCCTTCCTCGACGAGGCCGAGGGCAAGCTCGGCGACTTCTACCCAAGCGCGCGCGGCGCTTTCCGCCACATGCCGGTCGTCATCGTCGCCTACAGCGGCGGCTATCTGCCGGCGGTTTATTCGCTGACGGTCGGCGGCGATACGGGCCGCGTCAGGGGCGTCGCGCTGCTCGATGCGCTCTACGGCGAGCGCGACAAGTTCGCGAACTGGGTCGAGGGACCGGGGCGCAACGCGTTTTTCGTCAGCGCCTACTCGACCTCGTCGCGCGACGGCAATCTGGCGATCGAGTCCGAGCTCCGGCAGGCCGGGCTCGCGGTGCAGGACAGCCTGCCGGCGACGCTTGCGCCTGGCGAAATCGCCTTCGTCGACGCCGGAACCGTGGACCACAACGACTTCGTCACCTCCGCCTGGGGCGGCGCCCCGTTGCGCGACATCTTTTCCCGCATCCGGTAGGGCGGTGAGGCCGGGCTCAGCCGCGAGGCCCCAGCCAAAAGTCGGACTGGCGGCGAGCGGCGTTCTGTTCGATGCTCGCGAATTGCGCCTGAAATCGTGGGCGGCCCGCCGCGAAATTATTTTGATCGCGCGTGGTTTCCCTGCCATTACAGTCCGTATCCAGGTTTGTTATCAGCGTGATCTCAGCCCCAAGGAGGCTTTCATCCGCGAATGTTGCGAGAGCGGCGCGACGAGGGGTGATCGGAGGGCAAGACCCTGAGACGCGGGAGCGACCCGAAGGCGCAACTCGACGCGTTCGTCGCCTACGCGCCGATCGCGATGGCGATGTTCGACCAGGAGATGCGCTATATCGCCGTCAGCGAACGCTGGCTGAGGGACTACCAGCTTCCTTGCTCTCCCGTAGGTCAGAGCCATTACGATGTCTTTCCGGAGATCCCCGAGGCCTGGAAGGCGGTGCATCGCAGGTGCCTTGAGGGCGCGACCGAAAGCTCGGAAGGCGACCCCTTCCGGCGCGCCGACGGACGCGTCCAATGGGTGAGGTGGTCGGCCAGCCCATGGCGCGACAGCGAGGGGGAGATCGGCGGCCTCATCCTGACGACCGAGGACATCACAGCGCGCAAGGAGGCGGAGGCCGAGGCGGCGCACCTCGCGTCGGTCGTGACGCATTCGAGCGACGCCATCATCGCCAAGACTTTGGATTCGATCGTCACCAGCTGGAACGCGGGGGCGACGCGGCTGCTCGGCTATGAGCCCGAGCAGATGATCGGGCGCCCGATCGCCCGCATCTTTCCGGCTGACCGCCTCGGCGAGGAAGATCGGTTCCTCGAGCGGCTTCGCGCCGGCGAGGTCATCGAGCATTTCGAGACTCAGCGCATCGCCAGGGACGGACGCGTCGTCGACGTGTCGCTCTCGATCTCGCCGATGAGGAACGCTCTCGGGGCGATCGTCGGCGCCTCGAAGATCATGCGCGACATCACCGGGCGCCGGAAGGCCGAGGAACGCCTGCGCGCCAGCGAGGAGAGGTTCCGCACGCTGGTCGAGGAAGCGCCCGATGCGATCCTGCTCTACGATGTCGACAAAGCCCGCCTGGTCGCCGGGAACAAGGCCGCCGAACGCCTGTTCGGCGTTTCGCGGGACGACTTGTTCGAAACTGAACCGCAGCGGTTCTACGCGCCGGAACAACCCGACGGGCGGCCGGCGTCGGAGTCCTTTTCCGAGCACAACAGACGCGCGCTGGCCGGCGAGGTGGTGACTTTCGAGCGGCGGATCCGGCGGCCCTGCGGCGAAGACCGGGTGTGTCGCGTAACGCTTGTCCGGCTGCCGTCGACCACCGGCCTGCTGCGGTCCAGTCTGGTCGACATCACCGAGCAGAAGCGGATCGAAAGCGAGACGGCCGCCGCGAAGGCGGAGGCCGAGCGGGCCTATCAGGCCAAGTCGAAGTTCCTCGCGGCGGCGAGCCACGATCTGCGCCAGCCCGTGCAGTCGCTCGTCCTCCAGATGGGCTTGGCCGAGCGCCAGATCGCCGACAACCCGCGCGCCCTCGAAACGCTCGGGAGGATGCGCGGGTCGCTGGAAGGGCTGAACAGCCTGCTTACCGCCATTCTCGACATCTCGTGGTTCGACGCGGGCGTCGAGGCTGAGCCCGAAGCGGTCGATCTCCGCGCCCTCATCCATCGTCTCGCGATCGAATTCAAGCCGAAGGCCGACGGGCTGGGTCTGACCCTCAGGGTCGCTCCGCGCGAACTCTGGGCGATGGCCGATCCCGCGCTGCTCGAGCGCGCATTGCGCAACCTGATCGACAACGCGCTGCGCTACACGCCGACCGGCGGCGTTCTGCTCGGACTGAGACGCAGGGGCGGGCGGGTCCGAATCGACGTGATCGACACCGGGATCGGCGTTCCCGACCTCAAGCGCGAGGACATTTTCGAGGAGTTCGTCCAAATCCACAATCCGGGCCGCCAACTTGGACAGGGCCTCGGGCTGGGGCTCGCGATCGTCGCCCGGATCGCGAAGGTTATCGGCGCCGCGATCGAGGTGAGTTCCAAGGAAAACAGGGGATCGCGATTCTCCCTGACGTTGCCGGCGGCGGAGGCCGCGACATCGGTTCGCGGTGCAAGCGCCGACGACCCGCAGGATCCCGGCGGTCGCGTGCTGATCGTGGAGGACAACCTGATCGTGCGGCATGCGCTGGAAGCGCTGCTGGCCGATTGGGGCTACGAGACGGTCGCGGCCGCCGACGGCGAACACGCGCTCGCTCTTGCAGAGAAGGACGGCTGGCGCTTCGGCTGCATCGTGACCGACCAGCGGCTCGGGGCGGGCCTCAGCGGCGTCGAAACCGCGAAGGAAATCCTGCGCCGATCCGGGCGGGCTTTGCCCGCGCTGGTCCTGACGGGAGACACCGCGCGGGAGAACATCGCCGAAATCCGCGCGAGCGGTTTCGAAGTCATTCATAAGCCGATCGCGTCCGAGCCCCTGCGCCGGACGCTGGCCCATATGATGGGCGCCTGACGTCCCGTTTCCGCCCATTCTAGCGCCGCTGCCCCTCCGCCCGCCGGCCGATCAGCGCGGCGATCGCGTCCATTTGTACGGGTTTGACGAGTTGGAGATCGAAGCCGGCCTCGGTAAGCGCGGGGTCCTTGTCCTGACCGAACCCGGACAGCGCTACGAGGGTCGGCTTGCGGTCTGCGGGCAGCGCGCGGATCCGGCGCGCGGTTTCATAGCCATCGACCTTCGGCATGCGAATATCGATGAAAGCAAGGTCGGGTTGAAAGGTTCTTGCGGCCTCGACGCCGGATTCGCCGTCGTAGGCCGCCTCCACCGCGAGGTCGAAAGCTTTCAGCAGCATGGCGAGGCTGTCGGCGACATCGCGATTGTCGTCGATGATCAGAACCCTGACCCTCGTCTCAATCCGGGCGGAGGACGCCGATGTCGTGTACGGCCGTTGCTACGGAACCCTGATCGAGCGGCAGGCGCACGACGAACGCGCTTCCCTTGCCGAGCCCAGCGCTCTGCGCTTCGATCGCCCCGCCATGCAGTTCGACGAGCTTCTTCGACAGGGCGAGTCCGATGCCGAGCCCGCGCTGGTCGGTTCGATCGGCTTGCATGAAGAGATCGAACACGCGCGGCAGAACCTCCGGGGCAATGCCGACGCCGCTGTCCCGCACGGTCAGGACTGCGCTCTGATCCTGGGGTTCGAGGTTGACCCGGATGACGCCGTCGGGGCCGGTGTACTTGATCGCGTTGCCGATGAGATTCGCGACGATCTGCGCGATCCGTGTCCGGTCGCCGACCACCCTGACGGGCTCGGGGGAGACGCTCGCCTCGAATTGCTGGCCCTTCTCCTCGATTTGCGGCCGCAGCGCCTCCACGGCGTCTCGGAGCGCCAGCGCGACGTCGACGCGCTCTCGTCGGATATCGATCTTGTCCTGATCGATGCGGGAGATGTCGAGCAAGTCATCCGCAAGCCGTCCAAGATGCTCGGCCTGACGCGCCATGACCTCGATCGCCCCACGGGCAGTCTGACGTTCGGCGGCCTTTTCGGTCGAGGTGAGGAGTTGGACGCCGTGTTCGATCGAAGCCAGTGGATTGCGCAATTCGTGCCCGAGGACCGCAAGAAATTCGCGCTTGCGGCGGTTCGCCTCGGTGAGCGCGGCTTCCGTCTGCTTGTGTTCGGTGATGTCGGTCGCCGTGCAGAGCAGTCCGACGATTGCTTCGCCGCTTCGGCGAGGCTCGACGATCAAGTCGTACCAACGCATCACGCCGGCGCTGAGGACGCGCACTTCCTCGCGCGCCTGCGCCCCGGTGTCGAGCGCGCGCTGCTTGACGGCGATGAGCGCGCGCGCGTCCTCCTCGCGCTCGAAAAGATCGAGGTCGGTCTTTCCGACCATGTCCTCGGCGCGATACCCGAGCGCCGGATTCTGAATCCAGACGTAGCGAAGGTCTCGGTCCTGCTCGAAGGCGGCGACCGGCGAGGCGCGGAGCGTCGCGGTGAGGCGTTCGTGCGCAACCGCGAGGCGTTCCTCAGCCAGCGCCCGCTCGACCGCGGCCCAGGTCCGCTCTCCGACCTCCTCGATAAGCGAAAGCTCGGGTTTCGACCATCGATGCGGCGTCTGGAAATGGACCACGAACAGGGCGACGAGGCGTCCCCCTTTCAGGAGCGGCGCGATCGCATAGGCGCCGATGTCCAGCGCCTGGGTTGCAAGGCGTTCTTGTTGCGTCAGTCTTTCTTCGGCCCCGACGTCGTCGATGACCAGCGTCCGCCCCGCCCGGAACTCCGCCATGACCAGAGGCCCATAGCTGTCCAGGTGGTGTTTCCCGACGACGCTCGCGACCCCATTGCAATAGTCCTGTCGCACCATGCCCCAGGCGCCGTCCTCGCTCACTTCGCCGTAGTGGACCCGCGAGGCTCGCAGCCGCTGGCCGAGGAGGGTCGCGGCCTCCCTCTGAATCCCTGCCGGATCGGCGATCGGCCGGATCGCGTCGCTGAGCGTGAGCAGAAACGCCTGCCGCTCCTGGCTGATGCGCAGCGCCTCCTTCGCTTGCTCGCGCTCCGTGGCGTCGACGGCGGCGCCGACCATGCGGAGCGGGCGCCGGGGCTCTCCGGTAAAATGGACCTGCGCAGAAACTTGCAGCCAGCGGAGCGTGCCGTCGGGCCAAAGGATGCGGACGTCCTCCTGCAACCGGCCGTCGCCGTCCGGATCGCAGGCCCGGGCCACGGCGTCCGCAAACCGCGAACGATCATCGGGATGAATGTTTCGACTGAGCGCCGAGTCCAGCGATAGAGGGCCTTCGGCAGGCAGCCCCAACAGTTCGAGCATGCGCGCGTCGCATTCCCAACGATCATCCTCGATGCGCCAGCCGAACGTTCCCATTTTCGCGGCGTCGAGCGCGAGCCGCAATTTCTCTTCCCGATCCTGAACGGCTTCCCGGGCGAGGCGGCTCTCGTGGATGTCGACGATTGAACCGGAGTACCCGAGAAAGCCGGTCTGATCGACGCGCGGCGCGCCGACCGCGAGCGCCCATCGATAGGCGCCGTCCCGCCGCCGGATCCGGAATTCGTGGCGAAACCCGATGCGCTTTTTCAGCGCCTTGCTGAGCTCCTCGATCGTGGGGACCCGATCGTCAGGATAAAGCACATCGAGCCATCCATGACCCAGCGCCTCGCTCTGGGTCTGGCCGGTCAGCGTCGTCCAATTCCCGTCGAGGTGAACGCAACGTCCGATCTCGTCGGTGCTTGAGTTGACCACCCACGGTTCATCTTCCACGAAATTAAGCATGAAAGCCTAGTATAAATGGTCTCCGCCCTAAGCATCATAAGCCGCCGAGTTCCAACCCTGATGTCAACAACTCCGTTAACGCTGCGCCTTCACGCGTCAAATTGTCGCGCAGTGCCACGGGCAGGCTCATAACGACGGCAACGCGCCCACGATCTTGGCTTGCGTTAACTTGCCGAGCGCGTCGATCCCTGGGGAATATAGCTGAGTTTATCCTGCTTGATGAAAGCTAATCTGCGCAAGCTCAACAATGATGCATCCGGCTTTTTGGCGGCAATTTGCGCAGGCCGCGCCGGGTTTCCAAAGGTCTAAGTACAATCCACAATTGCTGCGCGCCTGGTATTCTGAAAAAACGTAAAGAACCGCCGTCGAGCGAGGGCAGGCCGAAGTCGCGGGGGCAGGCTGGAGAACACGAGCGTGAAGCTGCGAGAAGTGCTTCGAACCTGTTCGAATGCGGAGGTCGCCGAGGCGGCGCTAAGGTCGATCGGCGGCGGGCTCTTCTTCGCCGTAGCCGCCGAGGCGCAGCGCCGACGCCAACCGCTCGGCAAATTCGTCGCAGAATTGGTTCGTGATTTCGAAAGCGCGGCCGGCCCGGTCATCTGGGCTCGCGCCGAACAGGCGATGGGGGACGCCGAACATCCCGTGCTTGCCGGCCTCTCCATCGTCGCAGCGCACGGCTTGCTAAGGCAGAACCTGGCGGCCGGCCGAAGTCGGCGCCGTGAATTGATGGATGCTTGAGATGCCCTCGGAGGCGACTTATCCGCCGCCACCCAACGTCCGCGCATAATACCGCACGCTCTTGCCGTTGCTCAGCGTCGCCGCGCCGATGACGGCAAACCCCATCGCGGCATGAAAGGCGTCGGAACCGGGATTTGGCGGATCGGAGTTTACCTCGCTGACGATCCGTTCGTGGCCGGCCGCGCCGGCGTGCGCGATCAGCGTTTGGTAAAGCGCGCGCCCCAGTCCGCGCCCGCGCGCGTGGGCCGCCACGACCACCCGATCGACATAGACGAAACGGGCGAAGCGACCGCGGAACCAAAGGAAATTCGGGCTGCCGTAGTCGGCGCCCTCATCGAGCGCGACGAGGAACGCGTCCCCTTCGCCGGCAAAGAGCACGAGAAACGCCTGATCGAGAAGCCGGCGCCATTCCGAGGGCGAAAGCTCGGTCAACGCCTCGGCGTGGGCGTTGTTGAGCGCGAGCAGGGGAGAGCCGGCGCGGATCGCCGAGTTCCTCTCAAGAATGCGAACGCCGGACTTCACCCCGTCCATTCGGGACCGCCTCCGGATCGCCAGGGCGATCGTGAGGCGCTCATTGCTTCGGACGCGCGTTCTGTCAACCCGGCGGGATGCTTCCGGCCGCGCGTCTTGCGGGACGCGAGGCCGGGTATGCGTCAGCCCGTCGTCAGTCGACAGTCTCCAGAGCGCGGACGCGGGCGCGCGCCTGCGGGTTGCGCTCGAGCAGGCTCGGCACATAAGCGCCGATGCCGGGCGGCAGGTCCTGCAGCGACAGGAAGCGGCGGTCCTTCAGGCGCAGACCGTCGCGGTATAGTCCGGTCTCGCGCTGGGCGAACACGGTCTCGACCTCCGAACCGATCCCGTAGGCTTTCTGCATGCTGGCCGGAATATCCGTCAGCACGACGGTGGTGTCGCACTGGAGGCAGACCGGAACGCCCCGGGCGCCCGGCGCGGCAAAGCCGATCGAACCGCTCGGGAAGCGCGTCGACACATAGAGTTCGCCCTCGCGCGCCGGGCGGGACCCATACATTTCCAACGAATAGTCACACATGAGACCTCTCCGAAGTCTTGCGCGCCCGCCCAGCTTCCGCTCGAGGGAATGTTCGTTGTTGCTGTCTTTGCCCGGCATCGTGAGCCGGTATTCGGGCTGAATTGAGATGGCCTGCTGAGGGCCGCCCAACCGCATCGAAGGGACCTGGGGGGCCCCTGGACGGCTTGGTCGCGCCGACAACGGTAGCCGCCGGCCGGTCGCGTTCGCGGCCCTCATCGCGACGTCAGGCGGAGGGAATGCGCGATATCAATCCTAACTTCGCCACAAAAGACGGTTAGCGAGAGTTCACTTCGCGCCTTGGGGATGGAAGCGGGGCGTTGTTTCTACGGGGAATATCATGACAAAGAAAAGTTTGCTGGCTTCCGCCGCTGTTGTGGCGGCGCTGGTAATGCTGGGAGAAGGCGTCGCCCAGGCTCAGGTTATCTACAAGGCGCCCGCGGACGACACCAACCAGATTGGCTTTAGCGGTAACCCGGGCGGCCTCAGCAACGGGCCGTTCGGGGTCGGCAATACGATAACGTTTGCCGGTCCAGACCTGGTTAGCACAGTCGACCTGTTCGGCTATGCGGGCGGCGGCTCATTGCCGATCGAGGTCGACCTTTATTCCGGCTCCGATCCCAACGCGGGGACACTCCTGGGATCCGAGCAGGTCACGCCGACCGGCAATGGGTATACGACTGAAGTTTTCGATTTCCATAATTTGGCGGTACCGAACCAAATCACGTTTATCATCAGCATCGTCGGCAACACAGGGAGCTACGATGACTCCTTTGTGAATTGGCAACAATTCACCGGCAATGCGAGTGCGCCGACCGTCGGCGCCAGTGGCGACACGTGGTACGGCTCACCGGGTGGATACGTTGTCGACAATAACTACGCCGTTGATACCGGGGCGATGACGAACACATTGGCTGTCCAATTCAATGCGCCGGAGCCCGCGACCTGGGCGATGCTTGGCCTCGGCTTCGCCGCTCTCGGCTTTGTGGGCTACCGCAAGACCCGCGAGGCTCGCGCGATCAGCCTCTGACGCAGCGCGGACGCAAACGAACGGGGCCGCCTTCGGGCGGCCATTTCCTATTCGCTGGGCGCGCCTCAGCGCGCGCCCGCCTCCTCGATCCTGACTGGCGCGATCTCGGCGGCGCTCGCCCGCTGGAACGGCGCGCCGAACGCCTCGACCCGGAAGCGATGGGCCTCGAGGCCCATCGGGAAGATCATCGCATCGAGCCCGGCCTTGCGCAAAAGATGCCGCACGAATTCGCGTCCGTCCGCGACCTGGCGCCAGACGCTCGGCAGGAACAGCGCGCGCCGGCGGCCGGCGCCGAGGATGAGCCCGTCCCGGTCTGGCTCCAGCGCCGCTACGAGTTCGGCCTCGCTCCGCGCCGGGATCGGCCGCGGGTGGGAGAGGATCGAGACGTCGAGTTCGAGCTTGTCGAGTTCGTCCTCGCTGAGCGGGGTAAATCGCGGATCGCCGAATCCCGCCTGCACCGCATTCATCGCCACGTCCTCGATCAGCGCCATGCGCGGCGCCGGCGAGCCGATGCAGCCTCGCAGGCGTCCGCCCTCGGTGAGCGTGACGAAGGTCCCGCGGCAAGCCGACAGCGTCGGCGACAGGCGGCCCTCGATCGCGACCGACGGCGCGCGCCCGCCCTGTCGCGCCGCCGCGGCGAGGCTCGCCATCGCGGTCGATAAGAGCAGCGCGCGGTCGGCGGCGTCGAGGCGCGCCGAGGCCGCATATTCGAAGGAGAAGGCGCCGTAGCCGACCACGCGGGAGGCGTCCGCGCCGACGTCGGCCGAGGTCGCCAGATGCAGGCTGCTCACCCGAAGATCGCGCTCGGCGGCGATCGTCAGCGCCCCGCCGATCGGCAGGTAGCCGCAGGCCCGCCGGCCTTCGAGCGCGCGGAGGTCGAGACCCTCGATCCGCCGGGCGGTGTCGTCGTCGATCGCGCGGGCCTGCGCCTGCTGGAGAAAATGCGAGAGATCGGAGGAGATGGCGATGACCGTCTCCGGGCCGCCCCAGACGAGCCGGAGCGCCGCGGCCACCGCCTCCGGCGTCGCGTCGCCGACCAGAATCGGCAGGACCTCGAACGGGGCCGGCATCATCGCCTGCAGCATGACGAGATGCATCTCGAGCGAATGCTCGCCGGCGAAGGGCCGCGCGTCGGCTGTCGCCGCACGGGCCTCGCCGAGCCGGACATGAAGGTCGCGGGCGACCTTGGCCTCGCCGAGCGGCGTCATCCAGGCCATCGCCGGATGGATCGCCAGACCCATGAAGGCGACGCGATGAGCGGGCCCGACAACGACAATTCTGCGCGGAGGCTCGGCGCGCCTCGCCCAGGCGCCGAAGGCGGTGGCGGCGACCGAGCCGGAATAGACGATGCCGGCATGCGGGGCGACCACCACTTTCGGCGCGACGCCGCCGTCCGGCCGGGCGCCTTCGCGCACCTTGGCGATCAGCGTGCGCAGCACATCCGGTTCAGCCGGATAGAAGAGCCCCGCGACCTGGGCGGGATGAACGGCGTTCAACATATCGACTCCGGCCCTCCCTGACGACGGCGTCCAGGCGGGAAATGTATGCCTTCCCGCCCCTCCGCGCCAGTCCGCCGCATTGCAATCCGCGCCTCAAACTCCGACATGAGGGCCAACTTGTGGAGCGGCTTGGCGAAAGCGGCCGGGACGGCATGGACGCCGACGATTGCGTCAAGGTCGATTACTGGACCCGGATCGAGGACGGCCGGATCGAGTGCGAGGTCTGTCCGCGGTTCTGCCGGATGCGACCCGGCCAGCGTGGCCTGTGCTTCGTGCGGCGGGCCCGCGAGGACGGCGAGGGCATGGAGCTCACCGGCTACGGCCGCTCGACCGGCTTCTGCGTCGACCCGATCGAGAAGAAGCCGCTGAACCATTTCCTGCCGGGCTCCGCGGTGCTGTCGTTCGGCACGGCCGGCTGCAATCTGGCCTGCGCCTTCTGCCAGAACTGGGACATCTCCAAGAGCCGCGAGACGGCGCGGCTGAGTTCGTTCGCCCTGCCAGATACGATCGCCCGCGCCGCGGAGCGCCTTGGTTGCGCCAGCGTCGCCTACACCTACAACGATCCCACCATCTTCCTGGAATATGCGGTCGACACGGCGGAAGCTTGTCGCGCGCGCGGCGTCAAGAACGTCGCCGTCACCGCAGGTTTCATGTGCGCCGAGCCTCGCAAGCGCCTGTTCGCCGCGATGGACGCGGCCAACGTCGATCTCAAGGCCTTCACCGAGCGCTTTTACGAGAAGCGTTGCGCGGGCAAGCTCGAGCCGGTGCTGGAGACGTTGAAGTACCTCGTCCATGAGACGAGCGTCTGGACCGAGATCACCACGCTCCTGATCCCGGGCGAGAACGACGGCGACGAGGAGCTCGACGCGCTGACGAAATGGGTGGCGAAGGAACTCGCTCCGGACGTGCCGCTGCACTTCACCGCCTTCCACCCCGACTACCACATGCTCGACAATGTGGCGACGCCGATTGCGACCTTGCAGCGGGCGCGGACGATCGGGCTCGCGAACGGCCTTCATCACGTCTATGTCGGCAACGTGCGCGACCCGGCCCGCGAAGCGACCGTCTGTCCGACCTGCGGAACGCGCTGCATCGGGCGCGACCGCTACGTCATTACCGAGTATCGGCTCGACGCCGAAGGCCGCTGCCCGGGCTGCGGGACGAGAATGGCGGGCGTCTTCGCGGCCGGCCCGGGCCGCTGGGGTTCGCGACGCCTGCCGGTGGAAATCGAGCGTTACGCGGCGTGAACCGTGGGCCATAGGTGAGGAGGGGCAAATGAATGAAAGGGACGAGGCGATCCGCCACCGCGCCTACACGCTTTGGGAGCGGGCAGGCTGCCCGAACGCGCGCAGCGAGGAATTCTGGTACGCCGCGAGGCGCGAGATTGAAGGGGACGGCGCGATCGACCTCATGCCCGTCGATCCTTTCGAGCCGCCGATCGACGAGCCGCCCGGCGTGGCGTTTCAGCATGGGCTTCCGGTCGGGATGCCGGGCGAGCGGATCGCCGAGCAGGGCGTCGAGGACGATCGCCTCGCGGACCTGCTGCCGGTCTTGAGGCCGAGCCCGCGCCGCGACGACTGAGCGACCCCTGTCGGACACTCTCGCCCTACCGTGCGAGCGTGGCGACGATCGCGTCGATCGTCGCCACATTCTCCTTGGCGTTGCAGGCCGGCGTCGAGGCGTCGAGGGAATTTTCGATATAGCGCTTGGCCTCTCCCGAGAGCGTCCAGTCCATCGGCGGCTCATAGTCGCGAAGGACGCCGCCTTGTTCGACCTCGCCCGCGCAAAGGACGATCGCGGCGTAATCGAGGTCGCCTGAGCCGAAGCGCGAGGAATAGGGATCGTCCTGGCCGATACCCGGCTGGCCCAAAAGCTTCATCTGCCGCGCCAGATGGTCTTCATGCGCGGGCAGGCTGGCGAACAGGCCGAACAGCGGCGCCAGCAGGTCGTTGGCGATCGGAGGCGTGGGTTTTCCGGCGGACGGATTGCGATAGCCGATCAGAACGACGACGACATGCAGTTTGTCGGCGTCGCCTGTCTCGGCGCGAAGCGCGCGGACCATTTCGCGCAGCGTCTCCGCTCCCGCGTTGTCGAAATAGCCGCCGTCGAGGATGTGATCGCGGCCGGCTGCGGCCGGGAACGTCCCCCCGGGACTGATCCATGGGAAGCGCGCTCCGTTGAGGATCGCGGTGGAGGCGGCGACGTCGTGGGTCATGTCCGTCTCGAAGTCGGCGGCGTCGAGTTCGGCCCGGCTGAACGCCACGCCGCTGGTCAGGACGCGACGACCGCCGTTCTCGCTCGCGCCCTGCACGATGAGGATCGGCCGCCACGGTTCGTCCGCCTTCGGCGCAAGAGCGAGAAACGGGTCGCGCATCTGCGATAGGCTCGCCGCCGGGTCCTTGCTCGCCGCCGCCATCGTGCTCCACGCGCCTTCCCACGAGCGCTCGAGCGACTCCGCCCTGTCGGGCAGGAACGCGACCGGCAGGAAGCGCTGCAGCAGATCGGGAAACAGCATGCCGGTCAAAGCCGGCCCCAGCGCGTCCTGACCGGCGAAGCGCAGGAGGCGGAGCTTGAAGTCAGGGGCGTTCGGCGCCGTCTTCAAGAGCGCGGCGTAGCCGATCGAGCCGACGCTGCCGCCGGAGACTGAACTGATCGCAAAAATGGACTTGTCGATGTCGACGCCTCTCGCCTTGGCGGCTTCGCGCAGGGACGACAGCGCGAGCGCGGTCCAGTAGCCGGCGCGCGAGGCGCCGCCCTGCACGGCGACGAGGACCATGGCCGTCTTCCCGTCCGGCCCCGGCGTCTGCTGCGCCTTCCAGGACGTGTAGGCGTCGATCAGGGAAAGGCGGTCTGTCGGTCCGATCGTGGCGCCGCCGAAGGCGCGGCGGCCGACAGCGTGATTGTCGACCCAGAGGCTGAAGACGACGGCTGCGGCGAGCAGCGCCCCGGCGACCGGAACTTGCAGGGTCGAGCCGATCTGGATCGCGATCACGCTCGGCGGAATGATGAAGCCAAGCGCGAAAAAGACGACCGCCGGCGCGCCGAGCCAAAGGCCGATCTCCACCGGCCAGACGGTCGCGACGATCATCGCGAGGACGGCGCCCGCGAGGCTCGCGGCCGCCCAGCGGCGCTGAAAATGGCCGAGGCGCGCCAACCGCGGAATATCCTCGCGCAAAATCACGAAAACAAAGAAGGCGAGGCCGAGCCCGACCAGCGCTATGACGAACCCGGTATTGCTGGCCGGGTTCATGATCAGCGCGGCCCCCGCGCCGATAAAGGGCACGGCGCCCAGCACGCGCGGCGTCCAGACCAGCAGGAATTTCGGTCGCCACTTCGATCGATCCGGCCCGTAGTTCGAGTCGATCACGATGCGCGACCAGCTCCAGGCTTGAAGCGCGAGAAACAGCAGGCCGATCGCGAAGGCGATCTGCAAGAGCCCGGTAGGCCACTGCAAAAAATTGTCCTCGCCGATGCCGCTGACGAGGTCCTGGCCCTGGCGCATAGACACCAGGATGCCCGATACGCCGAAGACGAACGCCGCGATCACCGGAATGCCGGCGGTGCGCCGGATGACGTCGCGAAACCGGCCCCACCAGGCGAATGCGCCGGTGTCAGCCGCGCCGCCCGGGGCGACGCCGCCGCGCCGGCTGAACAGCGTCACGGCGCCTCTGTTGTTGCGGTAACCGTCCGGTTTGTCGTTGGCGAAGACGACGAGTTCGCCTGAACGGTCGAAAGTGCGCGTGCAGCCGGCGCCGATCGGAAACGTCGATCCCGGAACGTGTTCGAGGCGCCCGATAGGCTGAGCCAGGGCTCCGCGGGTTCGCGCGGCGCGATCTGAAAGACATCGGCCAGGAAATTGCGGTAGCCGCGCGGTCCGGACCGGATCCACCCCCTCGACCACGATCCCGAGGCGGAGAACGACCAGGTCTCACCCGTCGAAACGGGACCGACCCGGGTCTCGCGGCGGTCGCAGGGAACCGTCGTCGTCCGTTGGTCAGCGTCGCGCTCGGTCGCCATCGCGCCTCCAAAACTTTGGCGCTTACGGGCCAGCCAATATGAACAGCCGCGCCGCGGGAAGATGACACGAAATCCGCAGGGGAGCCAAGCCAGCGTCGCCTGCGTGTCGCCTGCGACGCCGCGCTACTTCCCCAGCGACGCCAGCATCTCGTCAAAAGCGCCGGAGGGCACGCGAAAGACGCCGGTAAAGGGCTGGCTGAGCTCGAGAATCAGGAACAGGGCGCTGCCGACGGCGAACGCGCCGAGCGCGACTGCGACGACCGTGGTCGCGTTGAAACGGGAGAGCAAGCCGAAACCGCAGAACAGGATCGCCGCCCAGGAGACGACGATCGCCACCAGCGGCCACGAGACGGGGCTTGCGAGTTGCAGCGAGATAAGGAGCCGGGTCTGCTCGATCGCACCTGCGGCCGCTCCGGCCGTCGCGGCGAACTGCCGTTGCGCTGGGGTCTTGGGTTCGAGGGAGGCGACGTACATATCCATCAGTCTCAGGTGCTCGATCGGCTCGCCGACGCTCATGTCGGGCGCCTTCTCCGTCGCGCCGCCCCAGATCATCGTCCGGATCGACGACAAGGTGTCCTTCATCTTGCTGCGGGCGAAGGCGGTTTCCGGCCCGTATTCGGACAGCGCGATGTCGAGTTGCAGCGCCCTGGCGGCGAGCGTCTCCATCTCGGCCTTCTGGTTGGCGTAAAACGCATAGGTGGAGCCGACCAGCGTGCCTAGCACCAGGGCGAGCAGAAGCGAGACGAGCCCGACGACCGCCCCGATCATCTCGCGCGACTTTTCGATGCTGTGCGGCTCCGGCAGCAGCGTCTGGAGGTATAAGCCCAATACGCCGAACCCGAAGATGAGCGCCGCAACGCCGATGCAGAACCAAACCGTCGCCATGCGTATCCTTTAAGGTCATATCCAATCGGAGGGGCGGCGGTCTCGCCGCCCCCCATAGGTCTTCCGGAACGACGCCCGTCTTCGACGGGCTATCGGAGCGCGAGACGCGCTCCCTCCATTGGAGCGCGGCCAGCGGCGGCGGGGCTGACTGGACCTATTTGCCGATCAGCGCCTTGGCGTTGTCCGGCGTGATCGCGGTCGTCGCGACCGTGACGACCGTCGGGACGTTGTCGGCGCAGTCGAGCAAAATGGATTTCGCCATGTCGATCGCCTCGGGCCCGCCCGTCGGATAGGTGAAGGTCGCGGCCCATTCGCCCTCGGCGACCGCGCGGATGCCGCCCGAGGGGCCGGGCAATCCATCGGTGCCGAGGATCTTGATGTCTCCGTCCTTCTTGCCGGCGCCCTTGGCGGCGAGCCGGGCCCCGGCGGCCATCATGTCGTTGCTGGCGTAGACCGCCTTGATGTTCGGGTGCGCCTGCAGGATCGCTGCGAAGGCGGTCTGCGCCTTGTCCGGCAGCCAGTCGGCCGCCTGCTCGGCGACAACCTCGATCTTGCCGTTGGCCTTCACGCCGTCCTTGAAGCCGTTGAGGCGTTCGACCGCTGGCGTCGAGCTCGGCAGGCCCTCGAGCACCGCGACCTCGCCGCCGTCCGGAAGAAGCGTGCCGGCGACATACTTGCCCGCCTCCTG
This sequence comes from uncultured Alphaproteobacteria bacterium, assembly GCA_963783275.1. GTDB lineage: Bacteria > Pseudomonadota > Alphaproteobacteria > Rhizobiales > Beijerinckiaceae > Roseiarcus. Next base: position 243,628 of record CAWANA010000019.1, on the reverse strand, counting down.
GGCGATCTTGAAATTGTCGCCGCCGATGAAGGCCGTGTAGTCCTTGCCGGGGTCGCCGAGGGTTTTGCGGTCGAGCTCGATGACCGGGATTCCCGCCTTGACGGCGCGGGCGACGACGGGCGTCAGCGGCGCGGCCTCGAAGGGCGAGATCAGGATGAGATCGACCTTCTGGGTGATGAAATTGTCCATCTGCGAGGTCTGGGTGTTCACGTTCCCGGCGCCGTCGGCGATCTGAAGCGTGAACTGCGGCACTTTCGCCGCCGCGGCGGTCAGCTCGTCGTTGACGTGCTGGCGGTAGGGCTCGGCGTTGTTGGCCTGCGAGAAGCCGATCACGTATTTGCCGTCCTTGCCGCAATCCTTGACGAGCGAGGCGGCGCCCGCGAGGCCAGTCGTAAACGCCAACGCGCCGACGCCGACGAAGAGCCTTGCGCTCCTCCGGTACCATACAGAATTCATATTCTCTCTCCCTCAGGTGATTGTCGTTTCCGCTCCACCTGCACGTCGCGGTTTTCGTCGCCGGCGTTATCGACCCACTCCCTCGCGGCGACGGACGAGGGACTGGAGAACTGCGGCGAGCACGATGATCGCGCCGGTTGCGAGCAGTTGCAGCGCCGCGTTGATGTTGTTGAGCTGAAGGATGTTGGCGAGCGCGCCGAGCATCACCGCTCCGGCCACGGTCCCGACCATCGACCCTGACCCGCCGAACAGGCTCGTCCCGCCGATCACGACCGCAGCGATCGCGGTCAGCTCGTAGCCCGTTCCGTCGTTGGCGCTGCCGAAGTTGAACTGGCCGGCGTGGACGATCCCCGCGATCGCGGAGACGAAGCCGGTGATGGCGTAGACGCTGACCTTGACCAGCGAGACCGGCACGCCCGAAAGCCTCGCCGCGCGCTCGTTGCCCCCGACGGCGAAGACGTAGCGCCCGAAGCGGGTGAAGTTCAGCACGAAGGTCGCAATGGCCGCGACGACGACGAAGACGAGGGTCGCGACCGGCACGACGTTGTCGAACAGCCGGTCGCCGAGAATGGCGAACACCGGCGGGGCGAGGCCGGGACCGTCGCCATAGGAAATGTTGATGTACTGGTTGCCGGAGATCACCAGCGCGAGCCCGCGCGCGACCTGTAGGCCGGCGAGCGTGATGATGAACGGCTCGAGCCGGAACCGGTTCGCGATGAGGCCCTGGACCCCGCCGAACGCCGACCCGCACAAGACCACGAACAGGACGGTCGGAATGAGCCCGTAGCCGCCGCTGGTCATGATCGTCGCCGTCAGCACGCTGCAGAGGCTGAGCAGCGCGCCGACCGAAAGGTCGATCCCGGCGGTGATGATGACGAAGGTCATGCCGACCGCGATGATGCCGGTCTCCGACACGGCGCGGACAATGTTGGCCATGTTGTCGGGCGCGAGGAACAGAATGTGGCCGTGCCGGCGCGGCGAAAAGATGATCCCGCCGATCGCGACAAGAACGAGCCCGATGACGCTCTGAAACCGCACCGCGATGGCGAAGAGGTCAAAACGGCGGCGGGGCGCTGGCGCGTCGGAGGCTGCGCGAACGGGCGCTGCGTCATTCATGGGGCTGCCCCTCGCTGGTCTCGGCCGCGGCCAGCACCGCGCGCTCGTCGGCGCCGCTTTCGAATTCCGCGACTGTTCGTCCCTGGCGCATCACGACGACCCGGTCGCAGAGGCCGATGAGCTCCGGCATCTCGCTCGAGGCGATCAGCACGCCGAGGCCGCGGTCGGCGAGCGACCGGATCCGGGCGTAGATCTCGCCCTTGGCGCCGACGTCGACCCCGCGCGTCGGTTCGTCGAGCAGCAGCAGGCGCGGCTCGCCGAGCACCTCCTTGGCCAGCACGACCTTCTGCTGGTTTCCGCCCGACAGCGCCCCGACGATGACGGCGGGGGTCGGCGGGCGCACATCGAAGGCCAGGATCGCCTCGCGAGCGAGCGCCGCCTCGCGTGCCGGAGACATCAGGAAGAGCGGCGAGATGCGCTTCAGCACGGTCAGCACAAGGTTGCGGCCGACGCTGTCGCGCAGCATGAGTCCGCTGCCGCGCCGGTCGTCGGTCACGAGCCCGATCCCCTCGGCTCGCGAGGCCCGAACGGAGGCGAGGCGGCCTGGCCGGCCCTCGATCTCGACGACGCCCGACCATCGCCCGGGCCCGGCGTCTCCGTAGAGAGCGGTGAGAAGCTCGGTTCGTCCCGCGCCCATGATTCCCGCAAGACCGACGATCTCGCCAGACCGAACTTCTAGCGAAACCTCGACCGGCGCCTGCCAGCCGGCGCGAACGCGACGGGGGTTGAAGCCCGCCCGTTCGAGCCGCAGAACCGGCCTGCCGAAATCGGCGCCGCGCTTCGGATACAGCTCGGCGAGCGGCCGTCCGACCAGCATCCGCACCAGTTCCGACTGCGGCGCCTTCGCCGGCGCGACGCCCGCGACCTGACCGTCGCGCAGCACCGTAACGCGGTCGGCGACGCGCGGCACTTCCTCCAGCCGGTGCGAGATGTAGACGATGCCGACGCCGCGGGCGGCGATCTCGCGCATGACGCGGAAGAGCCGGTCGACCTCCGCCGCGGTGAGCGCCGCGGTCGGCTCGTCCATGACCAGGATCCGCGACGCATAGGTCAGCGCCTTGGCGATGGCGACCATCTGCCGGCGCCCGACCGAGAGTTCGCCGACCAACTGGTCGACGTCGATGTCCGCTCCGACCGCGGCGAGGCGCTCGCGCGCCGCTTCTCGCATCGCGCCGCGATCGAGCACACCCCCGCGGGTCAGCTCCCGGCCGAGGAACAGGTTGGCCGTGACGTCGAGCCCGGGAACGAGGTCGAGCTCCTGGAAGATGGTCGCGACGCCGGCCGCCTGCGCGGCGCGCGGGTCGGCGAAGCGGGTGGCGACGCCCTCGATCAGCATCTCGCCGCCGTCCGGTTCGATGACGCCCGAAAGGACGTTCATCAGCGTCGATTTGCCCGCGCCGTTCTCGCCGAGGAGCGCATGAATTTCGCCGCGCTTGAGATCGAAGTCGACGCCGCGCAGGGCCTGCACCCCTCCGAAGCGTTTGACGACGCCGCGCATCGTCAGAAGCGGGGAGGCGAACGGGGCCGCCACGTTCACGGGCGCCTCGATCCGGACCGGAGCCAGGAGCGCGCAGGACCGGGATCGGTCATGCGGTCCTGGACGCTCTCTCGGGAACGCTGCCTGTCGCAACGAGCGATCGACGTTACGCCGTCCGGCCTCGCGTTTTTGGCCCTTGTCGCCACGTCGCAGCCTCCCTGCGGGTCGCTTCCGACTTGGTTGTTTTGCGGCGTTCCCTGACCGCTGACATGCGAGCCTAGCACGCGCCGCCGCCGGCGTAACGGGCGCCCGGAGGAAGTCGCTTAATTTTTATCCCGGCTGGAATTTCTCGCCTGGCCTCACCGGCCGGCCTCCCTTGAGTGAAGTTCGCGACTTGGTATTCAGAGGCCAATGTCAACAGCGTAGGGGAACGCTAGGCAACCGGTCCCGGATTGCGGCGTTCGTTTGGCGGGGCGCAAGGGTCGACTTCGCGTAAGGTCGCCCTCCTGCCATAGAGAACTCCTGTTCGTTAGTGGGTGAAAGCCGCGACCCCGGCTTGTTTTTGCGCCAAAATCTGAGAGTCTAATCATAATCGCGCGCTGGATAAAACGCGCCTGAAGGTTGTTCATATTCAGCTCTTGCTGTTGGCAAGCCGGCTCTCTGCCAACTGCTCTGTAGGCATCTTATCAAAACTATAATATCCACCCTTATCCTCCGTGCGATGCCAGCACTTCCGCCAGCCACTCTGCCGACAACCTGAGGCATGAAAGTACGCATCCGAACACTCGGGCCGTCCAAACTGAAGGACTCGCTAATCTGAAGGCCGGCGCAATCGCTCTTTATCATTTCACGCAATTCACATGGCTTCAACGCTGAGCCATATTTTCGAACGAGCAATTATCTAAAAAAGCAATGACCAGGAAGCGACTGCGATGCGGACGATCACCCTCGAAGAGCATTTCGCCACCCCCGACTACATGGCCGGTCCCGGCCGCAAGCTGAAGGAACGCGCGGAGGAGACCGGCGGGCGCCTCGCCAACGTGGTCGCCGATCTTCTCGATCTCGACGAGGGACGGATCGCGGCTATGGACGCGGCGCGCATCGACGTGCAGGCGCTGTCGCTGACTTCGCCCGGCGTCGAGCAGCTTCCGGTCGACGAGGCGAAGGCTTTTGCACGCGCGACCAACGCGGCGATCGGCGAAGCTGTCCGGCGCTGGCCGGGCCGGTTCTTCGGGCTGGCGTCGCTGCCGCTCCTCGATCCGCAGGCGGCGCTCGCGGAGCTCGACCGGGCGCTTCAAGAGGACGGCTGCAAGGGGATCGTGATCAACGGTCACTGCGGCGGGCGCTATCTCGACGACCGGGCCTTCTGGCCGGCGCTCGCGCGCGCCGAGGCGCAAAAACTGCCGATCTATCTCCACCCGACGCAATCGCCGCAGGGCGTGCGCGACGCCTGGTACGGCGGCCTCAAGCCGATGGTCGGCGAGATGATGGCGGGCGGCGGCTGGGGCTGGCACATCGAGACAGCGCTACACGTCCTGCGCATGGCGCTCGGCGGCGTGTTCGACGCGCATCCCGGTTTGCAGATCGTGATCGGACATATGGGGGAGACGCTTCCCTTCATGATCGAGCGCGTCGACATGATGCCGCCGCTGATGACCGGCCTCAAGAAGCCGATCAGCGCCTATCTGCGCGAGAACGTGCACTACACCTTCGCCGGCTTCAACTTCACGCCGACCTTTCTCCAGTTGCTGCTCGAAGTGGGCGTCGACCGCATCCTGTTCTCTGCCGACCATCCCTATCAGCCGATGGCGAAGGCGCGCGCTTTCCTCGACGCGCTGCCGGTGAGTCCGTCCGACCGGGAGCAAGTAGCGCATGGGAATGCGGAGCGGCTGTTCGGGATGTAGGTTCTCGGCTCTCGAATCTTTCACCATGAAGGACACAAAGCTGCACGAAGGATTTGTGTTCTTTGCGGTGGATTACTGGTTCGCCGCGTCCCAAGCCGCTACGAACGCCGCAGCCGTTTCGCGCACGGCCTTCGCCGTCATGCCAGGCTTGTACAGCGCGCCGCCGATGCCGAAGCCGTCCGCGCCCGCCGCCCGGTAGGGCGCAATTTTTTCGGGCGTCACGCCGCCCACGGGGAAAAGCGGAGCGTCTTTCGGCAGGACGGACCGCCACGCCTTGACGACTTCGGGGGGAATCGCTTCGGCGGGAAACAGCTTCAGGCCTGTGGCCCCGAGGCTCAGCGCCGCGAAAGCCTCCGTCGGCGTGGCCACGCCCGGCAGCACGCTCAAGCCCAGTCTCAGCGCGCATTCGATCACGGCCGGGTCGGCGTTCGGCGCGACGATCAGCCCGGCGCCGGCGCTGGCCGCGGTCTCGACGGCGCCCGGCAGGAGCACGGTTCCGGCCCCGACCACGGTCGCTCGGCCCACCTTGCGGGCGATGAGTTCGATGCTCTTGAACGGATCGGGCGAATTCAGCGGAATCTCGATCGCGCCGAAACCGGCCTCGACGAGTACGGATGCGATCGTTTCCGCTTCATGAGGCGTCACCCCGCGAAGAATGGCGATCAAAGGCGTTGGCGTGAGGGCGATCATCACAAAAGTCCGGCTTGACGGGCGACGACAAAGAGGCCGCGCGCCGCCGCGTGGGGCGCGGCGGCGGAGGCAGGCGCGCCGAGCGCGGCGAACTCCGCCAGATAACGTTCGACCAGCGCATTCGCTCCCGCGACATGCGCGCTCTCCTCAGGAAAAAGCTGGCGCGCCGCGGCGATCTCGGCGCCGATCAGAAGGCCGGAGAGGTATTCGGCGGCGTCGGCTTCAGCGAGCTTCCCCATGAGCGGCAGGCTGCGCGCGCCGAACAAAGCGCCAAGGAGGCCGCCGCCCCCGGCCGAAGCGCCGCGCTTAACGCCGTGAATGAAGGCTGCGCCCGGCGTTTGCGGCGGCGCGGCGCGGGCGAAGGCGCCGATCAGCGTATGGTCTCTCAGCGCCGCGAACAGTTCGCCGGTGACGAAGGTCTGGAAGCGCTGGACGCGGCCGTCCAGGACCACCGCCCATTTGGAGTGCGACCCGGGGAGAACGACGAGACGGGCGCCGGCCTCGGCGATGCCAAGGATTTCGACCTCCTCGCCGCGCATCACGTCGGGTTCGCCGTTCTCGTCCTCATAAGACAGGCCGGGGACGATCAGAACACGCCGCCCGTCGACCTCGACCGCGACAAGCCTCTCAGCGATCGCGCGCGGATCGGCGGGGCATGTCACATAAGGCGCCTCGCGCCAGCCGTTACGGCTGCCGACCATGCCCGAGGCGAGGATCGGCAGGGCTGGGCGCTCGTCGAGCCAGGCGCCGAGGAGACGGCGGAAGGCCGCGGGAAAGCCTCCGGGCGCGATCGAGGCGATCCCGTCCGCCGTCGCGATGGCGTCGAGAGTCGCGCCGTCGCTTGCCATGCGATAGGCGCGGAAGCTGGACGAGCCCCAGTCGATGCCGATCAGCGCAGGTTCGCAAGGGATGTCGCTTTCCGCCTTGCCCACGAGACTGTCCGAGCGACGGCTTATCTTTGACCTCACTGACTGGCCTTTGCGAGCCACTCGCTGACCCTCTTGCGAGCCTCATCGAGCTCAGCTGAAGTCATCAGAGCGGCCAGGGTTTTGAGTTCCCCGGCGACCGCCGAACGAGCCTGAGCGTCGTCGAGACGGCCGGCTGCCAGGGCGTACCACTTGTAAGCTTCTACCGTGTCTCGAGTTACGCCGCGTCCCTGCGCGTACATCGTCCCCAGATTGGCCAGCGCGTCACCCTCGCCCTGGTCGGCGGCCTTGCGATACCACGCCGCCGCTTCCCCATAGTCTTGCGGCGCGCCCCGGCCGTTGAAGTAAGCAACGCCGAGGTCGTTTTGCGCAGGACCATACCCCTGCTCAGCGGACTTGCGCCGCCACGAGACGGCCTGCGCGTCGTCCTGCGGCACGCCCCGACCGTCGGCGTACATCGCGCCGAGGTCGTTCTGCGCCGGAGCATGTCCCTGATCGGCGGCTTTGCGTAGCCAGGCGGCGGCTTGCGCAACGTCCTGCGGCACGCCCTCGCCGGCCGCGTACATGCCCCCGAGATTGTATTGCGCTTGCGCGAGCCCCTGGTCGGCGGCCTTACGGAACCACGCGGCGGCCTGAGCCTTGTCCTGCCCCACGCCCGAGCCGCTCGCGTACTTCGAGCCGAGGTTGTTCTCCGCCAGCATGTTTCCCTGGTTGGCGGCTTTGATGTACCACGCGACCGCCTGTGCGTCGTCCTGCGGCACTCCGTTGCCGCCGTCGTACATCACCCCGATATGGAACTGGGCGTCGGCCAGGCCCTGATCTGCGCCCTTACGGTACCATTTCAAAGCTTCCGCGTCGTCCTCCGGCAGGCCGAGACCGTAATAGTACGCCGAGCCCAGATTGGTTTGCGCCGGCGCATAGCCTTGGTCGGCGGCCTTGCGATACCAGGCTGCGGCCTGCGCATCGTCCTTCGGCGCGCCCCAACCGCGTTGGAGGAACACGCCCAGACCAAACTGGGCCTCGGCGTTTCCCTGGCCGGCGGCCTTGCGATACCAGGCCACGGCCTCGACGTCGTCCTTCGGCACGCCCTGGCCGCTATGATACAGGCTCGCCAGAATGAGCTGCGCGGAAGCGTACCCCTGGTCTGCGGCCTTGCGGAACCAGGCCGCCGCCTGCGCGTCGTCCTGCGGCGCGCCCTTGCCGCTGTGGTACATGTTCGCCAGATTGAACTGCGCGGCCGCGTAACCTTGGTCTGCGGCCTTGCGGAACCAGGCCGCAGCCAGATCGAAATCCTTCGGCGCGCCGCGTCCGAGAAAAGAGAGCCTGCCGAGGCCGTTCTGCGCCGCCGCGTAACCCTGGTCGGCGGCCTTGCGGAACCAGGTCGCCGCCTGATCGGAGTCCTGCGGCGCGCCTTTTCCTTCATCGTACATCATGCCGAGCGAGAATTCGGCCTTCGCGTCGCCCTGCTCGGCCAAAGGGCGCCACAAGCGCAACGCTTCCGCGTAGTCGCCTCGCCCGGAAGCGGCTGAGTCATCCTCAAATTGTCCGCCCGCGGCGACGCCGATCACGGAGAGGACGCCAAGGCCTCCGGTTAGCAGAACTGCAAATCGCTGTTTCATGGCCCTGCGCCCCCCACGAGCATGAGATCGAAAGATCATAATCTAATCGCCGATCTCCTCGCCGGCCCTCTTCTTGTGCGCCGCGAGCGCCATCAGCCGCCGGTCGCGCCAGGCCGCGCGCTCCGCGAGCCGGTCTGCGGGCAGCCGTTGGCGGCGCTCCGCCTCGATCCGGTCCATCGCCGCGCCGGACCAGTCGATCCGCCGCTGGGTCGAGGGAAAGATCCGCGCATAGATGTGCTGGTAGCGCTCGGCGTAGTCGCGAACGCCGCCCGGCGCGTTGAGGTCGACCGTCTCGAACGGGCCGATGAACGACCAGCGCAGCGCGAGCCCCTCGCGGATGGCGATGTCGACGTCCTCGGTCGTGGCGTAGCCGTCGGCGACAAGCCGAAAGGCCTCCTCGAGCAGCGCGCCCTGCAGGCGGTTGACGACGAAACCGTCGATCTCGCGCGCCATGACGATCGGGGCGTGGCCGGCGCTTAGAAGAAGCGCCGCCGTGCGCTCCACCGCCTCCCGCTCGGTCCACGGCGCCGGCACGATCTCGACCGCGGGGACGAGATAGGGCGGGTTGATCGGGTGGACGACGAGGCAGCGCGCGCGACCCTTGAGACCCTCGCTGAAGATCGACGGCAGGATCGCCGAGGTCGAACTCGCCAGCACCGCATCGGGATCGGCAAGCCGATCGAGGTCGGCGAACACGCGCCGCTTGGTCTCGACGTCCTCGGGCGTGTTCTCCTGGATGTGACTGGCTCCCTCGAGCGCCTCCTCAAGCGAACCCGCCCGGCGCATCCGGGAGCGCACCGAAAGCGGCGGTTCGCCGCGCAAGAGGTCGTGAGCGTCGAGGTCGGGCAGCACGCGGTTGACGAAACCGAGCGCGTCGTCGATCGCCTCGGGCCGCTCGTCCCAGATGGCGACCTCATGGCCGGCGCAGGCGAAACTGACGGCCCAGGCGCGGCCGACGAGGCCCAGCCCGACGAGCGCGATCTTGCTCACCTCGACACTCCCGTTTTCGCGCCCTCCGCGAAGAGGAGTAGCAGGCTTGTCGCCGCGAGGCCAAGACCGATCGGGGGGCGGCGTCCCGCCGCCCGTTGTTCAACAGGCTATCGGCGCCAGACTTTCGCGCTCCAGTCGCGGGACCGCCGTTTGGCGGCGACGCCCCGAGGCTTTATGATCCGCCGGATGACGGAAGCGGAAATTGCGGCGCTCTGCGCCTGGATCGCGGAGGCCGGCCTCGCCGGAGCTTCGGAAACGACGCTCCTGCAGGGCTTTTGCGAACGCGCCGCCGCGAACGGCGTGCCGCTGGCGCGCGGGGTCGCCTTCATCGACACCCTGCACCCGTTGTACGAGGGGCGCACGTTCCGCTGGGATCGGGACAAGCCGGACGTGACCTTCAACGATTACGGCCGAAGCACGGAAGGCGAAGCCGCCGAGCGATGGCGGACAAGCCCCTGGTTCCGGATGCTGAACGACGGCGTGTCGCTTCTGCGGCGGCGCGTCGGTCCCGATACGGCGTCGGAATTCCCCATCCTGCGCGAATTGCATGAGGCTTCGCTCACCGAATATGTCGCGGTTCTCAACCGGTTCGACGCCGACGGCGTCATCGGCGAGATGGACTCGTTCTATTCGGGCTGGATGACCGACCGGCCAGAGGGTTTTTCCGACGCGGACGTCGACGCCATCACGCGCCTCGTCCCGCACCTGGGGCTGGCGGTCAAGGCGGCCTCGCTCGGCCGGATCGCCGCGACCCTGGTCGAAACTTACCTTGGCCGAGACGCGGGGCGGCGGGTGCTGCACGGGCGCATCGAGCGCGGAGTCGCCGACCGGATCAAGACCGTGCTGTGGTTCAGCGACCTGCGCGACTACACCCGCATCTCCGATAGCGCCCAGCCCGAACAGATCATCCCGCTGCTGAACGATTACGCCGACGCGGTCGTCTCGGCGGTCCACAATCACTCGGGCGACGTGCTCAAGCTGATCGGCGACGGCGTGCTCGCCATCTTCCCGGCGCAGGAGCGCAAACGTGCGACCGCGGCCGCCCTCGAAGCCGCGAGGGAGGCCCGGGCGGCGGTGGCGGAGCTCAATGGCCGGCGCGGAGCCGAGGGCCTTCCCACCACCGACATGTATCTCGGCCTCCATCTCGGCGTCGTGTTCTACGGCAATATTGGCAGCAAGGAGCGACTCGATTTCACCGTGGTCGGGCCCGCGGTCAACGAAGTGTCGCGCATCGCGGCCATGTGCCGGTCGGTCGACCAGCCGATCCTCATCTCCTCCGCCTTTGTCGAGTCGTTCGCCGCCGGACATAAGCCGTTCGTTTCGGTCGGGCGCTACGCCTTGCGGGGGGTCGGCAAGCCGCAGGAACTGTTCACGCTCGATCGGGACGCGTGAGGCGGCCTTTCGCCGGTCCGCGTCGCCGCTGCATTTCGCCCGCGTCTCGACCCGAAACGCGCGGCGGCTTGACGCCGGGGCCGCCCAATCGGATACGGGCGACCCATGAATTTGCCTCCGTCCAAGGTCCTCTCGGTCGAACGCCTCGCCAAGGCCTTCGGCAAGCTCCAGGCTGTGGACGGGATCTCCTTTTCCGTCTCGCCGGGCGAGATCGTCGGCCTCCTCGGCCCCAATGGCGCCGGGAAGACCACGACGATCAACATGGTGCTTGGCGTCCTCGAGCCGAGCGCGGGGCGCATCGCCATCAACGGGATCGACCTCCGGACCGACCGCAGCGCCGCGCTCGCCAGGACCAATTTCGCCGCCGTCTACGCGCCGCTGCCAGGCAACCTCACCGTCGAGCAGAATCTGCGCGTCTTCGCGAGGATCTATGACATCGAAAAAGCTGAAGCCCGGATCGAGCATCTGCTGAAAACCTACGACTTAACCAAGTACCGGGGCGCCAAGGCGGGCGTGCTGTCCTCGGGGGAGCAGACGCGCCTGACCCTCGCCAAGTCGATGCTCAACAAGCCGAGACTGCTGCTGCTCGACGAGCCGACCGCCTCGATCGACCCGTCCGCGGCGCGCGACATCCGCGCCGGCATCGCGGGCCTGGTCGAAGGCGGATATTGCGGAGTCTTGTGGACCAGCCACAACATGGTCGAGGTCGAAGCCGTCTGCGACCGCGTTTTGTTCCTGTCGCGCGGCCGCATCGTGCTCGAAGGCGATCCGAAGCGGCTGCCGGGCCAGCACGGGGTCGAGACGCTCGACGATCTGTTCGTCTCAGTCGCCCACGAGACGCTGGCGGCCGGAGGCGGGGCATGAACCGCTCGCGCGTCGGCGCGATCGTGCTGCGTATCCTCTACCTCTATCGCGGCAGCCCGCAACGGGTGTTCCCGATCTTCATCTGGGTTGCGGTCGATATCCTGCTGTGGGGCTTTCTGACCCGCTATCTCAATACGGTGTCTCAAGGCCCGAGTCAATTTCGTGCCGGCGCTGCTCGGGGCGGTGCTTCTGTGGGACTTTCTCACCCGCGTGATGCAGGGCGTGACCATGGCCTTCTTCGAGGATGTATGGTCGCGCAACTTCCTCAACCTCTTTGCGACGCCGCTCACCATCTCCGAATATCTGGCCGGGCTGGTGATCGTGGCGATCGGTACGAGCGTGCTCAGTCTCGTCGTCATGGTCCTATTCGCCTGGGCGGCGTTCGGCCTTTCCTTCCTCACCTACGGGATCGCGCTCGCGCCCTTCGTCTTCGTGCTGTTCCTCACCGGCATCGCGATGGGCGTCGCCGCGTCGGGCCTCGTCCTGCGGCTTGGGCCGTCGTCGGAGTGGCTCGTCTGGCCGATCCCGATGATCGTTTCGCCGTTCGCCGGGGTTTTCTATCCGGTCGCGGTCCTGCCCGGCTGGATGCGGGCGATCGCGGCGGCGCTGCCGCCATCCTACGTCTTCGAGGGCATGCGGGCGGTCGTCGCCGGCGGGCCTGCGCCTTGGGGCGCGCTTGGCCTGGGGGCGGCGCTCGCGCTGCTCTACCTCGGGCTCGCGTGCCTGTTCTTCGCGTCCGTCTACAAGACCGCGATCCGCACCGGCCTCATCGCCCGCTACAGCGCCGAATCGGTGAGCTGACCGGCATGGCATCGGGGTCGTCCCACCGTTTCCGACCCGTGGGCGGCATTATGCCGCAACCTCCGCTCGCGCCGCGGGAACGTCCGGCGGGCTGGACGTTCCTACTGCGCGCCGTGCAGGCTTGCGATATAGGCGGCGAGCGAGTTGATCTCCCGCTCGCTGAGTTCCGGCGCGGGCATGGCGTTCGGATGGCTCACGTCCGTGTGCGTCGAGCGAAGGAAGTTGGCGAGGGCGTCGCGCGAGGCGTGCGGACCTTTGGCGATGTCGACGAAGGCCGGCCCGACCTGACCGGTCACGACGTGGCATTGCGCGCAGAGCCGGTTCGCCAGCGCCTCCCCGTCCTTGACCTCGTCGGCCAATGCGGGACCGAGGACGGCGAACGCGGCGGCCAGGAGAGTCGCCGCCTTCAAACCGCATGCGACGGTCGAGGATCTGTTCCTGCGAGTCACCATGTCTGTTCCTGCGCCGTTGCGCCCCGCGCTCCTCTCCACAGCCGAGAACGAACCGCGGCGGAGCGGATCGGGCTTTCCTCTTCGACCGTGTAACGGTAGCGCGATGCGCGCGGGCGGTAATTGAGACGGATCAAACCGCGGTCCGACGCCCTCTTGCGCGACCGGATTTGGACGGGCATGGTGCCGCGCAATTCGGGCAGCCGTTCGAACGGCTGAGAGAGTTGGGGCGCAGGATGCGTGTGATCGGCCTGTTGGGCTTGCTGCTGGCGTTGTCGGGCTGCGCGTCCGAGCGGTCTGTGACTTTCATCTATTATCCAAACCATCCGAACGACAGCAAATTCCCCACGCCCGCGCAATTCGCCGCGGAGGCGCAAAAGGAATGCGGCCAGTACGGCCTCGATCGCCGTTCACGACTGGGAGAGCGTCACGGAATTTCAGCGGGTGCGGTCGGATTGGCGCTGCGTTCAGCGCTGACCTGCAGCGAGATGCGATTCGGTCGAATCGCACCTCGCTCTAACGCAAAGAGCGCCTACTTGCCGTAAGTCAGGCGCAAGGCCTTCGGCTGCCAACCCGGCGGCGCCGGATAAGGCGCGGCTTCGGCGATGGCGTTCATCACCGCCATGTCGAGATTTGGCGAGCCGCTCGAACTGACGATCTTCCGCTCCAGGAGATTGCCGGTCTCGTCCAGCGCGAACACGATCGCCCCGCCGTGGGGCGGCGCGTCCCTGGGCTGATGCAGATGGGCGCGAATCATTCCGTAGACGATCGTGAAATAGCGCACCTCCGCGCTGCCGCCGACGATCGGCGATTCGGTCGCCGCGTGGGCGAATTTGTACTCCGGAAGGACCTCGGCCGACGGCGCGGGCGTTCCCGGCGGCGCCTTGGCGGGCGGCGCCGGCGGCGGGGCGGGCTTCGCGTCCGGCGTCGGCGGGGCGGGCGGCGAAGCCTCGGCGTCCTTCTCTTCAGGCGTCTTCGCGGCGCGGGTGTCCGCGTTGTCGGGCGGCGGCGGCGGCTCAGGGATCGGGGCCGCCTGCGCCTTCTGCTGCTCTGCAGCCGGCGGCTCCTTCGACTCCTGAGGCGCGCCGGGGGTTTCGGCCGGCTCCGGTTGGGTGGCGGGCGCCGTCGACTTGGCGTCCGGGGAGTCTCGGTTGGCTTTCTCCTGCGTGGCGAAGCTCGGCGCGTCATAGGCTGGCCGCTCGTCGTCCGGCCGAGGCGGAGGCTTGGGCTTTTCCTCGGCCGGTTTCGGCGGGGGAGGCGGGGGAGGCTTCTCGACCACCACTTCGATCGGGATCTCTTCGACGGGCGGGGACGGGCGAGGAGCGAAGGCCAGAATCACGACGATCGCAACGGGAACGATGAGATGCAGCGCCGCCGCTGCAATGAGGGCGAGCTTCAGCGCCCGGCGCTCGGTTGCGGTCGGCGACGTCGGCGGGGCCACATGATCGATCGCGTCGGCCTTGAAGGACGCGTCGGACAACGACATGAGCGGGTGCAAGGTCTCGTCGGAAAGCGGTGAGCCCCTCCTTGATGCATCCTCCCCGGCCCGGTCAATGGTTTTCCGCGGCGCCGTACTCGCGCCTTCGGGCGCTTCGGGCCGCGCGAAGCGGGGTCAAGACTTTGCCGGGCGATGCTTTTTGGCGTATGGGCGGCCCCGGTCCGACTTTCGGCCGAGCGAAGAAAGGCATTGCCGGGAATGAGCGTCGGGGCGCCGCGAGCCGTTGTGTTCGATTCGGGACTTGGAGGCCTGACGGTTCTCGGCGCGATCCGGACGCTCCGGCCGGACGTGGGCATCGTCTATGTCGCCGACGATGCGGCTTTCCCATATGGACGGTTGAGCGAGCCGGTGCTGATCGGGCGCGTCCAGACGGTGATGGCGCAAATTGTCGCGGACTGGCGCCCCGACATCGCGGTCATCGCCTGCAGCACCGCGTCGACCCTCGCCCTGCCGCATCTGAGAAGCGCCTATCCGGATCTGCCCTTTGTCGGCGTCGTGCCGGCGATCAAGCCGGCCGCCCAAGCCTCGCGCTCGGGGCTCGTCAGCGTGCTGGCGACACGGGGGACGGTTGCGCGCGACTATACCCATGCGCTGGTCCTCGAGCACGCCGCGGACTGCGAGGTCACGCTGGTCGGCTCGTCGGTTCTCGCCCCGCTCGCCGAGCGGTTTTTGCGCGGCGGCCCGCTCGAGGACGCCGCGATCGCCCAGGAAATCGCGCCCTGTTTCGTCGAGAAGGATGGCCGGCGCACGGACCACCTGGTGCTCGCCTGCACCCATTTTCCGCTGCTGATCGACGCGCTCGGACGGCTCGCGCCCTGGCCGGTCGCCTTCGTCGATCCCGCTCCGGCGATCGCGCGGCGGCTCGATTCTCTGCTCGGCGGCGCGCCGAAGGCGCAGGCGCGCCGGACGGGCGCGCTCGTCTTCACGAGCGGCCGGCTGCCGGAGCCAGGCCTGCAAAAAACCTTGCTTCAATACGGTTTGGAGTTTACCCCCACGGCGGCGATCAGCCTGGCGATCGCCTGAGCGCGCGGCCTCGGGCGGCGGCTGCTCGCGATTGTTCGGCGCAATCGCGTCGTCGTAAGAGGAGCGGTATTCGCTCAGTCGGAAAGGCCCGCGCCCATGCGCACTACGGTCGGTCAGCCCGTTCGTCTTGTCGATTATCGCGTCCCGGACTTCCTGATCGATTCCGTCGATCTGGATGTCTCGCTCGCCCGGAATTCGACGCGGGTCGTCTCGACCCTGTCGATCCGGCCGAACCCTGCCGGATCAGCGGGGGCCCCGCTCACCCTGGAAGGCGACGAACTGGCGCTCGTTTCGGCCGAGCTCAATGGCGCGCCGCTCAGCCCGGAGGCCTTTCAGGCCAGCGGGTCGCAATTCGTGCTGCCCAATCCGCCCCGCGGGGCTTTCACCCTCAAGATCGAGACCCGGCTCGATCCCGCCGCCAACACCAAGCTGATGGGCCTCTACCGGTCAGGCTCGGCTTATTGCACGCAATGCGAGGCGGAAGGTTTCCGCCGAATCACCTATTTCCTCGATCGCCCCGACGTGCTGTCGACCTATCGCGTTCGGCTCGAGGCCGACCGCGAGGAAGCGCCGGTGCTGCTCAGCAACGGCAACCTCGAGAGCAAGGGCGTATCCGAAACGAAAGGCCGCCACTGGGCGGTGTGGACCGATCCGCACAAGAAGCCGTGCTATCTGTTCGCCCTCGTCGCCGGAGACCTCGCCCATATCGCGGACACGTTCGTCACCGCCTCCGGCCGCACGGTCGACCTTGCGATCTACACCGAGCACGGCCGCGAGGAGCGGGCGCACTACGCGATGGACTCGCTCAAGCGCGCCATGGCGTGGGACGAGAAGGTCTACGGCCGGGAATATGATCTCGACGTATTCAATATCGTCGCCGTCTCCGACTTCAATATGGGGGCGATGGAGAACAAGGGCCTCAACGTCTTCAACGACAAATACGTCCTCGCGTCGCAGGAGACCGCGACCGATGACGACTACGCCGGCATCGAAGGCGTGATCGCGCACGAGTATTTCCACAACTGGACAGGCAACCGGGTCACCTGCCGCGACTGGTTCCAGCTCTGCCTCAAGGAAGGCCTGACCGTCTTCCGCGACCAGGAGTTCTCGGCCGACATGCGCTCGGCGCCGGTCAAGCGCATCTCCGAAGTGCGGGGCTTGCGCGCGGCGCAGTTTCCCGAGGACGCGGGACCGCTGGCGCACAACGTCCGGCCCGAGGTCTACAACGAGATCAGCAACTTCTACACCGCGACGGTCTATCAGAAGGGCGCCGAGGTGATCCGGATGCTCAAGCGCCTGATCGGCGACGACTCCTTCCGGGCCGGGATGGACATGTACTTCCACCGGTACGACGGCTGCGCCGCGACCGTGGAGCAGTTCATCGGCTGCTTCGCCGACGTCTCGGGACGCGATCTCAGCCGCTTCCTGCGCTGGTACTCGCAAGCCGGCACGCCGAAGGTGACGGTCCGCACCGCCTACGACCCCGAGGCCCGGACGTACCGGCTCGACATCGCCCAATCCCTCGCGCCGACGCCCGGCCAGCCGACCAAGCTTCCGGCGACGATGCCGATCGCGCTCGGACTCGTCGACCCGCAGGGCGGCGACATCGCGCTCGTCTCCGGGGACGCAACGCCGGACGAACTCGCCTCGGGCGTCTTTGTCCTCGACGGCGTCGAGCGCGCGATCGTGTTCCGCGACGTGCCGCGACGTCCGGCCCTCTCGTTCCTGCGCGGCTTCTCGGCCCCGGTGAACCTCGACGACGACGTCACAGAGGACGATCTTGCCGTGCTCTCCCGGCACGACCCCGACAGCTTCAACCGCTGGCAGGCGGTGCAGAGCCTCGTGACCCGCGTGCTTCTGCGCGGGGTGAAGGCCATACGCGCCGGCCGTGCGCCGGAGCGCAACGCCGCCCTGATCGCCGCCTTCGGCGCGTTGATCGAGGACGCCCGCGCCGGCCGCATCGATGCGGCTTTCGCCGCGCTGACGCTGACCCTTCCGTCCGAGGCCGACATCGCCCGCGAGATCGGCGCCGACGTCGATCCCGACGCGATCTACGCCGCCCGCAAGACGCTGCGCGGAGCGCTCGGCCGCAAGCACGGCGAGGCGCTGGCCGACCTTCACGATTGGCTGGGCGATCACCGGCCTTTCAGTCCCGACGCGGAGTCGGCCGGGCGGCGCGCGCTGCGCAACGTCGCGTTGGCGCTCTACTCCGACGGCAACATCATCGACGGCCTTTCTCGCGCCCACAAGCAACTGCGCGACGCCGACAACATGAGCGAACGCTTCGGCGCGTTGAGCCAGATCGTGATCAAGCCCAATTCCGCCCGCGAGCACACGTCCGAGGCGTTCAGCCGGCGCTACGCCATGGAGCCGCTGATCCTCGACAAGTGGTTCGCGCTTCAGGCGCAGATCCCCGAGCGCGAGACGCTCGACCGCGTGCGCGGGCTGATGCACCACCGCGGCTTCTCGATCGCCAACCCGAACCGGGTGCGCGCGCTGATCGGCGGGTTCGCCGCCAACCAGACCCAGTTCAACCGGGCTGACGGGGAGGGCTTCAAGTTTCTCGAGGAGATCGTGGTCGGGCTCGATCCGACAAATCCCCAGATCGCCGCGCGGCTCCTCACGACCATGCGGTCGTGGCGGTCGCTCGAGGAAATCCGCCGCGAGCATGCCGAGGCGATGCTGAAGCGGATCGCGGCGCTGCCGTCGCTGTCGCCCGACGTGCGCGACATCGTCACCCGCAGCCTGGGATAGGTCGGCCGGAACGCCGGAAGGGCTGCGGGGCGGACCCGCGCGCCGAGCGCGGTTTTCCGACCAAACTCAAATAAAATCAAAGACCTACGGTTCGAATCCCCCCAAACTCGGACGAGCGATCGTTTGATTTCATGGGGTTACGCCGAAATGGGCGCCGTCCTTGCCTCGCCTCGCAAGGCCCGTCCTCTGCGGGAGAGCGGACTTACGAAGCCGCGGCGCTCCGCCGCCGCCTTCGACGCGCCTTGGCGCGTGGTGTGTGCATGGCGCCATTCGCGTCGGGGTTCGCCCTGTAGCGCATCGCCACAAAAAATCCGAGTCGCGTCCCGTCAAGGGGGCTGGACAAAAATTCACACAAGGATTCTTATCGTAGTGATTCGGGCATTGCGGCGTTACCCGAAGATTAAGTTTCGTGTTTGTCTGGGGAAAAAAACAATGACGCGTGCGAGCGCGGCACATGCGGAGTCCTGTCTGGACGATGCGGCCTGGCGAATGAGCGCCGGCGGCGTCGGCCGGACCGCCGCCGCGCGCAAGGTCCTCCCTCGCCGGCCGTGGACTCCGCCGGCGGCTTTCCTGGCGGTCGCCGCCGCGGTCGTGGCCGCGATCCTCCTCACGTTTCAGCATCTGCGCAATGAGCGGGAGTCCGCATTGAGGGACGCCGCGCACGAGGTCGGCATGCGCGCGACCATTCTCGCCGACGAACTCAACGCAGCGCTCCAGTCGGCCCCGAAACTGCCTCCGCCTGAGGCGCTTCGCAGAGTGCTCGCCGCCGAGCCGCTCGAGCGGCTGCCGACGGCGGTGCTGATCGACCGCAACGGACGGACGGTCGCCGCAGACCCGCCCGACGCCGCGCCCGACCCAGGACCGGACGGCGCGCTTCCCGTTCAGGACGAACGATCGGACGTTGTTCGCGTCATCGACGATCGCGGCGGCGACCGCTTCGCGGTGACGCGGCTCCTTCCGGCGACGAACGGACGGGTCGTTTTCGCGTCTCCGGTGTCGACCCATCTCGCGGCATGGCGGCGCACGACGACTGTGACCGTCGTTCTGCTCGGCTCGACGGTGGCGCTGATCCTCGCGGCGGCGGGGCTCTACGCCGCCGATGCGGCCGCCCGGCTGAAGCGGGCCCGCGAGGCCAGCGCGCGGCGCGCTCGCGTCAATCTCGCCCTCAACCGCGGGCGCTGCGGTCTGTGGACCTGGGATGTCGGCCGGAGCCGCATCGTCTGGTCGGCCTCGATGTTCGGCGTGCTCGATCTGGCCGAACGATCCGATCACTGGACGGTCGCGGAACTGCAATCGCTCATTCACCCCGAGGACATGTCCCTCGACGCGATCGCGCAGCTCGCCGCGGAGCGGGCGGGGGACTACGTCGATGTCGAGTTTCGCATGCGCGCAGCCGACGGGCGCTGGGTCTGGCTGCGCAAGCGCGCCGAACTGGTCGAGGACGAGGAGACGCACGAACCGACGCTGATCGGCATCGCGTTCGACGTCACCGAGCGCAAGCGCGAAGCGGAAGCGTCGGCGACGGCCGACCAGCGCCTGCGCGACGCGATCGAAGCGATCTCCGAGGCCTTCGTGCTGTGGGACTCCAATCACAAGCTGGTGCTCTGCAACTCCAAATATCAGCGTCTCCACAATCTCTCGGGGGCCTGTGTCAGCGCCTCCTCTCACGGCGGGCTCATTGTGACGCAGGAGGCCGGCAAGCCGTTCCTCGCCGGGCGCGAGGCGGGCGCCTATGAAGCGCGCCTCGCGGACGGGCGATGGCTGCAGGTCAACGAAAGGCGGACGCGCGACGGCGGATTCGTATCGGTTGGAACCGACATCACCGCGCTCAAGGAGCATGAAGAGCAGCTGATGAACTCCGAGCGCCTGCTGCTCGCGACGGTCGCGCAGTTGCGCCAGTCGCGACGCTCGCTCGAGGAGCAGGCCCAGCAGCTGGTCGATCTCGCCGAGCGCTACCACGAGCAGAAGGCGCAGGCCGAAGCGGCCAATCGCGCCAAGGCCGACTTTCTCGCCAACATGAGCCACGAGCTGCGCACGCCGCTCAATGCGGTCATCGGTTTCTCGCAACTCATGAGCAACCAGACCTTCGGCCCGCTCGGATCGGAAAAATACCACGATTATTGCCGGCACATCCTGGAGAGCGGCGAGTACCTGCTGCACGTGGTCAGCGACATTCTGGACATGTCCCGCCTCGAAGCCGGACGCGAGCGGCTGAGCTACTGCCGGTTTCGCGCCGACGAGGCGGTCAGCCGCGCGGTGCATGACGTCGCGACGACGGCGCGGGAGAAGCGCGTCTCGATCGCGGTCGCGGTCGCACCGGAGATCGCCATCGAAGCGGACCCGGCGGCCGTCGAGCGCATTCTGACCACACTCATGCGCAATGCGGTCAAGTTCGCGCCCGAGGGCGGCGCGGTCGAGATCGGCGCCGAGGCGATCGCCGACCGAATCTATTTCTACGTCGAGGATAACGGGCCCGGCATCGCGGCCAAGGACATCGAGCGGCTCGGGCGCCCGTTCGAACAGGCCGACGCCGTCATGGCCAACGGCATGAAGGGTTCAGGCCTCGGCCTCGCCATCGCGAATTCGCTGGTGGAATTGCATGGCGGCACGTTGCGGCTCGCCTCGCGCTCCGGCGAAGGCGCGGTGGCGGTGGTCGCCTTGCCGCGCGTCCCGCGCGGGGCGAGGGCGATCGCGCTGGCCAAAGTGGCCTGACCGCGTCCGCTCGCGAGAAGCGATCCGGTCGAATCGCTTCCAACCTAAAATCTTCGATATCGCGGGATTTTCGCGAAAACCGGCGTCCGCCTTTTCGCTTCCCGCTCCAATGGCGCCGGCCTTGCGCGGCGCGGCGTTTCCGACGAAAGTTGGGCGGGAAATCAGCAGCCCTGAGGCCACGGCGGCTGATGGGGGGCGGCAGGCCTTTGGCGTCCGAGAAACAAGAGCTGGGTCATCGACGCGAAAGCGGTCGTGAAACGCCTGCTGGCGGCGGACAGGCTCGGCTCGGCGCGACGGCGGCGGCCGTGTCGGTTGAGGACATTGCCGCGCAGAAGCAGGCCGAAACCGCGCTGCGCGAGAGCGAGGAGAAGTTCCGAAACGCCTTCGCAG
Source organism: uncultured Alphaproteobacteria bacterium (assembly GCA_963783275.1). GTDB lineage: Bacteria > Pseudomonadota > Alphaproteobacteria > Rhizobiales > Beijerinckiaceae > Roseiarcus. The sequence goes on along the minus strand of CAWANA010000019.1, from coordinate 222,567 downwards.
AGGCCGCGATCGGTTTCGTCATGGCGAAGGCCGGCGGAGCCATCGTGGAGGCGAACGCTGCCTATTGCCAACTGACCGGCTACCCGCCGGAAGAGCTCAAGACCATGCAGCTTGTCGATCTGGTCCACCCGGAAGACCGGGATCACATCGACGGTCTCGGCGGTCGGAACCGGCGGGGCGAAATTCCCGCCTTCGTGAACGAGCACCGCTGCCTTCGCAAGAATGGAGAGACGATCTGGGTGCGCGAAAGCGTGTCCGTGACCCATGACCGGGCAGGCGCCCCGCAATGGATCGTCAGCCTGGTCGAGGACGTGACCGGGCGCAAGCGCATTGAAGCCTCTGCGGCCCGAACGGTCTCCCTGCTCACCGCAGTCCTCGACGGCGCGAAGGACGCCATCATCGCAATCGACGTCAACGGCGTCATTCAGTCAATCAACGCGGCCGGCGAGCGCATGTTCGGCTACGAGCGCAATGAGGCGATCGGCTGCAAGGTGAGCATGCTGATGCCGCTGGTCGACGCCGAGCGTCACGACGGCTATATCTCGAACTATCTCGAGACGGGCGTCAGCAAGGTCATCGGGGTCGGGCGCGAGATGGAGGGGCGCAGCAAGGACGGCTTTGAGTTTCCGATCGAACTGGCGATTGTCGAGGCGGCGGTTGAAAACGATCTCATGTTCGTCGGTTTTGTTCGCGACCTCTCCGAGCGCAGGCGTATCGACTCGCTCATCGATCAATTGGCGGCGCAGCGGCTGACGGCGATCGGGGGCATGGCCGGGGCCTTGGCGCACGAGCTCAATCAGCCCCTCGCAGCGATCGGCGTCTATCTCGAGACAGCGCGCCGCATGCTGCTGAAGCCCGCGGATCAGCGCCCGGCGTCGGTGGAGGAGGCCATCGCGCGCGCGCTGACGCAGGTCGAACGCATGGGCGACATCATCGGCCATCTCAGAGACTTCGTCGGACACGGCGAGGCGGACAAGACGCATCAGAGTCTGCATGCGTTGATCCGGAGCGTCGTGTCGGAGGCGATATCCGACGGCAGGAAGGGCTGCTCCGCTCTGGCGTTGGAACTGTCCGCTGAGCGCGACGACGTCGTTATGGATCCGGTGCAGATCGGCCAGGTGCTCTCCAATCTCGTTCGAAACGCGCGCGAGGCAGTCGGCGAGGCGCCGGGCGGCCGGGTCGGGATATCGACCGCGCTCGAAGGCGTCGACACGATCCGCTGTGACGTCTCGGACAACGGTCCGGGCCTTGCCGACGCCGTCAAGGACCGCCTGTTCGAGCCCTTGAATTCGAGCAAGCCCACCGGGATGGGCGTCGGCCTGTCGATCTCGAAGTCGATCATCGAGGCGCATTACGGCCGGATCTGGGCGCGGACGAACCCGCACGGCGGCGCCGTCTTCAGTTTCACCTTGCCGCTGGCGAGGGAGGAGAGCGACGAATGACCGCGGCGCCGATTGTCCACGTGATCGATGATGACGAAGCCCTGCGGGACTCCATTCGCATGTTCCTCGTCAACGAAGGGCTGGAGGTGAAGACTTATGCGTCCGCCGACGCATTCCTCGCCAATCTGGGCTCGGCGTCGGTCGGCTGCGTCGTCACCGACGTCAGGATGCCCGGCAAGAGCGGCATGGATCTCCTGGTCGAGATCGCCCGGCTCGGGCTCGCGCTGCCGGTCATCGTCATCACCGGCCATGCCGACGTTCCCCTTGCGGTGCGCGCGATGAAGACCGGCGCCGTCGATCTTCTCGAAAAGCCGTTCAAGGGCGAAGCCCTGATCGACGCCGTGCAGCGCGCGCTCGCGGTCGGCCGGGACTCGCACTTGAGCGCCGTGAGCCAGCAGGAGGCGCAGGCGCGTCTTGCGACGCTCACTGCGCGCGAGACGGAGGTGCTGGGGCGCCTGGTGCGAGGACAGCCCAACAAGATCATCGCCTACGAGATGGGAATAAGCCCGAGGACAGTCGAGGTCCATCGCGCCAACGTGATGAAGAAGACCCAGGCGGGGAGCCTGTCCGAATTGGTCCGGATGTTCCTCGACATCGAAAGGCGCTAAGTCGAGGCCGAGAGGCGTGGGTCTGCTTCGCTGCCGGATGTCGCTCATCGACGGTCGTGAGTGACAAATCTTGCGACGCCTTTGCTGGGGTCGGCGAGAGATACGCGTCAGGCTAGGTAGAATCCACAATTGCGCTGGTTTGCATCGTTGGCGATCGTACGCTTCGCTTTGGGGAACCGACGAGGACGGCCAATACGACGAGCCGTCCCCGAAATCGATCCGATGGGGCGCGGGAGGATCAAGCGCCTCGACGTCATACCGGTGAGGGGGCCGACGCATGCAGAATGAGCGCCTGATCGTCGTCCGACGCGGGACCGTGAGCGTCGCCGCGGCCGCCGAAATCAGGCGCAGCGTGGGGCGCCGGTATGTGGCGCCCCTGATTGCCGCGAGCCTGATCGCGGCGGCGCAAGTCGCGCTCCTGCGGCCTTCGACCGAGACGGACAAAGCGTCGCGCGCGACGCTGGAGCCGGCCATCAACGCGCCGGCCTTCGTTCGGCCGGCGAAGCCGTCCCCGGACGCTTTGATCGGCCATGTCGTCCGGATCGCGAAGAGCGCCGGCGAGCGGACTATCGTGTGATCGCAATCACGGCGGGGACGGCCGAGCGTCGCTAGAGCCCTTCGGAACGCCGCCGCCTCGGAGGCCTGGCCCCGTCGGGGAGAATCGTCGGAGACCGAGCATGAACGTGAACGTCGCAACGCCTCAGACCACGGGTTTTTCGTTCGCTGCCGAGAGGACTGGCGACACCGTAGTCGCCGTGGTGAAATGGTTCCGCGAAGACAAGGGCTATGGGTTCGTCGAATTGCCCGAAGGCGGCGGCGACGCATTCCTCCATGCGAAGGTCTTGCGAAGCCTGGGACTGGAGACCGTCCCGTCCGGAGCGAGGATGCGCATCGTGGTGGAAGCCGGCCAGCGCGGCCCGCAGGTCGGACGCGTGCTGGATGTCGACGGCTCGACGTCGTTGGTCTCGGCGCCTTCGGCCCGCGCTCCGCGGACAGGCGGCGCGCGGCCCCTGTGCGACCTCGATTCGGCGATCGAGCTCACCGGCAAGGTCAAGTTCTTCGACGGCGTCCGAGGGTTCGGCTTTGTCGCCAGCGACGATTTCGGTCGCGACGTGTTCGTGCATTGCTCGATCCTGGGCGGATCAAAAGCGGCGCGCCTCGTCACGGGCCAGCCGGTCAGGATGCGCGTGGTCGAAACTCCCAAAGGCCGCGAAGCGGTCGAGCTGACGGCCTAGAGCCGTGAGCTTTTTGGTCGACGCAGCGAACCGTGGCCGCGCTCGCTGAGCGCAGCGACGCGGTCAGCGATCGCGTCTAAGGACGCGCAATTCTACCGGGGTGCAAACGGCTTTGGCGCGTTCCGCGCAATTCACACCGCCTTGTTCTGGATTCTCAGCCGCCGCGCGAGCACGCGAAGGACCTTGAGCGCGAAATAGGGCGTGTGCTTCACGAGGAAAAGGTATTGCTTTTCCGTGATCGGCGCGACGACCGCGTCGGTCTTGGCGACGGCGTCGGCGCTGCGCGGGTCCGCATCGATCAGCGCCAGCTCGCCGAAGATCTCATTTTCTCCGAGCGTCTCGAGCAGGCGGTTTCCCGAACGGATTTCGACCTCGCCGCGCCGGATGACGAAGAACTCTTCGCCCCGTTCGCCCTCCCGGAAAATGACTTCGCCAGCCGCGAAAAAGCGCGACGGAACGTCGGGGCCAAGGAGAAGGCTTGAAGTCGTCGGGATTGCTCGGCATCAGGCGAACCAGTCGCATCCGGGTTTAGGCGTTGTGTGTAATCCTTTTGATGTATACTGACAATCACGCCTTGCCTGGAACCGGAAGAGCGCCGCGGCCGACTCCGCCGGCGGGCGCCGCCTCAGCCGATCGTGACGACCACCCGGCCACGAATTTCTCCCTTGAGGATCTTGCGCCCCGCCTCGAAGACTTCGTCGAACGGGATTGTCTGGGTAATCGCGGCGAGCTTGGCGCGATCGAGGTCGCTCGCCGAGACGCCCCCACGCCTCGAGCCGGTCCGGCATCGGGCGCTGCACGCTGTCGACGCCGAGCAGCGCGACGCTGCGCAGGATGAACGGCGCGACCGTCGCCGGCAGGTCCATGCCGCCGGCGAGGCCGCAGGCGGCGACCGCGCCGCCGTAGCGGGTCTGGGCCAGCACGTTGGCGAGCGTGGTCGAGCCGACGCTGTCGACCGCCGCCGCCCATTGCTCCTTGCCGAGCGGCTTGCCGGGCGCCGACAGCGTCGCCCGGTCGATGATCTCCGCTGCGCCGAGGCTCTTGAGATAGTCGGCCTCGCTCGCGCGGCCGGTCGAGGCGATGACCTTCCAGCCCTTGGCCGCGAGCAGCGAGATCGCGATCGATCCGACGCCGCCCGCGGCGCCGGTCACCAGCACCGGGCCCGCGGCGGGCGTCAGGCCATGGCGCTCGAGCGCCATCACGCACAGCATCGCCGTGTAGCCTGCGGTGCCGATCGCCATCGCCTCCGCGCGGGTCAAGGCCGGCGGCAGCTTGACCAGCCAGTCGCCCTTCACGCGCGCTTTCTCGGCGTAGCCGCCGAAATGGGTCTCGCTGAGGCCGTAGCCGTTGACGATCACCTCGTCGCCGGGCGCGAAGCCCGGATGGCTCGAATGTCTCGACGACGCCCGCGAGATCGATGCCGAGCACCATCGGAAAGCGGCGGATCACCGCCGACTTGCCCGAGAGCGCGAGCCCGTCCTTGTAATTGACCGTGGAATGGCTGACGCGGACCGTCGACGTCGCCGTCCATCAGCTCCGATTCCTCCATCGTCGACGAAGCGGACCTCCTGTCCGGCGTCGGTCTTGTCGGCTCGCACGGCTTTGAACGGCATGGGATTGCGTCTCACTCTGAGGTCCGGGCCATCGTATCGAGATTGCGCGTCTGGCGAAATCGGCTGACCGCCAGAAACGTCGCCGGGTCGCCGGCCGAGCATGCGGACAGGCCTCGCCGAAAGACCTATTGGCGCCGGCTGACGGAAAACTCGCCCGACGCCGCGCGGTCGGCGAGGCGCGCCGCGATCCGCGCCGCGGCGTCCTCGCCGTGGACGGCGACGAGTTCGCACATCGCCGCGCAGAGCGCAGCCTCGGCCAGATCCTGCGGCTCGACGCCGTCGAGCGCGGCCAGCGCGAAGGCCTCGCCGACATAGGTCAGCGCGGCCGACATCGCGGCGCCGCGGGCGTCCGCTTCGCTCAGCTCGATCAGCGAAATTCGAGGGTCCATCGTCATCGGGCCCCATTTTAGGGCGTTCAAACGGCGAATGCGACGCATACCCTTCGGATAGGTTAATCACGGGCGGTGAATGCGGGCCGAGCGGACGACGCCGCCGGACGGAGATTGAGGACATGTGCGGACGCTACGCGATCACCTTGCCGCCGGAGGCGGTGCGCGCCTATTTCGCTTATGCCGAGACGCCGAATTTTCCGCCGCGCTTCAACATCGCGCCGACCCAGCCGATCCCGATCGTCATCGCCGAGCCTCACAGCGGCGGAGCGAGGCGGCATTTCCAGCTCGTGCGCTGGGGCTTCCTGCCCGGCTTCGTCAAGGACCCGAAGGCCTTCCCGCTGATCATCAACGCGCGCGCGGAGACGCTGGCCGAGAAGGCGAGCTACCGCGCGGCGCTGAAGCGCCGTCGCTGCCTCGTCATCGCCGACGGCTTTTACGAATGGCGAAAGGTTTCGCACGCCGGCGGGCGCGGGGCGGCGGCCAAGCGGCCCTATCTCATCCGCCGGGTCGGCGGCGAGCCGATGGGCTTCGCCGGCCTCTACGAGACCTGGAGCGACCCGAGCGGCGGGGAGATCGACACCGCCTGCATCGTCACCACGACGGCCAATCGCGCTCGCCGGGCTGCTGCACGACCGGATGCCGGCGATCGCTCGAGCCGCAGGACTTCTCCGCCTGGCTCGACGCCGACGGCGTCGACGCCGCCCACGCGCTCGAGCTTCTGAAGCCCGCGCCCGAGCCGGCGCTCGAGCTTGTCGAGGTCGGGCCCTCGGTCAACCGGGTCGCCAACGACGACGCGGGCGTCCAGGCGCCGGTCGCCGCGCCGATCCGCGCCGCCGAGCGCGCGGCGCTCTTCTGATCTTGCCCACCGGCGCAGCAAGCGCCAAGACTTCCCCGAGTTGATTCTGCCGAGGGGCCGATGGCCGAGCGAGAAAAGCCGCCGCGCGTCGTCGTCGCCGTCGCCGCACGCCGACGGACTGCATCGCTGTCCGTGGCCCGGCGTCGATCCGCTCTATGTCGCCTATCACGACGAGGAATGGGGCGCGCCCGAATACGACGACCGCGCCCTGTTCGAGAAGCTCGTGCTCGACGGCTTTCAGGCCGGGCTGTCGTGGATCACCATCCTGCGCAAGCGCCCGGCGTTCCGAAACGCGTTCGACGGATTCGATCCCGAACGGATCGTGCGCTGGGACGAGGCGAAGAAGGCGGCGCTGATGGCCGACGCCGGCATCGTGCGCAACCGCGCCAAGATCGAGGCGACCCAGGCGCTCGCGCGCATCGCTCTCGACCTGATGGCCAAGGGCGGCTTCGCCCGACATCTGTGGAGCTTCGTCGACGGCCGGCCGATCCAGCCGCGCGCGGCGAAGCCTCGCGCGACATCCCGGTCGAGAGCGACGAGTCGCGGGCGATGGCCAAGGACCTGCGGGCGCGGGGCGGCAATTTCGTCGGGCCGACGATCGTCTATGCCTTCATGCAGGCGACCGGCATGGTCAACGACCACCTCGTCGACTGCTGCCGGCATGAGGCCTGCCGCGCGCTCGCCCGCGATTTTCCGCCATGAGCGAGCGCGCGCGAACGCCGCGCCTGGCAGCGCATGCTGTCGGGACGGCGGCTCGACATCATCGACCCGTCGCCGCTCGACGTCGAGATCGGCGACATCGCGCACGGCCTCGCGCGCGTCGCGCGCTGGAACGGCCAGACCCGCGGGCCCGAGATCTTCTCCGTCGCCCAGCATGCGCTGCTGGTCGAGGCGCTGTTCTCGGCGTCGGAGCCCCGCGCCGCCGACGCGCGAACGCCTCGCCGCGCTCCTGCACGACGCGCCCGAATACGTGATCGGCGACCTGATCTCGCCGTTCAAGGCGGCGGTCGGCGGCGACTATCAGGCGGATCGAGACGCGGCTCATGCGGGCGATCCACATCCGCTTCGGCCTGCCCGCCGAACCGTCGCCGGACCTCGCCAAGACGGATCAAGGCGGCCGACCGCGCTCTCGGCCTATCTGGAGGCGACGACGCTCGCGGGCTTCGCCGAGGGCGAAGCGCGCAAGCTGTTCGGCGAGCCGCCGGTTCCCGTCCGCCGCTTCGCCGCCTTCCTCGAGCCGATGCGTCCCGACGAGGCGGAGGCCCGCTTCCTCGCCCGCTTCGCCGAACTCGACGCGGCTGCGGCGGAAGGCCTAGAAGGGCGTCGCCGCCAAAACAGGAGACGTTCCCGATGCCGCGCCTGCATGTCTGCTCGCTCGCCCGGATCGGCGAGACGGTCACGCGGACGGGCGCGCGCTCGCTGGTGACGCTGATCAGCCCGGGAACGCCTGTCACGCGCCCGATCGAGATCGCGCCCCACCGGCATCGCTACATCGCCGTGTCCGACATCGTCGCGCCCCTGCCCGGGCAGGTGCTGCCGGACCGCGCGCACCTCGACGAGCTTCATCGAATTCGTCGAGCGACTGGGACCGCGCCGAGCCGATGGTGATCCATTGCTACGCCGGGCGTCAGCCGCTCGACCGCCGCCGCGTTCATCGCCGCCTGCGCGCTGAATCCCGCGCGCGACGAATTCGCGGTCGCCCGCGCGATCCGCGCGGCCTCTCCGACCGCCACGCCGAACGCGCGGCTCGTCGCGCTCGCCGACGAGCGCGCTCGAGCGCGGCGGGCGGATGACCGCGGCGATCGCCGAGATCGGCCGCGGCGAGGACTGCTTCGAGGGGACGCCGTTCGCGCTGGAGTTGGCGTAGGCGCCCTCCGGAAAGCGCGAGGAACCGCCATGATCCGTACGCTTGCCGGACGATCGACTTGCCGCAATATCCGGAGCACGCAGTCGTTTCGCAGCCCGCAGCCTCGAGCGCGGGTGGAAGCTAAAGCGCTGGCTTGCCGATGGCGCGCGCCGCGCCTGACTCGAGGCGCAGGATGGCGTCGGCAAAGTCCTGCCGGGCTTTGCGCGCCTCGCTGCGGGTGATCATTATGCGCAGCCGAGCGATCGAGACGGCTTCAGAGATGTCCATCACGTCAGGCTGGGGATTGAATTGGGATGCTGGAGGTCGATGGGCCAAAAGGTTCCTTTGCCTCGAACATGCGCGTTCGATACGAAATACGCCCCGAGCCCAATTGGGAGAAAGTGGCGAAACCGGAGCTGTAAGCCTAGCACTTCACATTAAACCGGTTATTCTCGTCATCTGCTACTCTACTGCACTCGTTTCAATCCGGTTTCGCCGTCGCTCAAGTTGGCGCAATGAAGGTCTGGAAACAACTTGTCATTTTGCCGCACCCTTTATTCCTGGCCTCTATCGGGATACACAAATCGACGGCGAAATTTCGCACTGTCGAGTCTCGCCAAACCCAGCGGGCGCCCCATTCAGAACTACGGTAAGCTGAGTTGTCCCCACTCTCGGATGTCGGCAAGCACCATGGACCATGACGATGCGTTCGAAAATGGCGCCTTCGTCGGCACCCTCTCAGGAGGGCTCAGGAGCGGGGCGTCTCAAAGCCCTCCGCGCTGCGTTACGAAGCAGTCATGTTGGCGCTGGAGAGTAGGGCGATAGTCGGGAAGGCGAGTCGCGAAGGAGCAGCGCTATGAAAAAAGTCGCCTATGGGATTGGCCTTCTGGCCCTTGTGCTGAACGCCGCCGCAACCGCGCAGACCGCGACCAACATGGCCGTCCTGCGCGGCCTCGCGCCCGTGTCCGCCCTTTCGAACAGCCTGGACGGCAGGGCCGCCCTCGCCTCCAACTTCGCCGTCACAGGCGGTATCCAGACAGGCGCCGTGCGGCAACCCACGTTGCTGCCTTTCGGCGAACAGCAGCAGCAGGCGCTGCGCGACGCTTTCATCACCGACGGCAATCTGGCCCAACTGGCGGACGGCCTCGGCACGACCCTGGGGGCCGCCTATCAGGCGCGCGCGCATTATGTCGATCGCCTGCGCTTCACCAGCGTCTCCGACGCGGTACGCGATCTGATCGCCTACGCCAACTCGACGAGCGGACCGGATTCGAACGCCGGCAAGTATTTTTTCGCCAACGCCACGACAGATGGCAAGAAGCCCGTTTCCGACGAGGCCAAGGCCATCTTCGACGACGTGCATGGCGCGCCCGATCCGTTCGGCCTCGCCTATGGCCGGCCCGGCGGAACGCCCGGCGCCGACAAATACGGGGACTCCCGTCCGTTTCAGACCGAGCCCACGACCCTGCAAATCGTGGGACCCGACTATTTCAACGTTCCGGCGAACAACGATGTCTATAACCGCGGGCCGATCGCGAACCTGAGCGACAGCCCGTCCTTTCCGAGCGGGCACACGACCTACGGCTACATGGGTTCGATCCTGCTCGCGGTGCTCGTCCCCGATCGCTATCAGGAGATGATCGCGCGCGGCGCAGAATACGGGAACGACCGCATCATCGTGGGGGCGCATTACGCCATGGACGTGCTGGGCGGCCGAACGCTCGCGACCTACGATCTCGCGCACCTGCTCGCCAACGATCCGGCCTACCTGAATCGGCCGCTGAGGGACGTCGCGACCATGACCGCGACGTCCCAGGTTCCGGTCCCGACGATCATCGGCGACTTCCGGGCGGCGGTCGCGTCGGCGCGGGCGGAGCTCACGAAGGCGCTCGAGGCGGCCTGCGGCGACGCCCTTGCGACGTGCGCGCGCCACGACACCGGCCGCTTCAATGCGCCGGCGATGAACGAGGCCTTTTACGCCACGACGCAGACTTACGGGCTCGCGCCCGCGTATCCGGAAAACGCGGACAATATCGAGGACGTCGCCGCGCTGGCGCCCGAAGCCGGAAATCTGCTGACGGCGGCCTTTCCAAAGCTCAGCCTCGACGAGGCTAACCGCATCCTGACCGAGACCGAAGGTCCGGGCGGCGGCTTTCTCGACAACGGATCGGCCTTCGGCGTCTATTCCCGGCTGAACCTTTACGCCGCCGCGGGGCGCGCCGCGGCGCTCTCACGCGCGAAGCCCTGACAGGCCGCTCGGGACGATGGCCGGGATCAGCCTCGTCTGAAGACCGAGGCTTAACTTGAGCGCCCTCACGGCTGGCGCGGTCAAGACCTGAGCCGCTCGCGCCGCCCGCTCGCTCACTGCACCGCCTTCGCCATCGCCTCCTGCTCGGTCGGAGAGGGCGAGCCGAAGTAGGCGGGCTCGTTGTCCTTGCCGCCGAGCGCCCCGATAGGCGTGCGCGCCGCCGGCGTCGAACAGGACGACGAACTTGTGGCTCTCGCAGTCGGTCGGCTTGCAGACGAACGACAGCTCATAAGGCTTGCCGTCGATGGCGAGAGGAGCGATCTGGCCGGCGACGCCGTCGAAATTCTTGTTGAACTGGACGAGCCAGTCCGGCGTCGGCTGCACGAGCTTCATCAGCCGGTCCCACGAGCCGCGATAGGCGGAGCGGCCCTGGAGCGCGTCGAACAGGAACGGCTGGTCGGCCGCGTGGGCGGCGCCGGCGAGAACGGCGAAGGCGAGGAGGAACGCGGGTCGCATGGCTAGTCGCATGACAATTCGGCCGCCTTTATGAGGAAGGAAGAAACGGGGCTCCGGCGCGCCTGTCGCGGGCGTCAGAACGCCTTGAAGGTGATGATCGTGCGGGTGTCGACGATGCCGGGGATCGTCTGCACCTTCTGGCCGACGAAATGGCCGATGTCGACGTCGCGCTCGACGTAGAACTTGGCCAGGATGTCGAACTCGCCCGCGATCGAATAGATTTCCGAGGCGATTTCCGCTTCGGCCAGCGCGCTCGCGACCTCGTAGGTGCGACCGAGCGCGCATTTGATCTGAACGAAAAAGGTCTGCATCCGCTCAGTCCCCATCCTTGCCGGCGTCTCCGGGCGCATCCGGGCCCGGCGTTTGGCCAGTTCCTTGCCCGTTCCCCTGGCCGCCCTCTTGTGCGACGACTTCGACGTCGCGGTCCATGCCTGTCTGGACCTGGAAGGTCGACTGATAGGTCTTGCCGTCGTGCCGGGCGATGACCGCGTATTCGCCTTCGGCGAGCACCAGCGAGGGAAACGCGCCCATGAGCTCGCGGATGACGTCGCCGCCCGGGGTCAGCACGGTGAAGGTCGTGTTGGCGAGCGCCTCGCCGCCGGGCTTGTTGACCAGCTTGAGGGTCAGCGTCGCGCAGCGGTGGCGCAGCGTCACGTCGGTCAGCTTGCCGGAGGTGACCTTGATGTCGGCGCTGACGATCGAGTTCGACGGGATCGTCGCGGACGGGGCGGGCGCGGCCGACTTGCCGGTGCTCGGCGCGGCGACGCCGGCCAGAAACCGGCCGCCGACCGTATCGAGATAGGTCGAAACGATGTGATAGGCGCCCTCCGGCAGTCCGACGACGTCGCCGGCCTTGGCCTTGGCGTCGACGAGCTTGCCTTGCGGATTGCGGCCGACCGGGACGTAGATGGCGAGCGACAGCTTGGACGGATCGATCGGCGCGTCGCCGAGCACGCCGCCGATCTTCAACCCCCCGGCCGCGATCGGCAGCCGCTCGCGAGCGCACCTCGGGGCCGAGGGTCAGGCGCTTGGCCGCGCTCGCCAGCCCGAACGCGGCGTGCACGACGTAGTCGCCGGGCGGCAGGGTCAGGGTCGGCTCGGCCAGGTTCGATTCGACGATGAGCGCATGCGAGCCGTCCTCCTCGGCCTTGGCCGAGAACACCCGCCAGCGCACGCCGCCGCTCATCGGCGCGGTCTCGCCGTTGAGCACCGCCGACAGGCTGAGGGTCGCCTGGCCGTCCGCGGCCGGCGGGTCGGCGCGCGCGGCGCTCGAGAGCGCAAGCAGCGCCAGCGCCGTCAGGATTGCAAAGATTCGTCCGATCGCCCGCATGTCGTCTCGTCTCGCCGGCCCATGCCTCGGCGGAGGCCGGCCTCGTGCCGCCGCAATGAGGCGGATCGAAGGCGGTGCACAGCCGGCCCGGATGGAGTAAAGCTCCGGCGGACCGTGCAAGGAACCACCCCATGAACGATACGATCGACCTGCTCAAGCGCCGCCGCTCCGCGCCGCCCGCCGCTCATGACCGGGCCGGGCCCGACGGCCGGAGGAACTCGAGACGATCCTCACCGTCGCCTCGCGCGTGCCCGACCACGGCAAGCTCGCGCCGTGGCGCTTCGTCGTGTTCGAGGGCGGCCGCGCGGGAGCGCGCCGGCCGCATCGCCCTGATGATCCGGCTCGAGGACAAGCCCGACCTCGACGAAAAGGCGACGGGCGGAGGAGCTCGGGCGCTTCGCGCGCGCGCCGCTGGTCGTCGCGGTCGTGTCGCGCGCGGCGCCCCACGCCAAGATCCCGGAATGGGAGCAGGTGCTGTCGGCCGGCGCGGCCTGCATGAACCTGATCGTCGCGGCCCGCGCGCTCGGCTTCGCCGCGACCTGGCTCACCGAGTGGACCGGCCTACGACGCGCGCTTCCGCGCGGCGATCGGGCTCGCCGAGCACGAGCGCATCGCCGGCTTCATCCATATCGGCCGCGCGGCGCCGATCGAGGACCGGCCGCGGCCCGCCGCTCGCCGAGATCGTCACCACGTTTCCCGGGTAGGAGGCGCACATGTTCTACGAGCCGGGCAAGCGCGACAAGACGGCGCTGCCGCACGATCCGTTCAAGGCGATCGTCGCGCCGCGGCCGATCGGCTGGATCTCGACCCGCGCCCTCGACGGGCGGGTCAACCTCGCCCCCTACAGTTTCTTCAACGGCTTCGCCAGCAATCCGCCGATCGTCGGCTTCTCGAGCGACGGCGGCTACAAGGACTCGGCGACCTTCGCCAGCGAGAGCGGCGAGTTCGTCGCCAATCTGGCGACGCTTGCGCTGCGCGATCCGATGAACGCGACCTCCGCGCCGCTGCCGCGCGGCGAGAACGAATTCGTCCACGCCGGCCTGACGATGGCCGAGTGCCGGCTCGTCGCCGCCCCGCGGGTCAAGGAAAGCCCGGCCTCGCTCGAATGCAAGGTCGTCGAGATCGTCGAGATCCGCAACCGGGCGGGCGCCTGGAGCGGCCATGTGCTGATCCTCGGCGAGGTCGTCGGCGTCCATATCGACGAGGCCTTCTTCCGCGACGGCCGCTTCGACATCGCGCGCGGCGAAGCCGCTCGCCCGCTGCGGCTATCAGGACTACGCGGTCGTCGAGAGCCGTGTTCTCGCTCGCCCGGCCGAAGGGCGGCGGCGACGTGTGAGCAGGCGCCGTTGCTGCGCTCTTCAGGCGGCGGAATCGGCACGTGGATCAGATAAAGGCTGTAGGAAAATCGTCCCACGGCATCCAGCGGGCCCGCGCTGAGCGCTCCGGCGGCTGTTGACCGCGTCTCGGCCAGCCGGACGAAAAAAAGGGGGGGCGATTAAATCGGCCGCTGCACGGGCGGGCGAGGTGTCAGGGAGCGGCTCTTGTCGCATCAAGGGAACTGGGCGAATGGAGCTTTACAACAGCCGTTACCCGCCGTAGCGTACCGTTATGCTACTATGGGGAGCAGTGCTAACTGTTGCACATTGGATGATCATTTGGAGACGCTGAATGAGCAGCAGCTACTATAACTTAATTCGGAGCGAGATCGAATGTCTACTTCCGCCATCGGCGAGTCGAATTGTCGATGTTGGAGCGGGCGCAGGAGCGACCTTGGGGTGGCTGAAAGACCGCTACCCCGGCGCCCACACAATCGCCTTGGAGGGAAACGGCGAGTTGTTGGAGCAGCTTCGCCAGACGGCCGATGAAGTGCATATTGTCGACTTGAACAGCAGCCCGCTGCCGTCCGTTGGCGCCCCCGACCTCGTTTTGTTCCTGGACGTGCTGGAGCACCTGCTCCATCCTGAGAGGGTCCTTGCGGAGATCACCAGCACGCTTGCGCCGGACGCGACCGTGATCGTTTCGCTGCCGAACGTCGCACATGTCAACGTCTCCTTTCCACTCTTTCTTCAAGGCAAATTCGAATATCGGGATGCGGGGATTCTTGATCGGACGCACCTGAGGTTTTTCACCCGGGAAAGCGCCGTCACGCTCCTCAACTCGGCCAATCTCAACGTAAAATCCGGGCTGCGCTCCGGATTCACGCCGCGGCGGTGGAAGTATCTCGACCTGCTGACCCTGGGCCAGGCTCGCGACCGCCTGACGTCGCAATATGTGATGGCCGCTTCGCGCGTTATGCAGCCCGTATCGCAAGCGCCGATTGCCTGGGGCGTCGTCTGACGCCCTGACGCCGAGCCTCGATGCGAGGTGTGGCCGCTGGCCGCCGCGAGCGTCGAGGCTGCTTGGTTTTCCGCGACCGGTGAATTTGGACGGCGCCTACAGCATCTATCAGAGCTGTGTGCAGACGGCGGATGTTAGCACGCGGGTCGAAGGCTCTCTATGCGCAAGACCAAGCGCGGATAATCAACTATAAATACATGTATTATTACATACGTTTACATACAGGTGACGGAGCAAATTGTCGCGAGCGATTTAGTATCGTTGACATCGTTCGGAACGTAATGGGTTAGTCCACGACGGACGGGACCGACCAGTATTCGGCGCGGGAGATGGTCAAAACGTGTGCGGCCGAAACGGCCAATGGAGAACGGGATCATGATTGCGACAACGCCAACGTTACCGCCGACAACTCCGACGACCTTTTACGTGGATTACGCGACCGGCTCCGACACCAACTCCGGAACGTCGCCCAACTCGCCGTGGCAGCACGCTCCTGGAGACCCGAAAGCGACAGGGAACGTCTTGAAGGCGGATCTGGTCGGCGGCGACGAGGTCCTGTTCGCAGGGGGGGTGGTCTACCAGGGCTCTATCAACCTGAATAAGTTTAGCGGGACCCCCGGAAATCCGATCGTCTACTCGGGGACCGGCTGGGGAACCGGAAAGGCGATCATGAGCGGCCTCACTTCCGCTCGGCTCACCTTCACCCCTTTGGCCGGCAACCCGAGCCTCTCCGTGGCGACGCTTCCTGCGGGATTGATCCCGGCAGGGATGTCCACGGAAACGGAATCGGCCATGAGCAACGTCGTCGAAATCGACGGAAACGTGACGCAGTTGTCGAACAACTCGACGTCGACCAATCCGAATTTCCCGGATAACGGCCAGATCGCCTATTCAGCGTCCGATATGACGGGTTCAGGCGCCTCATGGACCTTCACCGATCCGGCGCTCAGCCAGCTGCTGTCCAACGCGAGCCCCTCGACCATCACGAACATGGTGTTCCGGGCCTTTGCGTCCGGAGACGCCGAAACCGATCTGACGGTGACGGGATACAATCCCACGACGAATACCTTGAGTTTGTCTGGCTCTTTCACCCCGCCGTCGTCGGGCGCCGCCTTCACCCTGTACAACGATTCGGCCCTGGTGGGTTCGTCCAACCCCTATTCGGAGTACGCCCTCGAAGGCAATCAGATCATCGCCGCCGTGACGCCCGGCGTACATACGGTCTCGGTCTCAACGGCCGGGTATGCGTTCGAAGAAGGAAACAACCTGTCGAACATCACCATAAACGGCTTCAGCCTTTCCGGATATGGAGCCGGAAACGGGCGAGCGATCTATCTCAACGGCGGCCAGAATATCCAGATCACCAACAACACGCTTTCCAACATTGCGGAGCATGACGGTTGGGGGCTCAGCCCAATCTGGGCGGTCGATGTCACCAACCTCACCATCTCTGGCAACAGCGTCGGGCCGAATATCGCCTACGGCGCTGGCATCGTCGTCGACAGCGGGACCAATGACGTCGTCGCCGACAATACGATCAACAGTCCCGGCTACACGGGCATCGTTGCGTTCGATGACGTCAACACGTCTATATCCGACAACCAACTCTCTAATATCGACGGCGTTCACGCCAACGCCATCATTGCGTACGACACCAACAGCACGTCGGGCCCCAATACCAGCCAGAACGTCAGCATCACAAATAACCAGATCAACAACAGCGGCAGCGCGATCAGCGCCGGCGCGATCGCCATCGAGGGGAACGGGGCCGTCGGATTGTCCGCGACGCCGGACAATTTCACCGTCGCCTACAATGTGATCACGAATCAGACAACCTATGGCATCGCGGATTGGGGCGACACAAACACCGCCAACATCTATGGCAATATTGTGTTGAACATCCCTTCGGCGAACTACGCCTCGCTGGATCTGGCCAGCACGTCCAAGAATATCTCGATCTATGACAACATCCTGGAAGACTACCCGTGGATCAATCCGACGAGCCCGCCGCCTGGCGACACCTTCTCCAATAACGTCGCGCTGACCACCAATTTCCTCCAGAATACACCCGTTAATGGCGTCGTAAACTTTGGCGTGAACAACACCGTCGACGCCGCGCTCGCCGCGGTCCTGCAGCAGGCGCTGGCCTCCCCGGGCCACCTGCCCTCCTCGATCGGCTCCATCCTCAGACCGACGACGCCGGGAGCGATCGGGATCGACTATACGACGACCGCCAGCATGACGAGGGCGTCAGTCGGACACGGCGCCGGCAACAACTGAGACGACGGCCTCGCCGCGCGAAATCGAATCCCGCACTAGTGCATTGAGGCAGACAAAGGATTCACTTGCTGGAGGAAACGTGCGAGTCTGGCCGCATGGCCCAGACGGTTTGCATCATCCTTGATCCCCCGGAAAGAGCGCGGCTCGAGCAGATCGCCAGCGACCGCAGCCGCCCTTTCAAGCATTTGCAGCGCGCCAAGATCATTCTGTTTTCCGGCGAGCGATTGCCGGCGGCCGAGGTCGCGCGGTGCGCCGGCGTCAGCCGCCCGGCGGTGTGGCGCTGGCAGCAGCGGTACGGCGAGGACGGCGTTGAGGGGCTTCTTCGCGACAAGACGCGTAAGCCCGGGACGCCGCCTGTCCCCAAGGCGGTCGTGGAACGCGTCGTCGCGCTAACCTGCATGGAGCCGCCCGGCGCCTTGACCCATTGGACCGGGCGGGCAATGGCCGAAAGGTTCGGCGTTTCGCTGACGTCCGTCCAGCGGATCTGGACCGCCCCATCGCCTGCGGACCTTCAAGAAATCGAACGATCCGCAATTCGCCGCCAAGGTCGGAGACATCGTCGGTCTTCACATGAACCCGCCCGCCGTCGTCGTCTCGATCGACGAGAAGTCGCAGATCCAGGCGCTCGATCGCACCCAGCCGGGCCTGCCTCTCAAACCGGGCAAATGCGGGACGATGACCCACGACTACAAACGCAACGGCACGACCACTTTGTTCGCCGCGCTCAACGTCCTCGACGGCACGGTCGTCGGGCGTTGCATGCCGCATCACCGCCACCAGGAGTTCATCAAGTTCCTCGCGGCGGTCGAGCGCGCCGTCCCCGCCGGCAAAGTCGTCCACGCCGTCCTCGACAACTACGCCACTCACAAACATCCCGAAGCGCTCGAATGGCTCGCCGAACATCCACGCTGGACGTTCCATTTCACGCCGACCTCGGGCTCCTGGCTCAATGCGGTCGAGAACTTCTTCTCCGTCATAACCCGAAGAGCCATCCGACGGGGCGTCTTCAAGTCCGTTGCCGATCTCCAGAAAACGATCCGCGACTACATCCACCAGCACAACGCCGATCCAAAACCGTTCGTTTGGACAAAGCCGGCCGAGACAATCCTCGAAAAGCTCAGGCGATTGCCTGTACCTTCCGACTGACTCGGTGCACTAGCGTCGTTGCGGGATCGGGGTTCGGGCGTCGGTCTGGCCGCCTGCGCGACCTGACGCTTTCAGGCTTTTTGCGTCTCGGGATTTCAGATAATGGTAATTCAGGAACATGATGCAACAGACCATGATATTCGCTACCATACCATTCTCTCGCTGTGAGAGAACTAGCTTATTGATGAAGTAAGCAATCAGGGCGCATGAAAGCCCGCCCGCAAGCGAGCCTGGCCAGGACTGATCGAAGACGTAGCGCCTCGCTCCAAAAAATGCCGAAACGAGCAATGTCCCGAAAAACGTCACCAGGCCGAGAACGCCGGTCTCGGCCAGCGTAGACAACACATAACTATCAACGGTCAGAACACAGGTGTCGCAAGCTTTGTAACCGACAATCTCGCCTGCCGTCCCAAAGCCGTGCCCGGTAACGGGGTTCGCCAGGATCTTGGGCGTCGCCATCTCCCATTGGATACGGCGGCCTTCGTTGCTCTGTTCCTCCACGCCGCCGCCAAGCACCCTGTTATGCACGGCCGGGACGAAGATGACCGCCACAATCACCAAGGCAAAGCCGGCCGTCGAGATTGCGCCGAGAATCGCGGGCTTGATACTTCTGGCATCCAGGCGGTAGCTTCGGATAACCCAGATGGCGGCCAAAGCCGCCGACCCGGCGATTGCGGACGTATAGGCGCCGCGCGATCCCGAAAAGAATATTCCGAGGAGACAGAAGACCGTCGTGACCCCGCCGAAAAGCCTGTCTTTCCAGGTCCGGCCGTTGAGGACGAAGACCGCTGCAATCGGTATCAGCATAGCCTCGAACTCGCCAAAGGAGAGGGCATTATTAAAGACCGAGGCTGCGCGATACAAGCCGGCCCGCGAATGGTCGATGATCATTTCCCGAAATGTTGGATTGTTTTCGATCAGATTATTCACAAAATATTGTGGCATGATAGCAAGATAAAAGTGTTGGTGAATGATAATGTCAAGCGGGGCGACCAAGGACACAAAGAGTGCGCACCCCATGATCATACGGACCAGGAACTCAACGTCCTCATCGCCTCTGATCACGTACAGGAACAGAAAGAAAAGCGAGTAAACCTCGATAAATAAATCCACCAGCGCGCTTATGCTTGCGATCGGAGATATCGACGTAAAGATCGACAGGAACGCCGCCACCGGAAACCCGAACACGAATATAGCGATCAACCGATTTCGGCCGACGACCTGCGCAATCCTTCGCCTCGCCTCCCGCGAGGTCGAAAAGGCGATGGCGAACAGCACGACCAATGGAAATGTGACGAGGCGCCGCGCTGAAATCCAGGGAAGCGATGCAACTTGCACGGTGTAGTAGGTGGGAAGGACCAAATTTACAATCAGCGCAACGATCAGCATGCGCCGAATCAAGGTGTCCGGGGCCTTGGGCAAATCGGGCATAACCCACAGCAAGACGATGGCAAACAGAAGAAGGACGCCGAAAACCGCCATCGGAGGCAGGATGGCCGCCATCAGGCCGACCATGGCGCCCAGAACGATTGCGGTCAGAGCCCAACTGCCCATGACCAGCGCCCGCCAGGCAAGGCCGGGCGCATCGGCAAAGGCCAGCCGCATCTCTCCGCGGGCGAGGGCGACGAACAAGGCCACGTTGGCAAGGATGGCGCGCATATCCGAAAATCTCGATCATTGTCTTGGCGAACGGCTCTTCACCGCCTCGAAACGACCCCAGACTAAGCCCGAAATCTCAATGCAGATTTACGCCGCGCTCCGAGTGAATTCGGGTTCGTACCCAATATCGACGCCGTCGGTATGCGTCCAGCGGGAATCTGCGGCGGCTCGGAACTCCGAGACCCGGCGTCAATCCGTCGTCTCGTCGTCTTCGTCATCATTTGCTCCGTCTATCAAACGGAGCGGCCGTTCTCCAACTTATACCTCGGTCCCAAAAACGGGGTCCACTTCACACGCCGCTGGCCCCGCCTCAGATCCCCTCGGCGCCGTGGTCCGGCGTGGTGCGCGACCGGTGCGTGAACTTGTCGGAGATCGCCAGCAGCAGCGTGGAGGTGACGAAGGTCAGATGGATCGCCACCAGCCAGAAAAGCTCCCGGTCGCTCTCATGGCCGATGTCCATGAAGCCTTCGAGCAGCTTGATTCCGGAGATGGCGACGATCGAGGCCATCAGCTTCAGCTTGAGCTCGCTGAAGTCGATCTCGGCGATCCAGTGCGGCCGCCCGTCGTTTTCGCGCATCAGGACCGGGGCGACGAAATTGGTGTAGCCGGAGAGGAACACGATCACCACCAGCGATGCCGTCAGCGTCATGTCGACGATCGCCAGCTCCGTCAGCAGCACCCCTTCGTCGTTCAGGGTCATGATCTGGCTGAACAGCGCCCAGAGATGGATCGCCGTCTTGAACAGCAGCGCCAGCAGGCTGACCGCAAGCGCGAGGTAGAGCGGCGTCAGCAGGAACCGGCTCGCGAACAGAAACCGTTCGACCCAGGTTTTCAGCATGCCGTCCCCCATACCGCTCGGCCGCGCCGGCGTAAGCGGGCGCCTCGGCCTTTCTAGGTTCACCGCGCTGAGGAGCGCAAGCCGGTCAGGCAAGCGGTCAGGATTGTCCGAGCACGCGGCCGGCGACCGCGTCGAGTTTCTTGACGAGTTCCGGGTCGCGCGCATCCGCGTGGGTGATCAGGGCGAATTCCAGGGCGCGGTCGGAGCCGATCGGACACGGTTCGTGTTCGGCCGGGAACTCGCTCAGGACCCGGGCGACCACCCGCGCCGCCTTGTCGGCGTTGTCGTGCATGACCTTGACGACCGAAGCGACGTCGACGGCCTCATGCTCCTCGTGCCAGCAGTCGTAGTCGGTCACCATGGCGACGGTCGCGTAAGAGATCTCCGCCTCACGGGCGAGTTTCGCCTCGGTCGCGCCGGTCATGCCGATCACGTCGGCGCCGCGCGCCTGGTAGCCGAGCGATTCGGCGAGCGAGGAGAACTGCGGCCCCTCCATGCAGAGGTACGTCCCCCCGTCCTTATAGGGAATGCCCTCCGCCTCCGCGGCCGCGACGAGGCGGCGGCGCAGCCGCGGCGCGATCGGATGCGCCATCGAGACATGCGCGACCAGACCCGTGCCGAAGAAGGTCGACTGGCGCAGATAGGTCCGGTCCTCGAACTGGTCGATCAGCACGAAGACACCGGGATAGAGGTCGCGGTGGAACGAGCCGCAGGCCGAAAGCGCGATGATGTCGGTGACGCCGACGCGCTTCAGGGCGTCGATGTTGGCGCGGTAGTTGATCGTCGAGGGAGAGAACCGGTGCCCCCGTCCGTGCCTTGCGAGAAAGACCGCCTCGGTGTCGCCGATCCGGCCGAAGCGGAGCACGTCCGACGGCTCGCCCCACGGCGTCGACACCGCCTGCTCCCGGAGATCGGCCAGGCCCGGGAGATGGTAAACGCCGGAGCCGCCGATCACGCCCACAATCGCTTTCGTCATACGCGCGCCCTCCATTCCGTGCCGGACGATGGCTCCGGCCTTGCCTTTCGGATCGACTTGGGTCGCCCGAAAGCGCGAACGCCCGCGGCGAAGCGCGGGCGTCGGTTCCGCTCGATCGGCTTCCGGCCGTCAGTGAGCCTGCTCCCAGACCCGCTTCTTGGTGTAATAAAGGAGCGTCGCAAGCACGAACAGGAAGAGCAACGCCCCCAGGCCGATCCGCCGGCGTTCGTTGAGATTCGGCTCGGCCGCCCAGGTCAGGAAGGCCGCAATGTCGTGGGAATAGCTCTGCAGGGTCGGCGGCGTCCCGTCCTTGTAGTCGACCGCTCCGTCCGTGATCGGCTGCGGCATCGCGATCTTGTGGCCCGGGTAGTAGAGGTTCCACTGCGGATCGTCGTTGTTGGTGTAGCCGGTGAGAATGGCGTGGATATAGTCCGCGCCCATCTCCTGATACTGTAGTCCGGGCACGGCGTCGAAGATGAACCAGGGGAAGCCGCGCTCGTACTTGCGGGCCTTGGCCAGCAGGCTCATGTCCGGGGCGCCTTGCCGAACGTCGCCGCGGCGGCCTGGTCGTTCGGGTAGGCTTCCGGACGTGGAATGAGGTCGGCGGGCGTTCCGGGGCGCTTGAAGATGTCGCCCTTGTCGTTCGGCTCGGGGTTGGTGACCTGATAGGTGGCCGCCAGCGTCTTGACCTGGTCCTCGCTGAACTCGGGCCCGCCGGGCTGCGAGAGCGCGCGGAACGGGATGCTGAGCGCGTGGCAGTTGCTGCAGACTTCTTTGTAGACCTGGAAGCCGCGCTGCAGCTGGGCCTTGTCATAGGTGCCGAACATGCCCCCGAAGCTCCACGTCTCCCGTGGAGGTTTCGGCTGTGCGGCCTGCTCCTGAGCGAACGCGCCGCCGACGAGGGCGAAGGCGAGCACAGCCGAGGCAAGGGTTGTCGTCTTGAAGCGGGTCATCGTGATAATCCCTTGATCGGTCGCCTTCACTCGGCCGCGGCCGGCTTCTTCGCCAGCACGGCGTCGGCGATCGAAACCGGCAGCGGCTTCGTCTTCTCCGTGAAGCTCAGAAGCGGCATGATCACAAGGAAGAAGCCGAAATACCCCGCCGTCAGGAACCGCGCGATCATCGAGAGCGCGTCGGTCGGCTCCTGCGAGCCGATCCATCCGAGACCGATGCAGATCGCGACGAAGACCCAGAAGAAGAATTGGAACGCCGGGCGGTACTTCGCCGACTTGACCGGGTGGCGGTCGAGCCACGGAATGAACGCAAGGATCACGATGGCGCCGACAAGCGCGATGACGCCCATGAGCTTGTTCGGGATGGCGCGCAGGATCGCGTAGAACGGCAGGAGGTACCATTCCGGCACGACATGCGCAGGAGTCACGAGCGGATTGGCGATGTTGTAATTGTCTGCGTCGAGCAGATAGTTCGGGATGAAGAAGATCAGCCAGACGTAAAGGATGAACCACACGGAGACGGCGAAGAGATCCTTGATCGTGGCGTAGGGCGTAAAAGGAACCGTGTCGCGCTCGGCGTTCTGCACCTCGACGCCGTCGGGGTTGTTCTGACCGGTCACGTGCACCGCCCAGACGTGCAGGCCGACGACCGCGGCGATCACGAAGGGCAGGAGGTAATGCAGTGAAAAGAAACGGGTGAGGGTCGGGCCGCCCACCGCGAAGCCGCCCCAAAGCCAATGCGCGATCGGGGTGCCGACGAGCGGGATCGCCGTGACGAGGTTCGTGATGACGGTCGCGCCGGCGAAGCTCATGGCGCCCCAGGGAAGCACATAGCCGAGGAACGCGGTCGCGGTCATGAGGAGATAGATGACGACGCCGATGATCCAGAGGAGTTCGCGGGGCGGCTTGTAGGAGCCGTAATAGATCCCGCGAAACATGTGGAAGTAGCAGGCCAGAAAGAACAGCGTTGCGCCGTTCGTGTGCATATAACGGATCAGCCAGCCGTAGTTGACGTCCCGCATGATGCCATCGTTGATCGACGAGAACGCTTCCGTCGCCGACGGGATGTAGTGCATCGCCAGCACCACCCCCGTGACGATCTGCGCAATCAACATGAACGAGAGGATCGCGCCGAACGTCCACATGTAATTGAGGTTGCGCGGCACCGGGAAGGATATGAACGAAGAGTGCAACAGACCCATCACGGGCAGGCGCGATTCGAACCAGCGCCCGATCGCGCTCTTGGGAACGTAGGCCGATGGACCGCTCATGGTGGCTCTCAGGACAGGAATGGCGTGGGACGACTTCAGGATACGGATGGACTGCCCGGACGGATCGACCGGCGTCAGCCGATCTTGACGCGGGTGTCGGTCAGGAATTTGTACTCGGGCACGGCCAGGTTTAGCGGGGCCGGTCCTTGCCGGATGCGGCCGGAGGTGTCGTACATCGAGCCATGGCACGGACAGAACCAGCCCTCGTATTTGCCCTCGTGGCCGATCGGCACGCAGCCGAGGTGGGTGCACACGCCCACGACGATGAGCCATTCCGGCTTCTGGACGCGCTGCGCATCGGTTTGCGGGTCGCGCAGTTCGCTGAGTTGAACGTCTTGGGCCTCTGCGATCTCCTTCTTCGTGCGATGACGAATGAAGACCGGTCCGCCGCGCCATTTGACCGTCACGATCTGACCTTCGGCAATGGCGCCGATGTCCACCTCGATCGACGACATCGCCAGAGTCGAAGCGTCGGGGTTCATCTGATCGATGACTGGCCACGCCACCGCGGCGACGCCGACGGCGCCCACGGCGCCAGTGGCGAGATAGAGAAAATCTCTGCGATTTGGTGCCTGGATCGTCGTAGCCGCGGCCAATTCAAACCCCCAAGGAGTGCTCTTCCATGCACGCCGAACGAAGCATTACGGATTCATCGGCGGCGTCGCGCGACGGCTCAAGCCCCAAATGAACACGGCGAACTCTGTCGGCGCCTTTCGCTCGGCGCACAATGGCGACGGGCGGCAATCGACGCGGCTTTTCGCATTGATCCATTTCGATGTCCATAGGACCAAATTGACGCGGGCCTCTGCCTTTCGTCGTGTTCGCCGGGTCCGCCCCGCGCATCCCGATTTGCGATCCGGTCCAGCCGACACGGTCGCAACGCCATGAACACGCCAACCTCCTCGCTTCTTCTCGCCCTCTTCGAACCGGACATTGCCCAGAACGCCGGCGCGATCATGCGCACGTGCGCCTGTCTCGGCGTCGACGCGGCGATCATCGAGCCGGCCGGCTTTCGAATCGGCGATCCCCGCTTTCGCCGCGCCGGCATGGACTATCTCGAATCCCTCTCCATTGCGCGCCACGATTCGTGGGCCCGATTCGAGTCCTGGCGCGACGCGGCCGGCCGCAGGCTGGTGCTGCTGACGACAAAGGGGGAGGCGAAACTCTGGGACTTTGCGTTTCGTCCGGACGATATTCTCCTCGTCGGCCGGGAATCGGCTGGGGCGCCCGAAGCCGTGGCGGCGGCGGCGGAGGTGCGGCTCAAAATTCCCATCGAGCCGCCGTTGCGATCGCTCAATGTCGGCGTCGCTGCAACAATCGCTCTGGTCGAAGCTCTTCGCCAGATCGGCCGGCTGCCGAAGGGATGAATACGGACCCGTAGATTCGACTTTCGTCTGTGACGGGGGCGTGACAATGACGGCCCGTTGCGCGATGGTCTCGCGGCCGGCCCGCGCGGACGGCGGAGGGTGACATGGATACGGGAACGGTGCGCGTTTTGATCGCCGACGATCACCCTCTGGTGGTCGGCGGTCTCCGGGAAGCGGTGCTGGCTGCGGCGCCCGAAGCGGAAATCGCCGTGGCGCACGATTTCGACAGTTTGGCGGCTGCGCTCGAGGCGTCGCCGGAAACGGATCTCGTGCTGCTCGATCTGAGCATGCCGGGCGTCAGAGGCTTTTCGGGTTTGTTGTTCCTGCGATCGGAACGGCCGTCCACGCCGGTCATAGTGGTTTCCGGCAACGAGGACCGCGCCGTGATCCGACACTGCCTCGAGTTCGGCGCGTCCGGTTTCATTCCCAAGTCGAACTCGCTTGAGACGATGCGCGGAGCGATCGCGCAGGTTCTCGAGGGCGGCCGCTGGACCCCGCCCGATTTCGATCCCAACGCGCAACCCAATCGCGAATCGAGCGCCTTGGCGCGGCGCCTCGCGACGCTCACTCCCCAGCAGATTCGCGTGCTGATGATGCTGTCGCAGGGGCTCCTCAACAAACAGATCGCCTACGAACTCAGCGTCTCCGAAGCGACCGTCAAGGCGCACGTGTCGGCCATTCTGCAGAAGCTCGGGGTCGAGAGCCGCACCCAGGCCGTCATTCTCGCGACCAAGATCGAGTCCGCGCAGGAGCTTTCGATCGCTTCCTGACCGCGGCCAAGGCCAAACGTCCCCGCGAAGGCGCACGCGGCCCTCGACAGCGTGCGGTTTTGGAGACCGATTGAGCGATTCCAAAGGATTGAGCTCAAGGTTCTGAATCGCGCAGGCCGTCTTAACCATGAAATGCCGCATTTCGGCCATATTCGGGGCCGCCTGCCGCTCGGACAAGAGGCTTCCCGGCGTCCGATTGCCGCCGGGAACCATCCCATCGGGGCAGCGATAGGAAATCGAGAATGCAACGAACGGCGTGACGGGTCCGATCCGGGGCCAAGGGATCACCCTAGGCGTAAATTCTATTTATCGCAAGTATTTGCTTAAAGAATCTTGAATATCAGAAAATTGCGGCCCGAGCCAAAGGGTTCTGGGCGTCGACAAGGAGACGCGCAGCCCGGGATTTCTGTGCTCCAGCGAGAGTGGACGGACGCCCTCGGGCGTCCGTCCAAGCGTCTTTAGGCCTTGCCGCGATTCTGCCGCTTGTCGATCAGGTCGCCGACCACCGCGGGGTCGGCGAGGGTCGAGGTGTCGCCGAGCGCGCCGTACTCGTTCTCCGCGATCTTGCGCAGGATGCGGCGCATGATCTTGCCCGAGCGGGTCTTGGGCAGGCCGGGCGCGAACTGGATGAGGTCCGGCGAGGCGATCGGTCCGATCTCCTTGCGCACCCAGGCGACCAGTTCCTTGCGCAGTTCCTCGGTGGGCTCCACTCCGGCCATCACGGTCACGTAGGCGTAGATGCCCTGCCCCTTGATGTCGTGCGGATAGCCGACGACCGCGGCTTCCGAGACCTTCGGATGCGCAACGAGCGCGCTCTCGACTTCCGCCGTGCCCATCCGGTGACCGGAGACGTTGATGACGTCGTCGACGCGGCCGGTGATCCAGTAGAAGCCGTCGGCGTCGCGGCGGCAGCCGTCGCCGGTGAAGTACTTGCCCGGATAGGCGGAGAAATAGGTCTTCACGAAGCGATCGTGGTCGCCGTAGACGGTGCGCATCTGTCCGGGCCACGAGTCGGCGATCACCAGATTGCCCTCGCACGCGCCGTCCAGGGTGTTTCCTGCGCCGTCCACGATCTCCGGAATGACGCCGAAGAACGGGAGGGTCGCCGAGCCCGGCTTCAGCTTGATCGCGCCCGGCAGCGGCGTGATCAGGATTCCGCCCGTCTCGGTCTGCCACCAGGTGTCCACGATCGGGCAGCGATGATCGCCGACGACGCGGTGGTACCACTCCCAGGCCTCGGGGTTGATCGGTTCGCCGACCGAACCGAGGAGGCGGAGGGAGGCGCGGCTGGTCTTCTTCACCGGCTCTTCGCCCGCGCCCATGAGCGAGCGGATCGCGGTCGGGGCGGTGTAGAAGGTGTTGACCTTGTGCTTGTCGATCACCTCCCAGAAGCGGCTCATCGACGGATAGTTCGGAATGCCTTCGAACATCAGGGTCGTCGCGCCGTTGGCGAGCGGTCCGTAGATGATGTAGCTGTGGCCCGTCACCCAGCCGACGTCGGCCGTGCACCAGTAGATGTCGCCCTCGTGATAGTCGAAGACGTACTGATGCGTCATCGACGCAAAGACGAGATAGCCTCCGGTGGTGTGAACGACGCCCTTGGGCGTGCCGGTCGATCCGGACGTGTAGAGGATGAACAGCGGATCTTCCGCGTTCATCGGCTCGGCCGGGCACTTGGTCGAGACGCGCTCGGCCGCCTCGTGCAGCCAGACGTCGCGGCCCTCGGTCCAGGCGACCTCGCCGCCGGTGCGCTTGACGACCAGCACATGTTTGACGGTCGAGGTCTTCTTGAGCGCTTCGTCGACATTGGCCTTCAGCGGCACCTTGCGGCCGCCGCGCAGACCCTCGTCCGCTGTTATCACGACCTCGCATTCCGCGTCATTGATGCGGCCCGCGATCGCGTCGGGAGAGAAGCCGCCGAACACCACCGAGTGGATCGCGCCGAGGCGCGCGCAGGCGAGCATCGCGTAGGCCGCTTCGGGGATCATCGGCAAATAGATCGTGACGCGGTCGCCCTTCTTGACGCCATGGAAATGCAGGACGTTGGCGAAGCGGTTCACCTCGTCGGCGAGTTCGGCGTAGGTGATGTGGCGGGACTTCGCCGGGTTGTCGCCTTCCCAGATGATTGCGGTCTGCTTGGCGCGCTTGGGAAGGTGGCGGTCGACGCAATTGTAGGCGACGTTTGTCACCCCGTCCTCGAACCACTTGATCGACACTTTGTGCGCGTCGAAGCTCGTGTTCTTGACCTTGGTGTAGGGTTTGAACCAGTCGATCCGCTTGCCGTGCTCGCCCCAGAAACCTGTCGGGTCGTTCAGCGAACGCTTGTACATCTCCTCGTACTTGGCATGGTCGATCCAAGCGCGCTTGGCCCATTCCGCGGTGACTTCATAAACGTGGTCTTGCACGGGCTCCTCCCAACACAGTCCTGCCGCACCAGCCGAGCCGGCGCCCGCAAGCGTTGGCGCGAGTTTATGCCCAACGCGGCCAAGTCGGACAAGCCGCCGACCGTTGCTGCTTTCGTCTTAGCCTTTCGGTCGGCGCGCGAAAGTCCGGCCCCGTTCCGATCTCCTTCCCCCCTTGCGGGGGAAGGCAGGGATGGGGGGTCGCGCCAAGCCGGGAGATGAGGGCCTCCCGCCTCAGATCAAAGGGCAGATATCAAAGGACGGCGAGACCCCCACCCTAACCCTCCCCCACAAGGGGAGAGGGAATTCTCACGCCGTCCAGGCGCGCCGACGCGAACCTTACAGTCCGCCCATCTCGCAGATCAGCGCCCATTCCGGATCGGTCACCGGCTGAACCGACAGGCGCGAATTCGTGACCAGCGCCATCGTCGCGAGGCGCTTCTCGGCCTTCACGGCTTCGAGCGGGACGGGGCGCGGCAGCGGCCTGACGGCGCGGATGTCGACCATGCCGAACTTGCCCGTCGCGGTCGGTCGGGTCCGGGCGGTAGGCCTTGCAGACCTCGACAATCCCGACGATCGCCTTGCCTTCGTTCGAATGGTAGAAGAAGGCCTGTTCGCCCACCTTCATCGCCTGCATGTTGAGCTTGGCGGAATGATTGCGAACCCCGCTCCAGTCGGTGCCCTCGGCCCCGAGGGCGGCAAGCTTCTCGAAAGACCAGGCCGACGGCTCGCTCTTGAACAGCCAGTGCGCCATGGCTTCCCTCACGTAAGCGTCTGCCCGGCCGCCTGTCGCCAGGGTCTTATGGTGACGCTCTCGAACAGGCCCGCGCGCGCGTAAGGGTCGTCCGGCGAGGATCGCCCGGATGTCGGCCTCGCTCTCGCCCTCGAAGATCAGCATCGAGCCGATCGGCGTCTTGAGGTCGTCGGTCGAGCATCGCGCCGCCGATCTTCACCCTGGCGCCGAGATCCTTGAGAAAGGCGAGATGCGCCGGGCGGTTCCCCAGGCGCTTTTCGACGCTTTGCGGCCTATCGACGCAGGTGGCGATAAAGAGCATGATCGAGCCTCCGCTGATCCCGCGAGGCTTACGCGAGCCGGAAGCCGATGCCAAGGTGCGCGAACTCGTCTCCTGGTCCGACATTCAGGCCGAAGGCGACTTTCCTTCGGTAAACAGACGCCGCGACGCAGGGCCGCATGGCCAGTCGATCTTGCCGCGTTAAGGCTGAGATTTCGGCAACTGTCGCTCACTGCGATTTCCTTTGAGGATACGGCCGTCGCTCATGTGTCTCTGGTGCGAAACCTCTCAGATCGCCGACAGTCTCTGACGGCGGGCTTTTGCCGGGCCGGTCCCAGCCGGCGCCGCTTCCTCGCCTACGCCGCCTCGGCAGGCGCTTCGACGATGCCCGTCATGCGCGGCGCGCTCGCCGCCGAAGGCGCCGACGTGATCTTTCGCAACGGCGCGATCCATCCCGATGACGGGCGGCCGGGACACGGTCGAAGCGCTGGCGATCGGCGGAGGGCGGATTCTCGCGGCCGGATCGGCCTCGGACCTTTCGGCCCTCGCCGGCCCCGCGACCCAAATCGTCGACCTTCAGGGCCGCGCCCTGTTCCCGGGGTTCATCGACCCGCATCATCACACCATTCTGTCCGCGCTGCTTGGCGACCTCCTGATCGACATCGGCTACGCAAAGTATCCGAAGCACGCCGACGCGCTCGATGCGCTCAAGGCCGAGGCGGCGAGGCGCCCGCCGGGCGAGTGGATCGCAGCGGGCTTTTACGACAATCTCCTGCAAGGCGGCGATCTGTCGATGGCGGAGCTGGACGCGGTCTCGGCGCAGCACCCGATTTTCGTCCTGTACGTGAACGGACACGTCGGCGCCGGCGACACGATGGCTTTCGCGCGCGCCGAGATCCCGGAAGACGTCGGCGAACTGCCGGGCGGCGGCCACTTCGGCCGCGGGCCCGACGGCAAGCTGAACGGCCTGATGTACGAGGAGCCCGCGCTGCTTCGCTTCCTCGCCGTCGCCGTGCCGAAGACGACGCCGGAGCTGATCGCGAAAGCGCTCAGCAGTTACACGAAACAGGCGGCGGCCGCCGGCAAGACGACGCTGCACGAGCCCGGCACCGTCAAGCCGGAATGGGTGGAGGCGCTGGCGAAGCTCTCGAACACGCCTCGCCGTGCGGATGAGCGCGAGCTTCTCGACCGACGCCGTCGAGGCCAGCAAGGCCTTCGCCTCGCTCGGGCCCGGCGCGAAGGCGAGGAAAATCCCCGGCAGCCGTTTTTCGCTCTATGGCATGAAGTTCTGGGCGGACGGCTCGAACCAGGCCGAGATGGCCGCGCAGACAAAGCCTTATCTCGACAGCGCGAACAAGGGCCGGACCAACTACGCCTTGCCTCAGATGGCTCAGTTGTGCCGGGCGGCGAAGGACGCGGGTTGGCCGATCCTGATTCATTGCCAGGGCGACGCCGCGGTCGACGAGGCCTTGGACGCGATCGAGGAGGCCTACGGCGCCGACCCTTCGACCGGGCTCAACCGCATCGAGCACGCCACGATGGCGCGCCAGGACCAGATCGAACGAATGAAGCGGCTCGGCGTGCAGCCGAGCTTCATTCCGGACTTCGTGTATCTTTACGGCGGCGCCTATCGCGATCAGATTTTTGGGTCCGAGCGCGCGGACTTCATGGTTCCCGCCGGCGCCGCAGCCAAGGCGGGCGTCCCCTTCACCCTGCACTCCGATTCGCCGGCGGCGGGCCTGCCCATCAACCCGCTACGGCACGTTCAGACCGCCGTCACGCGGCGCTGCGCCATCGACAATTCGGTAATCGGCCCCGATCTCGCGATCACGATCGATCAGGCGTTGCGGGCGATCACCGTCAACGCCGCCCGGCAGATCGGCCTCGAGGAGGCCATCGGGACGCTCGAGGCCGGCAAGGAGGCGGATCTGACGATCCTCGAGAGCGACCCAACCCGGACCGAGCCGGAAAAAATCATGGCGATCAAGGTCAGCGAGACCTGGGTCGCCGGCGAGAAGACCTTCGGCTGAGCATCCGGCGAGTTCGCCTCTGGGCGCCCGTCCGCGCGACGGCGAGGAAGGGCCATCATTCCTCCCCCTTTTGCGGACGCCCCAGCAGCGCGCCGACCGCTCCGGCGACATCGAGCCTCCCCTCGATCAGCGCCTCGACGCACTGGGCGATCGGCATGTCGACGCCCCGCGCGCGCGCCATTTCGGTCAGCGCGAGCGCCGTGAAGGCGCCCTCGGCGAGCTTTCCCGCCTGCGCCTCGGCGACCGCGCCGCCACGGCCGAGCGCGACGCCGAAGGCGAAATTGCGCGACTGGGCCGAGGAGCAGGTCAGGACCAGATCGCCGAGCCCAGAAAGCCCCATCAGGGTCTGGCTGCGCGCGCCGAAGGCCTCGCCGAACCGGCGCAACTCGGCGAAACCGCGGGCGACCAGAGCCGCGACCGCGCTCGCGCCGAGGCCGCGGCCGGCGGCGACGCCGCAGGCGATCGCCAGCACGTTCTTGGCGGCGCCGCCGATCTCGACGCCTCGGACGTCGCTCGAATGATAGAGCCTGAGGTTGGGCCCATGCAGATGGCGGCAGAGCGAGCGCGCCAGCGCCTCGTCGGCCGCGGCCAGCGTCACCGCCGTCGGCAGGCCGGCTGCGACGTCGGCGGCGAAGGACGGACCCGACAGGATCGCCACGGGGCGGCCCGGCGCGGCTTCAGCGAGCACGTCGGTCATGAAGGCGTGCGAGCCGCGTTCGATGCCTTTGGCGCAGGTCACGAGCGGCGCCGCTCCGGGAAGCGCCGCAAGCCGCGCGGCCGCCTCGCGGGTTCCCTGAGCGGGGGTCGCGACCAGGATCGCCGCCGAGCGCGCGAGCGCGCCGAGGTCGGCGGTCGCGACGACGCGTTCGGAAAGGCGCACGCCCGGCAGCTTGTCGCTGAGCCTTGTCGCCTCGAGCGCGGCCATCGCCCCGCTGTCGCGGCCCCACAGCACGACATCGCGGCCGGCGGCCACGGCGGCGTTGGCGAGCGCCATCCCCCACGCGCCTGCGCCCGCCACGCCGACAATGAACTCGCTCGTCACCGATCTGCGCTCCAATGGAAGAGCGCGTCTCGCGCTCCTATAGCCGTCGCAAGACGGGCGGCGAGACGCCGCCCTCCGCTCGAAAGGGATGGAGCCATTCCAGTCCATTGCGCAAGGCCCGTCGGTCTCGCCTAGCCAAAACCCCGTCCAGCGCCTAGATATTGGGGCGGGGGAGCCCCGACGAAGCAGGGCTTCAAAAGGACTTGGACGCCGATGCCGGATATCGACCTTCCGACGGTCATTTTTGCGCTGGTGGCCCTGTTCGTCGCCTGGAAGCTGCGCTCCGTACTCGGAACGCGAAACGACGGGGAGCGGCCGAATGGCCTCATCGCCCCGTTACGCCGGGCGCCGGGACCCGCCGCCCCGACCGTCGCGCCGCCTGAGCCGGCCCTGACAGGTCCGGCGCCGACAGCGCCGCCGGCCGATCGGTGGCAGGGCTCCGCCGGGCCCGAGGCCTGGAGCGGCCTCGACGCCATCGCCGCCGCCGACCGGAGCTTTGCGCTGCCGGCATTCCTGGCCGGCGCCCGCGCGGCCTATGAAATGGTGGTCCAGGCGTTCGCCGCCGGCGATCGTGAGACCCTCCAAAGCCTGATGGCGCCCGAGGCCTTCTCGAACTTCGACGCCGCCATCCAGGCGCGCGCCGCGGCCGGCCACACGATGACGACCACCGTGGTCTCGATCGACGACGCCAGGGTCGCGGCGGCCCAGTTGACCGGTTCGACCGCGCAGGTCGCCGTGCGCTTCGCCAGCACGCTCGCCTCGGTGACCCGCGACAAGTCGGGCGAGGTCGTCGACGGCTCCGCAACGGAGGTGGTCGACCATCTCGACCTCTGGACCTTCGTGCGCGACGTGCGTTCCCGCGACCCCAACTGGCGGCTCACGGCGACCCAGTCCGAACGGTGAGCGCGGCCGTTGCGGCGCCTCCTCGCCTTGAGCCGCGCCGTTTCACGAGCCTCGCCGGCTTCGCCGACGACGACGCCCTCGCCGCCTTCCGCTGCTTTCTGATCTCGGCGGGCGCATTGGCCGCGGATCGGCCCGAGGGCCGGACGGGCCGCCCGCCGTCGTTGGCGCTCGCCCGGGCGGCCCGCGCCGCGCTCGATGCAAGGGTCGAAGACCCCTCAGAGGCGCGCGCCTTCTTTGAGCGCTGGTTCCGCCCGTACCGCGTCGTCCCGGCGGCCCGCGGCGACGGCTTTCTGACCGGCTATTACGAGCCGGTCGTGGCGGGCTCGCGGGACGAGACGCCGGAATTCGGCTGGCCGCTGCTCGCCCGGCCGGACGACCTCGTGAGCTTCGGCCCGGGCGAAGCGCCGGCGGACTTGCCTGCGGGCGTGACCGGCGCGCGCATCGCAAGCGACGGCGCGCTCGTCCCCTACCCCGACCGGGAGACGATCGAGCGGGGCCGCCGCAATTCGCTCGTCTGGGTCCGCGACGCGGTCGAGGCCTTTCTTATCCAGGTTCAGGGCTCGGCGCAGGTCGCCTTTACCGACGGGGGCCGGGCGCGACTGGCCTATGACGGGCGCAACGGCCTGCCCTACACGTCGATCGGCCGCATCCTGATCGAGACCGGCGCGATCCCCGAAAGCGCCATGTCGCTCAAGAGCCTCAAGGCCTGGCTGCGCGCGGCGGGCTTGCGCGAAGGCGAGGCGGGCCTGCGGCTCATGCGCCAAAACCGCTCGTTCGTGTTTTTCCGCCTGGTGACCGACTTCGATCCGGCCCTCGGACCGGTCGCCGGCGCCGGCGTCCCTCTGACGCCGTTGCGCTCGATCGCGGTCGACCGGACTTTTTGGAGCTACGGCCTGCCGTTCTGGATCGAAGCCGAGCTTCCGTGGGAGCACGAAGCGCCGACACCCTTCCGGCGGCTGATGATTGCGCAGGACACCGGGTCGGCGATTGTCGGACCGGCCCGCGCCGACCTATTCTTCGGCAGCGGCGAGGCAGCGGGCGCGCGCGCAGGCTCCATCCGCCATCGAGGAGATTTCACCGTGCTGACGCCCGTCGGAGAGGAGCCGTGAAGGAAGGCCCCCTGCCCCACCGCCTCCGGCGCCTCAGCGACGAGGAGATCGCGCTCTGGACCGAGGTCGCCCGCAGCGTCTCCCGCCGCCGCGGCGCGAGCCTGCCGACGGGGGCGAAGCCCCTGCCGGCCAAACCTCAGGAGGAGCCCCCGGCATTCGCGGGCGGCGCTCCCGAAGCCAGGCCCGAAAGGCCGCGTCCCTTGCCGCTCGCCCCGATCGAGCGGCGGCTGAAACGCGAACTCGCCCGAGGGCGCGGCGCGATCGACGGCGCGCTCGACCTGCACGGCATGAACCAGGCCGAGGCGCACCAGGCGCTGCGCGGCTTCCTGCGGCATTCCCAGGCGCAGGGCGCGCGCCTGGTCATCGTCGTCACCGGCAAGGGCGGACCGCTCGGGGAGCCGGTATGGGGCGACGACCGAGGGCGAGGGGTGCTCCGCCGCCTCGCCCCCCACTGGCTGCGCGAGCCGGACCTGCGCTCGGTGGTGCTCGGCTTCGAGGAGGCCGGCCGCGCCCACGGCGGCTCGGGCGCGCTTTACGTCCGGCTGAGACGGGCGCCCTGAGGGTCATCGCAACGCTGACGGCTTCAGCGCCGACAGGGTGGCTTCAAAGGCTCAAGCGCGAAAGATCTGCAACAAACGCGTGTTATACGCGCCCCATTCCCGCATCTCCGGAGGAATTTGTCATCCTGGCGAGATACTGTCATGCTACCCGCCTATTCTGGCGACGCGGGCCCCGAAGGCGGGGCCGGGCAAGGGAGGCGTGCATGGCGGTCAAGACTGATTTCACCCCGGACGAATGGAAAGCCCTGCTGCAGAGCCCGCTCCTCGCCGGGATCGCGGTTTCGGCCGCCGATCCGAGCGGCCTGATCGGAATGTTCAAGGAGAGCATGGCGAGCGCGCGGGCGCTGCTCGCGGCCAAGTCCGACCCGAACGCCGACGCGCTGGTGAAGGCGGTGGCGGCCGACTTTGAAACCTCGGAAGGGCGCGGCCTCGCGCAGGACGGCGTCAAGGCCGCGATCGCCGGCGCCGGCAAGCCCGCCGAGATCGTCGCCAAGGCCGTCGACTCGCTCAAGAGCGTCGCGGCGCTGCTCGACGCCAAGGGCGGCGCCGACGCCGTTCCGTTCAAGACCTGGCTCGCCCACGTCGCCGCGTCCGTCGCCGAAGCCGCGCCCGAGGGCGGCTTTCTCGGCTTCGGCGGCACGCAGGTGAGCGAAGCGGAAAAGGCGACCGTCGCCGAGATCGCCGCCGCGATCGGGGTCCCCGCGCCGGCGGTTTGATCGATAGGGGTAGGGAAGGTGTGAGCCTCCCCTCCCTCCGAACCGTGCGTGCGGTTCTCCCGCACACGGCTCTCCAGTCGCGGATTTCCTCATCGGGAACGTCTCGCCTGATCTCGGGCCGCGTCCAGGGTGAACAGCCCGAGGTTGGCGAAGAAGGCGTTTGGCCATCGTTGGTGGTCGTCGGCGCACCGTCCGAAGCCGGGGCGTTTCTCCTGCTTGCGCAGGATGGCGCGCAGGCGTCGGCGGACGAAGCCGTCGAGGGACGGGAACTCCGGCTTTGCGGCGTGCTTGAAGTATTCGAACCAGCCGCGCAGCATCGGATTGAGGTCGGCGACGATCCGCGCCATCGCGTCGCCGCGGGTGCGCTTCGTCTTCGCCCTCACCTTGTCCCGGATCGCCTTCCGGCTCTTGTCGCGCGCCCACCGGCGGCCCGCCTCGAACCGGTAGCCGAGGAACTCGAAGCCCTGGCCCGGTTGTCGGCAGTCGCCGATGCGCGTCTTCGTCGGGTTGAGGGCGAGGCCGTGGGCCGCGACCCACGCTTCGACCTCGGCGAGCGCCGCAGCCGCCTCTTCTTCCGTCCGGCACAGGATGACGAAGTCGTCCGCGTAGCGCGTCATCCGGCGCCCGCGCGCCTCCATCAGGAGGTCGAGCGGATGCAGGTAGACGTTGGCCAGAAGCGGCGAAATCACCGCCCCTTGGGGCGTTCCCGCCGTTGGCCGCCACGTCGCCGCCTCCGTCATGATATCCTGGCCGAGGAAGCCCTCGATCAGCGCAAGGATCGCTCCGTCGCTGATCTTCTCCGCGACCAGCGCCATCAGCCGCTCGTGCGGGATCGTGTCGAAGTAGCTCTTCAAATCCGCGTCCACGACGTGGACATAACCGTCCTTGATGAGCCGGTCGACCTCCCGCAACGCGTCCTTCGCGCTCCGCCCCGGGCGGAAGCCGTAGCTGCCGTTCCGGAACCCGGCCTCGAAGATCGGCTCGATGGTCAGCTTCAGCGCCGTCTGCACGATGCGGTCCTTGACCGTCGGGATCCCGAGGGGCCGGGTCTTGCCGTCCCCTTTGGGAATCTCGACCCGCTTGACCGGAGCCGGGCGATACGTGCGCGCGCTCAGGCTTTCGCCCAGTTCGCGCAGATAGTCGTCCGACCGCGCCGCGAACCGCTCGACGCTCTCGCCATCCACCCCCGCCGCTCCCTTGTTGGCGGCGACCCTGCGCCACGCGACCGCGAGCGTCGAAGGCCGGATGGCCTTGTCGATCAACGAGAACCACTTGCCTCCCTTGACGCCGTTGTCCAGCGCCGACGTCATGCGCTCCGTCCAGATCGAAGCTTCCGCCCAATCCCAGCGGGGATCGCGGGCCTCTGACCCTTGCTTAGCCCTCGCGGGCACTGCCGGGCCTGTCGCTTGCTCCTCTCCAGCCAAAAGCGCCTTCCGCTTCCTGCCTCCCTTCCCTCGGGCCGGTTTTGCTGGCCGCCCCTCTCGCGGCGCTCGCCGCAGCGGTACTATGAAGGCTCTGACTCCCGCCGCCCTCACCCAGGGCGACGGGTCTCTCCGCTTCCTCCGCTTCGCCTTCCCGACGTTCCGACCTCAACCACGTGAGCCGTCCGGGGGCCGCTTTGCCATTCGCCTCAGCGCCCTCGGCTGTTCCGGGCTTCGCCTTTCCTTCGCAGGCTCGCCACGGCATCCCGCCGAAACAGGTTCGTCATCCTACGGACCGCCGGTTCGCCTCCAGTTGCTCTCCACCCCGCCTCGCGGCGACGCGGTTACCTTCGACTTCCGGGCTCGCGAACAGCCCGGGCGTGGACTTCCACCACGCTGACAAAGCGTCCTCGCGGACGCACGAGGGCGGGCGTCTCGCCCGCCCCGTAGCCCGTGGACAGACGGGCGTCCTGATGGGACGGCGGGACGCCGTCCCCCCGATTAAGGCGCTGGTCATGATGCGCCTTTCGGCGTAGGGAAGGCTTGCCTGGCGCGTTCTCGCGCCCATAAGAGCTCCCAATGACATCGTCTGGTCCTTCGTCGCCCGCTCCGGGCCTGCGGTTCCTGCTTGATTCCGCCGATCGCGCCGCGTGGGGCGCATGGCTGCCGCTCGGCTGTTTCCACGGCGTCACCACCAACCCGATCCTGCTGGAGGCCGCGGGCGTTCCATGCACGCTGCCGACTCTCTCCACCCTGGCGCGCCAGGCCTTCGACCTCGGCGCCGGCGAGGTGCACTTGCAGGCCTGGGGCCGCACGCGCGAGCTCTATGGCGATCACGGCCGGGCGCTCGCGGCGATCGACCCCAGGATCGTGGTCAAGGTCCCCGCCACCGTAGAGGGCGTCGCCGCCGCGGCGAAACTCCGCGACGACGGCGTGCGCCTGACCCTGACGGCGGTCTATTCCGCCGCGCAAGCGCTGGTCGCGAGCGCGCTCGGCGCCGAATACGCCGCGCCCTATCTCGGCCGGATGAACGACGCCGGCCGCGACGGCTTCGGCGAGGTCGTCGCGATGGCGCGCGCGGAGCGCGGGCGCGGCTCGGCGATGCGCATTCTCGTCGCCTCGCTGCGCGACGCGAGCGACCTTGTTCGGCTCGCCGGCGAGGGGCTCGACACCTTCACCTTCGGCCCGAAAGTCGCCGCCGGCCTCCTGGCCGACGACCTCGCGGCCGAAGCGGTCGAGGCGTTCGAAAAGGCGGCGGAGCGGGGCTGAAGATTTCTATCGCCCTCGGCTCAATTCAAGTCGGTCCCTGCCGCCGCAACAGGCTGGCGCTCGCGGCTACGGCACCCCCCTCGCCGCCGCGGCCTCGAAATCCTGCACACGGCTCACGCTCTCGCCGGACGTGAGCGCAACCGGCGCCAGCGCCTGCACGCGTGACGGCGGCGCGCGGTCTGGGCCAGGTTCGCCCTCGGCGAGAAGAAGCTCGACCTGCACCGCGTCGGCGAGCCGTTCGCCGATCGCGGTCCAGTCGGTCTGGCAGGTGGTCAGCGTCGGAATCAGATATTGCGCCCGCGCTTCCGGCAGCAGCGCGAGAATGGAGAGATCGCGGCCGGGCCTGAGACCGCGCTCGCTCAAGGTTCGATAGAGCGCAACCGCATGCATGGAATTGGTGAGGAGCGCAGCGGTTGGCGGCTGGTTCCCGGACAGGAGCGCGTCGGCGGCTTCGAGGCCGCCCCGCTCGCCCGCCGCCCGCCGCAGGTCCCAGCGCGGATCGAGGGGAAGCCCCCGGTCGGCGAGCGCGCGCCGGTAGGCTGTTTCGACGAGGCCGAGGTAGTGCATCGGACGGTCCGGCAGCGCGAGCCCGATCCGCCGATGGCCGAGCGCGACCAGACGCCCGACCGCGCCCTCGACCGCCGGCTCGAAATCGGGATCGACCCAGGCGTGCCGGGCCGGCGCGCTGCGTCCGGCCGAAGGTGACGAAAGGCCGGCGCAGTTTGATCAGATATTCGACCCGCGGATCGGCGCTCTCGGTGTCGGCGATGATCAGCGCGTCGGCGAGGCCGCGCTCGGTCACCCGCCGCAGCGCGCCAAGCCGGTCCTCGCCGCCTCCTCGAGAAAGATCGCCAGGTCGAGCCCATGTTCGCCGAGCCGGCGCTTGAGGCCGTCCAGCACCGAGAGGAACACGGTGTTGATCAGCGTGTCGTCCCGGCCCGACGGCACGATCATGGCGACGAGGTCGGTCTTCCCGCGCCGCAGGCTGCGCCCGGACTGATTGGGCGAATAGCCGAGCTATCGCCGCCGCCTCGCGCACGCGCTGGCGCGTCAGCGGATTGACGTCGCCGCGATCGTTCAACGCGCGCGACACCGTGCCGATCGAAATGTCGAGATGGCGGGCGAGGTCGCGAATTCCGATCACATGCGAAACTCCCAGGTGGGGCTTTGCAAAAGCCACCCTCATCCTGATTAGCCTGCGAAGCGGGCGTCTCGAAGGATGTTCCAGTGTGCGTCCACGTCGGCGCCCTCGGAGCGTCCTTCGAGACGCGCCTTCGGCGCTCCTCGGGACGAGGTCGGTGTAGCTTACGGGCGCGCGGGCGCGCTTGACAAGCGGGACGATCGGCGCTAGCGTCGTAAACGTTTACGGTGCTGCAATGCGGCGCCGAGGGAGTCGAAACGTCAGCCAGGGAGCGAGCGTCGATGGAGCTGAAAGCCGCCCTCGTCGGCTGTGGCGCGATGAGCCGAGCCTGGCTCGCAGGCCGCCGCGAAAATCCCCGACTTGCGCATCGTCGGCCTGGCCGATCTCGACGCCGGACGCGCCGAAGGCGCGCGCCGCCGAATTCTCGCTGCACGACGCGTTCGTCGCCGCGCGACGTCCACGCGCTTCTCGCCGCAGCCCGTCCCGATCTCCTGTTCGACGTCGTCGTGCCGTCGGCGCGTCACGAGGTCGTCTCCGCCGGCCTTGCCGCCGGCTGCCATGTGCTGAGCGAAAAGCCGATGGCCGAGACGCTCGACGAGGCGCGCGATCTCGTCGCGCGCGCCAAGGCCGCGGGCCGCATCCACGCCGTCGTGCAGAACCGCCGCTATCGTGCGCGGGCGTCCGCCGCATCGCGCGCGGCGCTGCGCTCGCGGCGCGATCGGCGAGATCACCAGCGTTCACGCCGACTTCTTTCTCGCGCCGCATTTCGGCGGCTTTCGCGAGGAGATGGATCATGTCCTGCTGCTCGACATGGCGATCCACGGCTTCGACGCCATGCGCTGCATGACCGGGCTCGGCGCGCCTCGGACGTCTATTGCCGGGAATGGAACCCGCCGCATTCCTGGTACCGCCAGGGCTCGTCGGCGGCGGCGATCTTCGAACTCGAGAACGGCGCCGTCTTCGCCTACCGCGGCTCCTGGTGCGCGGCCGGCCTGGGCACGTCCTGGGAATGCGCGTGGCGTTTCGTCGGCGACGAAGGGCGCGCTGACCTGGGACGGCGCCGATGCAGATCCGGATCGAGGTCGTCGCGGCCGGCGCGCGCGACGGCCTGTTCGACGCCGTCGCGCCGGTCGAGCCGCCGCCGCTCGCGGCCGGACGACCGCGTCGGCGGCCATTTCGGCGTCCTCGCGCGACTTCGTCGCGGCCGTCCGCGTCGGCCAGCGAGCCGGAGACCGTCGGCCGCGACAACATCCGTTCGCTGGCGATGGTGTTCGGCGCGATCGACAGCGCCGAAGCCGGCCGGCGCGTCGACATCGTCATCTGAATGCAGGACGCCCATGAGAGAATCTGCTCGACATCCGCATCGGAACCATGATCCGCGCCAACGCGCCGGATCCCGCCGCCGACGTGCGCCAGATCGTCGAACACGGCTTCGAGAGCATCGAGCCGTTCTTCTGGCAGACGATGAACAAGGATCTGCCGCTGCTCGCCAGGCAGCTCCGCGAGGCGATCGGCGACGCCGACGTCGACGATCGACACGCTCGGCATGTTCGGCAATCCGCTGGAAGACGGCGATCTCGACCGGCAGACGCTTGGCGGGCTGGGAGGCGCTGATCGACAACGCGCACCATTTCGGCGCCCGCACGATCGCCGGCTTCACCGGCCGGGTGCGCGGCAAGCCGATCGAAGAGAGCCTGCCGGCGTTCAAGAAGGTCTGGGGCGAGCTTGCCGCGCCGCGCCGCCGACAAAGGCGTGCGCCTGGCGTTCGAGAACTGCGCGATGGACGGCAACTGGGCGAGCGGCGACTGGAACATCGCCCACAATCCCGACGCCTGGGAGCTGATGTTCGACGCCGTTCCCGCGCGACAATCTCGGACTCGAATGGGAGCCCTGCCATCAGCTCGTCTATCTCATCGACCCCGTGCCGCAGATCCGCAAATGGGCCACGAAATTCTTCCACGTCCACGGCAAGGACGCGACGGTGCGCTGGGACGTCGTGCGCGAGCACGGCGTGTTCGGCAAATATCCGTTCGTCCAGATGCGCACGCCGGGCTTCGGCGACACCGACTGGACGCGCGTCATCAGCGAACTGAGGCTCGCCGGCTATGCCGGGACGATCGACATCGAGGGCTGGCACGACCCGGTCTATCGCGAGGAGCTGGAGATGACCGGCCAGGTTCGCGCGCTCGACTATCTGAAGCTTTGCCGGGGCGGCGCGCGCGT
This sequence comes from uncultured Alphaproteobacteria bacterium, assembly GCA_963783275.1. Lineage (GTDB taxonomy): Bacteria > Pseudomonadota > Alphaproteobacteria > Rhizobiales > Beijerinckiaceae > Roseiarcus. Next base: position 181,055 of record CAWANA010000019.1, on the reverse strand, counting down.
GATCGCCAATCCGGCATGATCGGCCGGATACTTCATGCCGGGCGACGATCAACGCCGACCGGCCGATCGAGCGGCGTCAAGCGCGATAGCATGACCCGGGAGGACGGATGATGAAGCATGCTGAGAGTCGGATTGCCTTGTTGGGCGGCGGCGGTGCTCGCGCTGATCGGCGCGGGCTTCGCTAGCGCGGCCAACGCCGCCGACGCGGGCGCCTTGCGCGACAAATGGTGCAGCAAGGCGCACATCTGCGCTTCTTCGTCGGCGGCGCGGAAGGCGACGCCTTCGGCACCATCGTCTACAACGGCGCGCAGCAGGCGGCGGCCGACACTCGGCGCGCAGGTCGACTATGTCTTCTCCGGCTGGGCGAACGAAAAGATGGCCCAGCAATTGCGCGAGGCGGTCGCCGCGCATCCCGACGGCATCGCGATGATGGGCCATCCCGGCGAGGCCGCGATCATGCCGCTCGCCGAAGCAGGCGGCCAAAGCCGGCATCAAGATGATGTACCAGAACGTGCCGGTCCCGGCGGCGGTCGCCAAGTTCGGCGGCGGCTATGTCGGCGCGCAGCAGGCGCCGCAGGGCCACGCGCTCGGCGTCGAGATGCGGTCCAGCGTTTCGGCCTGAAGAGCGGGCGACATGGCGATCGTGCTCGGCGGCTTCGACGATGTCGATCCGCGCACGCGCGCGAAGCTCGGCACAGCCAACGCGCTGGAGGAGGCCGGCGTCAAGGTCGTCAAGCTCAATCGCGCCGCCGGAATGGGCGGCCGATCCCAATCTCGCCATCCCGTCATCACCGCGGCGCTGCAGGCCAACCCGACGGCCAAGATGATCGTCTATCCCGGCGGCCAGCAACTCGGCAACGCCGGCGCCTACATGAAGGCGGCCGGCAAGAAGCCCGGCGAGATCATCACTGTCGGCTTCGACACCAGCCCGCAGATCGTCGAGGCCTTCAAGAGCGGCTGGGTGCAGCTCACCGCCGACCAGCAGCCGTTCCAGCAGGGCTATCTGCCGATCCTCAGCCTCTGCGAGCAGATCGTCTACGGCCTCGCGCCGATCAACGTCGACACCGGCGCGGGCTTCGTGACGCCGGAGAACTACCAGGCGGTCGCCGACCTCGCGAAGGAAGGCCTGCGCTGACCGATGGACAGAGCCGGCGCGCCAGTCGCGGCCGCGCCGGCCTCGCGTTCGCTCGGGAGAGACGCGGCGATGGGCGAACGGCTGATCGAACTCAGCGACATCGCCAAGTCCTTCGGACGCGTTTTCGCGCTCGGGGGCATCAACCTCCACGTCGACCGGGGCGAAGTCGTCGGGCCTGCTCGGCGACAACGGCGCCGGCAAGTCGACGCTGATCAAGATCCTCGCCGGCGTGATCAAGCCGACCAGCGGCGAGATCCTTGTCCGCGGCAAGCCCGAGACCAACTGGAACGCCGCGCACTCGCGCAACGCCGGCATCGAGACCGTCTTCCAGGACCGCGCGCTCTGCGTACAGCAGACCATCATCCGCAACATCTTCCTCGGACGCGAGATCACCAATGTCTTCGGCTTGCTCGATCGCAGCCGCGAGCGCGCGAAGCCGAGCGGCTGATGCGGGAGATCGGCTTCACCTCGAGGGTGTTCACGCCCCATTCGATCGTCGGCCAGCTCTCCGGCGGCGAGCGGCAGGGCGTGGCGCTCGCTCGCGCCATCTACAACAAGGCCGACCTCATCGTCATGGACGAGCCGACCACCGCGCTCTCGCTGACCGAAACCGAAAAGGTGTTCCGCTTCGTGCGCACGGTGCGCGCCGGCGGCCGCTCGGTGCTGTTCATCGGCCACAACATCCACCACGTCTTCGACATCGCCGAGCGCTTCGTCGTCATGGACCGCGGCACGGTCGCGCTGCAGGCGACCAAGGAGGAGGTCGGTTCGGCCGAGCGCCTGATCGCCTACATGGAGCGGCTTGCGCATCCGCAAGGCGTCGACATCCCGCCGCCTCCCCGGCCCGAATCGGAGGCTGCGTGATGACCGCGTCCATGGAGCCGATCGACGCGCGCGCGCGTCCGGTCGAGCGTCCGCCGGAGAGCCGGCTGAGACGCTTTGTCGATCGCAACCGCGCGGCGCTCGGCACGCTCGCCGTCTTCGTGGTGATGATCGCGATCTTCATGGCGGCGAGCCCCGCCGTGTTCCTGAGCTGGCCGATCTACAACTCCGTGCTCGTGACCCTGCCGGTCGCGCTGTGCCTGGTCGTGCCGCTGGTGTTCGTCGTCACGGTCGGCGAGATCGACCTCTCCTTCCCGGCGACGATGGGCTTTTCGGCCTGGGTGTTCGCGCTCGTCGTGCAGGCGGGCTTGAGCCCGCTCCTCGGCATCGCCGCTGCGCTTGTGACCGGCATGGCGCTCGGCGCCTGCGTCGGCGGCCTCGTCGTCGTCGCCGGCCTGTCGTCGCTGATCGCCACGCTCGGCATGAACTTCATGCTGCGCGGGCTGATCATGATCGTCACGCAAGGCAAGTCGATCGCGCTGCTCGAATTGCAGGACACGCCGGTCGGCGCGCGTCTTCGCCGGGCAGGTGTTCGGCGTTCCCGTGCAGATCTTCTGGGCGCTCGCCTTTGTCGGCCTCGCAGCGCTGCTGTTCAATCGCCACCGGTTCGGCGCGCGAGTCCGCGCGGTCGGCGACAATCCCGACAGCGCGACAGAGATGGGCATCAACGTCTCGCGCGTGCGCATCCTGACCTTCGTCTTCATGGGGCTGGGGCGGCGCTGGCCGGCGTGTTCTCGACGATGGTCAACTTCACTTGGTGGCCGACGACCGGCGACGGCTATCTGCTGCCCGCGATCGCCTCGGTGTTCGTCGGCGGCACGCCGACCTGGGGCGGCGTCGGCACGATCGCGGGCGGCGCGATCGGCGCGCTGATCGTGTCGTTCATCCAGAGCGGCATCGTGGCGGCCGGCCTCAGCGGCTTCTACGTCCAGTTCTTCAACGGCCTGATCATCATTCTGGCGCTGCTCGGACACCGCTGGAATCAGAAGCGCTACCGATAACGCGAGCCGATCCCTCCCGATCCGCGGCCGTCCGAAGTTTCAGCCGCGCTTGTCGCGCCGCGGCGGGCCGAACGCGAAGCCCGTGCGCGCCTGCGCGGCATACGGTCTGACGGCGTCCGTCATCGGACGACAACGTATTGTCCCGAGTCCGAGGATTCGACGAACACTTCCTGTCTAGGCGTCGCTGTCATGACTTTCACCCCGAGCCGTTGGATCCTGAGACGTCGCCGGCTTTCCTGCGGTTCCCACGCATCCGACCGACGCACGTCCGCGCAGCCAACCTCTGGCGCAGCGCTGCACACGCATGGACAGCGGGAGCCGCCCAGCGCTCATGACGTCCGGAACGCCGCCGCACCCCGGATTGCGCTGGTCACGACGACCTCGCTTTACGCTCCCGACCAAACGAGGATTTGTCGCAAGGGATTGCAATATCGGTGTGCAAAATTCTTGACAAATCGGTGAGGGTGTAAGTCCCGAGATTTGCGCAAGGTTCTTTGGGAGAGGCGATGTCTCGAGGCGTTCACGGCGCCGCTGCGCCTATCCCTCTTCCGAGAAGAAATCTTCATCAAGCCGTTTAAAGTCAATTGTGCGGTTCGTTCGGACACCCACGCCGTGTTCAATCATAAGGTCGGCGAGGTTCTGGCCATCAAGGAGGATAACTCGCTGAGAGAGGTGCTGGACGAACTCACGCGCCTGCGTGCTGAACGTCGAAGTGGTCACGAAGACGCCTTTCGCCGCACCGAGCCCAACGAGGCTACCGACAAAGGCTTGCACCTCCGGGCGACCAACCGAGTTACCCTTCCCATAACGCTTTGCCTGAACGTATACGCGGTCGAGGCCTAGACGATCTTCGTTAATAACGCCGTCAACTCCGCCGTCCCCTGACCGACCGAGCTGAGAGGCGGCGTCCTTGCGGGACCCGCCATAGCCCATTGCGACCAGCAGACTTACAATGACCTGCTCGAAGAATGAGGGCGTGTTCTGGGCTATGCGGTCCAAAATGTCAGCGCGTAACACAGATTGGAGCGCTTGGTAGGCTGCCTCGATCTGTTCCTCCGGCGTTGCGGCCCCGGAGTTGGTTGGCCTGCTATCAAAGACGACTTCGGAGCCGTTCGAGGGCGCTTCCTTTTCGCTCTTGTAGAACTCACGGAACGCCGGTTGCTTCATGAGCATTGCGACATTGATCTGATCGGGCTGGCTTGCGAGCAAGTTGCGCCCTTCCGCAGTCGCAACAAACCGGCCGCGCGCAGGCGAGGAAATCAGGCCTGCTTTCGACATATAAAACTTCGCCCAATGAATGCGGTTGTGCAGCACGCGTTGCCGGCCGCTAGGCAGTAGGGCCTCCCGATCCTCTTTGCTCAGTCCGAACTGATCGGCGATAGGATCGACAACATCTGCGACGCGCTGCTCTCCCGATGCGGCGAGTTTAAGGACCGGCAGCATGAGACTTTGGTAGTCCGGAATTGACATGGTCTGATTTTGCCTGCCGTCCGCCTTGCTTGACCGGAGCGATGCCCAACCTATCGGCGCCTCTACCGCCCGCGTTTTGGCTTAGGACCAGTGGTGATTGCCGTCAACGAATTGCCGAAGAGCACATCCATCCGATGTCTTCACGCCAGGGCATTCTGCGACACGCCGCCATTGGTCTTGCGCCGCCCTCTTGCTAGAAGCGCCTCCGCAATGCGGAAAGCTGAGGTGGGAATGCGTAGTCGGACACGAAAGATCGCGGCGCTGGCCGCCCTCGTGGCGGGGCTCGCCGGCGCGTCCCCCACGCGCGCGGACGACTGCGGCAAGGGTGGGCCGGAAGGATTCCACGAATGGCTCGCAAGCTTCCGGCAGGTCGCGGCGCGCGACGGCATCTCCGAGGCGACGTTCGAGGCCGCGCTCGGCGGAATGAGCTACGACTCGTCGGTCGGCGCGCATGATCACGGGGTCGTCTATCTCGGGCACGATTTCGCGAGTTTCTCCGCGAGCCACATCAACCCCCAGCTCGCGCGCGGCCGAGCGATGCTCGCCCGATACGCCGGGACGCTCGCGACCATCGAACAGCGATTCGGCGTGCCGGGTCCGATCCTGGTCGCGATCTGGGGACTCGAGACCAGCTACGGCGGCGACAACGGCTCGTATCCGACCTTCGCCGCGCTCGCGACGCTCGCCTACGACTGCCGCCGCGCCGACCGCTTTCGCGCCGAACTGATCGACGCCCTGACGCTGGTCGAACGCGGCGTCTGGCCTAACCCGAAGGCTTTGCACGGCGCCTGGGCGGGCGAGATCGGCCAGACCCAGCTCATGCCTTCCGCGATCATGATGTACGCCACGACCCCCGACGGCTCCGGGACGCCGGACGTCATACACAATTCGGCCGACGCGCTCGCCTCGACCGGCGCCTTTCTGGCCGGACACGGCTGGCAGCGCGGCGCGGGCTGGAACGAGGGCGAGCCGAATTTCGACGCGATCCTCCATTGGAACGCTTCGCCGGTCTACGCCAAGACGATTGCGCTGTTCGCGGACAAGCTCGCCGGCAAGTAGCGCGGGCGCGCCGACCGACGCGTGACCCCTTCAAACAGACGGATGGGGCGCGGTCCGCTGCATCGGTCGTAGCCCATCGAAAGACGGGCGTCTTTCGAAGCCCTATGGCCCACCTTCCCCACTTTGTGGAAAAGGGGATGCGCTCGGCTATCGGGCGGCGAGACGCCGCCCCTCCGATCGTCCGGGCACGCGCACGGGGACGAGCCGCGGCTTCCAGTCCGAAGGGATCACATTGCCCCTGAGGCCGCCGCGCGGCGTATCGTCATCGTCGTCCGGCGGAAACATGACCGCCGCGGCGCAGACGAGACCGCCGAACGAGGTCATGAAGCCGACGTAGAGCAGGAAGATCGCCGGAACGCCCATGCCGCTGTCGTGGATGAGCGGCCAGATGCCGAAAGGATCGAACACGAGCAGCAGCGTTGTGCAAAGCGCCCCGCCCAGCATCCCGAGCATCCAGTGAAACAGCATGTAGCGGACGAGCGGGTCGAGCTTCTTGCGCCGCGTCGGCGCGGCGCAGGCCGCGGCGTTCTTCACCATGTCCGATATTCCGTCATCGGAACCTCCGCTTGAGCCCTGCGCCCCGCCTCCGTTACCAACCGGCTTCGATCTCTCGGCATCTTATCCTTTGCGATGCGGCGGTCAAATCGCCGGTTGGGACAAAAGAGATCGATCAGCGGCGCGTCTTCAGCGCGTCGGCGAGCCGCGTCGAGGCGGAGCCGGGCTTCAGCGGTTTCGGCTGGCTCTCGTGCGGGCGCCCAGGCGCTGAGCCAGAGGATATCGAAAGTCGCGCGCACCCGTCCGTCCACGTCCGCGAACGCGTCCGCGTAAGCCGCGCCGGCGCGCGCGAGCACCTCGCGCCTCAGCGGCCTTCGACTCCGGTCGACGAGCGCATTGGCGGCGCCGGACGCGCGCAGGTCGCGCATCAGCCGAAGCATGTCGCCGTAGCGGACGGGGACGCGGTCGAGATCGACGACCGGCAGGGCGAGGCCGGCCCGTTGCGCGAGACTCCCGAGCGCGCGCAACTCGACGAAGGGCGCGACGCGCGGCGAAACGCCGCCCAGAACCTCGCTTTCGGCCAGCGTAAGGCTCTGGCGCAGTTCCGTCAGCGTGTCGCCGCCGAGGAGCGCCACGACAAGCAAGCCGTCGGGCGCGAGCGCCTGCCGCATCTGGATCAGGACGCCCGGCAGGTCGTTGACCGTTTGCAAAGCGAGCAGCGACACGGCGAGGTCGAAGCGGCCTTCGGCGACCGGCAGGCGCTCGAGTTCGCCGACCGCGCCCGAGAAATCGCCCGCGCCGAGGCTTGCGACGGTCGGCGCGATGCGGACCACGCGATCGACCTGCCCGCTCGCCGCCAGCGCGGCCGCGGCGTGGGGGCCCGGCGTCCCGAAGTCGGCGGCGAGCGCGAAGCGCCTCTTGACCACCGACAAGCGGTCAAGGAGTTCCTCGGTCGCCCGGCGCAGCAAAAAATCGGCGCCGCTGTCCGCCACGGCGCGCGCCCAGGCCCGGTCGAGCCGGCGATGAACGAGCGCTCGGTCGAAGATCTGGGGGGGCGGCAGAGGCGTGGACATGGGGCGCCTCTTATGCGACGACCCGCCGCCTCGCGCAAAGTCCCGTCGCGCGCTAACTTCGCCGCATGGATGCGGATTTCGCTTTCCCCGCCGGCGAGACGGCGGCGCCGCGCTGGCGCGTGCGTGCGCTCGAACTCGCCCGAATGGCGGCGAAGGCCTCGCTCGACACGCTCTATCCTCCGACGTGCCTCGCCTGCCGGGCGGCGACCGACGCGCATGGCGCGCTCTGCCCGCGCTGCTGGAGCGCGATGCGGTTCATCGAGCGGCCCTATTGCGAGCGGCTCGGCACGCCGTTCGAGCAGGATCTCGGCGAGGGGCTCATATCGCCCCAGGCGATGGCCGATCCCCCCGTTTTCGCCCGCGCCCGCGCGGTCGCCCGCTTCGAGGACGGCCCTGCCCGGAAGCTCGTCCACCGGCTGAAATATTCCGACCGCGCCGAGCTGGCCCGGCCGATCGGGCGCTGGATGGCGCGCGCGGGCGCGGACATTCTCGCTGACGCCGATTGCCTCGCGCCGGTCCCGCTCCATCCCCTCAGACTCTGGCGCCGGCGCTTCAACCAGGCCGCCATGCTGGCGCGGGAGGTGGCGCGCGCGACCGGCAAGCCCTGCGCCGTCGAGGCGCTTCTCAGGGTCAAGCCGACCCACAGTCAGGTCGGCCTTTCACGTGCGCAGCGGGCCGCGAACGTACAGGGGGCGTTCAAGGTCGCGGACGGCGCAGCGGTGAAAGGCGTGAACGTCGTGCTCGTCGACGACGTGCTGACGTCCGGCGCGACCGCCAACGCGGCGTCGCGCGCGCTCATCCGGGCGGGGGCCAAGCGCGTCGACGTCCTGGTGTTCGCGCGGGTTGTTACCGGCGGATGACGGCCCATATAGTAACGATTCGGGTGCGGAGCGCGTCCTCAAAGTGGAATTCGAAGTGAAGCCAGTCGTCATCTACACGAAAGCGACTTGTCCTTATTGCCACGCCGCGAAGGCGCTGCTCAAGAGGAAGGGCGCGGCGTTCGAGGAAATCGGCGTCGACGGCGACCGCGCCGCGCAAGCGGCTATGGCCGAGAAGGCGAATGGAAGCTGGACGGTGCCGCAGGTTTTCATCGGCGACCGGCATGTCGGCGGTTGCGATGAGCTCTATGAACTCGATGCGGCGGGCGAACTGGATCCGCTGCTGGCGGGATGACCGATGATCAAATACGCGCTCGGCTGCGCCGAGGGGCATGAGTTCGAGAGCTGGTTTCCCGACAGCGCCGCCTACGAGAAGCAGCGCAAGCGCGGGCTCGTCGCCTGTCCCGAATGCGGCTCGACCACGGTGGACAAGGCGATCATGGCGCCGGCGGTGGTCGGGGGCGATCGCGCCGCGCCTGAGGCGTCCTCCGGGATGCTCCTCGACGCCAAGCGACGCGAGGCCCGCACCATGATCGCCCGCCTGAGGCAGGAGATCGAGGCGAACACCGACGACGTCGGCGCGAAGTTTCCCGAGATCGCGCGCGCCATGCATGCCGGCGACGAGCCGGAGCGGGCGATCCGCGGCCGGGCGAGCCCCGACGACGCCCGGGCGCTGATCGAGGAGGGCGTCAGCGTCCTGCCGATGCCGGCGCTTGCGGATGAGTTGAACTGATTTGAGCCCACGTCCAACCCCCTGAGGAGCGATGCGAAGCCTCGGTCTCGAAGGGATGTTCCAGACGGCGGCGATGTGTCCAACGGAGCGTCCTTCGAGACGCCCGCTTCGCGGGCTACTCAGGACGAGGTCGGAGTGTGAGGCTTCCGCTGCGGCCGATCATGTCACGCTTGCTTCGAGCCGCGCGTAGCGCTCCCGCAGGCGGTCGAGGTCGAACGGCTCGAGGCGATCCGCGCAACCGTCCATGATGCGCTTGCCGCGTTCGAGAAGCTGGCGGCGGACGGCCGGATTGAGGCTTGCGCTCGAAACGTCGCCGAGCGCGCGCATCAGCCGAAGGCTGACGGCGGCGTCGGCGACCGCGTAGTGGCGGATCTGCTCGAACGCGAGGTCGAGCACGCCCTCGAAATCCGCCCAGGGCACGATGACCCGCAGCACATGCGGGGGATCGTAGCGATAGGTTTGCGGCGGCGAGCGGGCGGCCCAGCGGATCAGGATCGCGCTGAGCTGATCGACCCCGCTGATCGCGGTGGTCGGATCGTTCACGGCGGGCGAGATCGCCCGCAGCGCGATGTCGACGATCTGCACGACGCCGAATTCGATGTCCTGCTGCAGCGTCCGGGTCGGGCCGATGTCGATCGCCGAAACAAACTCGGCGGCGCGATCCGCCGATATGCGCTCGCTTCGCGAGGCCATGAGCAGCACGCCCCCTTCCGGGACGAACTGACCTACGCGGCGTTCGAGTTCGAGGCAGACGCCGTAGGCCTTGGCGAGCCCGGTCAGCCGCGGGATATCGACGAACCGGATATAGCCGGACCGCGGGCTCTTGATGGCGTGCACGAGAGTCTCGAGCGGCGCGCCGAAGGCGAGGTCATGGTGGGCGGCGCGCCAGGGATCGGGCATGAGCGCGTCGATCACCTCCTCCGTCTCGCGCGCGATCCGGTCGACGATGTGGTTGACGCTGATGGCGTTCGAGATGTGATGGATGAAATAGATGAGCCAGCCGACGCAGACGGGCGCAAGCGCCATGGCGCCGACGATGGTGGCGACGGGAACGAACGGCGTCGGCAGCGAACGCGCGGCGGGCAGCGCCGCGATGCAATAGGAAAAGGTGCCGAGGAAGATCCCGAGCGTCCATTGCGTGACATGGTCGCGCACGAAGCTCACGAGAATGCGCGGAGAAAACTGGGTCGAGGCCAGCGTCAGCGTCATCAGCAGGATGGCGAACACGATCGACACGACCGTCATGGTCGAGGTCGCGATGCTGGTCAGAATCGCCTGAGCCACCTGCGGGTCGGCCTGCGAGGGAAACAGCGTCTCGGGAACGAACGCGCGGATCGCCGGGAACTGCTCTTCGAGCGACGACAGGACCGCGCCGAGGGTTCCGAGCGCAATGACGATCAGGAACGGCCGGATCAGGAAGCCGCCGCGGAACGCATAGGCCGCCGACTGGAGCCAAACCGGTCGCTTGAACATGACGAACTTTCCTCGCCGCCCCGGCAATTCGGCGGGCCGGCGTCCCGGCGGCGAGGTTTGATGCGATTTGGCGGCGGCGACAAGCGAAAGCGGCAGGCGTCGCGACGACGGGAGGCCCGCGCCGACCCTTCGCACACGCCCGGAGCTGCACGCGGCCTACGTTTCCGCGTGGCCGAAGTCCTGCGCGGACGGACCCTGCGATTGAGGAGCGGCCGTGGGCGGGCGCGGGCATCCTTCTCCCATGGGAGAAGGACCGAGGATGAGGGGGCGCCCGCCGCCCCTCATCCGGCGCTACCGCGCCACCTTCTCCCCATGGGAGAAGGGAAGCCGCCAAACCCGCCCCGCTACTTCCCGTCGACCCGGAATTCCTGCGCCTCGACCACCGTCGTGCCGATCATCGTGCGGACCGAGACGCGGAAGGGCATCCACACCCGGTCGGCCTCGATCGGCGCGAGCCAGACCTCGATGTCCTTGTTTTCGGCCATGAACTTGGTCGCCGGCCGGTTGGCGCTGTGGCCGGAGATCGGCACGTAGCGGGCGGCGCACACGGCGACGGGCCCGTCGTAGCCTTTCGCCTTGGCGCTGCGCTCGCCGACATAGGTCAGGTCGATGTCGAAGCGGGTATAGCCGTCGAAGATCGGGATCTTGCGGTCGCAGGCCTCGCTCGCCGCCATGTCGCCCGAGCGGGCGCCGGAACCACCGCCGCGCCGACCGGATCGACGATGTTCTGCTCGTCGTGCGGCCCGAGCGGAATCCGGTCCGGCTTCTCGTCGAACGGCGGGGCGATGTCTATGCCGGTGACCGCATTGCCGGCGAGCGCCATGCGAATCGTCCGCGTCATCTGCGAGCTGGCGGCGATGGTGGCGAAGGTCGCCGGCGAGACATGGCCTTCGACGATCGCGCCGTTTCCGGCCGACGCGCCGCGCGCGTTGGCGAACAGCCGCGCGAGGCCGGTGAGCTTCGCGTCGGCGCGGATCGCGTAACTCGACGGCGAGAGATCGGCGTCGAGATTGGCTGACCCGATCGGCAGCCCGATAAGGGAGACACGGTAGGTGACGTGCAGGTTGTCGGCCTTGGCCGACACGACGGCCAGGCCGATCGCCGCCGCCGTCGCCGCAATCAGGCCGAGGCGCGCTCCTGTCGATCGCGGCGTCATCGTCTCAAACTCCAGTTTCGAATCGCGCGGGCGACGTGAATGGGCAATATGGACAAAATCCGGCGCGATTGCGCCGACTCGACTGAAACTTTCGGGGCAGGAAAAAAGTCATGGGCCCTCCCTGTCAAGACCTTGCGGCGAGGTCGCGGGCGGACATAACATCCTTCCATGGTCGAGACGGTCATTTCCATCCGCCAGGCCCGCTTGGGCGACGAGGGCGATATCGCCGAGGTCCACGACGAGGCGTGGCGCGAAGCCTATCGCGGCGTCATTCCTGGCCGTGAGCTCGAGCGAATGATCGCGCGGCGCGGTCCTTCGTGGTGGCGCATGGCGATCTCCCGCCGGACGCCTCTCCTGGTGCTGGAATACGGCGGGTCGGTGGTCGGCTACGTCAGCTACGGCCGAAACCGTGTGCCGGCGCTCGGCTACGGCGGCGAGATCTTCGAGCTTTACCTGTCGCCGGAGTGCCAGGGATGCGGGTTTGGCCGGCGTATGTTCGAAGCCGCGCGCAAGGACCTCGAAGGCCACGGCTACGGGACGTTCGTCGTGTGGGCTCTGGCCGACAACGACCGCGCGGTCGGCTTCTATCGGCAGCTCGGCGGTCAGGTGGTTCGGCGGGCTCATGAAACTTTCGGCGGGCAGGAGCGGGAAAGAGTTGCTTTCGGCTTTGGTTGAGCGGCTTTCGCGCCTATAAGCGCCTCGCGCCCCCGCCCGTTTGGCGGCCTTGAGACGGCGCGAACCATCCTGGGAGCATCGGCCTTGAATCTGAACGCTGTATCCGATCGGCGAGAACGCGCCTCATGACGTCAACGTCGTGATCGAAGTGCCGATCGGCGGCGAGCCGATCAAGTACGAGATGGACAAGGCGAGCGGCGCGCTGGTCGTCGACCGGTTCCTCTACACCTCGATGCGCTATCCGGGCAATTACGGATTCATCCCGCACACCCTTTCGGATGACGGCGATCCGGTCGACGTGATCGTCGCCAACACCCGCGCCATCGTGCCCGGCGCGATCATCAGCTGCAAAATTGTCGGCGTCCTGATCATGGAGGACGAGGGCGGCGGGGACGAGAAGCTGATCGCCGTGCCGTCCGAGAAGCTCACCAAACGCTATGCGGGCGTTCATAACTATTCCGATTTGCCCGAGATCACCGCTGCATCAGATCGAGCACTTCTTCGCCCACTACAAGGATCTGGAGCCCGACAAGTGGGTGAAGATCATCCGCTGGGGCGACGCCGAAGAGGCGCGCAAGCTTGTGCTTGAAGGCATCGAGCGGGCCAAGAAAGCCAAAGGCTGAGCGCGCCGCTTCAGGCGGCGTCGCAGGGAGGAGTCCATGAGGCGGTCGTTCATCGATGCGCGCATCGATGAGATGCAGGCGCTGTGCGACCGGCACGGCGTCGCGCTACCCGCCTTCTCGCGCTGGGCAAAGACGGAGTTCCGATCGAACCCGGACTCGGCCGAGTTCATCTCCGCGCGCGGCCTCGGCTGGAATGTGGTCGAGTTCCGGCCCGGCGCCTTCGCGACCGACGGCCTGACCCTGTTCACGCTCAGAATGGGCGACTGGCGCGATCTCGAGACGAAGCGCGGCCGGCTTTACGCGGAAAAGGCGATCATGAGCCTCGACGGCCAGCGGGCGCCGCATCACTACCACGTGGTCAAGACCGAGGACATCGTGAACCGCGGCGGCGCGCGGTTCGTGGTCGAGCTCTTCCAGGTCGACACGGGCGGAGAGCCGACGAAAAACCGCTTCCGCGTTCTCAAGGACGTCAGCGTGCTGGACCTCGGCCCCGGCGACCAGGTGCGGCTCGAGCCCGGCGAGAGCCTGACGCTCGAACCCTATGTCGCGCACGCCTTCTGGGCGGAAGGCGGAACAGCGCTCGCGGGCGAAGTGTCGCTCGCCAACGACGACCGCACGGACAACTATTTCGTCCCGCCGCTCGCGCCGCCCGAGCCGATCGAGGAGGACCGGCCGGCGAGGCACGTCACGGTGCGGGACTACCGGCGGCTCGCAACTTAGCTTGAGGCGGCCGCTCGCCGACACACGGGAGCTCCTTACGCCGGAACGAGCCCGTGGCGGATCATGATGGCGCCGACGACGGCGGGATCGGGCTTGCCCGGGCTCTTCACCGCCTCGCCGATCTCCTCGAAGTAGCGCCGCCCGATCGATCCGGGATTGAGGACGACGAGCGCGCGGGCCACGCCTTCGTGCAGGTTTGTATGGTGGTGGACGGCGCCGCGAGGGATGCGAATGACGTCGCCCTTTCGGATCTCGTGGGTCTCGCCGTCCCGGGTGACGGTAAGCGTTCCCTCGAGACCGAAAATGACCTCGTCGACGCCCTTGTGGTAGTGCGCGGCCGGGACGCGGGCGTTGGTCGGGACCGTGAACTCGAACATGACGAGGTCGCCCGAGCCGTCGTGCTCGTCGACCAGGAAGCGCAGTTCCAGCGCTCCAATCCTTACAGTTTTCGCTGCAACCGCTTCCATTCGAGACTCCTTGCTGTAAAATCACTTTACAGAAGGAACGTAAAATGGCTTTACGACCGTTGTCAACCCTCAGGCCCGGAGAGGCGTCATCCGCAGTCGACCAAGGGCCGCCGTTTGTCGGCGCGCTCATGCGCATGTGCGTCAAGCGCATCCGCGCCAGGATCGACGCCGCGATCCGAGAGGCAGGCTTCGACGACCTTCAGGAGACGCACCTGCGCGTCTTTTCCTATCCGCTGCCCGACGGCGCCCGGCCTTCGCAGCTCGCGCGCCATATCGGCATGACCAGGCAGGCGACGAACCACGTGATCGCCCAACTCGAAACGCTCGGCTATCTGGAGCGGCGGGGCGGAAATGGGGAGCGGAGGCGGGTGTGCTTCACCCCGCGCGCCTGGAACGTGGTCGAAACGATCTATGCCTGCTCGCGCGAGGTACAATCCGAACTGGCGCAGGAGGTCGGCGAGGCCAAGTTTCGCGACCTTCTCGGCACGCTGCGGATGATTGCAGCCGACGAACTGCGCAACCCGGAAGCCGACCGCAAGCCTTTATAGGCGCGCCTCGCCTCGTGAGCCCTTATCATTCGCCCGCGACCGCCAGCCGGACCATCGCCTCGAAGAACTTCGGCGCGGAACCGCTCGGCGTCGACGCGTGACCGCGACCTCGGTGTTGGCGAGGCGGCCCCAGCGGTTCTCCCAGTCGACGACGGTCGCGCCCGTGGTCAGCCGCCCCGCGGTTTCGACGTCGACGGCGGCGCGGCGCGTTTCGACGAGCGTCGGATCGAGCGCGACGGCGAGGGCGAGCGGGTCGTGCATGATCAGAAAGCGCCGCCCGGTCTGGCGCTCCATCCGCTCGAAATAGAAGCGCGCCGAATCCTCGAGAAACCGCATGAGCGCTACGGGCGCGCGGGCGTCTCGCCGCATCGGGCGGCGAGCGCCCCGAGGTCGTCGCCGTCGATCGTCGTCTTGCGCGTCACGTCGAGACCGACCGCGATCACCGGCGCCGCGCCCGGGCCGCCGAAGGCGCGGAAGACGATGCGCGCCGCCTCGGGGTCGTGCCAGATGTTGAACTCGGCGCTCGGCGTCACGTTGCCGCCGCCGCCGAGTAGGCGCCGCCCATGATGACGAAGCGCTTGACGAGGCGCGGCAGCTCGGGCTCGCGCATCACGGCGAGCGCGACGTTGGTCAGCGGCCCGGTGGCGACCAGGATCAGCCGCCCGGCGTGCGCCATGCGCCGCGGCGACAAGCGCATCGACCGCGTGCGACGGCGATCGGCGGGCTCGGCCGGATCGGGCAGGCTCGCGTAGCCGAGCCCCGTCGCGCCATGGACGGCGCGCGCGTCGTTCGGCTCGGGCGCGAGCGGCATCGCAGCGCCGCGGTGCACCGGCACGTCGGCGCGGCCGGCGAGCGCCAGCACGGCGCGGGTGTTGCGCGTGGCGTTGGCGAGGCTCACGTTGCCGACGACGGTCGAGACGCCGACGAGCGGCGTCCGCGTCTCGGCGCAGGCGTAGAGAAGCGCGAAGGCGTCGTCGATGCCGGTGTCGACGTCGACGAACAGGCCATCCGGCTCATGGGTCATAGCGATCCTCGTCCTCGCCTTCGAGGACGCGCAAACGATACCGGTCCAATCGCGCTGCCATTTTGTCGGCCGCGCGCCGGCTCCGGTCAAACCGCGCGTGCGTCAAAATGGAGGGATGCGGCGCGCCGCGAACTTCGGCACAATGGTCAGACAAACAGGAGAGACGCATGATCTCCGACTGGGACGACGCCTACGACAACGCCGGCGCACATCGCCGACGCCGAAGTGTTTCCGCGCCTCTGGGCGGCGCGCGCGGCGGGCTTCGTGGCCGAGCGGCTGGACGCGGGCGCGCCGAGCTCGACCTCGCCTACGGCAAAGGCGCTCGCGAACGGCTCGACCTGTTTTTCCCCGACAGCGCGACGAAGGGCCTCGTCGTCTTTGTACACGGCGGCTACTGGATGCGGTTCGACAAGTCCTTCTGGTCGCATCTCGCGGAGGGCGCGGTCCGTCGCGGCTGGGCGTTCGCCGTGCCGAGCTACCCGCTCGCCCCGGACGCCCGCATCCGCGACATCACGCGGCAAGATCGCGGCGGCGATCGCCTTCGCGGCGGCTCGCGTCGACGGACCGATCGCCTTGACCGGCCATTCGGCCGGCGGCCATCTCGTCGCGCGGATGGCCTGTCTCGACGGGCCGCTTCCCGAGGCCGAGCGGGCGCGCCTTGCTCGCGTCGCGCCGATCAGCGGCCTCTTCGACCTGCGTCCGCTGATGAGGACGCGGATGAACGGGACGCTCCGGCTCGACGAGGCCGAAGCCGTCGCCGAAAGTCCCGCCCTGGCGCGTCCCGCTGCCCGACCTGCATCTGACCGCCTGGGTCGGCGCCGACGAGCGGCCGGAATTCCTGCGCCAGAGCGAACTCATCGCCAACATCTGGTCCGGGCTCGGCGCCGCCGCGAAATGCGTGCGCCTGGCAGGCCGCCACCACTACGACGTCATCGGCGAACTCACCGACTCCGGACTCCGCGCTGACCGCCTTCGTCGCGCCGTAGGGCCCTCATTGCGAGCGAAGCTTCGTCGTTTCACTCCTCGCACTGACGTCGGCGGTTGAACCTGAACCGGCGCCGGCGCGACGAAACCGCGCCGCGCCTTGCCGAGCCAGCGCGCGCCGAGCAGGAGCGCGACGGCCGCGAGGCCGGCCGCGAGCCCGATCCACACGCCGACGCCGCCGAGCGGCGTCGCAAAGCCGAGCGCGACGCCGACCGGCGCGCCGATCCCCCAATAGCCGACAAGCGCGATGACAAACGGCCAGCGGGAGTCGTGCAGGCCGCGCAGCATGTTGGCGAGCGTCGCCTGGCTCGCGTCGAACATCTGGAAGATCGCGGCGATCCGGAGCATCGCGATGGCGATCCCGACTGCCGCGGCGTTCTCGGGCGCGTCGACCGCGAGGAATGGCGACACGAGAAGGCGCGGCGCGGCGATCATCGCCGCGGCGGACAGAAGCGCGAAGACGAGGGTCAGGCCGAAGGCGGCGAGGCCCGCGCGCGCGATGGCGTCCCGGTCGCTGCGCCCCGAAGGCGCTGCCCGATCCTGACCGACGCCGCCTGGCCGAGTCCGAGCGGAACCATGAAGGCGAGCGCGGCGATCTGCAGCGCGATCGTATGCGCCTCGAGCGTCGCGGGCCCGATGAGCCCCATCGCGAGGGTCGCGGCGGCAGAACACCCCGACCTCGGCGGCGATGGTCGCCCCGATCGGCAGGCCGAGCCTCCACAGGGCGGCGAATTCGCGCCACGCCGGGCGCCAAGGCAAGGCGAAGAGATTCAGCCGGCGCATGCGAGGATCGATCAGCGAGAACGCGACGAGCAGCGCGAGCATCAGCGTCTGCGACAGCGTGGTCGCAAGGCCGGAGCCGACGATGCCGAAGGCGGGCAGGCCGAACTTGCCGAAGATCAGCGCGTAATTGGCGAGCGCGTTGAAGACGACCGCGACAAGCCCGGCGATGCAGGGGCAGCCGCGGCCGCTCGAGCGCCGCAAACACCGAACGGGCGGCGAAGAACATGAGGTTCGGCGCAAGCCCCCACTGGAATGCCGACATGTAGCGGCCCGCGTCCCGTGCAAGCTCGGGCGGCTCGCCGATCGCCGTCAGGATCGCCGCCGTCTGCGACAGGAAGATCCAGGTGGCGGCGGCGATGAAGAGGGCGGAAAGAAGCGCCTGATGGATCGTGCGCCTCACGCCGTCGATCGACCCCCCCGCGCCGATCTTCGCCGCCGCGATCGGCGAAACCGCCGCGACGACGCCGATCCCGAGCAGGAACGCCGGCTGGTAGAGATTGAAGCCGAGCGCGCCCGCGGCGAGCGCCCGCGGAGAGAGGAGGCCCAGCATCGCATAGTCGGTCGTCGTCATCACGGTGACGGCGAGATTGGCGAGGATCAGCGGCCAGGCGAGCGCCAGCATGGCGCCCGTCTCGCGGACGAGGGGGCCCCTGCCGGTCAGCGTCTCCTCCGGTCGATGCGCGGCGGACATTTCGACCCCTGGCGCTAAGCAAAGCCGGCGGTGATAGCCGAACGGCGCCTTCGGAACAATGGGCGATGCGGGCGCCTTCTCCTGCGTTCTCGCGCTAAGGTCGGCCATCGGACGCCGGCGCGTCGCCGATTGAAGGATAAGGACATGATCGAACTCTACACCTGGGGAACGCCGAACGGCCGCAAGCCCGCGATCATGCTCGAGGAGATCGGGCTGCCCTACAGGGTCCACACGATCAACATCGGCCGGGACGAGCAGTTCGACCCGGCCTTTCTCAAAATCGCGCCCAACAACAAGATTCCCGCGATCGTCGATCCGGACGGCCCCGGCGGCCCGCTGTCGGTGTTCGAAAGCGGCGCGATCCTCGTCTATCTCGCCGAGAAGACCGGAAAGCTCCTCGCCGCCTCGGGTCCCGAGCGCTACCGGACGCTCGAATGGATGAACTGGCACACCGGCGGCGTCGGGCCGATGTTCGGCCAGCTCGGCTTCTTCGCCATCCGTTCGCAAGAAAAATCGGCAACTGGCGATCAAGCGCTTCACCGACGAGTGCGAGCGGCTGCTCGGGGTTTTGGACCGCCGGCTCGACGAGAGCCCGTATCTCGCCGGGCCGAACTACACCATCGCGGATATCATCAACTACCCCTGGGTGCTGGCGGGCACGACCTATCTGGAGCCGGCGCTCGGATCCATTCTGAGAGATTGCCCGTCGGTGATGCGCTGGCTCGAGACGGTCGGCGCGCGCGAGGCGGTCAAACGCGGCATGGCCGTGCCAAAGGTCTGAGCGCCGCTTCAGGTCGCGTTCCCTCTCGCGGCGGCGAAGCGGCCGGGAGGACATTTTGCGGGAAGGGTTTCGACAATGAAAGGCGGCCGTCGCTCGGACGACCGCCCTTCACCCCCTTCAGCGCCCAAGCGAACCCCCTCGCTTTAGGCGAACGACGTCGGCGACTTGGTCAGGGCCTCCGGCGCGACAGGGTGCCGACCGGCGACGGCTCGCCTTCGCGCCGAACGGCTTTGGGGCTGGTCGGCGCGTCCGGAGACTGCGCGACGCGCCGGGGAGGGGATTGGCGATTGCGCCGTTCCGGTCACGCCGACCAAGCAAGGGTATTTATAATAACTTCTATCGAATAAGTCAACTATTTTCTCGCAAGGAATTCGGCGCCCTGCCTCGCCTCCGCGACGGAGCGAAAGGCAACTCGAGACGCAGAGCGTCTCCGCTCACATCGTCGCGCCGATCTGCCAGGGCGTGAACTCGGCTTCCCCGTAGCCGAGCGCCTCCGATTTCGACCGCTCTCCGGAGGCCACGGCGAGGATCTTGTCGAAAATCTCTTTGCCCTTGTCGGGGATCGACACCCCGTCAAGAATGTCTCCGCAGTTGATGTCCATGTCCTCGATCATCGTGCGGTACATGTCGCTGTTGGTCGCAAGCTTGATCGACGGCGTAGGCTTGCAGCCGTAGGCCGAGCCGCGCCCGGTGGTAAAGCAGAGCACGTTCGCGCCGCCCGCGACCTGGCCGGTGGCGGAGACCGGGTCGAAGCCCGGCGTATCCATGAATACGAAGCCCTTCGCGGTGACCAGCTCGGCGTATTTGTAGACCGCGTTGAGTTGCGTCGTGCCGCCCTTGGCGGCGGCGCCGAGGGATTTCTCCAAAATCGTGGTGAGGCCTCCGGCCTTGTTGCCGGGGGATGGGTTGTTGTTCATCTCGCCGCCGTTGCGGGCGCAGTAGTCCTCCCACCAGCCCATCCGCTCGATCAGTTGGCGTCCGATTTCCGGCGAGGCGGCGCGGCGGGTCAGGAGGTGCTCCGCACCGTAGATCTCGGGCGTCTCGGAAAGAATGGCCGTTCCGCCGTTGCGCACCAGACTATCGACCGCGCTGCCGAGCGCCGGATTGGCGGTAATCCCGGAATAGCCGTCCGAGCCGCCGCATTGCAGCGCGAGAACGAGCGCGCTCGCCGGGGCCGGTTCGCGGCGCGCCCGGTTCAGGACCGGCAGCATGGCGCGGATGCGATCGAGGCCCGCCTCGATCGTCTTGCGCGTGCCCCCGGTCGCCTGGATCGTCAGGCTCTGGAAGGACTCGCTCTCGACGATTCCGTATTCCTCCTTCATCCGCCCGATCTGGAACACTTCGCACCCCAGGCCGACCATCAGCTTCGCGCCGACGTTCGGGTTGGCGGCGTAGCCCCACTCGGTGCGCATCAGCGTCTCGAACCCCTCGCCCCTCGACGCCATGCCGCAGCCGGTGCCGTGAACGAGAGGGATGACCCCGTCGACGTTGGGATAGTCGGCGAGCATGCCGGAACGCTCGACCTCGCGCGCTATGAGCCGGGCGGTCGTCGCGGAGCAGTTCACCGAAGTCAGGATCGCGAGATAGTTGCGCGTCCCGACCTTGCCGTTCTCCCGATGAAAGCCAAGGAACGTCGGCTGCTGCTCGACCGGCGCAATCAGTTCGGGATGCGCGTCCTCGCCGAAGCGATAGTCGCGCGCAAAATCCTTCATCACGCAATTGTGCACGTGCACCCATTCGCCCGCGGCGATCGGACCCGATGCGAAGCCGATGATCTGGCCGAACTTGCGGATCGGCGCGTCGGCCTCGATCGCCGCCGACGCCATCTTGTGGCCTCTCGGGACGCGCTCGCGGGCGGCGATCCCTTGAGCCGATGCGCCGGCCGGGATCTCGTCGACGGCGATGATGACGTTGTCCGATGGGTTCAGGCGCAGGCTTCGAGGCTCTGTCATGACCGCTCTCCCATCCGCTGTCGTTTCTCGATAAAGTCGTCGATCGCCGCTCGAAGCGCCGCGAATGTTTCCTTCGGAGCGAGCGCGCCGAAATGGCTGATGACCTCGCCTGCGACTTTCTGTCCGAGTTCGCAAGCCTGCAAGGCCGTCATGCCGACGACGCGTCCCGCCAGAAAGCCGGCGTTGAACGCATCGCCCGCGCCGGTCGTATCCAGGATTTTTGACGCCGCAGGCGTCCGGACCGACAGGATTTCTCCGCCGATCGCAATCGTAACATCGCCCGCGCCGTTCTTCACGACCGTTTCACGGACGCCGTAGCCGCCGATGCGGGTCGCTGTCGCCTGCGGATCGGCGTCGCGCCACACCTCGGCTTCGTCGTCGAAGCTCGGGAGCGCGATATCGGCGACCGCCATCATGGCGCGCATCGAGCGGCGGAGCGTCTCGGCGTCAGGCCAGAGCCGGAGCCGGACGTTGGGGTCGAACGATACGATCGAGCCCCGGGAACGCGCGGCATCGAGCGCGGCGAGAAGGTTGCAGCCGTCCCGCCTCGCCGATGATCGCGAGGGTGATCCCGGAAAGGTGGATGAGGCCCGCGTCTGCGATCGCCTCGTCGAGCGCGCCCCGGTCGTCGGCGAGCCTGCGCGCGGCCGAGTTCTCGCGCCAATAGGTGAAGCTGCGCTCGGCGTTGGCGAGACTGATGACATAGAGCCCGATGTTCAGCGCCGGATCGCGCACGATCCCGCTGCACGTCGAGACCGCTCGATGATACGAATTCGACGAATTGCGACGAATAGGGGTCGGCGCCGACGCGGGTGAGAAAGCCGACGCCGCGGCGGTCGCCGAGAAGCTGGGCGATGTGCCAGCAAGTGTTGAGCGTGTCGCCGGCGTAGCCCAGCCGGTAGAGGCCGTCGCCCACGGGGGCGAATTCGACCATGGCTTCGCCGATTCCAACGATGCTTCGATGGTTGAGCCCCAGACTTGTCACGTCAACTCCGCGTTCCCGAAAAACGTGACCTTACAGTCCAGCCGGCGCCGTCTCCGCGTCGCGCCGCTTCGCCGAGGCGCCGTCCTCGCCGGCGTCCTCGGTCATCGCGTCGAGAACCTGACGCAGATGGGCGCGCATGCGCTGGCGCGCCGCGGCCGGATCGCGCCGGCGGATCGCGTCGAGGATCGCCTGATGGCCCATCGAGCGTCGCCGACCAGTTCTCGGCCAGGTGCGCCCGCTCGGACAGGATCGCGAACACGGGCCCGTATTGCTCCTGCCACAGGCGCTCGACGATCATGGCGAGCGCGGCGTTGCGGCTCCCGTAGGCCACCGCGACATGGAAGGCGAGGTCCGCCGCGCTCCACGGCCGCCCGGCGTCATGGTCGGCGACCATCTGCCGGATCGCGTCGGCGGCGGCCTCGATCTCGCTGCTCGGAGGCGTTGGCGGCCGCGAGCGCCGCGGTCTCGCCCTCGACGATCATGCGCGCGTTGAGCACGTCGGTCGGGCTGTGCCCGGCGTTGAGCGTCGTCTCTTCCTTGTCAGGCTGACGCACATAGGCGCCCGATCCCGTTCGCACTTCGACGAGGCCAGCGATCTCGAGCGCCACCATCGCCTCGCGCACCACCGGGCGGCTGACGCCGAGCGATTTTGCCAGATCGCGCTCGGCCGGCAGACGCTGGCCGGGCTCAAATTCGCCGCTGCGGATCAGGTCGCCGATCTGGTCGGCGACCTGTTCGTAGAGCCTTTTCGAGTTGATCGGCTGGAAGGGCATGTCGGCTCGTTCCTCAGGCGCCGGCGAACGCGAGCCGGTCCTCGAGCGCCGCGCGAACGCCGCGACGCTCGATCGCCTCGAAGCTGGCGAGCGCATCCGCCGCGAGGCTGCCGACAGTCGTCAGGTCCGCGCCCCAGAGGCGCTGATCCGTCATCAGTCTCGCCGCGACCGCGCCCGAGCCGATCGCCGGTTCGAGCGCCCAGGCCTCGGCCATGATGGCGAGCACCTGCGGCTCGTCGCGAATCGGATAGTCGCCTTTCGCCCGCCGTCCGACGAAGCCCTCGCCCTCCTTGCGGCCGCGATAGAACCAGAGGAGCGCGGCAAGCGAGAAGGCCAGCAGGGGCGGCGTGGACTTTCCGTCGGCCAGCGTATCGCGGATCGTCGGCAAGATGCGCACCCGCCACTTCGAGACCGAATTGAACGCGATCGAAATCAGCTCGTGGCGGATGAACGGATTGCCGAAGCGCTCGAGCACCGAGCGCGCGTAGCCGAGCCGCTCGGCCTCGGGCAGCGGCACGTAGGGCGCGATCTCGTCGAACGCAATTTCGTGAAGCGCCCGCGAGAACTGCGGATCGGCGATCATCTCGCCGACGGTGTCGAGGCCGGCGAGAAACGCCGCAAGCGCGCTTGCGGTATGCGTCCCGTTGAGGAGCCGCACCTTGCGCTCGCGATAGGGGCGGATGTCGTCGGTCCAGACGACGTTGGCGCCGGCCTTGGCGAGCGGCAGCGCGGCGGCGACGTCGGCCGGCGCCTCGATCACCCAGAGATGGAACGGTTCGGCGACGATCGCGAGCGGATCGCGGTAGCCCCATTCGGCGAACAGAGCCTCCGCCTCGTCGCGTGGGAAGCCGGGCACGATCCGGTCGACCAGGGTGTCGAAGAAGCGGCAGCGTTCCCCGATCCAGGCGACGCTCGCCGCATCGAAGCCCCAGCGCTCGGCGTGAGCCAGGACGATGCGGCGCAGCGTCGCGCCGTTCCCCTCGATCAGCTCGCAGGGAAGAACGACCAGACCCGGCGCTGCGGCGCCGCCCAGCGCATCGAACCGCGCCTTGAGCAGGCTCGCGACCTTGGCGGGAAAGCTCTCCGGACACGTCGCCGGATCGTATGGCTCGCGGACGTCGACGATGCCGGCCTCGGTCGTGTTCGAGATCGAGGAACCTCAGCGCGGGCGAGGCCGCGAGCCGCAGCATCTCGCCCCATTGCGCGTAAGGATCGAGCGCCGTCTGAACGGTCGTGACGATGCGGCGCTCCGCGACGTCGGCGCCGTTCTCGCGGCCGCGCAGCAGCACGGTGTAGAGCCCGTCCTGCGCTTGCAAGCGGCGGCGGCCGCTCGTGGCGACGGGGCGCCGCGACCGCGACGCCGCCGCCGTAGACGCCCTTTTCGTTGGCGACGTCGACCATCCAGTCGACGAAGCCGCGCATGAAGACGCCCTCGCCGATCTGCAGGATCTCGATCGGGCGGGGCGACGGATCGGCGTGGCGCGCCGCGATCGCGCCGCTCGTCAGCGCGGCGCGCGATAGGACTGTCATCGGTCCGGGCCTCCTCAGAGCTTGTAGGCGGTCTTGACGAGGCCATAGGCGAGATCGTGGGCGACCTCGAAGGCTTCGTCGAGTTCGAGCCGATGCTCGGCGACGAGCCGCGCAAGGTAGGCGCAATCCACGCGCCGGGCGACGTCGTGGCGGGCGGGGATCGACAGGAAGGCGCGGGTGTCGTCGTTGAAGCCGACCGTGTTGTAGAAGCCGGCCGTCTCGGTGACGGCCTCGCGATAGCGGATCATCCCCTCGGGACTGTCGAAGAACCACCAGGCCGGCCCGAGCTTCAGCGCCGGATAATGGCCGGCGAGCGGCGCGAGCTCGCGCGAATAGGCGGTCTCGTCGAGGGTGAAGAGGATGATCGTCAGGTCCCGCTCGTTGCCGAACCGGTCGAGCAGCGGCTTCAGCGCGTGGACGTAGTCGGTCGGGGTGGGGATGTCGGCGCCCTTGTCGCGGCCGAAGGTCTTGAAGAGCCAGGGGTTGTGGTCGCGCGCGGAGCCCGGGTGGATCTGCATCACGAGCCCGTCGGCGAGGCTCATCCGGGCCATTTCGGTCAGCATCTGGGCGCGGAAAGTCTCGGCGTCCGCCGCCGACGCCGCGCCGGTCCGCACGCGGCCGTAGAGCGCGGCCGCATCCTCCGGCGCCGAGGTCGGCGGTGCGCGCGGTCGGGTGGCCATGGTCGGTCGAGGTGCAGCCGACCGACTTGAAATAGGCGCGCCGCTCGGCGAGCGCGGCGAGGTAGCCTTCGAAAGTCGAGAGGTCGCGCTCGGTGATGCGGCCGAGCGCCTCGAGATTGTCGCGGAAGCCCGGAAAGGCGGGGTCGACGACCGGATCGGGACGGAAGGCGGTCAAGCACCCGGCCGCCCCAGCCGCTCGCCTTGATCGCCTTGTGCCAGCGAAGGTCGTCGATGCGGGCTCTCGGTGGTGGTCAGCGCCTCGATATGGAAGCGGTCGAACAGGGCGCGGGGACGGAATTCCGGCCGCTCCAGGCAGTTCGCGATATGGTCGTAGATCCGGTCGCCGCTTTCGGCCGTCAGCCGCTCCGTGACGCCGAAGACTTCGGTGAAGGCGTGGTTCAGCCACAGCCACGACGGCGTGCCGCGGAACAGCCGGAAGTTCGCGGCGAAGATCCGCCAGATTTTTCGCGGGTCGGTCTCGACCGGGCCGCCGTCGATCCGCGGCACGCCGACCTCCTCGGGGCGGACTCCCTGGCTGTAGAGCATGCGGTGGACGTAGTGGTCCGGGACGATGAACAGCCGCGCCGGATCGGGGAACGGCGCGTCCTCGGCGAACCAGCGCGCATCGGTGTGGCCGTGCGGGCTCACGATCGGCAGGCCTTTGACCGAGCCGTAGAGCTTTCGCGCCATGTCCCGCACGGCGGGCTCGGCGGGGAACAGGCGGTCGGGGTGGAGGGCGAAGGGCGGAGCCTGAACGGTCATGGATTCCCTCCTGCGGGGCGCCGCGGCGTTGCGACAATTTGGACTCGACATTCGCGCATTTTGGTCTAAAGGTCAAGTGGTCAGGCCAATCAGAGCCCTATCGCGAGAACGAGGCGAAGACATGAACTCGGGAGGAACTCGTTCGATGGAAGATGCTGGCGCTGATGCTCGCCGGCACGGTCGTGATCTATGTCGACCGCAACGTGCTCGGCGTCCTCGCGCCGCTCCTCAAGAAGGATCTGGACTTCACGACCGCGCAATATTCCTACATCGTGTCGTCGTTCCAGATCGTCTATTCCTTCTCCCAACCGGTCGCGGGCTTCCTGACCGACCTGATCGGCCCGCGGCTCGGCTACGCGGTCGCGGCCTTCGTCTGGGGCACGGCGGCGGCGCTTCACGCCTTCTCGACCGGCTGGGTGTCGATGGCGGGCTTCCGCGCGCTCCTGGGGCTGAGCGAAGCCGTGGCGATCCCGACCGGCACGAAAGTGTCGACCATCTGGTTCCCGTCGCAGGAGCGCTCGATCGCCACCGGCTGGTTCAATTCCGGCTCCTCGATCGGCTCGATGATCACGCCGCCGCTGGCGATCTGGCTGGCGTCGTCTTATGGCTGGCAGACGGCGTTTCTGATGACCGGCGCGCTCGGGATCATCCTGTCCATCGTCTGGTACTGGCTCTATCGCGATCCGGAAGCGCACCCGGGCCTGTCGCCCGCCGAGCGGACCTATATCGAGAGCGGCCGGACGCCGGAGCCGGACACCAAGCCGTCGGTCCGCGCCGTGCTCGCAAGCGCCCGAAATTCTACGGCATCGTCATCGCGCGGTTCCTTACCGAGCCGGCGTGGCAGACCTTCGCCTTCTGGATTCCGCTCTACATGGTCACGGTCAGGGGCATGGACATCAAGCAGTTCGCCCTGTTCGCGTGGCTGCCGTTCCTGGCCTCCGACCTCGGCTGCCTGTTCGGCGGCTATCTCGCCCCGATCCTGCACAATCGCCTGAAGCTCCAGATCGTCAATGCGCGGCTCACCGTGATCAGTCTCGGCGCGCTCTGCATGGTCGGACCGGCGCTGATCATCTTCGCGGTCAACCCGATTGTCGCCATCCTCTGCTTCTCGCTCGGCGGCTTCGCCCACCAGATGCTGTCGAGCATGATGTACGCGCTCATGGGCGACGTGGTGGAAACGCCGGACGTCGCGACCGCAACCGGAATCGCCGGCATGTTCGGCTATCTCGGCGGCGCGCTGTTCACCCTCGTTCTCGGCGCGCTCGCGAGCCACGCTCGGCTACGAGCCGCTGTTTGCGATGCTCTTCCTGTTTGACGTCGTCGCCGCGCTGGTGCTCTGGGCCTTCATCGGCGTCCGCACCCCGAAGGCGCTCGCGCAGCCGGCTTAAGGGAGCGGACGTGGGGCGCGCTTGGCTCGAGCGCGCCGGCCGACCGCTGGACGTTGCGGTACATGTGGCTACAATCCGGCACATGAAAACGATCAGCATACGCGAAGCCAAGAACCGGCTGACCGAGCTTGCGCGCGACGTCGAGCGGGGGGAGACGATCGTTGTCACGCGCAACGGCGCTCCAGCTTTCGACATGACGCCGCACCGGCCGAGAAGGGTCTGCGTCTCGAGGCGATCGAAGAATTCAAACGGGAGCGCGGAATTGACACTGTGGTCGACTTCATCGCCGACGACTTCGATGATCCCCTGCCGGATGACTTCCTCCTGCGCCCTTTGCCGCCTGACGCATGAGGCTCCTGCTCGATACGCATATATTCCTGGCGCTGATCGGCTCCGGCTCAGCCAGTTTGCCGGCGACCGTCGTCCCTTTGTTGGAGAATGAGGACGTAGAGCCTCAACTCCTCGACAGTCTCGGCGTCCGGATCGTTCCGATCGACGAGCGCCATGCGCTCGCGGCCGAGCCGACGACCTGTGATCCTTTCGACCGGATGCTGCTCGCGCAATGTCAGATCGAGGACCTGAGGCTCGTCACCCTCGACCGCGCGCTCGTTTCCCATCCGCTGGCCGCGAGACCATCGCTTCGGCTCACTGAAAATTCCGCCCCGCCGGCATCGCCTTGCGGACCTCGGCGGTTTCCAGCGGCAGGGTCGGCGGGGCGCGGGGATCGTCGAGCCGCGGCGGCGCGGCGAAGCGGTTGCCCTGGCGCTTCTGCGCCATCGTCATCTGCGGGCGCTTGACCTCGTCGGCCCGCGCGATCGGGTCGATCGTCTCGCCGGCCTCCGACAGGAGCCCGAGCATCGGCGTCAGGTCCTCCATGCGGTCGGCGACGACATGGATGACGCCCTGCTCGTTCTGCAATTTTCCGGTCACGGCGACGAAGCGCGCGCCGAGCACGATCGCGCGCAAGCGTTCGAACGCCTTCGGCCAGACGATGACGTTGGCGACGCCGGCCTCGTCCTCGAGCGTCATGAAGATCACGCCCTTGGCGGTGCCGGGCCGCTGGCGCACCAGCACGAGGCCCGCGACCGTCACGCGCTCGCCGCTCTTGACCGAGGCGAGCGCGTCCGAGCGCAACATGCCTCGCGCCGCGAGACGCGCGCGCATGAACGAGGTCGGGTGCGCCTTCAGCGACAGCGACAGGCGGCGGTAGTCCTCGACCACATGCGCGCCGAGCGGCATCGGCGGCAGTTTCGCGTCCGGCTCGGCGTCGCGCTCGGGGCGCGAGGCGGCGAACAGCGGCAGAGCGTCCTGGTCGCCGACCCGGTCGAGCCCGCGCACCGCCCACAGCGCCTCGCGCCGGTCGAGGCCGATCGAGCGGAAGGCGTCGGCGTCGGCGAGCCTTTCCAGCACGGCGGGCGAGAGGCCGCTGCGCAGCCAGAGGTCGCGCACGGAATTGTAAGCCCCGCCGCGCCGCTCGACGAGCTTGCGCATGTCCTCCTCCTTGACGCCGACGATCTGCCTCAAGCCCAGCCGCACCGCATGCGTCGCGCGGATGTCTTCGGCCATCGCGGCGTGGCGGGGGTGGATAGCTCCCCTCTCCCCTTGCGGGAGAGGGGTGGGGGTGAGGGGTCGGCGCCGTCAGGCGCGCTTCGCACAGCGCAACTTCGTCGCGCACGACCCCTCATCCGGCGCTTCGCGCCACCTTTCCCGCTAGGGGGAAGGGGTTCCAGCGTGCAGTCCCAGTCCGACAGGTTGACGTCGACCTCGCGCACTTCGACCCCGTGCTCGCGCGCGTCGCGCACGAGTTGCGCGGGCGCGTAGAAGCCGAGCGGCTGGGCGTTGAGCATCGCGGCGGCGAACACGTCGGGATAGCGGCACTTCATCCAGCACGAGGCGTAGACGAGCAGCGCGAAGCTCGCCGCGTGGCTCTCGGGAAAGCCGTATTCGCCAAAGCCCTCGATCTGGCGGAAGCAGCGCTCGGCGAATTCGCGGTCGTAGCCCTTGGCCGCCATGCCCTCGATCATCTTGTCCTGAAAGGTCTGGATCGTGCCGACCCGGCGGAACGTCGCCATGGCGCGCCGGAGCTTGTCGGCCTCGGCGGGCGTGAAGCCGGCGGCGACGATGGCGATCTTCATCGCCTGCTCCTGGAACAGCGGCACGCCGAGCGTCTTCTTGAGAACCGCCTCGAGCTCCTTCGACGGATAGACGACCTCCTCGAGCCCCTGCCGGCGGCGCAAATAGGGATGCACCATGTCGCCCTGGATCGGCCCGGGGCGCACGATCGCGACCTCGATCACGAGATCGTAGAATTTTTGCGGGCTTGAGCCGCGGCAGCATCGACATCTGCGCCCGGCTCTCGATCTGGAACACGCCGATCGTGTCGGCGCGCTGGATCATGGCGTAGACGCACGCCTCCTCGGACGGGATGCTCGCGAGCGAAAGGCGCTCGCCGTAATGGCGGTCGAGAAGGCCAAAACCCTTCGACAGCGCGGTCAGCATGCCGAGCGCGAGCACGTCGATCTTGAGAAGGCCGAGCGCGTCGAGATCGTCCTTGTCCCATTCGATGGTGGTGCGGTCCTCCATCGCCGCGTTCATGATCGGCGCGATCTCGTCGAGCCGGTCGCGGGTGATGACGAAGCCGCCGCTGTGCTGGGTGAGATGGCGCGGAAAGCCGGCGAGCTCGCCCGCCATCTTCAGCGCCAGCGCGAGCGACGGATCGGACGGGTCGAGGCCGGCCGCGCGCGCTTGCGTCTCGCCGATCGGCGTCGTCGCCTGACCCCAGGCCGTGCCGTTCAGCGCCGTGATCACGTCGTCGGAGAGGCCGAACACCTTGGCCGTCTCGCGGATCGCCGAGCGGGTGCGGTAGGTGATCACCGCCGCGGCGAGGCCGGCGCGCTCGCGCGCCGTAGCGCTGGTAGAGGTACTGGATCACCTCCTCGCGCCGCTCGTGCTCGAAATCGACGTCGATGTCGGGCGGCTCGTTGCGCTCGGGCGAGACGAAGCGCTCGAACAGGAGATCGAAGCGCGCCGGATCGACCTCGGTGATCCCGAGGCAGAAGCAGACCGCGGAATTGGCCGCCGAGCCGCGGCCCTGGCAGAGAATGCCGCGCGAGCGGGCGAAGCGCACGATGTCGTGCACGGTGAGGAAATAGGGCGCGTAGTCGAGCGCGGCGATGAGCGCGAGCTCGTGCGCCAGCGCCTCGCGCACGCGCTCCGGAACGCCCGCCGGGTAGCGCGCCCTGGCGCCCTCGTCAGCGAAGGCCTCGAGCGCGGCCTGGGGCGTTGCGAAACCTTCGCGCAATTCTTCCGGATAGCAATGCGCGAGCTCGTCGAGGCTGAAGTCGAGGCTTTCGAGAAAGCGGACCGTCTCCTCGACCGCCTCCGGCGCCTCGGCGAACAGGCGCGCCATCTCGCGTGGGCTTTTCAGATGCCGCTCGGCGTTGGCCTGGGTGAGTCTTCCCGCAGCCTCGAGCGTGACGCCTTCGCGGATGCAGGCGACGACGTCGGCGAGCGCGCGCCGCTCGGGCGCGTGCATCAGCGCGTCGTTGGTCGCGAGCAGCGGGCCCGAGCGTCTTCGCCAGCCCGCGCGCCTGGCGAGCGCCCCGCGCATGTCCTCGCCGTAGGTCAGGCTCGCGCCGATCCAGAGGCGCGAGCCGAAGGCCTCGCGGAGGAGCAGGATTTGGCTCTCGCTCGCGCTTGGCCGTGATCCCCCTCCCCCATCCCTCGCCTGCGCGCGCCGGGACAGGCGTTGGGGGAGAGCGCGCATGGCCATTTCGGTTGGACCGGCTTCGCCGGAGGTCCGTGCGGCCCCCCTCCCACAAGGGACGCAGGAGTCGAAGGGCAGCGCCACGACCTGCAGGCCCTCGCCATGCTCGAGCAGATCCTCGATCCGCAGATGGCACTCGCCCTTCGGCGCGCGCAGGTTGCCGGCGGTCAGGATCCGGCAGAGGCGGCCGTAGGCGGCGCGGTCCTTCGGATAGGCGAGAAGGTCCGGCGTTCCGTCGTCGAAGGCGAGCCGCGCGCCGGGGACGACCCGCATGCCCTCCATCGCCGCCCGGTTCTCGCGCGCGAACACATGCGCGCGCACGACGCCGGCGAGCGTGTTGCGGTCGGCGATCCCGAGGCCCGTCAGCCCCAGTTCGGCGGCGCGCGCGACCATCTCCTCCGGATGCGAGGCCCCGCGCAGGAAGGAGAAGTTCGTCATCGCCGAAAGCTCGGCGAAGCGGGGCTCAAGCCGGATCACGGACACGCCCTGCCGGCTCGTCGACCGCGCGGAAAGGCGGCGCGCCCACGCCGGCGGTTCGGTGACGCCGGTTCAGAGATGGGCTTGTCGCCTCACCATGGCAGTCCGCATCGCGCCAGATCGTGTCGAACACGCTGGCGCGCCGCAGATTTCGTGATTCCAGAACCGCAGGACGGACACAGCCTTGCGATGTGCAACCAAGCGTCGCGAACTTCGTCGCGCAGAGCTTTCGGCATGCTGCGAGCCGTCGCATTCGACGATGAGCGATGGCCAAGCAAACGAAGTCGACGATGTAAGGGCCGAGCGGCGCCTGACCGCCGCAATTTCGTCGCCGACAGCGACGATCGCGCAGAAGCGACCAAAGCGCTCGTTCCGCATCGGTCGGCTCACGGCGCATCGCGTCGGCGCGTGCTGCGACCGGAGCGACCGATGGTGCGACGTCGCTCGTGACACGAACCAGCGCCTTGACTGCGCCCTCATGCCGGCCGCTTCGCGCCGACCCTCTCCCGCAAGGGGAGAGAGGGCTTCACCCGAACACCCCGTGCACGAACCATTTCGCCCGCGCCGTCTCGCGGCCCCAGAGGCCTTCGCGATAGAGCCAGAAGCGGCGGCCTTGCAGAATCCTCGGCGCGGAAATAGTCGCGCGTCGGGCGCGCCGGCGCGCCGCCACCAGGGCGGGGCGATGCGCTCGGGCCCCTCGATGGCGGCGACGTCGTGCAGCACGCGCCGCCAGCGGAAGCGCAACGGCGGCCCGTCGGGCACTTCGGCCAGCGCCTCGATCGGCTCGGGGCGGACGAAGAGCCGCAAGCGGCCGCGCGTCGGCGCGTCTCGGCGAGCGAGGCGTCGCCTCCGGCGCCTCGTGCTCGCGCTCGCGCGCTCTCGCCCGCGCGATCGCCGGGCGTCGGCGACGCCTCGGCCTGTTCGGGCAGATGCGCTTCGACGAGCGTCGCGCCGCGTCACCGCGCGCGGCGCCGAGCCGCGCGCTCAGCCGGTCGAGGAGATCGGCGAGCGCGCGGGCGCGCTCGGCCTCGTGCGCGCGCTCAATCTCGCGCTTGCGAAGGCGCGAGCGGCTCGGCCGCGAGACAGGAGAGGCGCATGAGGTCGACGCCGAAGCCGGCGTCGATCTCGTCCTCGTGCCGGGCCCGCGAGCCTCTCGGCGAACAGCCGCACGATCGCGCGCGCTTCGTTGAGCGGCCGGGAGGCGCCGACCGCGATGCGGCGCACGTCGCCGTCGACGCGATAGAGGCTGAAGCTCGACCCGCCGCGCGCCCTTCGCCTGCCGCTCGAGCAGCACGACGAGATCGTCGGCGAGCTTGCGCAAGTGACGCCTCGATCGCCTCGACCGTCTGAATGGGCGAGGCGAACCGCCGCTCGGCCGCAAAAATCCGGCGGCGGAAAGCGCGGCGCGATCGAAGAGCGCGTCAAGGCCCTTGAGCTCGTCGAGCCGCGCGATCGGCAGCGGCGCCGAACCGCGCCGTGATCGGCGCGCGCGGCCGCAGCGCGATGTCGCCGATGCGCCTCAGGCCCGCCCGCGCCATGTCGGCGACGGTTTTTTCGTCGAGGCCGAGCGCGGCGAGCGGCATATCGTGGAAGAGCTTGGCGAAGGCCTTCTCGCTCAAGGCTTCGGGCGCGATTTTCTGCGCCGAAAAGCGCGCCAGCGCCCAGGCGGCGCGCGGATTGTCCGGCGACGCCGAGCGCGACCGTGATCCCCTGCGCGGCAGAAGCGCGCGTCGACAGTCGCTCGACGAGCCCCGCCTCGCCGCCGAACAGATGCGCGACGCCGGAAATGTCGAGCATCAGCCCGTCGGGCCGATCGAGCGCGGCGAGCGGCGTGTAGCGGGAGCACCAGTCGCAGAGGCGTTCGAGAAGCTGCGCCTCCTCCGCCGGGCTCGGCCTCGACGGCGACGAGAGCGGGATGGCGCGCGCGCGCGTCGGCGAGCGACAGGCCCAGGCTCAGGCCGAGCCGCGCGGCTTGCGGCGTCGACGCCGACGAGCCGGCTGCGCGTTGTCGACCTTGGCGACGGCCGCGAGCGGCGCGCGCCGGTCAACGCCGCTGAGCCGCCGCGCGCGGTCGGTCGCCAGACGCGGCAGCCAGAGGGAGAGAAATCGCCGGGTCGTCAAAGCATGTCTCTGCTCCTCGCTTCGCCACTCGAGACGGATGATCCGCGCCCGCATCGAGGCCGAAGGCGGCCTCTGGCGCCGCAGCCGAGGCGCGCCTTGACGAGCCGCGCGGCGCAGGCGAACGGCCCGGGCAGGTCGCGGCCGGCCGCCGCCGGGCTCGTGCGCGCTCGGCGCGGCGGCGATCTCGAAGCGCGTCTCGGCGGCGCTCGAGAGCGCGTCCGCCTGGCCATAGGCGCTCGCCAGCACCAGAAGCGCGGGCGTCCCGCCTTTTCGCGCGGCGAGCAGCAGGCGGCGCGAGGCGGCGAGACCGTAGCTCTTCAGCCTCCAGATCTCGCCCACCACCACGGCCGGCGCGCCGCATTTGCAGCGCCTCCTCCATCGCCCAGAAGGCGCGAGGCGCGTCGGGCGCGCGCACGAACACGAGCCGGCTCAGAGGCGAGCCCGTGGGCGACGAGGCCCGGCCCGTAGAGCGCGCCCGCTCTCGAGGCTGGCGAAGCTCTTCGCCGATCAGGAGCGCCGAGGCCGGCCGCCGGCTCATGAAAGCGCGCGGCGAGCGCGAGCGCGAAACCCATCGCCGCCGCCCCGTCGGCGGCGCGGCCGGCGCGATCTCGTGCAGGCCGTCGTCCGCGAGCCCGCCGCCGAGCGCGGAATCGAAGCGCGCGCGCGAGCGGCAGCGCGCTGCGCGGCGCGCGCCTCGGCGCGGCGCGAAGCCCGCCTTCGCTTCGATCTCGGCGATGACGCGCCGCAAACGCGCCATCCCCTCCGCCCTGCCGCCCGGCGACATTCGGTTCTCACGCCCGTCTTCGTTCCCTATTTGTTCTTGTTTTGAGCCGATGCGGGGGGAGAGTCAAGAAGGAGGGGAAGCGGGCGCTCCCGCGAGGCGCAACGCCTTTCTACGCTCCGCCCAAACACGCTATCTTTCGCCGATGACCGATATTCTCGACCGCGCCTGCAAACCGTCCTCGCCCTTCCGCCGGCGACCCAGGACGCGCTCGCGCGCATTCTCCTCTAGCTGGCGGGCGACGACCGTCGCCCGTGACGCTCACCGCCGAGGACGAGCCTCGTTCGAGGCGTCCTTGACGGAAGCCGAGCGGGGCGAGTTCGCGACCGACGACGAGATCAGAGCGATCTGGGCGAAGCACGGCCTATGAGGCTCCGCTATACCCGTCGGGCCGCCAAGGAACTCGGTCAGGTTCTCTCTTCTTCGAACAGCGCTCTCCGCAGAGCCGCCAATGTCAAGTCGCGCATCCGGGCGATTATCGACCTTGTCGCACTGCGTCCTCGGCCGGCAGACTCACAAATAGGCGTGGCCTGAGGCGCGTCGTTGTCCATCCTTATCCCTATCTTGTCTTCTACATGGTCTCGAACGACGAGGTCGTCATTCATGGGGTACGCCACGCGGCTCGGCGCCGCCTCGTACGCGCAGTGAGGCTGGCGACCGAAGCCGGCAGCCGCCACTTCACCACGGTCAGGGCAGCGCCTTCACTTCAGCGGGTGGCTCATGCCCGGGTCCTTGTCGGCGAACGGGGGATCCCACAAGCGTTCCGATCAACCTCAACAGGGCCTGATGCTCGGTCCTTTCCCCTTTTCAGGAAGGTCCCCAATTCGATTGGGATAACCCGCCCCCGGACGGCCTGTTGGGCTGATGGATGACGAACGCGTGACCGTTCTTCGGCTCCCGGCCGAGAAACCAGGTATCGCCGTTCGGGCTCCGGTAGAGTTCTCGCCTTCTGTCATCCGCGTGGTTTCCCATGTTTTCCGCCTGGCATAGCACGAGATGGCGGCGGTGCGGGGATCTTTCGCGGAAAACGGGCGTGTTGTAGGCGCGGTCGCGACGGCGACGGCGGGCTCGGCCAGCCCTCCCTACAGAGCCCCGTCCCGCGCCGCGATCAGCGAGCGGATGCGCTCGGCGTCCTCCGGCGTCGCCGGATTGTAGACCACCAGGGCGAGGTCGGGCCGTCCGTCCACCGCAAAGGCCGAGTATTCCAGCGCCGAGCGGCCCGGCGACGGGGTGCGTCAATTGCTTGGCCCCTTCCCCGTAGGTGTCGCGACGTCGTTGTCGCGCCACATCGCCGCGAACTCCGGGCTGAGCGCGGCACAGTTCGTCGACCAGCGCCTTCACGTTGCGTCGCCCGCCCCGGCCCGCGCCGCGTCCGCGCGGAACGCCGCCACCACGAAGCGCGCCACGCTCTTCCAGTCGAGCTGCGCGCCCGCGCACGCCGGCTCGCAGAACATCATGCGCAGGATGTTGCGCTGATCGGGCGGCAGCGCGCCGTAATCGGCGCAGCACCGCCGCCGCCGCGCGGTTCCAGGCGACGATGTCCCAGGTCGCGGTCTTGATCAGCGCGGGGCTAGGGGTCCAACGCGTCGAGCACCCGCTGCAGCCGCGGCGTCACGCCTCGATCGCCTGGTAGCGGACCTCCGGCGGCCGGCCGAGCGCCGAGCAGGAACAGATGCTCGCGCTCGACCTCGGTCAGCATCAGCGCGCGCGCGATGCGATCGAGCACGTCCGCCGACGGCGCCCCGCCCCGCCCCTGCTCCAGCCACGTGTACCAGGTGGCGCTGACGTTGGCGCGCTGCGCCACCTCCTCGCGCCGCAGGCCCGGCGTCCGCCGCCGCGCCGAGCGCAAAGCCGAGCGCCGCCGGATCGAGCTTGCGCCCGGCGGTCTCTGAGATAAGCGCCGAGCGGATTGTCGCGTGGCGGCAGTCGCGCCATCCTGTTAGCCATTATACCAGGATAAACTCACTACTTTACCCGGATAGCGCTAGCGCCGATATGACCCTCCGTCCAATCCGGAGAGATTGCCCATGCGTGTATTCGTCACCGGCGCCACCGGCTTCATCGGCTCGGCCGTCGTCCAGGACCTGATCGCGCGCGGGCCATCAGGTGCTCGGCCTCGCCCGCTCGGACGCGGCGCGCGGCGCGCTCGCCGCCGCGGGCGCCGAGGTCCATCGCGGCGATCTCGAGGACCTCGACAGCCTGCGCAGCGGCGCGGCGGCAGTCGGACGGCGTGATCCACACCGCCTTCATCCACGACTTCTCGAACTTCGCGGAGAACTGCGACGATCGACCGGCGCGCCATCGAGACGCTCGGCGACGCGCTCGCCGGCTCCGACCGGCCCCTGCTCGTCACCTCCGGCGTCGCGACTCCTGGCGCCCGGCGCAGCTCGCGACGGAAGACGACGCTGCCGCCGGCGCCGACCCGCTATCCCCGCGTCTCCGGAGCAGACGGCGGTCGCGCTGCCGCGCGCGGCGTGCGCGCGTCGGCGGTGCGGCTGCCGCCGTCGGTGCACGGCGAGGGCGATCACGGCTTCGTTCCGATCCTCATCGGCCATCGCGCGCGAGAAGGGCGCTTCGGCCTATGTCGGCGACGGGCTCAACCGCTGGCCCGCCGTGCATCGGCTCGACGCCGCGCGCCTCTTCCGGCTGGCGCTCGAGAAGGGCGCGGCGGGCGCCCGCTATCACGCGATCGCCGACGAGGGCGTGCCGTTCCGGGAGATCGCCGCGGTGATCGGCCGGCGCCTCGGCCTGCCGGTCGTCAGCAAGTCGCCCGAAGAGGCGGCCGCGCATTTCGGCTGGTTCGCGCGTTTCGCCGGCGATCGACGCCCCCGCCTCGAGCGAGCGGACGCGGGCCGAGCTCGGCTGGGAGCCGAGCCAGCCCGGGACTGCTCGCCGATCTCGACCAGCCCGACTATTTCGCCGGCTGAAGCGGCGGCGTCGCGGTCGCCAGCACGATCGCGGCGCAGGCGCGCAGCGTCGGACAGCGCTTCGTGGTGGTCGAGGGCGATGCCGAGCACCCGGCAGACGTCGGGCAGCCGGGTCGGGTAGATCGACCAGTGCCCGCCGCGCCAGTTGCACCGTGCAGCGGAAGGGCAGCGTCGGCGCGGCGACCCCGTAGGTCGCGCAGCAGGCTTCGAGCACCCGCCTGTCGAACGTCGCCGTTGTGCGCTGCGAGGAACGTCGCCCCCGTCGAGCAGTTCCGCCAGCTTCGGCCACAGGGCGCCGGAAATCGTCGGCCTCGGCGACGTCCGCCCACTCGAGGCCGTGAATGTAGGAAAAGCGGAACTCCCGGGTCGGCCGGCCGGATCAGATGGACAGCACGGCCTCGACGATCCCGTCCGCCGACCACCTTGACCAAGCCCGACCGCGCAGGCGCTGTCGGCGCGATGGTTCGCCGGTCTCGAAGTCGATGGCGACGAAATCCGCGAGCGGCCCCTCGTCGCTCGCCTCGTCTGCGCGGCGCTGCAATCGCGCGCCGCTTTCCCTGCCCATCTTGCCGCCCCGCCCGATTTGCCTCTGCGTGATCCTACGCAGCGGCAGCGGTCCCGTCAGCCCGATTCTCGAACACGCTGACGACGTGGTACACGCCGTCCTCATCGCGTGGTCACGGTGATCTCGCCGAGGCGGCGCGCCAGCTGAATTATCGAGGTGTTCGCCTGGAAGGATCTCCGCGACGAAGCCGCGAACGCCTTCCTTGACCGCGAATTCCTTGAGCCGCTTCTGGAGGGCCGAACCGAGACCCGTTCCCTGCCACGCAGGCGCGATCATGTAGGCGATCTCGGCGAGGTTGCTCGACGGGTTGAGGAAATAGGCCGCCGGCTGCGACGATCTCCTCATTGTCACGCGGCCCCGCGACCGCCACGAACGCGACATCGTCGCGCGAAGTCGACATTGCAGAGGCGTTGCGCCTCGTCGTAGGAGAGCGCGCTCATCTTGCGAAAGAACCGCAGGTAGGCGTCCCGCTCCGGACATCTTGTGGAACAGCAACTGCATGGCGCGCGTGTCGCCGCCCTCGCGCCGGCCTCAGCATGACCTCCTTTCCAGAGCGCAAGGCCGACGCGGCGCTCCTCCTCGACGGCGTGTTCGATTCGCGCCCCCCAACTTGCGCGCCTTCGAGACCAGCTCCAGCGCCTTCGCCTCCGCCAGCAGTCCTTCGCGAAAATCCGGATGGGCGACTTCGCTGAGCGCGATGGCGCGCTCGGACGTCGACTTTCCGAACAGATAGGCCATCCCGAATTCGGTCACCACGAGTGGACGTCCGAGCGCGGCAGCGTCACGCCTTCGCCCTGACGCAACTGGGCGCGAATGCGGGACTGCCCGATCCGTCTTCCGTGGTCGATCGCAGGCAGACGATCGACTTGCCGCCGGGCGACAGTGCGGCGCCGCGGTGAAAGTCGAGCTGGGTGGAGACGCCGCTGTAGAACTGGCCGTCGAACTGGTCGGAGCAGACCTGGCCCCGTCAGGTCGATCGCCAGCGCTTGCGACAGGGAAACCATCCTGCGCGTTCTGCGCCACGACCGAAGGGCCGGGCGACATACTCGATCGGCCGGAACTCGAACATCGGATTCCCGTTGAGGAGGTCGTAAAGCTTCTTGTCGCCGAGACAGAAGCTCGTCACGACCTTTCCCGGGTGCAGGGTCTTGCGCCCGCCCGGTGACCACGCTGTGCTCGATCAGCTCCAGAATTGCGCTTGTGATGACGTTGGAATGGACGCCGAGATCCTTCCGGTCGGTCGAGGTAGCGGAGCGCCTCGTTGCAGAACCGGCCGAGGTCGGTTTGGACGGTCGAGCCGTCGTCGATCATCTCCGAAACATATTGCGCGATCCGTCGGGCGACCTCGTCGTCGGGCGGGATGTTTGTACTCCGTCAAGGGCGTATCGACCGGGACGAAGGCGGCGAACCTGCTCGATGTGCAGAAAGCTGTCGCCGTGCGTGCGCGGCATGTTGGGATTGATTTCGGCGACGATCGTCCTCGGTGCGTCTCCAGGACGTCCGAGGCGATGTCGACCGATATGCCCAGGCCGACAAATCCGTGCGCGTCTGGCGGTGACACCTGGATGAGCGCCACGTCCGGCCGGATGTGGCCGTTCGCCGTCAGTTCCGGGATCTTGGTGAGGGAAATCGGAACGTATTCGGCTTTGCCCGCCGCGACCAGAGCGCGCGTCCGTCCGAGCCCACGAAGAAGCATCGGTGCCGATAGGCGGGTCTCGCCCGCGCCCCCAGACCTCGCCGACCCTGACGTCAGGAAATAGGTCAGCTCGACGTCCGGCGGCGCAAGGCTTCCTCCGCCTCGAGCGCCATCACCGAGACCGACAGGAGTGGCGCAGCCCGTCCCGATGAACATGCTCTGGCCGGGCTTGACGATTTTCACCGCCGCCTCCGGCGTGGCGATCTTGTCCGCCACGAGCCCCATGTGCAGCGACGCGCTCATTCTTCCTCCCGCCAGCCGGTTCTTCCCGGCCGACTTTACGCGGGAGGGTCTTGGTGTCCAGTCCGGTTCAGGCAGGCCGCGCCGCTCCGTCGCGGCGCCGCTGCCGACTCCCTGCGGCGAAGCCGGCAAATGGGCGGACGGGGCCGCGCTGCGACCTTGCCGACTTGCGCGCTACCGGGTGTTTTGGCTGTCGCCGTGCGCCTTCTCCGAGTGCTCGTGCGCGGTCTTCGAATGACCGTGAGCCCTGCTCAATTCCTCGTGGCCCTTCTCGTGCTCGCCGCGGCCATGATGTTCCGCAGCCGTGCGGTGGCTCGTGGCCGCGTTCTCGTGACGCTCGGCCGCCTTGCTGTGCGATTCCTTCGCCATGGTATCTCCTTCCCCGTTCGCTCCCCCGCCGTCGTTGAAACCCCCGAACCCGGAGGTTCGTTCCCTCGCCGGATCGCTGGGGCCCCGCACGGCCCAAGACACGGCCGCCGGACTAGGCCCGGGGGCGCGCTGGGCGTAAAGAACGCGCATATGCATATCCACCATCTCAATTGCGGCTCGCTGTGTCCGCGCGGCGGGCGGCTGTTCGGCGGCAAGGGCGGTCCTGGGCGGTCGCGCCGATGTGCTGCCATTGCCTGATGATCGAGGGCGAGGACGGCCTGATCCTGGTCGACAGCGGGCTCGGCGTCGAGGACGTCGCGGATCCGAGGCGGCTCGGTGTCCTGTTCACCGACGCTGATCCGGCCGCGGCTCGAAGTCGCGGAGACGGCGCTGCGCCAGATCGCCGATCTCGGCTTCCGCATCGACGACGTCCGCCACATCGTGCCGACCCACCTCGACCTCGACCACGCCGGGGGCCTCGCCGACTTTCCCGAGGCGACCGTCCATGTCCACGCCGCCGAGCTCCGCGCGGCCAACAACGCCGACCTTGCGGGAGCGCACCCGCTACCGTCAGGCCCAGCTCTCGCAGGTGACGAACTGGCGGCCGCTCGAGGCGGACGGCGACGGCTGGTTCGGCTTCGCGAGCGTCCGGGCGCTGCCCGGAACCCGCGACGACGTTCTGCTCGTTCCCCCTGCCCGGCCACTCGCGCGGCCATTGCGGCGTGGCGGTCCGGACGCCTCGGGCTGGCTCCTCCACTGCGGCGACGCCTATTTCCATCATGCCGAGGTCGCGCCCGGGGGCGCCGCCGCGCCGGTCGGATCCGGGCGTTCGAGTCGCTGGTCAATATCGACAAGCCGCCGCGCATCATGAACCAGAAGCGGCTGCGCGAACTCACGCCCCGCCACGGCGACGAGGTCCAGCTGATCTCGTCGCACGACCCGTTCGAGTTCGCCGCCTGCCGGCGCTTGACAACGCTCAGCCGACCGCGACCGCCGGCTCGATTTTCGCCAGGCGCCGCAAGCGCGGCTTCGTCGACCGCGTCGAGCGCGTCGACGAAGGCCGACGGCGAAACTGCCCGGCCCTTTGGCGCTCGCTGCCGCGAGCTCGGCCGCGACGGCGAAATGGACATGCGCGGCGACGAGGCCGGTCAGCGCATCGGGCGCAACCGAGGCGTAGGCCGCGGCGAGCGCGCCGAGCGCGCAGCCGGTCGCCGTGACCCGCGTCAGCAGCGCGCTGCCGCCGCCGATCCGCACCAGCATCGGCCGGCCGTCGATCCGCCCGACCGCGTGATCGACGGCGCCGGACGCCGAGACCGCGGCGGCGTGGGCCAGGAGATCGACCGCGGCCGGAACCGCCGCGGCCGGATCGGCCGACGAGTCGACGCCGCGCCCGCCGCCGCCCAGGCCCGGCGAGGCCGATGATCTCGGAGGCGTTGCCGCGCACGATCGCCGGCTTGAATTGCAACAGCTCCGCCGCGACCGCGCCGCGCCACGGCAGGCCGCCCGCCGCGATCGGGTCGAGAACCCAGGGTTTGCCGGCCTTTTGGGCCGCGGCGGCGGCGAGGCGCATCGATTCGACCTGCGCCGCGGTCGGCGTGCCGAGATTGATCAGCACCGCGTCGGCGATGCCGGCGAACAGCGCCGGCCTCCTCGGGATTGTCGACCATCGCCGGCGCCGCGCCGGCGGCGAGCAGCACGTTGGCGACGAAATTGGTCGAGACGGCGTTGGTCAGCGCCTGGACGAGCGGAGGCGCTTCGCCCGCAGCGCGGCGTGGGCGGCGACGACGTCGTCGAGGGTCGGAGCGTGAAGAGCGGGGTCGGCCATAGCGATCTTAACCTGTCGGGTCGTCTGTCCCGAAACATAAACACGATCCGGCTCGGCCGAAAACACGACAGCCCTTCCGCCCCGCCGGTCCGATCGCGATTTGTCGCACGTCTCCCGTGCGTCGGAGAGGGTAGCAGAAACCGGCTTCGCGCCTAAAGTACGACCGCATTGCGGTCGAAATCGTAAGACACGACCGGAATTGTGGAGTTGTTCCTCGGCGGGTTCGGAATCCGGCCGGCGCGGCAAAAGCTGGCGGCGAGATTGCCGCCCCCATACGGTTCCGGTACGAAGCCCCTGCCATGGCGCTTCACGTCACCGACCGGATCGTGCTCGAGGATGACGAAATCGAGCTGTCCTTCATGCGCTCGTCCGGGGCTTAAAACGTCAACAAGGTGGAGACGGCCGTCCAGCTGCGATGGAACGCGATGGCGTCGCCGGCCCTCAGCGATCGCGTCCGCGCGAACGTTGCGAAGCTCCCAGGCCGGCGGATGACCAAGGACGGCGTCCTCGTCCTCACCGCGCAGCGGTTCCGGACCCAGGAGCGCAAT
Source organism: uncultured Alphaproteobacteria bacterium (assembly GCA_963783275.1). Lineage (GTDB taxonomy): Bacteria > Pseudomonadota > Alphaproteobacteria > Rhizobiales > Beijerinckiaceae > Roseiarcus. The sequence goes on along the minus strand of CAWANA010000019.1, from coordinate 139,019 downwards.
CGCGCCGACGCGCTCGACCGGCTCGCGGAACTCGTACGCGAGGCCGCCAAGCCCCCGCCGCCCGATTCGGCGGGCGACGAAGCGACGAAGGCGTCGAAGGCTCGCCGTCTCCAGGAAAAGAAGTCCAGGGGGGCCATCAAGACAGGACGAAGGTCGAACCCGGCCGACCTCGACTGACGCGGGACGTCTTTGCCGAACGCGGGCGCAAGGCCGCCCTCTTGCGCAGGATCGCCGGTTTGAAATGTGAACGCTCGGGCTGGGGGCAGCGGCGACTGGACAAATCGACCCGCCTGTCGCGCGTAGCGCTGGACATCCCCTGCAATCTCGACGATCGTCGCTGCAAAACAGTGCAAAAACAGTTGGGGTGCGGCAATGGACGTGGCGCTTTGGCTGCGAAGCCTCGGCCTCGGTCGGTACGAGTTCGCCTTCCACGACAACGCGATCGACGCCGACGTTCTGGCCGATCTGACCGATGGCGACCTGGCGCAGTTGGGCGTCAATCTGGGGGACCGCAAGCGCCTGCTGAAGGCGATCGCAGGTCTCCAAGATCCGAGGATTTGCGCGAAAGGGCCGGACTTCGACCACGGACGCGGCCGAGCGGCGGCCGATCACGGTCATGTTCTGCGACCTCGTCGGCTCGACCAGCCTCGCGGCGAAGCTCGACGCCGAGGACTGGCGCAACCTCGTCGGCGCCTATCTCGACGAAGCCTCGGCGGCGGTGACGGGCTCGGCGGCCACGTGCTGAAGAAGCTCGGCGACGGGCTGATGGCGCTGTTCGGCTATCCGCAGGCGCAGGAGAACGACGCCGAGCGCGCCGCGCGCGCGGCGCTCGCCATCCTCGCGCGCTCGACGAGCTCAACGCCAGGAACGCCGGCAAGGGCGCGCCGCAGCTCGCCGCCCGCATCGGCCTCGAATGCGGCCCGGTCGTGGTCGACGCGACCGGCGAAGTGTTCGGCGACGCGCCCAACGTCGCGGCGCGCGTGCAAGCGCGGCCGAGCCGGGAACGGTGCTCGTCACCGCCAACGTGCAGCGGCAGGTCGCCGGCCTGTTCGTCGCCGAGGACAAAGGCGCGCACGAGCTCAAGGGCGTGCCGGCGCCGATGCGCTCTATCGCCTCGTGCGGGCGAGCGGCGGCGGCCGGCGCGGCGGCGCGCGCGCGCTCACCCCGCTCGTCGGGCGCGAGGACGAGCTCGACCGTCTCGATCGGCGCTGGGAGCGGGCGCGCAACGGCGAGGGCCAATTCGTGCAGATCGTCGGCGAGCCCGGCCTCGGCAAGTCGCGGCTGATCGAAGAGTTTCGCGCGCCGGCTCGCCGAGACGCCGCACACCTGGGTCGAATGGGCGTCCTCGCAGCTGTTGCAGAACACGCCGCTGCACCCGATCGCCGAATGGGGCCGGCAGCGCTTCGGCGGCGCCGACGCGCCGGACGAACAGCGCCTCGCCGATCTCGAGAACGACGCTCGGTCGGTCGGCCTCGACCCGGCCGAATACGCGCCGCTGCTCGCGCCGCTGCTCGACATCCCGCTGCCCGAGGAGCGCGCGGCGAAATTTGCGCCGGAGGAGTTGCGCCGCCGGCAGCTGGCGGCGATGACCGCCTGGCTTCTCGCCGGCGCGCGCGTCGCAGCCGCTCGTGCTCGCCTTCGAGGACCTGCACTGGGCCGACCCGACCTCGCTCGATCTGATGAAGAGCGCTCGCCGAGCGCGGCGCGCAGGCGCCGCTGTTCATCGTCGCGACGCGCGGCCGGAGTTCCGCGCGCCCTGGAGCGTGCGCTCGCATCACAGCGTCATCTCGCTCGCTCCGCTCGACCGCGCCGAGATCGCGCGGATGGTCGGCCGATCGCCGAGCGCCATGCGCTGTCGAAGGAGGTCGTCGAGGGCGTGAGCGACCGCACCGGCGGCGTGCCGCTGTTCGTCGAGGAGGTGACGCGGCTCCTGCTCGAGCGCGGCGAGCGAGGGCGGCGCGCAGACGATCCCGCCGACCTTGCAGCAGTCGCTCGCCGCGCGGCTCGACCGGCTGGGCGCGCGCGCGAGGTCGCGCAGATCGGCGCGGTGCTGGGGCGCGAGTTCTCGTACGCGCTGCTGCAGGCTGTCGCCGGACCTCGACGAGGCCGCGCTTCAGGCCGCGCTCGAAAAGCTCGCCGAGGCCGACCTCCTGTTCGTCGAGGGCGCGGCGCCGTAGGCGACCTATCGCTTCAAGCACGCGCTGATCCAGGACGCGGCCTACGAGAGCCTGCTGAAGAGCCGCCGGCAGGCGCTGCACCGCCGCGCGGCCGAGGCGCCTGCGCGACGCCCCGAGCGCGCAGCCGCGAACCGGACGTCGCCCATCATTTCACGGAAGCCGGCCTCGACGAGCCCGCGATCGAATGGTGGGGCAAGGCGGGCGACGCGGCGCTGCGCCGCTCCGCCTTCCAGGAGGCGATCGCCCATCTCGGCAAGGCGATCGAGATGGCGGACAAGGCGGGCGCGACGCGCGGCCGGCGAAGGCGGCTCGGCGCTCGGCGAGCCAGCGGCTGACGCATTTGCACGTCGCCTACGGCAACGCGCTGTTCGCGGCGCGCGGCCATGGGGCGCCGGAGACGACGGAAGCCTTCGCCAGAGCCCGCGAGTCCGCGTCTGGCGACAAGGACGCGCCTGAACGACTGGCGGCCGACTATGGCTTGTGGGTCGGCAGCTACGTGCGCGGCGAATTGCCGTCGATGAGGGCGCACGCCGCGGCCTTCCTGACGACGTCGAGGCGAGACCCGATTCGCCCGAGGCCGGCGTCGCCCATCGCGTCGCCGGGATCACTTGCTGGTTCGCCGGAGAGTATCGCGAAGCGCGGGATCACTTGAGAACGCGCGCTCGCCTTGTTCCAACCCGGCCGCGACGACGATCTGGCCTTTCGCTTCGGACAGGACGCCGGCGTCGCCGCGATGGCCTATCTCGCGTTTGCGTTGTGGCCGCTCGGCGAGGTCGATCGCGCGGTTTCGCTCGTCGGCGCATGCAGGCGCGGATCGCGGACCTCTCCCATGTCGGCACGCGCGCATATGGGAAATTGCACGCGGCCCTGTTCGAATTGATGCGCGGCGACCCCGCGCGCGCCGCGCCGAACGCCTTCGACTCGCCCGCCTCGCGCGCGAGCATGATCTGCCGATGCTGGCGCGTTCGGGTTCTTTCTCGAGGGCTGGGCGACGGGCTGCGAGCGGCGGATCGGCGGGCTCGAGGACATGCGCCGCGGCGTCGAGCTGCTGCGCGAACAGAACATCCTGTTCTTCGACGGTCTCTTGAAGATCGCGCTGGCCGAGGCCGAAGCGCGCGCAGGCGATGCCGACCGCGCCGTCGCCATCCTCGACGAAGCGCTGGCGACGTCCGAACGCATGGGCTACCGCACATTCGACGCCGAACTGCATCGGTCCGCGGCGAAATGCTGCTGAAGCGCGACCCCGCCAACCCCGCGCCCGCGGAAGAGGCTTCTGACCGCCATCGCGGTCGCCAAGCAGCAAGGCGCGCGCAGCTTCGAACTGCGCGCCGCGCTTTCGCTCGCCAAGCTGTACCTCGACCGCCCGCCCGGCCGACGCCCATGCCGTCCTCGCGCCCGCGCTCGAAGGCTTTGCGCCGACGTCGCAATAGTTTCCTGAAGTCAGGGAGGCGCTTGCGATCTGCGCCGCCGCCCTCGTCCCGCGTGGCGATCGTGAACGCGCCGCCGACACCCCGCGTTTCGGTACTGCGCCCATCGGGCCTGGCGCCGAGGTGACGACTTTCGTCTGGGCTGCGGTGCTGGGCGCGGCGCTGCTGCACGCGCTGTGGAATTCGGTGGTCAAGAGCGCCGACGACAAGTTCATGGGCTCGGCGCGCGTCGCGCTGTGGACCGGGAATCGTCGCCGCGCTCGTCGGCGCTGGTCACGCCCGGCGCCGTTCGCGGCGGCGCTGCCCTTCGTGATCGCCTCGGCGCTCATCCACGTCGTCTATTTCCTGCTGGTCGGCCGCCTCTATCGCAACGCCGATCTCTCCGTCGCCTATCCGCTGATGCGCGGCCTCGCGCCGCTCGTCGCGACCGCGATCGCAGCCGTGACGCTGCGCGAGATCCCGGACGCCGTCGCGCTGGTCGGCGTGCTTGCGCTGGTCGTCGGCGTCGCGACGATGGGCGCTCTCGGGCCTCGCCCACGGGCGCATCGATCGCGCGACGGTCGGCGTCGCGCTGGTCAATTCCGCGGTCATCGCGGTCTATTCGGTCATCGACGGCGAGGGCGCGCGGCTCGCCGGGCCCGACGCGGCGCACGCCTTCGCCTACAACGCCTGGTCGGACGGGCTGACGGCGGCGCTCTATCTGCCGATCGTGCTGGCGCTGCGCGGCATGGCCGCCGGCCCGCAATTCGCGCGCGATCCCCTGCGGAGCGCCTTCGCCGGCCTCGCCGCGTTCGGCGGCTACGCGATCGTCGTCTGGGCGATGACGCAGGCGTCGATCGGCGCGGTCGCGGCGCTGCGCGAATGCTCGGTCGCGTTCGCCGCCGATCATCGGCGTGGCGTTCCTCGGCGAACCGTTCCGCGGCGCGCGCGCCGGCGGCGGCGCTGCTGATCGTCGCCGGCGCGATCGCGCTGCGGCTCGCTTGAGGCGCCTGAACGCCCGACTTGGCGACTTCGCCTCGCAGCCCCCGGCGACGGTGTGACCGGCCTCACAGCGGGGCTCGCATTTCGTGCGTATGGGAAAGCGGAGCACTGGGGGAAGGACCGGCGCGTTGGAGCCGTCGCTCCGCAACGAGGCGAGGCTGTTGGCGCCGCGCGAGGCGAGATTGCGCTTTGTCCGGGGCCCGGCGGCGAACGGCGGCGTGAAGGGATTGAAAAACCGGCGAAAAGGGCGGACGCCATGGCGATGATCGGCGGCGGCGCAGAGCGGCGAATTCTGGCGAGCCATGGCGCTTCTCGCCCTGCTCGGCGGCCTTTCCTGGGGCGTGCGCGCGCTCTATCCAGCAAATTCGTTCAAGGTGTTGGTCGGGATCGGGATTTGGGCCGGCGCAGCCGCCGTTTGCGCGATCCTGCTCAAGGCCCTTTCGCACGCCCATGACTTCCTGAAGGCGCTCGCCGCCATGTGGCGGCCGGTCATTCTCATCTGCGTGGCCGGCTACCTTCTGTTCTTCAACGACCAGGGTCGCGAACTCGGCGTGAGTTTGCTGGGGGAGCGCTACGTCTGGCCGCTCGTTTTCCTGTTCCTGGCGCTGATGTACTGGGCGGCCAACACCTGGCATACGGCGCGGCTCGGACTCGAGGGCGCGCTCGCGAACGGCGTCCTCGGCGTGGCGCCCCTCGCAAAGGTCGGCGGACAATCCGGATCGGCGCGTCGCCGGCGGCGGCGAACGTTGGCTTTACTGGCCGCCGCGCCTGCTCGGCGTGTGCGCCCATTTCTTCGCCGCGATCAATCTTTCTCTGGCAGCGTGGGCGCTCCCCCCGAGACGGCGTGGGATTGCCCAGAGGGCATTTCGCGGTGGCTTGCCTGGACGGCGCCGCTCGCCATCATTCTTGCGATCGCGATCGTCTGGACGTTCGATTATCTGTCGCTCTCGAAAAGATCAGCTGAAGCACGAACGGGCGCCTGCTCGCGCGCTGGACGCAGCGGAGTCGCACTGGCAGGTGAAACCCTGCTCCTCGGCGCTCTCGTAATCATCGCCTTTGGCTTCCGCCGCACCATTCCCCACGGGTTTGTCGTGGCAACCATCGCGATCAGTGTCTCGGCCATCGTGTTTCTTGTGCTTGATCAGCTGGCTGCGAGGGGGGACGCCGAAAGCCGATCGGCGCCAGTGCAACTGCTGCTGATCGCGCAAAGGGGAAGATCAGGAGCGGGAGCGGAGGGAGATTGCGCGCTTCACCGTCGGCCTCTTCGCCCGTCGCCGTCATCGTCGCCGCAGCGGTGTGGGTGAGCCCGACGCACGTCGGCCGGTTTTTCGGTTCGATGGTCGTGGCCTATTTCGGCTTCGGCGCCTTGCTCGCCGCCCGTCGATTTCTTCGAGTTCGCGGTGGACTTCGCCGTTGAGAAGCAGGGCTGTTCGGTCCACGGAGCCAACAAGCGCGTGGTGATAGGCCGGTACGGGATTGCGTTCATCTTGGCGCTTGCGCCTCGCCAACGCCGCGTTGCGGCCATTCCATCGGGTACGGCTGTGTGAAGGCGGGGACTGCGTGTCGAGCAAGGCTCCGGGCTTTTCTTTCGCCGCATCGCCTGAAAACCGGATGACTCTCCCAGAGGAGGCAGCCGAGGCTTGGTATGAGCAGGCGCAGACCGCCTACCAGGGGCTCCCTCCGGCGAACCCATTCCCATGCTGATCGTGGCGACTGCCGGCGGCGGCATTCGCGCCGACTTTCTGGGACCGCGACGGTTCTTCAGAAACTAGAAGAAGGATCTCAGGGATCAGGGCGGCCTGTCGCCTTATCTTTTCGCGATCAGCGGCGTCTCCGGCGGCAGCGTCGGCGCCTCGGCGTTTGAGGCGGCGCTGACGAAGCTCGCGGAAAGCCGCTGCGCGGCAGGGAAGCCGGTCGTCCCGCCGCCCGCTCGCCACCGATTTTCTCGAGGAGGACTTTCTGGCGCCCGCGCTCGCGACCTGATCTTTGTCGACGCGCCGTCCAACATCCTGCCGGACTTCGGGCAGGGCGATCGCGGCGTGGCGCTCGAACAGAGCTTAGCACAGGCCAGCGGGGGTTGCTTGCGCGGCCGTTCCTTAGCTTCTTTTCACCAGGGGAATCATCGGGACCGACCGCGGGCGCGCTGGCGGCCGATCCTCCTGCTCAACGCCACACATGAGGAGACCCGAAGGCGGATCATCGCGGGGCACGTCATGATCGAACGCGACGTCTTCATCGACAGCCTGGACGCACTTCATGAATTGGGAGCGGACGTCCGGGCGAGCGCGGCGGCGCACAACAGCGCGCGGTTCACCTATGTTTCTCCGGCGGGCGACCTCGGAAACGGGAAGGGCTCCGTCATCGACGGCGGCTATTTCGAGAATTCCGGCGCCTTTCAGCGCTCGAGATCGCGCGCAGCGCGCGGGTTGCGCTCAAGGACGAACTTCCGGGGGTGAAACTCGTCATGCTCATGATCAGCAGCGATCCGGGGCTCGAGAGACTCGCACGCTGGTGCGCATCAAGGAGGCCCGGAACGGCGGGAAATGCCTGCTGAGCGTAGCGGAGCGGGGAACGGACAGGATCTCCCGGACATTCCGAGAAACATCCTCGGCCGCCCGAACTACTTCTCGCTTGACCCGGAGGAAGTCGAGAACGCCTTGCTCAACGAGTTCCTCGCGCCGTTCCAGGGGCTGGAGAACGTCCGCGAGGCGCATGGAAACCGCGCCGCGGCGGAGCTTGCGGTCGAGGTCTGCACCGAGTTTCCGGACGCCCAGAAGCTCGTGACGGGGTCGGTCAGGGGGATGCTGTCGCCGCAAACGCGAACCGCCGCCACCCTCGAGCAGAAGCTCCAAGAACGCCAGCGTCGCCGATGCGGAGCCGGTCGAGGTGAAGCCCGACAGTCCGTATTTCGCTCATCTGGCGATGTGCGAGGGCGGCGCGCCGGGAGCGCCCGCGCCGGTCCAGCCCCCGCTCGGCTGGATGCTGTCGAAAGCGACCCAGGACCATTTTCGCGATCATCTGACGTCCTGCGGCAACGACGCCGAACTGGGGCGGCTGGAACTGGCGCTCGGAAAGCCGCCGACGCAGCGGGCGGCGGCCCAGTAAAACCCGGGGTGTGGCAAGGGACCTACAGCGGCCTCATTCTGAGCTTGTCGAAGGATGATCCAGCTGAGCTTGTCGAAGGATCATCCAGCGGGCTGGGACGTTCGCGCCTTGGCCTGTCCGGGATCAGGACGAATCCGGATAATTCGGCTTGGCGCCTCGCCCGCGAAGAACCCCGTCAGCGGATTTCTCATACCGGGGCGGACTCCGCGAGAGCAAGGGCCGCTGATGCGTCAACCCATGGATTGCGTGACGCTCGCCCGACTGCGGCGGCGGCGCAAATCTCATCGGCCATCGCCGTCGTCCTCGACGAGCGCTCGTGCATCGCGCTCAGCCAGATCTTCGCGCAGAGCTCCGCGGAATTGTGAACGCCGAGCGTGGCGTACAGCTTCTTGGTGAGGTCGACGATGCTCGCCTCCTTCTTGAGGAGTTCGTCGGCGATCTGCGGTTTCGATTTGCCCACTGCGAGCTTGACGCCCACTTCGACCTGCGCCGAAGTCGCGCCGCTGAGACGGAGGATGCGCGCGGCGTGGGCGATCGGATGCTCGTGCAAGTCGATCGACAGAGCGACGAGGCAGCCGCCCGTATCCTTCGCCGCGTTCCCCGGATTCGAGCCTGCCGCAAACAGCCGCTGCGCGTTGAGCCTGTGGACGCCGTAAGGCGTGGGAATTTGCGCCCGAAGGGTCTCGCAAGGATCGCCGAGGCTGACGAGGCGCTCAAAGGAAATCCAGTTTGGTGATCGCCAACGGCGGCGGCGCGCTTCGCCGGCCCCTCCCCTCGAGGGTCGAGAACAAATGCTCGGCGGCCCCCGACTGATGGACGACGTCGCCGCTAGCCGTCAGGATCGCCTGCGCGCTCAAAACCGGCATCCCGACGACGCCGAACCGCTGCTCGAACGGCTCGTTCGCGCACGCCTGGGAGCGCGGCCGCAACGCCCGGACGAGCCACGGCCGAAGCCGGATGGAGAACGCTTGATTTCCTCGGTCATAAAGGAGCAGGGCGGCGCGCGGACGGCTGAGTTCGAGAATCGCGTAGCTTGTCCCGCCTTCGCCGATCGTCGCGTCGAGACCCAGCCGGAAATGCAAAGAATCCTTGTCCAACGCATTCCGATCCCGGGCGGGCAAATTCAAGAAAATCCCGGCTGGTTTCCGTTCCGCGATCAAAGCCGGAAGCGGGCCAAACGAAGGCCCCTGACGATAGGGCGCGACGGAATCGGAACGGTCCGGAACGCCGCCCGGCGGCCTGGCGACGTGCGCGAGGACGCCGAACCGCATCCCGTCATGGGGAACGATCTCATGCAGGAGCGGCGTGAGCGCGATCGTCGCGCTCTCCGGAGGCAGCCCCAGACAGCACAACGCCTTGAGATGCTCGACCGCCCGCATTCGAAACTGCCTCACTAGAGAACGTTCGTTCTGGTATCCGCCTCGTTGCAACCCCGCCGTGACGTTGATCACACTCCGCGATCTGCGGCCCCATTTTTGGCTGTCTTGCACCATGATCAGGAGGGGGACGCAAACGCAGGATAGCTGTGGCTTACTGAACTCACAAGATGGGACGTATTGTCAGTCAGCGTTGATTACGATCGGTCAGGCTATGAAGGCCGTCCGCTATTCTGCGTAAGTTTACAGTTTGAACGAAATAGGCTTCCGGACGCCCGCTCGCGGGGCCGCCATTCCGGGAGAAACTTGATCTGCGTCAGGGAGAACCAAGATGACGAACATTTATGACACCACCGTCTACAGTGGGGAGACGAACTACGTATACACCCCATATGTCGATTATTACACTGACATTTATCACGGGGGCGAACGGTATGTTTACGATGGCGGCCTCGCGATCGACACATACGACTACGAAGTCGAAGCGCTCGGGTCCGGAGGCGAAGACGAGTACACATACGTTTACTCCCGGGTGAGCGTCCAGGGTTCCGTCTACAGCGCTGGCTACGCCTCCGAACCGTTCGTCTTCTCGGGCGGCTATGAGGAGGTGTATTCCGGAGGATCAACGGATTATTCGTATATTTACAGCGGGGCGACTCAGTATAACCCGAAGTCCTTCTACTACCCCTACGTATATGGAACAGCTTGGTGCCGGAGTACAGCGGCATGAACTCGTCCGGCTACATCGAGAGCGGCGGGGTCCAGTACGTCTACGGCGACGCTTATTACGACACCATCGAGCGCTATGGCGTCCAATACGTCGAGAGCAGCAAGGAACCGCCGACGGCACGACGGACTACTGGGACCAGTACGTCTACGGCACCACCAACTCCACCTTATGTGGAGAGCGGCGCAAGGTCAAGGTCGTCGAGAGCCGGCGGCCTCGCCTACGAGCCGTTCGTCTACTCTGGCGGCTACCGAACCGTTTATTCCGGAGGGAAGACCGAGTACGGCTATATCTACGCCGGGGCCACCCAGTACAACTATCGGATCGGTTAGCTACGTCGACTACATCTACGGAACGGCGTATACCGAGGCCAGCGGGATCGACACGGAAAGCCTACATCGAGGCGGCGGAGCTCCAGTACGTCTACGGCGACGCCTATTTCAACACCATCGAGCGCTATGGCTATCAGTACGTCGAAAGCGGCGGCTACGTCTACGGAACGTACGACTACGGGGGACAGTACGTCTATAGCGGCGGCCTCGCTTACGCCACCTACGTCTACTCTGGTGGTTACCAGGAACCGTTCGCTGGCGGCAAGGCGGAATATACGTACGTCTACGCGGGAGCGTACCAATACAACTATGGATCGGCCTACTACGATTACATCTACGGCACGGCGTATACCGAGTACAGCGGCGTCAACTCGGCGAGCTACATCGAGAGCGGCGGCGTCCAGTACGTCTACGGCGACGCCTATTCCGACACCATCGAGCGCTACGGCCTCCAGTACGTCGAGAGCGGCGGATTGGCTTACGGCACGACGGACTACGGGTACCAGGACGTCTACGGCACGGCCGACTTCACCTATGTCGAGAGCGGCGCGGGCGAGTACGTCTACAGCGGAGGCCTTGCGTCCTATCCCTATGTCTACGCAGGCGGTTTCGAGGACATTCTTTCCGGCGGCAAGTCGGAATACGGGTACGTCTTCGCCGGCGGGTACCAATACAATTACGGATCGGTTTATGACGATTACATCTACGGCGTAGCGTACACGGAGTACTTGGGAGTCAACTCGTCCAGCACCATCGAGAGCGGGGGGGTCCAGTACGTCTACGGCGACGCCTATTACGACAGCATCGCGCGCTATGGCTCTCAGTACGTCGAGAACGGCGGCCTCGCCTTTCGGAACGTACGACTACGGGTACCAGGGCGTCTACGGAACGGCCGACTACACCTATGTCGAGAGCGGCGGGTACCCAGGGCGTCTACAGCGGGGGCGCGGCCTATTACGCCTATGTCGAGAGCGGCGGCGGCCAGTACGTGTACAGCGGCGGCCTGGCCTACGAACCGTTCGTCTACGCGGGCAGCTTCCAGGAAATCTTTGCAGGCGGCAAGACTGACTACGCCTATGTGTACGCCGGCGCCTACCAGTACAACTACGGATCGGCCTATGGCGATTACATATACGGCACGGCGTACACGGAATATGGCGGGGTCAACTCGGCCAGCACTATCGAAAGCGGCGGCGTGCAGTACGTCTGGAGCAAGCCTATTACGACACCATCGATCGCTACGGCTATCGATATGACTATAACGGCGGCCTCGCCTACGAAACGACCAACTACGGAGGCCAGTACGTTTACGGCACGGCCGACTACACCAACGTTGAGGGCCGCGTCTACCAGGACGTCTTTGGGTCCGGCACGGCCTATTACGCCTCCGTCGAGAGCGGCGGCGGCCAGTACGTGTATAGCGGCGGCCTCGCCTACGAGCCACTTGTTACGCAGGCGGGATTCCAGGAAGTCTTTGCTGGCGGAAAAGCAGATACGCCTACGTGTACCATGGCGCATATACCAGTACAACTACGGATCGGCCTATGGGGACTACATCTACGGCACAGCGTTTACAGAGGTGGGCGGCGTCGACTTCGCCAGCTATATCGAGAGCGGCGGAGTCCCAGTACGTCTACGGCGCCGCCTATTACGACGCCATCGAGCGCTCCGGCGCGCAGTACGTCGAGAAAGGCGGCCTCGCTTACGCGAACACCGACTACGGCTCCCAGAACGTCTACGGCACGGCCGACTACACGTACGTTGAGAGCGGCGGCGTCGAGACCGTTCAGAGCCGGCGGACACGCCTACGGAACCGATGTCTACCTCGGCGGGGCCCAGTACGTCTCGTCCGGCGGCGTCGACAGCGCGACGTCGTACGTCGCGGGGCAGGAGTGGGTCCGCGAGGGCGGCGTCGCGAGCTACGACACCGTCGCGTCGGGCGGCGCCCTCGACGACGACGGCGTCACCTCCCACACGACGGTCGCCAAGGGCGGAATCGAAGGCGTCTTCCCCGGCGGCTACGACTACTACAGCCTGATCTACGGCAACGAGATCGTCTACGAGAGCACCGCCGTCGCGTACTACGCCACCGTCGAAGCCGGCGGCGCGCAGTCGATCGTCGTCGGCGGCCTCGCCTACGACACGACCGTTCTGCACGGCGGCTTCCAGTCGGTCTACTCTGGCGGCGTCGCGGACTACACCCAGGACTACGGCGTCGAGACCATCGCCTCCGGCGGCAAGGCCTACGGCGACTTGGTCCGCAGCGGCGGCGTCGTCTACGTCTCGTCCGGCGGAGCCGACAGCGCGTCGTCCATCTACGCCGGCGGCGCCGAAATCGTATCGGCCGGCGGCGTGGTCAGTGGGGCCAAGGTGGCGCTCGGCGTCCTGACGGTCTCTTCGGGCGGCGCGGTCTCGGCCGGCCTGACGATCGCAGCGGCATGGCGGGATCTCCGGCGGTGTGGCGGCCGGGCAGATAGTGCAGTTCCGCCCGGGGCAATCTGGCGCTCTATAACTCCCGCTTCCACGCCCGATCCGCGGCTTCACCACCAGAGACGGTTCGACCTCGGCGGCTACACCTATAACTCAGGCGAGACGGTCAAATTCACCGAGGCCGCGACATGCTCAGCGGCACCCTGGTGGTCCATGACGGGAAGTTCCCGAGACGCGAACCTGACGCTTACCGGGCACTACTCCTCGAGCACTTCGCACTGTCCAACGATGGGCATGGCGGCACCTATGTGAAGTTCGTCTGAGATGACGCCCATGAACCTGGCACCCCGGCCGGCGGAAGGCCAGCGCCGGGGTCCCGCCCCGGGAAAAGCACGTGTCGTTGGTCGCCCCCGCCGGTTCGCCGGCGGGGGCGACCCCGAAGCGGGCCCGCCACCTCGGCTGCCGAACCGCCGCCCAAGCAGCATTTCCGCCGCCGGCCGAGCAGCCGACCCAGGCCGGGCCCGAGGGCGTGCGCTTCGACTTCAATTTCGGCTCCCGCGTGCGCTGCCGGAAAAGGGCGGGCCGTGGCGCATCCGCCTGTCCGACCTCGACACCGGCAACATCCTGTTTGAGACGACCTTCCAGTGGGCTGGGTCAACAGCGCCAAGCACTACTATCATCCGCGTGCGCATCGAGGTGTGGCCGGCGACGCGTGGTGCTTCGCACGACTACGACGCGCGGCCGGGAGGTGCTGGTCCAGTTCCCGGTCGGCACGCTCGGCGACACCCGTCGGCTGGTTCCCCTACGCCGCGAAGTTCCAGCGCGCGCACGGCTGCCGGCTCACCTGCGCCATGGCCGAGCCGCTCATCCCGCTGTTCCGCGACGCCTATCCCGAGATCCCGTTCCTCGCCCACGAGCGTGGACGCCGAAGCGCTACTACGCCACCTACAACATCGGCCTGTTCTTCAACGACGAGGAGCGCATCCACCAGCCCTGCGATTTCCGCCTGGTCGGGCTGCACCGCACCGCCGCCTACATTCTGGGCGTCGATCCGGCGCGAGGAGCCGCCGCGATCGTGCTCCCGACGCAGACAGCCGCCCGATCGCCGAGCCCTATGTCTGCATCGCGGTCCAGAGCACGACCCAGGCGAAATACTGGAACAATCCCGCCGGCTGGCGCGAGATCGTCCGTTCCTCAAGGACGCCGGCTATCGGGTGGTCTGCATCGACCGCACCCGGTCCACGGCCACGGCCTGATCTGGAACCACCTGCCGCACGGCGTGCGAGGACGAAACCGGCGACCGCCCGCTGCAGGAGCGCGCGCGCTGGCTGCAGCACGCGGAGTTCTTCGTCGGCCTGTCCAGCGGCCTGGCCTGGCTCGCCTGGGCGGCCGGCCGCCGGTGGTGATGATCAGCGGCTTCACCCATCCCACCAACGAATTCGCCACCCAGTACCGGGTGATCAACTACCATGCCTGCAACAGCTGCTGGAACGACGTCCGGCGTGCGCTTCGACCACAAGGACTTCCTCTGGTGCCCGCGCCACAAGGCACGCCCCGCCAGTTCGAGTGCACCCGGCTGATCACCGCCGAACAGGTCAAGGACGCCATCCGGCGCATCCCCGGCTTCGGCAAACCGAATTCCGGCCGCGCGGCTACTTCAATGCGTTGCGGGGCGCGGGTTGCCCGGGAGGCGTTCCCCGGCGGCCTGCGATCCGAAGGCGCCGCCTCGCCAGGGCGATCCGCGCTGATCCATTTCGGTCGGCAGTCCAGACACGGAGCGCTCCCTCTAATGAGACGCTACCTGGCGAGACCGATGAGCGGGCGGAGCTCGTGGACAGCGGGCTCGCCGCCCTTTCCCTGATCGCTGCCTATTACCGGATTGCGGCCGACCCCTTGCAGTTGCGCCATCGAGCTGGCGCTTGACCGGCCGGTCGTCGGGCGCTCAGGATCTGGTTCGCGCCGCCAATCTCCTCCAGTTGAAATCGCGCATCGTGCGCGCCTCCGACGCCCGAGCGGCTGCAGAACGTCCCCTATCCGGCGATCCTCGAGCTGAAGGAGGGCGGCGTTCGCGGTCCTGGGGGTCGCTTCGGGAAACGGCAGGTCCGGCTCGTCGACCCCTCGACCCGGTCCGCCCAGGAATTGTCGGTGGAGGAGCATTCGAGGCCTGTCGGGGGCGGTCTGGTCTGATCACGCGCCGGCTCGGCGGCGCGGGCATCGATCCCAACACGTTCGGGTTCCGCTGGTTCTGGCCCTCGATCTTGCGCTACCGGCGCCCGCTTGCCCATGTGCTGGTCGCGTCGCTGTTCGTGCAGTTGTTCGCGCTGGCGACGCCGATCTTCTTCCAGCTCGTCGTCGACAAGGTGCTGGTCCACAAAGGCATTTCGACGCTGTCGTGCTGGTGTCGGCATGGTCGACGCTCGGCCTGTTCGAGACGATCCTGCAGTTTCTGCGCACCTATACGCTGAGCCACACCACCAACCGGATGGACGTCGAGCTCGGCCGGCGCCTGTTCCATCATCTCTTCCGCCTGCCGCTCGCCTATTTCGAGACCCGCGCCGCCGGGCAGACGGTGGCGCGCATGCGCGAGCTCGAGACGATCCGCAGCTTCCTCACCGGGCAGGGCCTGACCTCGCTGCTCGATCTTGTCTTCACGCTGATCTTCTTCGTCGTGATGTTCATCTATTCGGTGAAGCTCACGCTCGTCGTCCTGGCTTCGATTCCGGTCTACGTCGTCATCGCCGCTCTCATCCGGCCTGTGCTGCGCGAACAGATCAACGAGAAGTTCAACCGCGGCGCCCGCTCGCAGCAGTTCCTGGTCGAATCGATCGTCGGCGCGCAGACCCTGAAGGCTGCGAGCGTCGAGCCGATGATGCAGGCGCAATGGGAGGAGCGGCTGGCGGCTTATGTCCGCACCTCCTTCGACGCCGGCATTTCGGGCGCGCTCGGGCAGAACCTCATCCAGTATGTGAGCAAGGTCACGACCGCGCTGATCCTGTTTATCGGCGCGCAATCGGTGATCGAAGGGACGATGACGGTCGGCGAACTCATCGCCTTCAACATGATCGCGAGCCAGGTGGTGCAGCCGATCCTGCGGCTGTCGCAATTGTGGCAGGATTTCCAGCAGGTGCAGGTGTCGGTCGCGCGCCTCGGCGACATCCTCAATGCGCCGCCGGAGCCGGCGCCGCAGAACCTTCTGACCTTGCCGCCGCCGCGCGGCGCGATCGAGTTCCGCAACGTGACGATGCGTTACCGGCCCGAGGCGCCGGACGCCTTGCGCAACGTCTCGCTGTCGATCGAGCCGGGCGAGGTGATTGGCATCGTCGGCCCGTCGGGATCGGGCAAGTCCACGCTGACCAAGCTCGATCCAGCGGCTCTACAGTCCGCAATCCGGGCAGGTGATGCTCGACGGCGTCGACGTCGCCCAGCTCGATCCCGGCTGGCTGCGCCGGCAGATTGGCGTCGTCCTGCAAGAGAACCTTCTGTTCAACCGCACCATCCACGAGAACATCGCGCTTGGCGATCCCGCCATGCCGCGCGTGATGGTGATGCAGGCGGCGCGCCTCGCGGGCGCGGACGAATTCATCGCCCAGTTGCCGCAAGGCTACGACACGATGATCGAGGAGCGCGGCGCCAATCTCTCCGGCGGCCAGCGCCAGCGCATCGCCATCGCCAGGGCGCTGGTGACCAATCCCCGCGTTCTGATCCTCGATGAAGCGACCTCGGCGCTCGACTACGAGAGCGAACGGATCATTCAGGATAACATGCGCGCGATCGTGCGCGGACGCACCGTCATCATCATCGCTCATCGCCTGGCGGCGGTTCGCCCCTGCTCCCGGATCGTGGGAATGCGAAGGGGTGAGATCGTCGAGGTCGGCGGGCATGACGAGCTTCTGCGCCGCGAGGACGGGCTCTACGCGCGGCTCTGGGCGCTGCAATCCGACCAGGCGAGGGCGCCGCATGAACGAACGCGCCGCGCCGCCGGCAGCGCCGCCGCCTCAGCCCCGCCTCCGCGGCCGCCGCGCGATCACGGGGCGCGACCGGGAATTCCTGCCGGCCGCGCTCGAAATCCTGGAAACGCCGCCCCCGCCGCTGCCGATCGCGCTGATGGCGACGATTAGCGCCTTCGCGCTGGCGGCGCTGGTCTGGTCGTATTTCGGCCGGCTGGACGTCCATGCCACGGCGCCGGGCAAGATCGAGACTGTTGGCTACGCCAAGGTGATCGAGCCGCTTGATCCGGGCAAGATCGCTGCGATCCATGTCGAGAAAGGCCAAGTCGTCAAGGCGGGAGACCTGCTCTTGGAGCTCGACCCGGCGGAGGCCGACGCCGACGCGTTGAGCGCCCGGAATACGCTCAACGCGAGTCTGGCCGAGATCGCGCGGCGCCGTTACGCCATCAACGCCGTCGAGCCGGCTGAGATCGAGGTTCAGACGCGCTCGCGAGACCGGCTCGACGCGCGCAGCGGATGACGCCGCCGCCGCGGCGGCGGACTCCGGCTCGGTCGAAAGCCTCGCCGGCCAGGCCGAACTGAAGATCGCGTGGGACGGCGCTTTGCCGGAACAGTTCCGGTTGCGGGAAGAAGCGGTGTTGCGCGCGGATCTCGCCCAGCTTTCCGACGCGCTCAAGGCGCTCGACAGGCAGATGGCGGAAAAGCTGGCGACCCAAAAGCGTCTCAACATGAGCATCGCTTTTCAGAACAAGCTGATGGAGACCCTAAACCAGCGCGTCTCGACCAGGCAGCAGGCGATCGACCTCAACGTTGGCACCAAGATCGATCTCTATAACGCCAAGGAAGAGCTGGAAAAGGATCGAATCGGCGCTCGCGTCCGACCAGGGCCAGCTGATTGAAACCGACGCGGCGATCCGATCGGTGCGCTAGCGAAAAGGCCAAGACGGTCTCCCAGTTCATCGCCGACAACGAGAACAAGCTCGCTGACGCGGCGCGCAAGGCGGACGAAGCGCGTCAGGCGCTCGCCAAAGCGGACGCGCGCCTGGCCCGCACCCGGCTTTATGCGCCGACCGACGGCGTCGTCCAGCAGATGGCCGTCACCACGGTCGGCCAGGTCGTCACCACCGGGCAGCAGCTCGTCGTCCTCACGCCGATCGGCGGCAAGCTGCAGGTCGAGGCGCTCGTGGCCAATCTCGATATCGGCTTCGTCAAGCCCGGCCAGGACGCGGTGATCAAGATCGACGCCTTCCCGTTCACGCGCTTTGGCGCGCTGCACGGCAAGGTTGTCAACATCGCCTCCGCGGCTATCGCCGAGCAAGACGCCAAGCGCGCCCTCGCCAACGCCACCGCGACGGCCAATGTCGGCGCCAGAGCGCCCGACCGCGCCCGGCCAGCCCGAAAGCTTCGTCTTTCCCGGTGACCGTGTCGCTCGACGAAACCGCGATGAAAATCGATAACGCGACCATCCCGCTCACCCCGGGCATGACCGTCACCGTCGAGATCCGGACCGACTCCCGCCGTGTCATCGACTACTTGCTCTCGCCCCTGGCCAAGATCGGATCCGAGGCGCTGAGGGAGAGGTGACGCGAAGCGGCGGGCGCGGATTGCTTCGTCGCTTCGCTCCTCGCAACGACCGTTACTTGAACGTCCTCACGTCGACGAACCGCCCCGCGATCGCCGCGGCCGCCGCCATCGCGGGCGATACGAGATGCGTGCGGCCCTTGTAGCCCTGGCGGCCCTCGAAGTTGCGGTTCGAGGTCGAGGCGCAGCGCTCGCCCGGCGCGAGCTTGTCCGGGTTCATCGCCAGGCACATCGAGCAGCCGGGCTCGCGCCATTCGAAGCCGGCGGCGAGGAAGATCTTGTCCAGCCCCTCGGCCTCGGCCTGCGCCTTGACCAGGCCCGAGCCCGGCACGACCATGGCGCTGACGCGCTCGCTGACCTTGTGGCCCTCGGCGATCTTCGCGGCGGCGCGCAGATCCTCGATGCGGCCGTTGGTGCAGGAGCCGATGAAGACGCGGTCGATGGCGATGTCCGTCGATCTTCTCGCCGCCCTTGAGCCCCATATAGTCGAGCGCGCGCTTGATCGAGGCGCGCTTCTGCTCGGTCTGGCCGTCCTCGACTCGCGGCACGACGCCGAGGATCGGACGCCACGTCCTGCGGGCTCGTGCCCCAGGTGACGATCGGCGGCAGGTCGGCGGCGTCGAGCCTGACCTCGGCGTCGAAATGCGCGCCCTCGTCGGTGCGCAGCGTCTCCCAGTAGCGCCGCGCCTGATCCCACAGCGCGCCCTTCGGCGACTTCGGCCGGTCCTTGAGATAGGCGAAGGTCTTCTCGTCGGGCGCGATCATGCCGGCGCGCGCGCCGCCTTCGATCGACATGTTGCAGACCGTCATGCGGCCTTCCATCGAGAGCGCCTCGATCGCCGAGCCGCAATATTCGATGACATGGCCGGTGCCGCCCGCCGTGCCGATCTCGCCGATGATGGCGAGGATGATGTCCTTGGCGGTGACGCCCGGCGCAGCGCGCCGTCGACCTTGACGCGCATGTTCTTGGCCTTGGTCTGGATCAGCGTCTGCGTCGCGAGCACATGCTCGACCTCGGAGGTGCCGATGCCGTGGGCGAGCGCGCCGAAGGCGCCGTGGGTCGAGGTGTGGCTGTCGCCGCAGACGATCGTCGTGCCCGGCAGCGTGAAGCCCTGCTCCGGCCCGATGATGTGCACGACGCCCTGCCGCGGGTCGAACTCGTCGTAATATTCGATGCCGAACTCGCGCGCGTTCTTGGCCAGCTCCTCGACCTGCTGGCGGCTCTCGGGATCGTCGATGCCGCTCGCTGCGGTCGGTGGTCTGGATGTTGTGGTCGACGACGGCGAGCGTCTTCTCCGGCGCGCGCACCTTGCGGCCCGGTCATCCGCAGGCCCTCGAAGGCCTGCGGGCTCGTCACCTCGTGGACGAGGTGGCGGTCGATATAGATGAGGCTGAATCGCCGGCCGTCTCGATGACATGGTCGTCCCAGATCTTGTCATATAACGTACGCGGCGTGGCCATGAAAGTCTCCAGCGCCGGTCGGCGCGAAAGAGGGAGAATGTCAGGGCGCATTTAATCCGACGGAGGCGAAGAAGGAAGGGGCGCGAGGGTCGCAGCGCGGTCCAGCCCGGACCGCTCCTTCAACCTATGTTGAAGCCGTTTTTTGCCCCGCCGTCCGAAAATCGTCGTATGGTGGCGCGAAGCAGCCCGGGGGATGGGGCGCAGGGGAGGACTTGCCGTCGTGCAGGCGACCGACATGACGAATTCCGGACTACTTTCACAAAGTGGTCGACTGCCAGTGGGCCTGCCCGGCGCATACGCCGGTGCCCGAATACATCCGCCGCATCGCCGAGGGCGACTATGCCGGCGCCTATCATGATCAACTGGAAGTCGAACGTCTTCCCCGGCATTCTCGGCCGCACCTGCGACCGGCCGTGCGAGCCCGCCTGCCGGCGCGGCCGGGTCGAGGACGAGCCGGTCGCGATCTGCCGGCTGAAGCGCGTCGCCGCCGACCACAAGGGCGACGTCTCCGGCCTCCTGCCGAAGCGCCGCCGCCGAGCGCAACGGCAAGCGCGTCGCCTGCGTCGGCGCCGGCCCGGCCTCGCTGACCGTCGCGCGCGACCTCGCGCGCGCTCGGCTACGAGGTCGTCGTGTTCGACGCCGACTCGCAGGCCGGCGGCATGATGCGCAGCCAGATCCCGAAATTCCGCCTGCCGGACGAAGTGATCGACGAGGAGGTCGGCTATGCGCTCTCGACCGGCGGGACCTTCGTCGCCGCCCGGCGCATCGACAGCCTGAAGGCGCTGCTGGCGCGAAGGCTACGACGCCGATCTTCGTCGGCTGCGGCGCGCCGCGCGGGCGCGACCTCGACATTCCCGGCCGCAGCGAGGCCGCGGCGCAACATTCATATCGGCATCGAATGGCTCGCGAGCGTGTTCGTTCGGCCACACCCGACACGATCGGCCGGCGCGTCATCGTGCTCGGCGGCGGCAACACGGCGATGGACTGCTGCCGCACCGCGCTCCGGCTCGGCGGCGACGACGTCAAGGTCGTCGTGCGCTCCGGCTTCGCCGAGATGAAGGCCTCGCCGTGGGAAAAGGAGGACGCGATCCACGAAGGCGTCGCGATCCTCAACTACTCGACGCCCAAGGCGTTCTCGCACGAAACCGGCCGGCTGACCGGCATGACGTTCGAGAAGGTGCGCGGCCGAAAAGGACGAGCGCGGGCCGCCGCGCTCTCGTCCCGACCGGCGAGCCCGACGTCACGATCGCCTGCGACGACGTGCTGATCGCGGTCGGCCAGGAGAACGCCTTTCCCTGGATCGAGACGCGACCTCGGCGTGAAGTTCGACCGCGACGGGCTGCCGGCGGTCGACCCCGTCACCTTCCAGTCGAGCCTGCCCGAGCGTCTTCTTCGGCGGCGACGCGGCTTTCGGGCCGAAGAACATCATCACCGCGGTCGCGCACGGCCACGAGGCGGCGATCTCGATCGACGCCTTCTGCCGCGGCGAGAGCCGCAGCGACCGTCCGCCGCCGATGACCAACCTCGTCAGCCAGAAGATGGGCATTCACGAATGGTCCTACGACAACGCGATCACGCTCGACCGGCGCTTCATGGTGCCGCAGGTCGAGAACGCGCCGCGGCGCTGAAGAACATCGCGCACCGAAGTCGAGCTCGGCTTCACCTCGAGCAGGCGCTCGCGCGAGGCGCGGCGCTGCCTCAACTGCGACGTCGAGACCGTCTTCTCCGCGCCGGCCTGCATCGAATGCGACGCCTGCGTCGACATCTGCCCGATCGACTGCATCTCCTTCGTCGCCGAACGCGCCCGAGGACGAGCTGCGCCGGTCGCTGAACGCGCCCGCGCTCAACCTCGACCAGGCGATCTATGTCTCCGAGCCGGTGAAGACCGGCGGCGTCATGGTCAAGGACGAGGACCTTTGCCTGCACTGCGGCCTTTGCGCCGAGCGCTGTCCGACCGGCGCGTGGGACATGCAGAAGTTCACCATCGAGATGGCGCAAGCGGGCGCATCATGCCAATCGAAGCCGAAAACGATTTCGTCATCCGTTTCGCCAACGTCAACGGCTCCGGCTCGGCGAGCGCCAACCTCCTGTTCGCGCGGTCGATCCTGCGCATGGGCGTGCCGATCGCGCCGCGCAACATCTTCCCGTCCAACATCCAGGGCCTGCCGACCTGGTATGAGGTGCGGGTGAGCGAGCGGGGCTGGCTCGGCGCGCGCGGCGGCGCCGACATGCTCGTGGCGATGAACCCGCAGACCTTCGCCCAGGACGTCGCCGCGATCGAGCCCGGCGGCTATCTCTTCTACAATTCGACGCGGCCGCTGCCGCCTGACGATGACTGCGCGGCGACATCGCCGTCCTCGGCATGCCGCTGACCGAAATCTGCGCGCCGCAATATTCCGAGCCGCGGCAGCGCCAGCTCTATCAAGAACATCGTCTATGTCGGCGCGCTCGCCGCGCTGCTCGACATCGACCTCGCCGTCATCGAGACGCTCATCGCCGAGCGGTTCAAGGGCAAGGACAAGCTGATCGAGGCCAACGTCGCGGCGCTGCGGCTCGGCTACGAGGACGCCCAGGCGCGCTTCGCCTGCCCGCTCGGCATTCGCGTCGAGCGCAGCGACGCGGTCGGCGACCGCATCCTGGTCGAAGGCAATTTCGCCGCCGCGCTCGGCGCGCGTCTATGGCGGCGCGACGGTCTGCGCCTGGTATCCGATCACGCCCTCGACCTCGCTCGCCGAGGCGTTCGAGCGCAATTGCGCGCCGCTATCGGGTCGATCCCGCGACGGGCGAGAAGAACTACGCGATCGTCCAGGCGGAGGACGAGATCGCCGCGATCGGCATGGTGGTCGGCGCGGGCTGGAACGGCGCGCGCGCCTTCACCGCGACCTCCGGCCCGGGCATTTCGCTGATGCAGGAGTTCTTCGGCCTCGCCTATTTCGCCGAGGTTCCGGTGGTCGTCTTCGACGTGCAGCGCGGCGGCCCCTCGACCGGCATGCCGACCCGCACGCAGCAGTCCGACCTGCTGCTCTGCGCCTTCGCCTCGCACGGCGACACCAAGCATGTCGCTGCTGATCCCCGACGGCCCCGGACGAGGCGTTCGAATTCGCCGCGCGCTGGCGTTCGATCTCGCCGAGCGGCTGCAGACGCCGGTGTTCGTCATGCTCGATCTCGACATCGGCATGAATTCGCATCTCTGCCGCGCCGTTCCACTGGGACGAGCAGCGCGACTTACGATCGCGGCAAGGTGCTCAGCGCCGACGAACTCGAAGCGGAGCTCGCCGAGTTCGGCCGCTACAACGACGTCGACGGCGACGGCGTGCCCTACCGCACCCTGCCCGGCGCGCATCCGACGCTCGGCGCCTATTTCACCCGCGGCACCAGCCGCGACCGCTACGCCCGCTACACCGAGGACCCGGCGCCCTACGTCGACAACATGGAGCGGCTTGCTGCGCAAGTTCGAGACGGCGCGCAAGCTCGCTGCCGCGCCCGGTGCTGAAGCCGCGCGGCGGAGCCGACGCCGCTCGGCGTCGATCTACTTACGGCTCGACCGCCGCCGCGATGGACGAGGCGCTCGCGCTCCTCGCCGAGCGAGGGCCTTCACGTCGACGCGCTGCGCATTCGCGCCTTTCCGCTCGGCGCACGAGGTCGCCGACGTTCGTCGCGCGCGCACGAGCACGTGTTCGTCGTCGAGCAGAACCGCGACGCGCAGATGCGCACGCTGATGGCGAGCGATCTCGCGCTCGATCCGGCGAAGCTCGATCTCCATCCTGCACTTCGGCGGAACGCCGATCACCGCGCGCTTCATCGCCGACGCAATCGTCGCGCGGCTCAAGGCCGCCAGCCGCGCCGCTAACCCTCGAGGCCGTCGTCATGACCTTATCTCGGCAAGCCGAAATTCCATCACCCCTCGATCCCGGCCAATGCGCTCGGCTTCACCCAGCGCGACTACGAAGGCTCGATGTCGACGCTCTGCGCCGGCTGCGGCCACGATTCGATCAGCGCGGCGATCATGCACGCCTGTTTCGAACTCGCCGTGCCGCCGCATCGGATCGCCAAGCTCAGCGGCATCGGCTGCTCGTCGAAGACGCCGACCTACATGCTCGGCCAGAGCCACGGCTTCAACTCGGTGCACGGGCGCATGCCCTCGGTGCTGACCGGCGCCTATCTCGCCAACCGCGACCTCATCTATCTCGGCGTCTCCGGCGACGGCGACACCGCCTCGATCGGCCTCGGCCAGTTCGGCCACGTCATGCGGCGCGGCGTGCGACATGGTCTACATCGTCGAGAACAACGGCGTGTACGGCCTGACCAAGGGCCAGTTCTCGGCGACCGCCGACCGCGGCTCGAAGAGCAAGAAGGGCGCGCACGCCGCCGACGAGCCGATCGATCTCGCGGCGCTCGCGATCCAGCTCGGCGCGACCTTCGTCGCGCGCAGCTTTTCCGGCGACAAGGCGCCAGCTCGTGCCGCTGATCAAGGCGGCGTTCGAGCATCGCGGCGCGGCGTTCATCGACGTGATCTCGCCCTGCGTCACGTTCAACAACCACGAGGGCTCGACCAAGAGCTACGACTACGTGCGCGAGCACAACATCGCGGTCAACGCGCTCGACTTCATCACCGGGCGCGAGCCGATCGAGATCGACTACGCCGAGGGCGCGGCGCCAGGCGGTGACGATGCACGACGGCTCGACCATCCACCTGCGCAAGCTCGACGCGGAGCACGATTTCTCCGACCGCGCCGTGGCGCTGACCCTGCTCCAGCGCTGCCAGGAGACCGGCGAGATCCCGACCGGCCTCCTTTATCTCGACAAGGACGTCGACGAGTTGCACGACACGCTCGGCACGACCGCGCGGCCGCTGAACGAACTGACCGAAGCCCAGCTCTGCCCCGGGCCGAAGGCGCTCGCGGCGATCAACCGGGCGCTGAGGTAACCCCTTGCAGGGCGGGGGCGATGACCCCGCCGGCGCGCTCCGCAGGGCGTCCGCTCGGACGCCCGTCTAACGACGGGCTATGGAGCGCGCCCTACAGGCCCGCTCACGTCTCAGACGGGTTCAGCCACCGCCACGCCAGCCCGCGCGCCCTCGGCGGGGCGCTGGCGCCGGCGATTACATCCTCCAGCCGACGGCGCGGGGTGAGGCAGGCCTCGCGGGTGGGATAACCGGCGCGGAAGAGGAAGGCGGGCAAGGCGGGCGACGCCGGCTCCTCACCGAGGATATCCGCAAGCGCCTCGAGGGCGCGCGGCTCCGGGCGCCGAAGGGCGGCGCTTCCAGGTCGAGAATCTCCATTGACAGAAGCGCGGAGGCGGTCGCTATATACAGGAGGATATATCGTCGTATCGAACGCCGCTTCCGGGGCGGCCTGACGAATGCGTCCGACGCGGACGGGCCGGGCAAGGGGCTAGGCCCACCGGCGCGCCGGACGATGGCGGCGCCGCGCTTCTCCAGAGCGCGGCGCCGCCCCTCCATTCCCTGGAACTGCGCCCTCAAAGCCGCCTGAGCGAGGGATCGCGCACGTAGCGCAAGTACGAGCGCACCTTCCGGAAACCGCCTTGGTCGGCGAACAGCGTCTCCGCCTCCTCGTCGGAGATGAACGGAAGCACGACGGTGTCGTCCCCCGGCCGCCAGTCGACAGGGGTCGCGACCCGATATTGCGCCGAAAGCTGAAGAGCGTCGATCACCCGGAGAATCTCGTCGAAGCTGCGTCCGATGCTGGCCGGGTACGACAGGATCAGTTCAACCCTTTTCGCCGGCGAGATGATGAAGACGTTGCGCACGGTCATGGTCTCGCCGGCGCTCTCCCCGTGACGGAAGGTGGTCGCGTCCAGCATGCCGAACAGCATTGATGCGCGCCGGTCCGCGTCAGCGATGATCGGAAAATTGACGCGCGTCTCCTGAGTTTCGTTGATGTCCGCGATCCAGCGCTCGTGGTCGGCCGCGCTGTCGACGCTGAGCCCAATCACCTTGACGTTGCGCTTCGCCCACTCGTCCGTGAGCTTGGCCGTCATCCCGAGCTCGGTGGTGCAGACAGGCGTGAAGTCGGCAGGATGCGAGAACAGCACGCACCAGCTGTCGCCAATGAACTCGTGAAAACGGATCGGGCCCATGCTGGTCTCGGCGGCGAAATCGGGAACGGCGTCGCCGATCCGGATGTAGCCCTGATTCTGCAACTGCTCACGGGTCCTGGCGAAAACCGATTCCGTCCCCTCGTAGGTAAAGGCGAAGCCGCCCTCGGGGACGGCTTCCGACTCGGGCAGAAGCGTCTCGTACTCGTGGTCGAGCAGTTTCACCGTGCGCTTCTTGACCGCGCCGGCGAAGGCGAAGGAGCCATCCGGCCTGCAAATGAGCGGCAGGTCGAAACGGAAGGAGCCGTCATCGAGAAACGCCTCTTCCGCCGGGGTGTTCGGCCGCCCGAGGATTGCGTTGCGATGAGGGAAGCGGCTGAAGCGCTTGATCACCGCGAGGTGTCGATGAAAGATTTCGTGGAAAACGTTGAGCGGATCGTCGGGGGCGAGATCCGCCATCGCCCGGCTCCACTCGGACATGCACAGAAGCTGGTCGTCCAGCGCCTCGGAATGAGTGAGGGCGAGACAGAGGAAGACGCGCTCGCTCGGCCGCAGATTCTCGCGCGCGCTGAGGCGAAGTCCCCGCTTGACCAGCGTTCGGCAGTGGGCGTCGCAGGCGTACATCTCTGGCGTCTCGCGATACATGTTGCGCGGGAACTGATCGAGCAGGATGACCAGCGCCACGAGGAGATGCGGATAGTCCGCGTCCAGCGCCCAGTGGTCGTAATGGCCACGCGCCGCCAGCGCGACGTCCCCGCCGAACTGCCGCCAGATCTCCTGATCGGTCTCGGCCGATTTGCCGAACCAGAGGTTGAGGCACTCCTCCATGCTGGGTCGCAGCATGAATTCGATGATCTCGTCGGCTTTCTCCGCCTCTTCCCGGCCGATCTCGAGGCGCTCGCGATTTCAGCAGCGCGCGCAGGTCGCGGCGCAGGGCCTCGGTCTCGTCGGCTGATAGCGCATCGCGCTCCTCGAGCCCGGCCAGGATGACCTCGACGCTCTTGCGCATCCGGCGCGCCAGCGGATCGGCGGATGCGGAAGTTTCGGCAACCGAAAGGTCGATCATGGAGGCTCCGGAAAGCGGCCGTTGACGAGACCGTCCCTTCCGGGAGCAGACTTGAGGGGCTCGTCGTGTGCGGATTTACAACACAACGCAACCGAATTTTTTGCAAGCGCGGCAGGTGGGTACGATTTAGCCCGCGCCCGATCGCGCTCGCGAACCGAACGGCCTCACGAAGCTGTCGACAAGGGCGCCGATCTCCTCGCCAGAGCCGCGTCGATCCGTCAGTCTCCTTTCCTGAGCCTCCCGGATTCGCCGAAGGTCCGACCGTGACGAGAAAATCCTCGGGCGCAAGGGACAGAAGAAAGCGGTGACGGTGGTCAATTTCGTCACCGAGAATTCGTCACGCGCACCTTGGCGTTGCGATCCATGGGGCGCGGGCGGCCGTCGCAGAAAAGCTCTTCGCGGCAAAAAGTCCGGGCGGGAACGCAGGACCGAGAATTTTGGAAGGCTGGCGCTCGGGTAAGCGCCTGATACGACTCAATCTCGCTAATGAAGCATTTTGCTTTATGCAGCTGCGTGCCCCGGGTTTTGCCCCTCTTGCCTCCGTTCTCCGTTCCTCAGTTCGCGGTTCACGACCACGCGCCGGAGCTGCGGATTCTGGCTAGGCGATTTTTGCGCCTGCGCACAGCATAATTTATGGCTTGAGCCGGGCAATCAACCCGCGAAGGCGCGGCCAAAGCCCGCGTCGATCTGGCCGCCGAGAACGAGCTTCTTGCCGAACTCGGCAATCAAACTGTGATGCGTCTTGAAGATCGAGTCCGGCGTCTCAATGGCAGTCGCGAGCAAAGCGGCATGCGCTGCGTCATGCATCGCATAATAGGCGCGGTTGCAGGCTCCCTCCGTCTTTTCGCTCCCGCAAGAGGAGGCGCGCCTCCTCCAAAGCGCGCTCGGCCTTGCGCATGTAACCGGCGACGGCTGAGGGCGGCGCTACTCATAGCCGCAACCCTTCGCGCTTGATGTTCGTCGATCAAGGCCGGGATTGCTGAACTGTTCGGGCCGCGCCAACTCGTCTTCCCAAAGCGGCAAGGCTTGAACCAGAATGCCCGTTTCAAGCATGCACGTCGAACGCGATGCCCGCCATGTCGCCGGAGACTTCGTAGCGGTCGCCGCGCTCGCCTTTGAGGATCACGGCAAGGTCGGCGTCGCTGTCCGGCTTGTGGTCGCCGCGCGCGCGGCTGCCGTACACAAGCCCCTCGATCACCGGATACTTGCCCTCAAGCCGCTGCATGAAGACGCGCGCCGCGTGTTCCGTCTCGGCGTCGAGCGCCGGTCGAGCGGCCGCAGGCAAGGTCAGAGGCGCGGCCTTCTCCGCCAGCCGTGAAATCGTGCTCTGGCTGATATCGAACCGGCGCGCCAGGTCGGCTTGCGTCGCCGTGCCTTCGGCGAGGGCTTTCAGCGCCTCGCGCTTCTGGTGGGCGGTAAGCTTCGGCGGACGCCCCATATGAACGCCCCGCGCCTTGGCGCGCTCACGGCCTTCGCCGGTACGGGCGCGGAGCAATTCGCGCTCGAACTCGGCAAGCCCGCCGAGAACGGTTAGCGTCAAACGTCCGTGCGGCGTCGTGGTGTCCGCCCATGCGTCGCCAAGCGAACGGAATCCGGCTCCGGTCTTCGCTATCGTGTCGAGAATGTTCAAGAGATCGCGCGTGGATCGCGCCAACCGGTCAAGGCGCGTGACAAGCAACGTGTCGCCAGCTTGAAGGGCGCGCAACGCCTTCGCCAACTCGCGCCGGTCGGCCTTGGCTCCGCTCGCAGTCTCGCTGAAACACGCGCACGGCTCCGGCTGCCGTCAACGCCGAAACCTGGGCGTCGAACGCCTGCCCGTCTGTGCTGACCCGAGCATATCCATAAATCGCCATGAGCAATCATAGCTAAAGATCGGCGCACTTATGCAAGTATTTTTTGCATATCTCAAACCATTGAGAATGCTTCGATTTGTCGCTTATGCGAAAGTCCGACTTTATGCACCGCTCAAACTCGCTGGGCTCTGGCCTTTTGAGAGGCAGGAATTGAGTGAGGCTTTTGAGAGGCGTTCCGGGGGACTCCGCTCAGCCGCCGCTTGCTGGAATTGAGTTTAAGAGTTCTCCGCGACACCTTGGAATTGCCGTGGCGCGCGCCTCGCCCCCTCAGACGGCGGACTTCCGCCCACGCCTGGACCGACGCCCGAATGTTTCGTAATCTTTCGGCATTCGAGAGCGCAAGCGCCTGATTTCCGCCGCTGTTCCTGACTTTACCGTGACCGAGGAGGACGTCGATGAGCGCGTCTGCGACGATCGGTGGGGCCGCATCGCGGGAGTTGATCCGCGGTTTCCTGTCTGGAGGCGGCGAGCTCGGCGCGCTCATGCGCGCCTTTCCGTGGGAATCGACCCCTCTCGGACCGCCGGAGTCGTGGCCGCAAAGCCTGAAAATGGCGATCCGCATCATGCTGACGTCCCGCCAGCCGATCTGGATCGGCTGGGGCGAAGACCTGACCTACTTCTACAACGACCCCTACAAGTCCATCATCGGCGGCAAGCACCCCTGGGCCCTGGGCCGGCCTACCCGCGAGGTGTGGCGCGAGATCTGGCCGCAGATCTCACCGATGCTGGACACGGCGCTCGGCGGCGATCAGGGCACCTTCGTCGAGTCGCAGCTCCTGATCATGGAGCGCAACGGCTATCCGGAAGAAACCTACTACACCTTCTCCTACAGCCCGATCCCGAACGACGACGGCACGGTCGGCGGGATCTTCTGCGCCAACAGCGACGACACCCAGCGCGTGATCGGCGAGCGGCAGCTCGCGCTGCTCAAGGATCTCGCGGCGGAGGCGGGTCACGCGCGCGACTGGCGGGAAGCCTGCGTGCGCGGCGCGGTCGCGCTCGAAAGAAATCCGCGCGACCTTCCGTTCGCGATGATCTATGTCGCGGAGCGCGACGCCTGCACGGCGGAGCTCGCGGGCGCCGCCGGAATCAAGCGAGGCCATGTCCTCGCCCCGACGACGATCGACCGGGATCAAACCTCGCCCTGGCCGATCGGCGAGGTCTTGAAGTCGCAGAGCATCCGGACCGTGACGGACCTGCAGGCGCTGGCGGAAACGGACATTCCCTCGGGTCCCTGGCCCCAGCCTCCGACGAGGGCCGCTTTGATTCCCATTCTGCCCGACCGGAGACACCGGCCGCGCGGGGGTTCTGGTCGTCGGCCTCAACCGATTCCGCCTGTTCGACGACAACTACAAGGGCTTCCTCAGTCTCGCCGCCGGGCAGATCGCGGCGGCCATCGCCAACGCGCAGGCTTACGAGGAGGAGCGCCGGCGCGCCGAGGCGCTGTCGGAGCTCGACCGCGCCAAGACGACCTTCTTCTCCAACATCAGCCACGAATTCCGCACGCCGCTGACGCTGATGCTCGGACCGATCGAGGACATGCTCCAGGACACGCCGGCGCATGTGCTGCCGGTCCATCGCCACCGGCTCGAGACCGCCCACCGCAACAGTCTCCGCCTTCTCAAGCTGGTCAATTCCCTGCTCGATTTCTCCCGCATCGAAGCCGGCCGGACCGACATGAGCTTCGAGCCCATGGACCTGGCGCAACTGACCGGGGAACTGGCGTCGAATTTCGAGTCGGCGACCGAACGCGCCGGGCTCGCGCTGCGGATCGAATGCGCCATGTTGCCCGAGCCGGTCTACGTCGATCGCGACATGTGGGAGAAGATCGTCCTCAATCTTCTCTCGAACGCCTTCAAGTTCACCTTCGAGGGCGGGATCGCGGTCGACCTCAAGGCTTCGCCGGACCGAGAGTTCGCGCAACTGACCATTCGCGACACCGGCGTCGGCATTCCGCAGTCCGAGCTGCCGATGCTTTTCGAACGCTTCCATCGGATCGAGGGCCAGAAGAGCCGCTCGTTCGAAGGCTCCGGGATCGGCCTCGCCCTGGTGCAGGAGTTGGTGAAGCTGCACGGGGGAACCACGCAGGCCGAGAGCGAGGTGGGCAAGGGCACGGCGTTCACCATCTCCATTCCGTTCGGCGCCGCCCATCTTCCCTCGGACAAGATCGGCAAGGGGCGGTCGCGGGTCTCGACGTCGCTGCGCGCCGGAGCGTTCGTCGAGGAGGCGCTGCGCTGGCTTCCTTCGGACGACGACGCTGAGGGCGAAGCGCCCGACGATCGCGCCGACGACTCCCCCGACTTGGCCGTCCAGGGAAAGACGGCGGGCGCGCGCATCGTGGTGGCCGACGACAATGCGGACATGCGCAACTATGTCCGCCGGCTGCTCCAGCCGCGATGGGACATCGAAGCCGTTTCCGACGGTCTCCAGGCGCTCGCGGCGATCCGGGCGAAGAAGCCCGACCTCGTCCTGACCGACGTCATGATGCCGGGTCTCGACGGTTTCGGCCTGCTGCGCGAACTGCGCGAGGACGCGACTTTACGCGACATTCCGGTGATCGTGCTGTCGGCTCGCGCCGGCGAGGACGCGCGGGTGGAGGGTCTCGACGCCAAGGCGGACGATTATCTGACGAAGCCCTTCTCCGCGCGCGAATTGATCGCCCGGGTGAACGCGAACCTGGAAATGGCGCGCCTTCGGCGGGAAACCACCCGCGAATTGCGCGAAAGCGAGGCGCGCTTCCGCAACATGGCCGAGCACGCGCCCGTCATGATGTGGATGTCCGATCCGACCGGCTCGCTTACCTACCTCAACCGGCTTTGGACCGATTTCACCGGACAGGCGCCGGAGGAGGCGCTCGGCTTCGGCGCCTGGGACGCCCTGCATCCCGACGACCGGGAAGACTCCCGCCGCGCCTATGACGAGGCCAACGCCGCGCGCAGTCCGATGCGGCTCGAATACCGGCTCCGGCGCAGCGACGGCAGCTATCGCTGGGCTCTGAGCGCCGCAGGACCCCGGTTCGGGGACGACGGCGAATTTCTCGGACACATCGGCTCGGTCATCGACATCACCGACCGCAAGGAAGCCGAACAGGTCCTGCGACAGGCCAATGAGTCGCTGGAGCAGCGGGTGGCCGCCGCGATCGCCGAACGCGCTGCGGCCGAGGCGCAGTTGCGTCAGGCGCAGAAGATGGAGGCGGTCGGCAAGCTCACCGGCGGCGTTGCGCACGACTTCAACAACGTGCTTCAGATCATCGGCGGCAACCTGCAGCTCCTCGGCCGCGACGTCGCGGGCAATGCGCGCGCCGAGCAGCGCCTTCAGACGGCCATCGCCGCCATCTCGCGCGGTTCGAAACTCGCCTCGCAACTGCTCGCCTTCGGACGGCGGCAGCCGCTCGCCCCGAGGGTGGTCAATCTCGGGCGCCTGATCCGCAGCACCGACGACATGCTGCGCCGCGCGCTCGGCGACGGGGTGGAAATCGAGACGGTGATTTCCGGGGGCTTATGGAACACCTACGTCGACACCGTGCAGGTCGAGAACGCCCTCCTGAACCTCGCGATCAACGCGCGCGACGCGATGGAGGGACACGGCAAGCTCACCATCGAGGCGGGCAACGCCTATCTCGATGACGACTATGCGGTCCGTCACGCCGACGTGACGGCCGGGCAATACGTGGTCATCGCCGTCACCGACACCGGCGCTGGGATCCCGGCCGAGATCATCGACCACGTGTTCGAGCCGTTCTTCACCACCAAGCCCGAGGGCCGCGGCACCGGCCTCGGGCTCAGCATGGTCTACGGCTTCGTCAAGCAGTCCGGCGGCCATGTCAAAATCTACAGCGAGCCGGGACACGGCACGACCCTGCGAATCTACCTGCCGCGCGCGAAAGGGGTCGAGGACGCCGAACCGGACATCGAGGCCGGCCCCGCGATTGGGGGCGGCGAGACCGTGCTGGTCGTCGAAGACGACGAGCAGGTGCGCGGCACGGTCGTCGATCTCTTGACGGAGCTCGGCTATCGCGTGCTGAAGGCGAAGGACGCCGAGAGCGCCTGGGCGATCATCGAGAGCGGCGTTCCGATCGACGTGCTGTTTACCGACGTGGTGATGCCTGGCCCCTTGCGCAGCCCGGAGCTTGCGCGCAAGGCCCGGGAGCGGCTGCCCGACCTCGCCGTGCTGTTCACCTCGGGATATACCGAGAACGCCATCGTTCACGGCGGCCGCCTCGACGACGGGGTCGAGCTGCTCAGCAAACCGTACAGCCGCGAGGCCCTGGCGCGAAAAATCCAGTACGTCCTGCGCAACCAGCAGCAGCGCAGCGCCGCCCGAACGCCGGCGCGCGCCGCGGAGCCTCGCGCGCCCGAAAACCCGCCGAAGTTCTCCAACCCGTCCGCTGCGGATTCTTCTGGTCGAGGACGATTCCCTGATCCGCGCCTCGACCGCGGATATGCTTACGGATCTCGGTCACTCGGTCGAGGAGGCGGCGGACGGCGCGAAAGCCCTCGAGGCCGTCGACAAAGGCGTCTTCGACGTCATCGTCACGGACCTCTCGCTGCCGGGCATGTCGGGGGAAGACTTCGCTGCGGCCGCCACGGAGCGTCGCCCGAATCTGCGCGTCGTTTTTGCGACGGGATATGCGGCGCCGTCCGCATCGAGCGGCCGTGGAGGCAAGCTTCAAGGGGCGGTGGTTCTCCAGAAGCCCTATGACGTGCAAGAGCATGGCGGCGGCGCTGAAGGCTGCGTTTGCGGCGAGCCGAGCGCCGGCCAGCGAACGTTGAAGGTCCGCGACGGATGACGCGATTGGGCGTCTCACGCCGCGAGGGTCCAAAAGGGCTCGATCGAAGCTCGCGAAGGCTTGACGGAGGGCGCCCTCCTCAAGTCGCATTCTCGCCGGCGCCGGTAGCGCGAGACGCGCTCCCTCCGGGCGTCCGCGCGAGCCGGCCTGGTCATCCGGCCGCGGATCGACGCGAGGATCGTGCGGATCCCGCCGAGGATCGCGCGGGCGCACGCTGACGCGGCTCGCCGCTCGGCCGGCGGCGCTGATGGCGGTCCTCCTCGATCTCCTCGATGATCCTGGCGACGAAAGCCGGGAGATCGTCGGGGTTGCGGCTGGTCAGGACGCCGTCGTCCACCACCACTTCCTGATCGACCCAGTTCGCGCCGGCGTTCTCCACGTCCTTGCGGATCGATTTGAACGAGGTCATCGTTCGGCCGCGGACCGCGTCGGCCTGCACCAGCAGCCACGGCGCATGGCAGATCGCCGCAACGAGCTTGCCGCTGTCCAGGAAAGCCTTGACGACGCGCATGGCGTCCGCGTCAACCCTGAGCTTGTCCGGATTCATCGCGCCGCCCGGCAGCACGAGCGCGTGATAATCGTCGGGGCTGACGCTGGCGATCGTCAGGTTCGCCGGAGCGCTTTCGCCCCAGTTCGTCTTGTTCCAGCCCCGGATTGAAGACCCGCTTGGGGAGGCGACGTCCACCCTGGCGCCGGCCTTGCGCAGTTCGTCGCGGGGAACCGTCAGCTCGAGCTGCTCGAAGCCGTCGGTTGCGATGATCAGAATGCGCGCGTCTCGAATGTTCGGCATGGAGGGCTCCCTCGCTCCTGCCCCCTCGTCCAAAACCTCCGCTTCCCGCGATTGTTCCCGGCCGCGGCGGGGGCGCAAGGAACTCCACCGCTGTATTCAGACTTTCAGGGCCGGAGACCCTCCGACATGGCCGAAGCCGCATCGAGGAAAGCATCTTCGAGACGCGACGCCGCCATCGCTCTTGAGGCATGAGGACAGCGCAAGTGGCGCGCCCCCGAGGCGATCCGCCACGTTGACCAAAAATCGGTCGCGGACGAAAAGCCCCTGCGAAAGGTCGCGAAGCGGGCTCGGGACCCCGGCTTTTTCTCAGCGCCGCTACGGACGCGGGTAAAACGCTGGACCCACCGCAGCTTGACCCTTCGACGGCGAGACGGTGAAGGAACCCCGTGATGACGGCTGGGCAGAGTGGGGGCGCGAGGTCCGAACGCGTGGGAACGTTGGCCCGGGCCGGAGCGGCGCTGGCGGACTGGAGCGAGCGCTGGTTTCCTGACGCGTACATCTTCGCCGCGATCGCGGTGGTCATCGTTTGCATCGCCGCCCTGCTCATGGGGCGCAGCCCGATGCAGGTCGGAACGGATTTCGGCAAGTCCTTCTGGACCCTCATTCCTTTCACGATGCAGATGAGCTTTGTCGTGATCGGCGGCTATATTCTGGCGGTCGCGCCTCCGGTCAAGCGCCTCGTGGTGGCGCTGGCGCGCGTGCCGAAGACCCCGAGAGGCGCCATCGCCTATGTCGCGTTCGTCGCCATCGCCGCGTCGCTCTTGAGCTGGGGTTTCAGCCTGATCTTCGCCGGCATTCTGAGCCGGGAGGTCAGCAAGCGGATCAAGGGCGTGGACTACCGGGCCGTCGGCACGGCGGCCTATGTGGGCCTCGGCAGCGTCTGGGCGCTCGGACTCTCGTCCTCCGCGGCGCTTCTCATGTGCACCAAGGGGTCGATCCCGCCCGCGCTCTACAAGATCAGCGGCGTCATACCGCTGACCGAGACCCTCTTCACCTGGCAGAACGTCGTGATGATCGCCGTCTTGATGACGCTCTCGGTGTGGGTCGCCTACGCCTCGGCGCCCGACGCCGATCGCGCCAAGACGATCGAGATGGCCGGCCTTTCCTACAAGGAAGAGGAGGTCCTGGTCGAAAAGCCGAAGACGCCGGGGGAATGGCTGGAATTCAGTCCGATCCTGACCCTCGTCATCGTGGTTCTCGGCGCGATCTATCTCTTCAATCTCTATCAGGAGAAGGGCCTGCTCGCGGCGGTCGATCTCAACAACTACAACTTCGCCTTTCTCATCGCCGGAATGCTCCTGCATTGGACGCCTCGCTCCTATCTGCGCGCGGCGGGCAAGGCGGTTCCGATGACCAGCGGCGTGCTGCTGCAGTTTCCGCTTTACGCCGGCATTTTCGGCGTCCTCGTCGGGTCAGGCCTGACCGACGTGCTGGCGAGGTTCTTCGTGTCGATCTCGACCCATGAGACCCTGCCGTTCGTGATCGGCGTCTATTCGGCCGTGCTCGGCCTCTTCCTGCCGTCGGGCGGCGGCAAATGGATCGTCGAGGCGCCCTACGTCCTCGAGGCCGCCAATCAATTGAAGGTCAATCTCGGCTGGATGGTTCTGGTCTACAACGCCGCCGAGGCGCTGCCGAACTTCATCAACCCCTTCTGGATGCTGCCGCTGCTGGGGCTGACGGGGGTCAAGGCGCGCGATCTCGCCGGCTATTCGATCCTGCAGCTCATCATCCTCGCGCCGGTTGTGCTGATCATGCTGTTCGCGCTAGGCCTGACGCTGCCCTACGTGGCGCCGATCGTTCAGTGACGGGGCTGAGCCGCTCAATCTGCCGCGCGATCGACGTCTTCCTTTCGCGTGCGATGGCAAGCTGCTTGCTGATGGACGTTAGCTGTCGCCCACGCAACGGGTTCGACCGTATGGAGTTGTCCCAATGCAGGATCGCCGTCAGCTCTTCGCTGGCTCGTTCCAATATCTCGATGACGCTTTCGGTTTCTTGAAGATCCTGACGCAGTTCTAATAAAGAATGGTCCTCGCCACTCATTAAATACTCCACGCATTTCAGCGTGATCAGCCAGTAGGTGGCTTAGCCGCGACTGACACGCAGTTTAATATCTTCCCCTAGGCATGGCCGTTATGTTTCAAAAAGTGATATCTTTTCCTATAGGGGATTCTACGTATCGCTTGTTCGAGAGGACGGCGCGGGAATGACGACAAATGCAAACAGCCTCAAAGCCCCAGCTCCGTCAGCCCCGGATGGTCGTCGGGGCGGCGGCCCTGCGGCCAGCGGAACAACCGCTCGGACTCGCTGATCCGAATGTCGTTGACGCTGGCGTGGCTCTCGACCAGATAGCCGTCGGCGTCGAACAGCCAGTTCTCATTGCCGTGAGAGCGCAGCCATTGCCCGTCCGCTTCGCGCCATTCGGAGACGAAGCGCACCGCGAGCCGATCGCCGGTGAACGCCCAAAGCTCTTTGATCAGCCGATACTCGAACTCTTGCGCGCGCCTGCGGGCGACAAACGCGGCGATCGCCTCGCGACCCGATAGGAACGCGTCGCGGCTTCGCCAGCGGATGTCCTGGGCATAAGCGCTCGGCTCCCATGCCGGATCGCGCGCGTTCCAGACATCCTCCGCCGCGCGCACCTTCTCCATCGCGGTTTTGCGGGTGAAGGGGGGAACGGGGGTTCGCGGCGTCATGGCGGCTCCTTGATGGGTGGGCGAGCGTTTCATCCGCCAGACCAGTGGCCTCAAGGCGCAACGGAAACGCCGGCGTCCGGAGGGAGCCGCTCGAAGCGTGTTCGCCTGCTCAAGGGGTCAAGGACAACGCCTGGAGCTTCTTGCGAGCCGCGCCATAACTGCCGAGCTGGTAGACCGAGGCGCCCACTGGCGAGAAGGTGAACGCCTTGAACGGTTCGGCGAGCATCGCCTTGAGATAGACTTCGGGTGCGACGCCGATTGTGACGTGCGGATTGAATTTCTCGCCGGCTGCGATCGTGCGAAAGTTGGCGACGTAGTCGATCAATCCGTCCTGGATGTCGCGTCCGCCGTCGGCGCTGACGAAGGCGGCGGCGGTCCCGGTCTTCTCCGTGAATGGCGCAACCGCATCCAGGAGTCGCCTTTGCAGGCGGAGCAGGTCTTCCGTCGGCTCGACCACAATGCCGGCGATGCCATTTGGGGGAACGGGAATGTAATAGTACCTGAACGCCTTCAGCTTCCAGCTTGCCGCATTTTCTGAGGCCAGAACCTGATTGGCCGCGACGGCGACCCTTTCAAGATCAGCTGTGCGCACGAACTGCTGAATCAATGTGAGATGCGGCTGGTGCGTCGGGTCCAGGGCAAAGCCTGTCGGATAGGCCTTGCGCAGGCGGGCGTTGTCGGCCTGGGCGTGCTGAACCATCGTCGCGTCCGGCTCAAGCAAGATGTCGATCGCCGTGACCGGGCTCCCCTGCGCGTGAGACGCCCCGCCAAGGCCGAGCAGCGACGCCAGGCTGATGCTGAAGGCTCCGAGGATTTTCGAACGCTTGCGGATGACAATCCCCTCGCTTGCGGACCTGCGCCAGCTTATCGCGAGCGCGGCCAGTGCGGCAACAGGGATGCGGATGTCGGTGGTCAGCTTGAATTTTGGAGCGCGACATCAGGTCTCATGGATGAGATCGTTCAGAACATCCGAGTCGAGTGGTACGAAATTTTCTGACCCGAGATGATCTCGCAGGTTCACAAGGCCCACAAGCACTTCGAACCATCCATCAGTCGTACCCTTGAAGGCTAAGTAGCCCGGCAGCAATAGACCCAGCGGGCGCCCGCTCATCGCATAAGCGGTAAATCAGACCTCTGACGGCGTACACAAATAGCCCGTATTATCGTCTTATAGCTAAGCCCGCTCGCGAGGAACCGTCGGGGCGAAATTTGGGCTGTTGCCGGCCGAACGGTCCGAAAGACCGCTTGGTTGGAGCCACGCCTTCCAGTTCGCGCGGGTTTACGAACGTTTACCCTCCCGTTTGGCGATGTCGGCGGTTCGCAACATTTAGCGGTCGCGACCAACTCCTTCGGCCCTCCGATTGGCGGCCTGCGGGCGAGGTCTTTCCCAAGTTGGAATGCAAGGGCCGCGGGCGCCAGGGCCGACTGCGACCCCGATTTCTGCTGCCCGAACGCCCGGGTGAGCGTATTTTCTCTCTGCTTCGATTTTGAGATTGGGAGTGGGTTTTATGGCGCCGAAACCCCAGGGCGCGTCGTTTGATCTCGCCAAGTATATGGCTGCCCGTGGCCGCGGCCGATCCAAGGCTGAGTATCTGGCGGGAGTGGTCATTTTCTCGCAGGGCGACGTTGCCGATTCCGTCTTCCACATCCAGCGGGGCAAGGTCAAAATCGCCGTGACCTCCGGGCAGGGTCGGGAGGCGGTCGTCGGCCTGTTCGGCGACGGGGACTTTTTCGGCGAAGGCTGCTTGATTTCTCAGCCTTTGCGTCTGGCGGCGGCGGTGGCTATGACCGAGGTGTCCGTCACCCGTATCGACAAAGCAGAGATGATCCGCGTCCTTCATGCCGAACCCGACTTTGCCGAGGCGTTCATGACGCATCTTTTGACCCGCAACAGCCGCGTCGAGGCCGACCTCGTGGACCACCTGTTCAATTCCAGCGAACGGCGCCTGGCCCGCGTTCTTCTGCTGCTGGCGAATTTTGGCAAGGAAGGTAAGCCGGAGCCGATCACCACGAGAATCAATCAGGAGACGCTTGCCGAGATGATCGGGACGACCAGGCCGAGGGTCAGCTTCTTCATGAACAAATTCAGGAAGCTCGGCTTCATTGAGTACAATGGGGACCTGAAGGTCCACAGTTCCTTGTTAAGCGTCATCCTGCGCGAATAGGGCGCCTGCGGCGCCGCAAGGCGCCACAGGCGCAGGCGCGGCATCGTCTTCACGACCTCAATCCGCGAGGTCGGCCGCTCTCTCCCAAGAGAACCGGAGTACGGACGCGCGCCCTGAGCTCGGAGTGAGACTGACGCTCCTTTCGACCACCGACCCGCCCAACCGCGCATAGAATTGGCGGGCCTGCGTATTCTGTTCGTAAACCCAAAGATGCAAGCCCCGATCCCCATAGATCTCGCAAACCCATGACGCCGCCGATCGGAGAAGCTTGGCGCCGATACCCCGGCCCCTGGCGGATGGGCTTACGTGCAGACTATCGACACAAGCGCCCCATTCAGAGTTTGCATCGCCGAACACGCAGACAAACCCGAGCAACGCCCCGGCCTCCTCGGCGACCGTAACATGCTGGTCGTCAGGCGGATCCGTCAAACGGCCCGTCCAGCATTCCAGCCGATCTGCATATACCGGCCCGTCGAGGAAGGCAGGATCGAGAATCGCGGCATACGCGGATCGCCAGCTCTCGGCATGAAGCGAGGCGATTTGCGCGATGTCATCTGGCGCCGCCTGGCGCAGAGTCACGGTTCGCCCCTGCTTCACGCTGGTCAATTCCGGCCCTCCAATTGTCGGCCGATGCGCCGTGACCTGCCGAGCCTAACCAAACCTCCGCGCCATGGCCCGGCCAAAATCGTTTCCCAGATGCGAAAGCAACGCCCGCCGCGGCGACAGCGCCGGTTCCGGGGCGAGGCCCGCGGCAAGGCGTTCGATCTGGCGATAGTACCATCCGGCCTGCGCCAGGCCATTGAGGCCGCGCATGCTGTCGGACCCGCTGTTCGGGCCGAAAGAGCCTCGGCCCAGGACCAGCCGGTCTTCCGGCACGGGCAACACGTCCAGTTCGCCCGCCATCATGCGGCGCGGAAAGTCGGGGATGAGGCAGAACGGCCGCGCGACCCCGATCATGTCGGTGTGGCCGCCTTGAAGCGCAGCCTCCATCCCGGCGCGGGTGCGAAAGCCGCCGGTCACCCTGATCGGCATGGCTGCGGCCGCCTTGATCGCCTGGGCGTATTGCAGAAACGTCGCCTCGCGCAGGCGGGTGGAGTTGCGGATTTCGTCCTCGGGATGGGCCTTCAGGAACTCCATCCGTTCGTAGGTGCCGCCCGACACTTCCAGAAAGTCGACGCCCGCCTCGCCGAGCCAGCGCACGACCTTCAGGCAGTCCTCGAGCGTGAACCCGCCCTTCACGAAATCCGAGGAATTGAGCTTCACCGCGATCGGGTATCTTGGCCCGACGGCGGCGCGCACGGTCGCCACGACCTTCAGGAGCAGGCGCGCGCGGTTTTCGAGCGCGCCGCCCCATGCGTCGTCGCGCCGGTTGGTGCGCGGGGAAAGAAACTGCGACAGGAGATAGCCGTGAGCCGAGTGGATCTCGACGCCATCGAAACCCGCCTGCTTCAGGACGCCGGCCGAGCGGGCGAAGCGTTCGACGATATCGAGAATGTCGGCTTCGGTCGCGGCGCGCGGACGGCCGAAGTTGCCGATCATGTCGAGTTGCACCGCCGAGGGCGCGAGCGGCGTCAGCGTGACGAGACGCGGACACTGGCGCCCCGGATGGCTGATCTGCCCCCAGAGCTGCCCGCCGCCGGCGTGGACCGCGTCCGCCCAGCGCTTCAGCGCGTCGAGGCCGGAAGCGTCCTCGACCACCACGTTGCCCGCCCGCTCGAGATAGCGGCCGTCGACCATGATGTTTCCGGTCAGGAGCATCCCGGCGCCGCCCCTGGCCCAGGTCGAATCGAGCCGCGCATGAGCCGCGGTCGCCTGGCCGCGCGGCGTCGCGAGCCCCTCGGTCATGGACGCCTTGGCGAGGCGATTGGGGATCGTGTGTCCACAGGGCAAGGCGAGGGGTTGTTGGATCAAGGGGAAGGCTCCACACCAACGCATGGGTTGCTTACCATATCCGATCTTCGCCGCGGTGACCGACCTGCACGTTCCTCGGCGGACCCCTCGCCGGGAGCCGCTGCCCATGCCCACTCTCCGCTAACCCTTTGGAATCCTTGAAAGCCTTGACCGAGAACCGCCCAAAAAGCCCGTTAAGATCTTGAAAATAAAGGGGTTTGGACAGAAAACCGCGCTATCTGGCGCCCGCCGCCGCCCGCGCTACTCCCACTCGATCGTGCCGGGGGGCTTCGAGGTCACGTCATAGACGACCCGGTTGACCCCCTTGACCTCGTTGATGATCCGCGTCGCGGTCCGGCCGAGGAAGGCCATGTCGTAGGGGTAGAAGTCGGCGGTCATGCCGTCGACCGAGGTCACGGCGCGGAGCGCCACCACGCTGTCATAGGTGCGCCCGTCGCCCATGACGCCGACGGTGCGCACCGGCAGGAGCACGGCGAAGGCCTGCCAGATCGTGTCGTAAAGCCCAGCCTTGCGGATCTCCTCGAGGTAGATCGCGTCGGCCTTGCGCAGGATCGCGAGCTTCTCCCGGGTGATCCCGCCGGGGCAGCGGATGGCGAGGCCGGGGCCGGGGAACGGGTGGCGGCCGACGAACTTTTCGGGCAAGCCGAGTTCCCGGCCAAGCGCCCGCACCTCGTCCTTGAAGAGCTCGCGCAGGGGCTCGACGAGCCTCATCCGCATGCGCTCGGGCAGGCCGCCGACGTTGTGGTGGCTCTTGATCGTGACCGAGGGTCCGCCGGTGAAGGAGACGCTCTCGATGACGTCCGGATAGAGCGTCCCTTGCGCCAAAAACTCGACCGGCCCCCTGCCGTCGGTGGCGATGCGGCGCGCCTCGGCCTCGAACGCGTCGATGAACAGGCGCCCGATGGTCCTGCGCTTGGCCTCCGGGTCGTCGAGCCCCTCGAGCGCCCCGATGAACTCCTCCGCGGCGTCGACATGGACGAGCGGGATATTGAAATGGCCGCGGAACAGGCCGACCACCTCCTCCGCCTCGCCCTCGCGCAAAAGGCCGTGGTCGACGAAGACGCAGGTGAGTAGATCGCCGACCGCCTCGTGGATCAGAACCGCGGCCACCGCCGAGTTGACCCCGCCGGAAAGGCCGCAGATGACGCGGCCCGCGCCGACCTGGGCGCGGATGCGGGCGATCTCCTCGGCGCGGAAGGCGGCCATGGTCCAGTCGCCCTTGAGGCCTGCGACCTTGTGCAGAAAGTTGGCGATCAGCCTCGCCCCATCGGGCGTGTGCACGACCTCGGGATGGAACATGGTGGTGTAGTAGCGGCGCTTCTCGTCGGCCGCGACCGCGTAAGGCGCATTCTCCGAGACGGCGTAGACCCGAAAGCCTTGCGGCAGCCGGGTCACCCGGTCGCCGTGGCTCATCCAAACTGGATAGCGCCCGCCCTTCTCCCACACGCCGTCGAAAAGGGCGCTCGCTTCGACGACTTCCACGTCGGCCCGGCCAAACTCCGCGGCGTGGCCGCTCTCGACCTTCCCGCCGAGTTGCTCCGCGAGCGTCTGCTGGCCGTAGCAGATGGCGAGAATGGGAACGCCCGCCGCAAAGATCGAGTCAGGCGCGCGCGGGCTGCCGGCTTCGGGAACCGACGCCGGGCCGCCCGAGAAGATCACCGCCTTGGGAGCAAGCCGCTCGAAAGCCTCCGCCGCCTTCGAGAAGGGATGGATCTCGCAGTAGACGCCGGCCTCGCGCACCCGCCGCGCGATGAGCTGCGTCACCTGGGAGCCGAAATCGACGATGAGGACGATGTCGTGGTGCATTCCGACCCCTTAGGCCGAAAGCGCGCTGGCGCGCAATGGCGGCGGCCTCACGCTTGGTGAGCCGCCGTCGTCAGGGCCTCGAGGACCTCGACGAGCCGACGGGCGCAGGTGGGATCGGCCGCGATCTCTTCCGCGGCGATGGCCTTGCCGGTCAGCGGCAGATTGACGAACGCCTCAGCGAGGAGGCGCGCCGCCATGGTGGCGAGGATCTCGCGCAAGTTCGCCTGGGCGTGAAAGGCGCGCGGCGAGGCGTTGATCAGCACGACCTTCTTGCCGGCGAAGGTCTCGCTCGCCACCAGCCAGTCGAGCGCGTTCTTGAGTACGCCCGGCACGCCGTGGGCGTATTCCGGGGCGGCGATGACGAT
The DNA here is from genome assembly GCA_963783275.1 of uncultured Alphaproteobacteria bacterium. GTDB lineage: Bacteria > Pseudomonadota > Alphaproteobacteria > Rhizobiales > Beijerinckiaceae > Roseiarcus. The sequence continues at coordinate 95,980 of CAWANA010000019.1, read as the reverse complement.
GGCGTCCGAAGCTGCGACGATCGCGCGCAGCTTCTCGACCGCCTCGGGCTTCGCCCTGTCCTCGACGTCGTCGTCCGGATTGAACGGCGGCAGCCTGGCGAGATCTCGGTAGACGAGCACCCGGACACCCTCAGGCGCGAGACGCGAGAGCGCCTCGAGGGCCGCTGTGTTGGTCGAGCCCGTGCGAAGGCTGCCGGAAATCGCGAGCACGCGCATGGGTCAGGCTACGATTCGTCTCCCGGCCGCACGACCGGGCGCTCCATGATCTCCGCGTCTCCGTTCCCGGGCGATATCTCGCCGCATCGATCGACTCCTCGCGGGGGTCAGCTCAGTGCGACATTGAGCGCGCTCTCCGGCAATTCCTGCCCGAAGCAGCGCTGATAGAACTCGGCGACCAGGGTGCGCTCGAGCTCATCGCACTTGTTGAGGAATGTGAGCCGGAAAGCGAAGCCGACGTCCTTGAAAATCTCGGCGTTCTCCGCCCAGGTAATCACGGTGCGCGGGCTCATCACCGTAGAGAGATCGCCATTGATGAAAGCGTTGCGGGTAAGATCCGCCACCCGCACCATTTTGTTGATGACGTCGCGGCCGTCCTTGCGCGCGCGATAGCCGTGCGCCTTCGCCAGAACGATGTCGACCTCCTTATCGTGCGGCAGGTAATTCAACGTCGCGACAATCGACCAGCGGTCCATCTGGCCCTGATTGATCTGCTGCGTGCCGTGATAGAGACCCGACGTGTCGCCTAAGCCCACCGTGTTGGCGGTGGCGAACAGGCGAAACGCCGGATGCGGCCGGATGACCCGGCGCTGGTCGAGCAGCGTCAGCTTCCCTGACACTTCGAGCACGCGCTGGATCACGAACATCACGTCGGGCCGGCCCGCGTCGTACTCGTCGAAGCACAGCGCAATGTTGTTCTGCAGCGCCCAGGGCAGCATGCCGTCGCGAAACTCGGTCACCTGCTTGCCGTCCTGAAGCACGATCGCGTCCTTGCCGACAAGATCGATGCGCGAGACGTGGCTGTCGAGGTTGATACGGACGCAGGGCCAGTTCAGCCGGGCGGCGACCTGCTCGATGTGCGTCGATTTGCCGGTGCCATGGTAGCCGGTGATCATGACGCGGCGGTTGTAGGCGAAGCCCGCCAGGATCGCGAGCGTCGTCTCGCGGTCGAACAGATAGTCGGGATCGAGATCGGGTACGTGCTCTTCGGCCGTGGCGTAAGCCGGCGCTTCCATATCGGAGTCAATGCCAAAGGTCGTCCGCACGGATACGCGGGTATCGGGCACGCCGGGTGTGGGTTCGCCGGGCGTCGGCGTCTCTCTCGAATTCATCGATCCTCCACGCTCCGTCGTCTCGAGCCGGCGCGGCTTTCTCTTAAACCAAATCCAGCCCGCGGCAAAAGCGGGACGTTTTGAGCCTCGAAGCAGGGTTCCGCGCGTCAGACCAGTTTGTTGGCCCGCAGATAGTTATAGGCCTGGATGATCTCGCGCAATTTGTCTTCCGACGACCGGTCGCCCCCGTTCGCGTCGGGATGGTGACGCTTGACCAGATCCTTGTAGCGGGTCTTGATCTTCGCCTGCGTCGCGTGACCGTCCAGGTCAAGGGTCATCAGAGCCTTGAGGGCGAGCGAATTGTAGCGCGGGGGTGGCTCGGTCTGAGGCGCCTTGCCGCGAACCCCCCGGCGGCGGGCGGCGCGCGCCTCGGCGAACACGGTCTCGTCCACATGGCTCGCCGCCGCGCGGTCGCCGAGCTTCCAGGTCGGGCGATGACCGATCGCGTCGTCCTTCCGGAACTTCGCCATCGACTCGTCGTCCATGCCGCGGAAGTAGTCGTAGGTCGCGTTGTACTCGCGGACGTGATCCTTGCAGAACGTGAAGTACTCCCCTTCGCGCTCCCGGCCCTTGGGGGCGCGGAAGACGCCCTCTTCCTGACAGCCAGGGTGACTGCAGGGAGTCTTGGCCTTCGGCTTTTCCGCGGCGTGCGCAGCCGGCTTCACCCGGATGCGATCGAACAGGGGAGAATTCAGATCCATGTCATGACCTTTATGAGCGCGGTGGTCATCGGGCAAGCCCCTATTCCTCCCCGGCGGCCGCTCGGCGGCTGACGTCACCTATGAAAAATGCATTCTGCCGGCCCCCGGCATACGCTATCTAGTGTCGCGGGCCGGCTCGCGGGAGTGCGAAAACGTGACTATGCAGGAAAGAATTGTCGCGCGTCTGACAGAGGCGCTCGAGCCGCGGCAACTCGCCATCGTCGACGAATCGGACCGGCACGCGGGGCATGCCGGCGTTCGGACAGGTCCGGGCCATGCGCCCGCCGGCGGCGGCACGCACTATCGGGTGAAAATCGTCTCGGAGAAATTTGCCGGGCGGAGCCGAGTGGACCGACATCGCATGGTGTACGAACTTCTGCCGGCGGAGTTCGCGGACGGCTTGCACGCGCTTGCGATCGACGCAAAGGCGCCTGGCGAGTCGTGATGGCGGACGCGTCAGAATCCTACGGGCCATTCGTCGTCACCCTGGAGCAAGCCGAAATCGAGGCGGTCGCGGCCAGGTACGGCCTGCGTGCGGCCTTGCGCGGCGGCCTGACGGCCAGCCATCAGGCGCCGCTCGCGGCCTTTGTCCTTGTAATGCTGTTCGCCGCAATCCTGGCGTTGACCGGTTTGGTCACTCGGCGTGCGGGGGAGATCGCCATTCTGATCGCCGCGTCTTCGTTCATGATCCAAAGGCTCGGAACGCATCACCGAATTTGGCGAGTGCGGAATAAGGGACGCGTCGAGATCGAACGCCGACTGTCCGGCCTGGTTACCACAACGATCGAGGCGGACGGCGTGACGCAGACGAACGCGTCCGGAGCCTGGCGGCTCCTCTTCCTCGATTGCATAGAGGCTGAAGAGGCCGGCGGCCTGATTTACCTGTGGGAGCGCAACGCCGCGCCCGTCGTTCTACCAAGCCGGCTTTTCGCGGAAGACCAGGCCGCTCGCCTGCTTACGTGGCTGCGCCGCCGGGTCCAGCGGCCCACTTTCGTGTGAAGCCGAAACCGCTGGCCGGGCCGGAGCGCGACGCCATCACGGCGCCGGCGTCTGATCGTAATCCGGCGTCAGATGACCCGCGGCTCGCTCTTTCGCGATCGCCGCGGCGTGATCGCGCGCCAGGAACGTGTAGACCATCGGCGTCACGAACAGAGTGAAAAGCGTCCCAATCGACATGCCGGCGAAGATCGTAAGCCCGATGTTGAAACGCGAGGCCGCACCCGCTCCTGTCGCCAGGATAAGCGGGATCACGCCGACGACCATTGCCGCCGTCGTCATCAGGATCGGGCGAAGGCGCACCGAGGCGGCATGCTCGATCGCATTTCGGCGAGACATGCCCCCGTGCTCCTGCATGCGGTTGGCGAAGTCGACCATCAGGATGCCATGCTTCGAGATCAGGCCGATCAGCGTCACAAGCCCAATCTGCGAATAGATGTTGATGCTGGCGAACCCCAAAAATCCGCCGGCGTTCAGCGGCAAAAGCGCGCCGAAAAGCGCGGTCGGAAGTCCGATGAGGATGATTAGCGGATCACGGAAGCTCTCGTACTGCGCCGCAAGCACCAGATAGATGACGATCAGCGCGAAGGCGAAGACATAAACGAGCGCGTTCCCCTCCTGCTCGAACTGGCGAGAATCGCCGCCAAAGTCATAGGAATAGCCTTCCGGGAAGATCTCTTTCGATTTCGCCTTCAGGAAGTCGAGCGCCTCGCCGAGCGTGTGTCCGGGAAACGGCACGCCGGACAGCGTCGCTGAATTGAGCTGCTGAAAGCTCGTCAGCGCATTGGGCTGGACCTCGTCCGAGACGGTCGCGACGGCGGAAAGCGGCGCAAGCTCGCCGTTCCTCGTACGCAGCTGGTACCGGGTCAGCCAGTCCGGCGTCAGGCGGAACTCGCGCGGCGCCTGCGGTATGACCTGGTAGCTGCGCCCGTAAAGGCTGAAAAGGTTGATGTAGTTGCCGCCGAGCATGGTTGCGAGCGCGTTGCCGACATCGGCCATGTTGATGCCCATGCTGTTCGCCTTGTCGGCGTCGACCTTGAACACGAACTGCGGCGTGTCGAACTTGAGATCGACGTCCGTGAACAGAAATAGCCCGCTCTCCCTCGCGGCCTGCTGCATCTTCTGGGCGACGCCGGCAAGCGTCTCGTAATCGCCGGTCGTCCGAATGACGAACTGCATCGGCGCGCCGCCGGTCGAGCCCGGGAGCGCCGGCGGCGAGAAGGCTTGGACCTGCGCCTGCGGCACCTTGAGAAATCGCGGGCTCATATCGGCAAGCACCTGCTTCTGGGTGCGCGTGCGTTCGTCCCACGGCTTGAGCAGCAGCCCCGCGAAGGCCTGCCGGACGCCCCCGGAGCCATTGATGGTGAAATTGTGCTCCATCTCCGGCACCGCCTTGACTTCCTCGAGAAGGCGTTTGGTCGCCTGTTCGGTGTAGTCGAGGTTGCCGACCTGCGGGGTTTTCACGATGGTGATGAGAATGCCCTGGTCCTCCTCGGGCGCGAGCTCTTGCGGCGTCGAAAGATACATGACCGCCGTGAGGGCCAGAACGCCCGCGAGGATGAGCGCTGTCAACGCGCGGAACTCGAGCGTCGCATGCAGACGCCTTTGATAGGCCTGCCGGAGCCGGTCAAAGGTGCGATCTACGAAGCGGCCGAACCTGCCCTGAGACTGATCGTGGCGAAGGAGCTTCGAGCACATCATCGGCGAGAGCGTGAGGGCGATGAAGCCCGAGACGATGACCGCGCCCGCAAGCGTGAAGGCGAATTCGCGAAACAGCGTCCCGGTCACCCCTGCGACGAATCCGATCGGCGCATAGACAGCCGCCAGCGTGATCGTCATCGCGATAACTGGCAACGCGATCTCATGCGCGCCGCGGATCGCTGCGTCGTATGGAGTCATACCGTCTTCGATATGGCGGTGGATGTTCTCGACCACCACGATCGCATCGTCGACCACCAGACCGATGCCGAGCACGAGCGCGAGCAAAGTCAAGAGGTTGATCGAATAGCCGAGCGCCAGAAGCGCGATCATCACCCCGATCAGCGACAACGGGATGGTGACGATCGGGATGAAAGTCGAGCGCAGGTTGCCGAGAAACAGGAAGATCACGACGATGACGATGATCGCCGCCTCGACCAGCGTCTTGGCGACCTCCCGGATCGAGGCTCGGATGAACTTGGTGGAGTTGTAGGCGATGGTCGCGTTCAGCCCGGAAGGCAATTGTTGCTGGATGCTCGGCATGAGCGCGGTGACGCCATCGATCACGGTCAGCGGATTGGCTTCCGGCGTGCCGTAGATGCCGATGAATACGGCCTTGAGACCGTCGAACACCGAGGACGAATCCGAGGTCTGCGGTCCGAGCTCGATCTTTTGCGAGACGTCTCCGAGCCTCACGAGCGCGTCGCCGTGGGTCGCGACCACCAGCTGGCTGAAAGTTTTCGGGCTGTCGAGGGAAGTGAGGGCGTTGACGCTGATCTGGGTGAAATCGCTCTTCACCTCTCCAGCGGCGGTCGTGAAATTGTTGGCCGCGAGCGCCGCGCGCACATCGTTGGGCGTGACCCCTTGCGCGGCCATGCGCGTGGGATCGAGCCAGATGCGCATCGCAAAGACCTGACCGCCGAGGAGCTGGGCGTTCGCCACGCCGTCGACCGTCTGCAAGCGGGGCTGGACCACGCGCGTGAGATAGTCGGTGATCTGCGACGCCGTCATCACGTTGGAATTGAAGCTCATGTACATGAGCGCAAAACCCTGTCCCGTCTGCTTGACGACGACGGGATCATTGGCCTCGCGCGGCAGGAGTCCGCGCACCTGGTTGACCTTCGACAGCGTGTCCGCCATCGCGCGGTCGGGATTGGCGTCGAGCCGCAGGTTGAGCGTGATGGTCGAGACGTTCTGCTGCGAGTTCGACACCAGCGTGTCGATGCCCTCGGCGCTCGCCACCGCCTGTTCGATCGGCGTGGTGATGAAGCCCTTGATGACGTCGGCCGCAGCCCCGGGATAGGTCGTGGCGATGGTGATCGTCGTGTTCGAGGTCTGCGGGAACTGGCGGACCTGCAGCTTGTAAAGGGACATGAACCCGACGAGCAGGATGAGCAGGCTCACCACGGTCGCGAGCACCGGCCGGCGGATAAAGAGATCGGTGAAGGCGTTCATCGGGCGCTTCAGCTCACGGCCGTGGCGTCTGGGACGGCGGCGGAAGGGCCGGGCGGTCGTCGATGATGACGGGCATGTTCGGCTGCAGCTTGATCTGGCCCGCGATCACCACCCGCTCGCCCTCTTTCACGCCATCGGTGACGGCGATGCGCTCGCCGCGGATCGGGCCGAGCCGAACGAAGCGCCGCTCGACGACAAGGCCGCTGCCCGTCGCCGGCGCGCCTTCCTTGCCGGGCTCGGGCTTCGGCGCCGGAACGACGACGAAGATGTTGTCGCCGTAGAGGCTGTAGACGATCGCGGTGCGCGGCAGGGTCAGCGCCTCGACGGGCGCGCCGGTCGTCACCGTGATGTTGGCGAACATGCCGGGCAGGAGCCGGCGGCCGGGATTAGCGAACTCGGCGCGGATCGTGACGTTGCGCGACTCGGCGCTGACGCGGGCGTCGACCGCCTTGATCTTGCCCGTGAACGTCTGGCCGGGGATGGCGCCGACCGTCATCGCCACATCCTGACCGACGGCGACCGTCGCCAGCGATTCCTCCGTCACCGGAAAATCCGCGTAGATCGGGTCGAGTTGGGTGAGGGTCGCGAGCGGCGTCCCCACGGCGGCGAACTGGCCGAGGTCGGCGTTGCGGATGCCGACGCGGCCGCTGAAGGGCGCCCGGATCGCCTTCTGGGCGATGACCGCCTGGGTGCGCTGCACCGAGGCCGCGGCGCTGTCGCGCGCGGCAAGAGCCGAATTGACCGTCGACTGCGGCGTGTTGCCCCCCAGCACCAGGGTCCTCTGCCGGGCGAGGGTCGCGTCGGCGTTCCGCAACTGGGCGATGCCGGCCGCGAGATCCGCCTGCTCGACCGAATTGTCGAGGCTGATCAACAGGTCGCCTTCGTTCACGTCCTGCCCCGATTCGAAGTGGATCGCCGAGACCACCCCCGCGACCTGCGGAGCGATGAAGATGCCCTGATAGGCCCGCAAGCTGCCGATCGCGCTGAGTTCGGGCGGCCACTTTTCGAACCGGGCCGGTTCGACCGCCACCGTGGTGGGCTTCGGGACGAAGGCCGCCGAGATGAAGCCCTTCACCATGGGCGGCTTGATGACGAACTGGAAATAGGCGAGCCCCGCCGTGATCGCGGCGAGCAGCGCCAGCGTCACCAGGAAGACGACCGGGCGGCGGATGGAAAGCGGCAGCGAGCGGATGGCGAGGAGCGCCACGAAGACTGCGGCGGCCACGCCGAAGGCGATCGCCGGCGCGGCCAGATGCAGGAGCCCCATCCGCACAGCGGCGCCCGCGGCTAGCGCGGCCAGCGCAAGCACCAGCAATACCCAGTTGATTACGCGTCTCATCGCTGCCCGCGGCTCGTTCGGATCGCGTCGCAGCGTTCCGCCAAGCGGTGTTTAGCCGGGCGAGGCCGGCTGCGCCAGTCGGGACGCCGCACGGCGAGGCGGCCCCACTCGGCGGCCGAGAGCGCGGATTTCCGTCCAAGGGCTATATATATCAATGGCTTACGCCACGTTTTGGGCCAAAGCGGAACCAGCTATCGAGACTTTTCAAGGACTTACGGCAAAGTGCCGCATCCTCGCCGCGGGTCCCGGCGTCTTCGCCCGGCGGCGCGGCATGGCCATCGGCCCGGCGCGCTCGCCGAGTGGACACCGCCGGAGATCGCGATCGCCTTCCCGGCGGCTGCGGCATGGTCCAAATGGCGTCCGGGAACGTTTATCCCCTCGTATGGCAGGGCGATGCGGGTCCCGCCACAAGGGGTCTACAATGCGTGTCCTGATTATCGGCGCCAGCAAGGGGATCGGGCTGGAGACGACGCGGCAGGCGCTCGATGCCGGCCATCAGGCGCGGGCGCTGGCGCGATCCGCTCCCGCGATCCCGCTCTCCGATCGCAATCTCGAAAAAATGCGCGGCGATGCGCTGAAGGCCAAGGACCTCGAGGGCGCGCTGAACGGAATCGACGTCGTGATCCAGACCCTCGGCGTCGGCTTCAGCGACTTGTTCCGGCCCGTCCGCCTCTTCTCCGACGCGACCCGCGCGCTGATCCCCGCGATGAAGGCCCAGGGCGTCAACGTCTCATCTCCGTGACCGGGTTCGGCGCCGGCGACAGCCGCGCGAGCATCGGCCCTTTGCAGCGATTGCCGTTCCAGATCGTCTTTGGCCGCGCCTACGACGACAAGAGCGTGCAGGAGCGCCTGATCGAGGACAGCGGGCTCGACTGGACGATCGCGCGTCCCGGGGTCCTGACCGGCGGACCGCGCACGGGGCGCTACAAGGTTCTCGCAGACCCCTCCCAATGGCGGAACGGGATCATTGCGCGCGCCGACGTGGCGGACTTCCTTGTTCGGCAGATCGAGGATCGGCGTTACGTCCGCAAAGCGCCGGTCCTGGTCAACTGACGCTCGGATATTGGGACGCGATGGGCAGTTTGGCTTGCGGTCGGCCAACCGGCCCGCCCAGCCCAACGGCTGCCGCGACCGCGCCCGCCCCGGAGACCGCAACTCCAAAGGCGCAAACCATGGCTCAGCCAGAGCCCTTTGCGGCCGGCGCCGCAGCGGGGCGCGAGTTCGCCCCTGCGCCAGCAACCGGATGGCCGCGGCCCCCGGACGCCCGCGTTCTCGCAGGCCTGACGGCAGGGCGGCGCGGTTACCCTGCGCGGGCCGCGGCCGCGCGCCGTTTTTCTCTTGGCTTCACCCACCGCATTCTCCATAAATTAACTGAACGCCGCGACCACAGTCTCGATGGGGACAAACAGGGTCCGGGTTTCGGCCGGGTACTCGATGAACTCGGCGCATCTCATGTAGAAGCGCTTTGCGGCGTCGCTCTTGGCGTGGACGAGCACTGCGCCAATTCCAATGCTCTGCGAGGCGACGGCGATGCGGCGCAGCGCGTCTGAAAGCATGTCGGCGCCAAGCCCTTGGCCAGCGTGCACGCGGCTGACCGCGAGCCGAGCGATCACCGAAACGGGAATCCCGTCAGGGGCGTTGCGGCGAAGCTTTCCGGGCGCCGCCGACCGTTCGACCGCACCGGCCGCAACGCAGACATAGGCGACAACCCTCGTGCCTTCACAGACCACGTAAGTACGCGAGAAGCGGCTTTCGTTCTTGAGAGCACGGTCTCGCAACCAGTCGTTCAACGCCGGCTCCCCGCAATCGAACGCCGAACAATCGTGTTCGGCCGACAGCGATAAGGGAGCCGACAGAGTGGACGGCATGGCGGTCCGGCCTTTCGTCTACTTCCGCCAAGCCGGAACCCGGCGCAGCGAACCGACGATCTCTGCCGGGTACGTCGGGAATGGCGATTGGTAGCCTGCGAACGTCCCGGTAAAATCGATCGTCTCGATCGCCGCGCTTGCTGGACAACACAGGCTGACCATCGCCGCCGCGGCGGCCGCCGCAGAAGTCATAACCCTTGATTTCACCTGATTTCTCCTAATGCTATCTGGCCTCTGCGCGTTTACGCCTTCGCCTTCGCGTCCCTGCAGGCGGCCAGAACATCGCCCCCAACGGCGCGCGCCGTTCGGCCCTGGGGCCAGCGCACAAGCGCGTGAAGATGCGCTTTGGCGGCGCCCAAGTGGTCGCCCAACGCCAGCGCGCGTTCGGCTTCGGCGGTCTGGATTCGGGCGTCCGCCTGACGGAGGGCGTCGCGTGCGCGCTTCCCGGTTCGGTCGCGGTAACGGCCGATGATCTCTCGCATGGCCTCGATCCGGGCGCTCTTGTCTTGCGTCACGCTCGCGGGCCTCATCAGATAGGTCATCGTCGACGCGCTGGAACAGGCGACCGGGCCTCTGGCCGCCAAACGGAGCCACAGGTCCCAGTCCTGCGCGGAAAGGGCCGCCAAAGCGAAACCATTCGCGCCCAGCAAAGCGGCGCGTGAAGCGACGACAGTCGAGGTTCCCACCACGTTGGCGGCGAGGAGCGCCAACTCGGCGTCCGGCACGATCGCGAAGCCGAATGACCGCCGATCGATGTAAGCCGGCGCCCAATAGTCGAAACACGTTCCCCGCACCTCTCCTTCGGGGCTGATCGCCAGATAATCGGTGAAGCTAAAGCAGACATCCGGTCGAGCTGCGTGGAAATTGAGCGCGTGAGCAAGCTTGCGCGGCCACCACAGATCGTCGGCGTCAAGAAAGGCGACGATCGGCGCACGCGCATGAGATATTGCGAGATTCCTTGTGAAGCTCGGTCCCTTTCGTTCCGTGTGGAGCGGAATGACGCGCGGATCGCGCGACGCTTCCGCCGCGAGCCACTCGGCGCTTCCATCGGTGGAGGCGTCGTCGATGACGAGGATTTCGATGTCGTCGACGTCTTGCATCCACACGCTCGCGATCGCGGCGGGCAGAAGGTCAAGGCAGTTGTAGGTCGGGATGATGATCGAGCATCTCGGGCTTGGGCTCACGGCGAGTTTTTCCTGGCGTTGGGCTTACTGCCGCGGCAGAGAGAATTCTCGCGAACCGGCGGGGGCGCGACGACGCCGATGCCGGGCAAGCCGAACATCGATGCAGCGCGCGCGGTTGAGGAAGCGCGCGTCAGCGGCGTCTGGCGACCCATGCGCGGCATGGTGGACGCGACGCCTCGCGCTCAAGCGCAGGTCGTGCGTTTGCCGACCTGATCTCGTCCCGACGCACTGCGAACGCGGTTCAGAAAGGACACGATCCTGCGGGCGCCGGTTTCGTCGCCGGACTGGCCGACGCGCGACCCTTGACGGGTCTCGTCGACGACGACCCAGAGCCGGTCCTTCACACGCTTGACTGCGTATCGGTCATCAAAAGACATCGTCGGCCTCCCTTTATGCGAGCCGGACAAGCCGGCGTAAGCGGTTGTCATCGTCCCTGTTGCGTTCCGGGATCAGGACAACCGCCCTATCCAGGCGGGATTCGCGTAGTCGCCGAGAAGCAACCGGCGCAGCACGCGGAGGGGCTGACCTTCCACATGAACAATCGCCATTTTGAGCGAGCGGCCGCGCAGCGCCTTGAAGAGCGACACCATCGCGCTCACGCCCGCCGAGTTCGAGGAACCGCACCTGGGAAAGGTCCAGACAGACGTCCTCCGAGCTTCGGGCGAGAGCCTCGAACGTCTCTTTCATATCGGACATGCCAGCATGATCCATGTCCTGATCGATTTCGAAGATGCGCATCGCAGCCTCCGGTCCGCAATTGTCGTCTTGCGGCCTCCGTTGCATCGCCCGTGCCAGTCAAACGCGAGGCTCACCCGGGGCGTGCGGACCAAAGTTCCCGGTCAAGTTATTAAAGCGCATTGCAATATCGCCACCCTGTTCGCGGATTGCGACGATCTCGGGTTCAGAGCGCCGCCTGGGCGGCGGGGTTGAGCGACGACCACGAGGTCGAGGCCGCCTCTGCGCGACGAATGGACGATGGTCCGTTACCTCACCGCCCCGCGCGCTGCATGCCGTCCACGGCGGCGAAGGCGGCCATATTGACGATGCGGCGCACGGTCGCCGAGGGCGTGAGGATATGGGCCGCCTTCGCCGCTCCCAGAACGATGCCGCCGACCGTGACGCCGTTGCCCGCCGCGGTGCGCAGCAGGTTGTAGGAGATGTTGGCGGCATCGAGATTGGGCATGACAAGCAGGTTGGCCGGCCCGACGAAATTGGAATCCGGCATCTTGTCATGGAGAATGTCGGGCGAAAGAGCCGCGTCGCCGCGCATCTCGCCCTCGACCGCCAGATCGGGGTTGCGCTGCCGGATCAGTTCGTGCGCCTTCCGCATTTTTCGCGCGCTCGGCAGGTTGGAGGTCCCAAAGCTCGAATGCGACAGCAGAGCAACGCGCGGCGTCACGCCGAAACGGCCCACCTCCTCCGCCGCCAGCAGCGCGATTTCCGCGACCTGCTCCGCGTCCGGATCGGCGTTGTAGTGGGTGTCGCAGATGAACAGCTGATGATGCGGCAGCATCAGCATCTGCATGACGGCCAGCGTATGGGCGCCCGGCCGCAAGCCGATCACGTTGCGGATCGCGGCCAGATGATCGAACGCTCGGCCGAACGCGCCGCATAGCATGGCGTCGCCGACGCCGTGCTCGAGGAGCCAAGCGGCGAGCAGCGAGCTGTCCGCCCGCATCTGCGAAAGCGCCAGCGCGCGCGAAACGCCCTCGCGCTTTCTCGCTGCGTAATAGCCTTCCGCCGCCTCCGTATAGATCTGTGGATCGTGGGGATCGATGACGCGAAAGCCCTCGCCGTGCGCCAGCCTGAGGTCCAGCGCCGCTATTCTCTTGGCGATGACATCGGGGCGGCCGAGCAGCAGCGGCGTTGCGATCTTCTCGTCGACAATGATCTGCGCGGCGCGCAGCACCCGCTCGTCCTCGCCCTCGGCGAAGATGACCGATCGCTCCGCACGCTTGGCGCGGGCGAACACCGGCTGCATCGCGTGCCCGGAATGATAAACGAGGGCGTTGAGCTTTTGCCGATACGCCTCGAAATCCGCGATCGGCCGGCGCGCGACGCCGCTTTCAGCCGCCGCCTTGGCGACCGCCGGGGCCACCACCGCGATCAAGCGGGGATCGAACGGCTTCGGGATCAGATATTCGCGTCCGAAGCGCAGGTCGGCGCTCTTGTATGCGGCCGCGACCACGTCGGCCACTTCCGCGTGGGCGAGTTCCGCAATGGCGTTGACGGCCGCGACCTTCATCTCTTCGTTGATCGCTGTCGCGCCGCAGTCGAGCGCGCCGCGGAAGATGAACGGGAAGCACAGCACGTTATTGATCTGATTGGGATAATCTGAGCGGCCGGTGCCAATTACGGCGTCCGGCCGCACGGCGATGGCGTCTTCGGGACGGATTTCCGGATCGGGATTCGCCATGGCGAAGATGAGCGGATCGGGAGCCATGGTCTTGACCATGGCCTGGGAGAGAACGCCCGCCGCCGACAGGCCGAGGAAGATATCGGCGCCGGCGATCGCGTCGGAGAGCGTGCGCGCCGGGGTGTCGTTGGCGTAGCGCGCCTTGGTCTCGTCGATAGTCCCGGGCCGCCCGGCGTAGACGACGCCGGAGCGGTCGACGATGAGCACTTTCTTCGGATCGAGGCCGAGCCGCACGGCGAGGTCAATGCAAGCGATCGCTGCGGCGCCGGCGCCCGAGCAGACGAGTTTCACGTCGCCGATCGTCTTGCCGACCAGGGAGAGGCCGTTGACGAGCGCTGCGGCTGCGACGATTGCGGTTCCGTGCTGGTCGTCGTGAAAAACCGGGATCTTCATGCGCTCGCGCAGCTTCTTCTCGATGTAGAAGCACTCGGGCGCCTTGATGTCTTCGAGATTGATGCCGCCGAAGGTCGGCTCGAGGCGCGCGATGGTGTCGATCAATTTGTCGGGATCGTTTTCGGCGAGTTCGATGTCGAACACGTCGATGCCGGCGAATTTCTTGAACAGGCAGCCCTTGCCCTCCATGACCGGTTTGCCGGCGAGCGGACCGATGTTGCCGAGGCCCAGCACCGCAGTGCCGTTGGTGACGACGGCGATCAGATTGCTGCGCGAGGTCAATTCGTCGGCCTCGCCGGGATTCTCGACGATCGCCAGACAGGCTTCGGCTACCCCCGGCGAATAGGCGAGCGCGAGATCCCGCTGCGTGACCATCGACTTCGTCGGCGCGACCGAAATCTTGCCCGCCGTCGGAAACCGATGGTATTCGAGGGCGGCTTCCCTGAGATCTCCACTCATCACTTGCTCCTAATGTTCTTGCGCGCGACGACGGCCGGCGAGCCGCTCGGTCCCCGCCCGTCCGCCGCCGATTCCCGGCGCGAAGCCGGGTTCCCCTTCGGCGTGTCTCTCGCGACCTATATCAGTAGCGGAGTTTTGAGTATCGAGGCAGGTTTTCCGGTCTATGCCGGCCAGCGCCACGCCGAGGCAGCCAAATCCGTCCTGATGGACGTGGTCCGCAAACTCGAAGATCAGATCGGTTTCGCCATGTTGCCTCGACGTTGGGTCGTCGATCGCTTCTTCGCCTGGCTCAAACCGCAACCGCCGCCTCGCCAAGGACTTCGAAATCCGCCGCCGCATTCCTGTACGTCGCTTCCGGCATGCAGCATGGTCCGCCGCCTCGCGCGGGCGGCCGGACTTTCGTGTCAGACTCCGAGAGATGGCGGCGTCTGTGGCGTCGAATTAAAGTTGACAAAAATTATAGAACTTATGTACATGAAAATGATGGGCGCGTCAGTGTTCTCGGCAGGGCAAGGCTCGGTCGCACGGCGAACCGTCAGAAACCTCATCAGGGGATAAAAATGTCGAAAAAAACTCCCATCCGCCGGGCCGCAGGCGTTGCGCTGGCGATCGTGGCCCTCGCCGCCGGTTTCGGCGCCGCGACCTCCGTCCAGGCAGGGCCGGTTGTCGACAAGATCAAGGAGCGCGGCGTCATCCGCGTCGGCGTCGGCAGCCAGCCCGGCTTCTTTTCGCCCGACGCCAACGGCAAGTGGCAGGGCTTCTTCATCGACTTCGGCCGGGCGCTCGCCGTGACCGTCTTCAACGACCCGGACAAGGTCGAGTTCACCAACACCTCGCCGCAGCAGCGCCTTCCCGCCCTCCAGGCCGGGCAGTTCGACGTCCTGCTTTCCGGCGTGACCGAGACGATCGTCCGCTCGTTCAAGCTGAACTTCAATTTCGGCCCGGTCGTCTTCTACGACGGACAGGGGATCCTGGTGAAGAAGTCGCTCGGCGTCAGCAAGGCGTCCGATCTCGACGGCGCCTCGATCGGCGTCCAGAGCGGCACCACGGGCGAACTCAACATCGCCGACTTCTTCAAGAAGACGGGCAAGACCTACAAGCCCGTGGTGATCGAGGACACCAACACGTTCTCGCAGGCGCTGCTTTCCGGCCGTGTCGACGCCCTGACCCAGGACAGCTCCGACCTCGGCTTGCGCCGGGCGGCCTTCACCAATCCGGACGATTACGTGCTCCTGCCCGAGCGCCTGTCCAAGGAGCCGCTCGCGCCCGCGATTCAGTGGGGCGACGACCTGTGGCTTCAGATCGTCAACTGGACGGTCTACGCCACCATCCAGGCGGAGGAGTGGGGCATCACCAGCCAGAACATCGACACCTTCCTGACCAGCGACGATCCGGCGATCAAGCGCTTCCTCGGCGTCGACCCGTCGCTCGGCGAGTTGATTGGCCTCGATCCCAAATTCGCCTACAACATCATCAAGAAGGTCGGGAACTACGGCGAGATCTTCGAGCGCAATCTCGGCAAGTCGACGAAGATCGGTTTCGATCGGGGCCTCAACCGGCTCTGGACCCAGGGCGGTCTCCTCTACTCGCCGCCGTTCCGCTGACAATCGCGGGAGCCGGCGTCGCGCCGGCTCCCGTCCCCGAGCGCCAATGAGACGGATTGCAGCACCCCGATGACGGACGCCCGGGCGGAGCCCCCTCCCGCCGAAGCCGCCGGCTTTGCAGCGTTTCGCCGCTGGTGGGGCGACCATGCGCTCGCTCAGGCGATCGGCCTGGGCGCGGCAGCCGTTGTCCTAGCCTTCCTGGCCTCGAACGTCGTTACGAGCATGCGTCAGCACGGCATGTCGCCGAGCTTTGACTACCTCACGCAGCCTGCAAACTTCGACATTTCAGAGTCGCTGATCGTCTATCGCGCCGGCGACTCTTACGGCCGCGCGATCCTCGTCGGCCTCCTCAACACCATCAAGCTCGCCGTGTCCGGCTGCGCGCTGGCCACCGTTCTCGGCGTGACGTTGGGCCTGATGCGCGCCGCCGGCAATCCGCTGCTCGCCAGGCTCGTGGCCGCCTACGTCGAGGTGGTCCGCAACACGCCGCTCGTGCTGCAGCTGTTCTTCTGGATTGCGCTCACGCACACGCTCCCGCCGGTTCGGCAGTCGCTCGAACCGCTGCCCTACGCCTACCTCTCGGTGCGCGGCGTCTTTCTGCCCTGGATCACGGTCGAGGGCGGCGCGATCTGGCCGATCGTCGCCTTTTTCGTCCTGCTCGCATGGGTCGTTCACGCGATCCACAAGCGCCTGGGGCGGCCGCTGTCGACGTTCGAGTGGCTCGGCGTCCTCCTGGCGGCCGTTCTTGTCCCGGCCGCCTGGATCTATGGCGAAGGCGTCCGGCTGGCGGTCGATCCGCCCGTTCTCAAGGGCTTCAACATCGTCGGCGGCGTAAGCCTGACGCCTGAATTCGCGGCGATGCTGGTCGGACTGTCGGTCTACTACGCGGCCAATATCGCCGAGATCGTGCGCAGCGGCCTGCAGTCGGTCACCAACGGACAATGGGAAGCCGGGCGCGCGCTCGGACTTCATCGCACCCGCGTGCTTCAACTCGTCGTCCTGCCGCAGGCCATGCGGGTGATCACGCCGCTCATGACCTCGACCTATCTCGATTTGACCAAGGACACGACGCTCGGCGTCCTGATCGGATTCACCGAGGTCACCGCCGTGATCAAGACGAGCGCCAACAACACCGGCAACGCTGTCGAGACGATCCTCGTGCTCGTCGTCGTATTCCTTTCGATCAGCCTCCCCGTGTCGGCCGCGATCAACGCGTACAACCGGATGCTGGCGCGGCGCGGAGTGGTCACGTCATGACGATCCTGCTCGACGGCGCGCAGCTGGCGCAGCCAAAGTCGGAGCGATGGCGCACGGCCGCGGCCAATCTGTTCTCCTCACCCGTCAACGCCTTGGTGACGGTTGTCGTCGCCGGGGTGATCGCCGCCGCGCTCTGGCAGTTCGCCCGCTGGGCGGTGTTCGATGCGGCCTGGTCCGGCGGGCCGGAAGCCTGCCGGGCGCGCAGCGGCGCCTGCTGGCCCTTCGTCTGGAACAACGCCCAGCTCATGGTCTTCGGGGTCTACCCTCAGGACCTCCTGTGGCGGCCCTCCGTGAGTCTCGTGATGATGGCCGGCGTCATCGTGGGGAGCATGATCCCGCGGCTGTGGAGCGCGCCGCTTGCGGCGGCGTGGGTCGTCGTCCCGGCGGCGGTCTGCGTCCTGCTTTCCGGCGCCCTGTTCGGACGTCCGGTCTCGACCAACGAATGGGGCGGCCTGCCCCTCACGCTTCTCGTCTGGATGATCGCCTTCGCCGGCGCCTTCGTCGTCGCCGTGCCGCTCGCACTCGCGCGGCGCTCGAAAATGGGCGGCCTGCGCACCGCGGCGATCGTCGTCATCGAGCTCGTGCGCGGCGTGCCGATGCTGGTTGCGCTCTACGTCAGCCGATTTATCGTGCCGATGATGGCGCCCGGGTTCGAGGTGAACCTGTTCGTCAGCGTGGAGACGGCGCTGATCCTGTTCGTGGCCTCTTATCTCGCCGAGATCATCCGCGCGGGGCTGCAGTCGCTGCCGCGCGGCCAGACGGAGGCGGCGAGCGCGCTGGGATTGAGCTACTGGCGCGCGACCCAGCTCGTGTTGCTGCCGCAGGCGCTCCGCGCGGTGATTCCGGCGCTGGTCAATCTCGGCATTGGCGTTCTCCTGAGCACCCCGCTCGTCGCGGTGATCGGCATGACCGATTTCCTCAGCGCCGTGCGGGAAGCCGCGAGCCACGAGCAGGAATGGCCCGGCTGCTACACGACCGCCTATTTCGTTGCCGGGCTCGTCTTCTTCTCCATCTGTTTCATCGCGTCGCGCTATAGCCAGTGGCTGGAGCGGCGCCTTCGCGCGGCTGGTCATGGCTGAACAAACCTCCCTTCATCCCACGAAGCAACGGCCCGGCGCCGGACATGGCCCGAGTTCCCGCGCGGCCAACACGCCGGCGATCGAGTTCGTCGGCGTCCACAAATGGTACGGCGCGTTTCAGGTCCTGCACGACATCCGCCTCGCAGTCGACCCCGGCGAGCGGGTGGTCGTCTGCGGACCGTCGGGCTCCGGCAAGTCGACGCTGATCCGCTGCGTCAACCGCCTGGAGGAGCATCAGAAAGGCACGATTCGGGTCAACGGCGTCGAATTGACCGCGTCGCTCAAGCAGACCGACCGCGTCCGGCGCGAAGTCGGCATGGTCTTTCAGCAGTTCAACCTGTTTCCCCATCTGACCGTGCTCGAGAATTGCGCGCTCGCGCCGGTGTGGGCCGAGGGCGTGAAGCGCCGGGACGCGGAAGATCGCGCGCACACTCTACTCGCCAAAGTGAAGATCGCCGACCAGGCGCACAAATACCCGTCCCAGCTTTCCGGCGGGCAGCAGCAGCGCGTCGCGATCGCCCGGGCGCTCTGCATGAACCCGAAGATCATGCTGTTCGACGAGCCGACCTCGGCCCTCGACCCGGAGATGGTCAAGGAAGTGCTGGACACGATGACTGCGCTGGCGAGCGAAGGCATGACCATGATCGTCGTCACCCACGAGATGGGATTTGCGCGGCGGGTCGCGGACAAGGTCGTGTTCATGGACAACGGCGAGGTCGTCGAGGCCGCCGATCCGGAACAATTCTTCACCGCGCCCAGACAGGAGCGCGCACGGCAATTCCTCAGTCAGCTCCTGCGCTGACGCGGTCGCAGTTTCCTCAGGAGTCGGCATGCCCCGCGCGATCCGAAAATCCGCCGCCTCGACGGCGACGAAAATCAGCCATCGCGGGCGACCTCCGGAACGGGCGGCTTTGCTGCTGGTCGGAGAGCTTGGACCGGCGGGCGCGTTCGTTGTCGCAAGCCGGGAATTGCACGGGGCGCGCAAAGCGCGGTCGCGCCTTCGATTTCGGTTCTGGGCCGAGGTGCGCGACAGCATCGACCGCCAGCCTCATGCCGGAGGGTTCTCCGAAGACAGGAATCGCGCGACGGCGGAGCCTTAGATTCGCGCCCGCGCTCAGGGGGCCGGCTTACGAAACTTCAGCACGAAATTGTCCGCTTCCCCGATGGCCGCATACTTGGCTTTGTCCTGATCGCCGAGCCTGAAGGTTGGCGGCAGGGTCCAAACGCCCTTCGGCCAGTTCGCGGTGTCCTTCGGGTTGGCGTTGATCTCGGAGGCGCCGATGAAGGTGAACCCGGCCTTTTCGGCCAGCGCGACCGCATAATCCTGCCGGACGTAGCCGTCGGCGGCCTTTGGGTCCTGCGGCGCGTCCCTCTGGCCACGGTGATCTTCGATCCCGAGCACGCCGCCAGGTTTGAGCGCGCGATAGAACGCGGCGAAGACTTCTGGCGCGTACCCTTGCTCCAGCCAGTTGTGCAGGTTTCGAAACGTCAGCACGACGTCCGCGGAACCCGCCGGCGCGATGTCCGTCTCGCCGACGCCGAGCACGGTCGGGATGATCTTCCCGTAGGTCGTGGCGTCAGCGGCGATCTTCGCGCGGAAGGCCGCGTTGAGCTTTTCAGCCTCCTCGTTCGCGGCGTCGCTCGCGCCCTTACCCGCAAGAGCAGCGTAATAGGCGCCATGGTCGTGAAGGAAAGGCGCAAGGATCTCCGTCCAGTAGCCGCCTCCCGGCCAGATCTCGACGACCGTCGATTGCGGCGTGACGCCAAAGAAGGCGAGTTCTTCGAGCGGATGGCGCGCGCCGTCGCGCGCGACGAATTTGTCGCTGCGCTGAGGATTGTGGACCGCCGCATCGAGCGTCAGGTCGGCGGAGGCCGCCGGAGCGGAAAACGCGAGCGGAACGCTCAGGATGAGCGGGATCATGGCGCCCATCCAGTGGCGAGGACTTAACGAACTTGCCGGCTTCACAGACATGGGCGCTCCAGGGATATCGCGGCGTCAGGCTTGGCGTTCGGACTCCGCGCCGGGGCTGTCGCCTCCAACAGGAACCGGTCTCGCATCGCAAGACAGACGCGTTTCCGCGCCGCCTACTCGGCCGCCGCTGCGACAGGAGCGGCGACAAGATCGATTTCGACCGGCGTCGGACTTCTGAGGATGTCCAGGACAGGGCAGTGCGCGTCGACGACTGCCTTGAGTTTCGCCAAATCCTCCGGCGAGGCGGAACTCTTCAGCGTTACGGCGCCGCGAACTCCGGTGAACCCGGGACGGGCGACATCGCTAACCGCGAAGAAGCCGCGAAGGTCCAGACGGCCTTCAAGGCTGACCGAGACGCTGTCCAGCGGCACGCCGAGCGCCGTCGCATAGGCGCGATAAGTGATCTCCTGACAGGACGCGAGGGCCGCCAGGACCAACTCGACCGGATTCGGCGCCGTGTCCGTTCCGCCGAGGCTCGCCGGCTCGTCGACCGTCACCGTGAACTGGCGAATCTTCGCCTCGCTGCGAAGGCCGCCCACCTGCCGCGACGCGGCGGAGAAGATGGCTTTCGCCTGTTCAGGGTCGGCGCGCAGGGTCTTTTGGGTCTCCTCGATGATCTCTCGCAAAGCCATGACCGCCTCCGTCGGGTTTAGGGCCGTCGCATTATGATATTAAATCTATCTAATTTGTCAATCGTGGCGCTGTAACGATTCGCCCCTCTCGCCCCCAGTTCGCTGGTCGCTGAGCTGTCGCGCATGTCGAGTTCAAGGCCGGATTATTAGTCCATATAGTTTGTAGACATGCTTGACTTCAAAAAGATGCGGCGCCATCGTGGCGCTCGCGAGAGGAGAGAAGGGATCTTTGATGACGCGCGATACGGCCAAAGCCTCGCTGCCCACGCTCGATCTTCGGCGCTTCGACGCCGAGGGGGACGAGCGCAAGCGCTTTCTTGCCGAACTCAGGGAGGCGGCGCGCACCTACGGCTTTTTCTATCTCGTCGGCCACGGCGTCGACGACAGGCTGATCCAATCCGTGCTGGCGCTTTCCCGCCGCTTCTTCGCCCTGCCCGAGACGCGACAAGCTCGAGATCGAGATGGTCAACTCGCCGCATTTCCGCGGCTACAACCGCGCGGGCTTCGAATACACGCGCGGCAAGCAGGACTGGCGCGAGCAGATCGACATCGGAGCCGAACGGCCCGCGCATTCCGCTGCGATCCTGCGGCCGCCCGCCTGGACGCGGCTTGCAGGGCCCGAACCAGTGGCCTGCCGCGCTTCCCGAGCTGAAGCCGCGTTCTGCTCGACTATCAGGAGAAGGCGACGGCGCTGGCGGTCCGGGTGCTGCAGGCCTTCTCCGCCGCGCTGGAGCAGCCCGAAGACGTGTTCGAGCCGATCTACGACGCCGGCGCCGAACCAGCTCATCAAGATCATCCGCTATCCCGGCCGCGCGGCGGGAGAGAGCGATCAGGGCGTGGGCGCGCACAAGGATTCCGGCTTCATGGCGGTCCTCCTGCAGGACAAGGTCGCGGGTCTCCAGGTCGAGGGCGAAGACGGCTGGATCGACGCGCCGCCGGTTCCCGGAACCTTCGTCATCAACGTCGGCGAGATTCTCGAAATCGCGTCCAACGGCTATCTGCGCGCCAACGTCCATCGCGTCGTCTCGCCGCCGGCCGGCGACGACCGGCTTTCGGTCGCCTTCTTCCTCGGCGCCCGGCTCGACTCGGAAGTTCCGTTGCTCGCCTTGCCGCCGCATCTCGCGGCCGAGGCGCGCGGCGTGACGCAGGACCCGCTCAATCCGCTCTTCCGCGAAGCCGGCCGAACTACCTGAAGGGCCGGCTGCGGTCGCATCCCGACGTCGCGCGCCGCCACCACGCCGATCTTCTCGAGCCGTCCGACGGCAAGCCCGAACTCGCCTCCGCCTACTGACGCCGATCCCACCCACCGTTTCCAGGAGACCTGACTTCATGGCGACCGACAGCAAGCGCTTCGAGACGCTCGTCCTGCACGGCGGATCCTATCGCGCCGACCCGGTCGAGCGGCGCGGTCGCGGTGCCGATCCATCAGAC
The DNA here is from genome assembly GCA_963783275.1 of uncultured Alphaproteobacteria bacterium. Taxonomy (GTDB): domain Bacteria; phylum Pseudomonadota; class Alphaproteobacteria; order Rhizobiales; family Beijerinckiaceae; genus Roseiarcus. Next base: position 74,168 of record CAWANA010000019.1, on the reverse strand, counting down.
GACGTCCTACCAGTTCCAGGACACCGGCCACGCCTCGCGCCTCTTCGCGCTCGAAGAGCTCGGCAACATCTACACCCGCGTGCAGAACCCGACCTGGGACGCGCTCGAGCAGCGCGTCGCCGCGCTCGAAGGCGGCGCCGCGGCGCTCGCCGTCGCCTCCGGTCAGACGGCCTCGGCCTATTCGGTGCTGAACCTCGCCCAGGCCGGCGACAACATCGTCTCCTCGACCGACCTCTACGGCGGCACCTGGACGCTGTTCGCGCAGACGCTGAAGCAGTTCGGCATCGAGACGCGCTTCGTCGATCCGACCGACCCCGAGAATTTCCGCCGCGCGACCGACGCCAAGACGAGCGCCTATTACGCCGAGATCCTGCCCAACCCGAAGCTCAACGTCTTTCCGATCAGGGAGGTCGCCGACATCGGCCGCTCGCTCGGCGTGCCGCTGATCGCCGACAACACCGCGACGCCGCTGATCGCGCGGCCGTTCGAGCATGGCGCGGCGGTCGTCGTCTATTCCGCGACCAAGTACATCGGCGGCCACGGCAACTCGATCGGCGGCCTGATCGTCGACGGCGGCAATTTCCCGTGGGAGCAGCACGCCGACCGCTTCCCGCTGCTGACCGCAGCCGGACGACGCCTATCACGGCGCGATCTGGACCGAGGCCGCGAAGCCGCTCGGGCCGATCGCCTATGTCGCTGCGCGCGCGCGTCAAGCTGCTGCGCGACATCGGCGCGGCGCTGTCGCCGTTCAACGCCTTCCTGCTGCTGCAGGGCCTCGAGACGCTGCCGCTGCGGCTGCGCCAGCACAACGAGAACGCCATCGCGGTCGCGAACTTCCTCAAAGACCGCCGCGACGTCTCGCACGTCATCTTCCCCGGCCTGCAGACCGGCGAAGCCCGCCGCCGCGCCGACGCCTATCTCAAGGGCGGCTACGGCGGCGCTCGTCGGCTTCGAGCTGAAGGGCGGCGTCGAGGCGGGGACGCGGTTCATCGACGCGCTGAAGCTCTTCTACCACGTCGCCAACATCGGCGACGCGCGCTCGCTCGCCATCCATCCCGCCTCGACCACGCATCAGCAGCTCGACGGCGAAGAGCAGCTCGCCGACCGGCGTGACGCCCGGCTACGTGCGCCTCTCGATCGGCATCGAACATCCCGAGGACATCATCGGCGATCTCGCGCAGGCGCTCGACGCCGCCGGCGGCGTCTCGGATGCGGCGCCGGCGCGCAAGGCCGCGTGACAACGTCGACACGACGGCAAGCAAACGGAGTCCGTCATGACGCAAAGTCAAAAGTCCGGCGCCCTCTCGCGGCGCAACGTTCTCAAGGCCGCCGGCGCGGTCGGCGTCGCCGCCACGGCCGGCGCGCTCGGCGCCAGAGTGTTCTCGCCGGCGATCGCGGGGCCCGCGCCGAAGATCCGCCTCGCCTGGGGCGACGTCGCCGCCTGCCATTCGCCGCTCGGCTTCGGCGTCGCGAAGGGCATCTACGCCAAGCACAATCTCGACGTCGAACTCTACCCATTCAGCGCTCGAACGGCCAGACGGTGATCCAGGCGCTCGCGACCGGCAAGGCCGACGCCGGCGCGGGCCTGGTCGGCGACTGGCTGAAGCCGCTCGAGCAGGGCTTCGACGTCAAGCTGTTCGTCGGCTCGCACGGCGGCTGCGGGCGCCTGTTCGCCTCGGAGAAATCCGGGCATCAAGGACCTCGCAGGACCTCAAGGGCAAGACGATCGCGACCTTCGTCATGGGCGCTTCGCCGCAGACGGTGCTTCCAGGTCTCGATCTTCAAGGCCGGCATCGATCCCGAACGCCGACGTGACCTGGAAGGCGGTGCCGTTCGACCTCGTCGGCGAGACGGTCGCGCGCGGCGAGGCGGACGCTGGCATCCATCATCGACCCGTGGGCCTGGTCGATCGAGAAGAAGTACAACTTCGCCCATATCGCCGACACCCAGACGCGGCTATCTACGAAGGCCACACCTGCTGCGTGCTCGGCGCCAACGGCCCGTTCCTCGCCGCCAACAAGGACGCGCTCCGGCGTCTGGCCGAGGCGCAACATCGAGGTGCACGAATATACCGCCAACCACCCCGACGAAGTGGCCAAGTGGTACTGCCGACAATCTGAAGCCCGCGGGGCTGACCGAGGCCGATCTCACCGAGATCCTCGGCGCGCTCGTCTACCACAACCATCCGGTCGGTCAGGCGCTCGTCGATCAGATCCGCATCGCCGCGGAAGACCTGAAGCTCGTCAAGGTGCTGGACCCGGACGACCGATCCGAAGGCTTTCGCCGAGCGGGTGACCGTCAACATCCTGGCGTGAGTCATGACCCAGGCGACGCAACTCGCTCGAGACCGGTCGCGCGCTCGCTGGCGCGGCTCGGCGCGGCCGGCCGATCTGGACGCCGGGGCTCTACGCCGCGGCGGCCTGGGCGGCGGCGGCGATCGTCACCAAGGCGCTGCCGGACGTCGTTCCCTGGGGCAGCGACGATCTGTTCGCCATCATCGTCGGCGCTCGGCGCGCTGGCGTTCGCGGCGCTGGCGCTTCGCCGGCTCCGCGCAGCGGCCGGTTCCGCGAGACGCTCGACTACTACGGGCCCTGGTTCATCGCCATCGGCGTCTGGCTGGCGCTGTGGGAGTTCACGACGGCGAAGTCCGGCTGGCTGCCGAAGCCGTTCTTCTCGGCGCCGACCGGCCTCCTCCACGTCTACGTCACCGACTGGCAGCGGCTCCTGATCTGCATCGGCTACTCGCTGCGGCTCTGGGCGCTTGGGCTTCGGTCTCGGCGCGATCGTCGGCTACGTCGCGCGGCGTCGCGCTCGGCTGGTCGAAGTCGCTTCGCCTATTGGGGCATGCCGATCCTCAAGCTGATCGGCCCGGTGCCGGCGACCGCCTGGATTCCCGTGCACCTTCTACTTCTTCCCGACCACCTTCGACGCGAGCGTGTTCATCGTCGCGCTCGCCTCGGGCATTCCGGTCACGATCCTGACCGTCCTCGGGCGTCGCCTCGGTCAACCGGGCCTATTACGACGTCGGCCGGAACCTCGGCGCGAAGCCCTGGTATCTGGTCTCGCGGATCGCCATCCCGGCGGCGCTGCCGCACACCTTCGTCGGCCTGTTCATGGCCCTCTACTATTCGTTCGCGGTGCTGGTCGTGGCCGAGATGCTCGGCGTCGAAATATGGGCTCGGCTGGTACATCCAGTTCCAGACCGAACTATTCCGGCTACGCCAACGTCTACGCGACGCTGGTGATCATGGCGCTTCATCTGCGCGGGCCTCGTCCAAGCTCCTGTTCGTCGTGCGCGACCGGCTGCTCGGCTGGCAGAAGGGGTTCATCTGATGGCGCCGCCAGGCCACCGCATTGCGCGCGGCGCCGGCGCGGCGCGCGCAGAACGTCGCGATCGACATCCGCGGCGTGAGCCACGCGTTCGACCTCGACGGCTCGACGCTGCCGGTGCTCGACTCGATCGACCTCAGCGTCGCGGCGGGCGAGTTCGTCGCGCTGCTCGGACCTTCGGGATGCGGCAAGTCGACGCTGCTGCGTCTCGTGTCCGGCCTCGACCAGCCGACCGAGGGCTCGATCACCGCCGACGGCGCGCTCGATCGACAGCCCGGATCCTTCGCGGATCCTCGTGTTTCAGGATCCGACCCTCTTTCCCTGGACGACGGTCTGGAAGAACGTCGCGACCGGGCTCGACGCGCGCGGCGTGCTGGATGCAGCAGCGCAGCACGGGTCGATGACGCGCTGAGGCTCGTCGGCCTGAGCGGCTTCGCGCGCGCCTATCCGCATCAGCTCTCGGGCGGCATGGCGCAGCGCGCCGTCGCTCGCCCGCGCGCTCGTCAACGATCCCGCGCTGCTGCTGCTCGACGAGCCGCTCGGCAAGCTCAACTCGCTGACCCGTCTGACGCTGCAGGGCGAACTTCTGTCGCTCTGGCGGGACAAGCGGTTCACCGCCATTCTCGTCACCCACGACGTCGAGGAGGCGGTGCTGCTCGTCGTCGCGGGTCATCGTGCTCAGCGAGCGGCCGGCGCGCATCAAGGCGGAATTCGCGGTCGATCTTCCCTATCCGCGCCATCGCGACAATCCCGAGCTGGTCGCCCTGCGGCGCCAGATCCTGGGAACGCTCGGCCTCGAAACCTGAGGGGAAGCGACATGGCGCTCCCGAAACTCTTGCTCGCGGCCGGCGCCGCGACCGTGGCCGCGGCGCTCGTCTGGTGGTGGGCGACGTTCGGCGACGTCGTCCAGTACGGCTACCTGTCCTGGCGCGAGGCCGGCCGTTGTCTCGTGCGGGACTCCGACATCTGCGCGCTCGCCAAGGCCCTGTGCCTCGGCTCCCATCCGAGGACCTTGATCGCCTACTGGACGAGCGCCTTCTGGCTCGGCCTCGGCGTTCTCTCGCTCAGCCTGTCTGACCCCGCCGCGTCTGCAAGAGGCGCCCTGAAAATGCGCCACTTACGCATCTAGGATCCATTCCGAGGAGCAGGTGTCGCCATGAATGTCGCCTTCCGCCCGGACAGCGGGAATCCCGCAGTCCCGAAGCCGACGAAGGGGCTTTTGCCCCTGATCGGCGGCACGCCGATGGTCGAACTGACCAAGGTCGCGGCCGGCCCTTGCCGCCTGTTCCTCAAGCTCGAGGGCGCCAATCCCGGCGGCTCGATCAAGGACCGGCCGGCGCTGTCGATGATCGAGGCCGCCGAGCGGGAAGGGCGGCTCGAAGCCCGGCGGGACGATCGTCGAGGCGACCGCCGGCAACACCGGCCTCGGCCTCGCGCTGGTCGCCGCCGCCAAGGGCTACCGGCTCGTTCTCGTCATTCCCGACAAGATGAGCCGGGAGAAGATCTTTCACCTGAAGGCGATGGGCGCGGAAGTCGTGCTGACGCGCTCCGACGTCGGCAAGGGCCATCCGGACTATTACCAGGACAAGGCGGCCCGCATCGCCGCCGAGACGCCCGGCGCCGTCTTCATCAACCAGTTCGGCAACCCGGCCAATCCGCTCGCGCACGAGCAGGGCACCGGACCCGAGATCCTCGAGCAGCTCGATGGCCAGGTCGACGCGGTCGTCTGCGGCGTCGGCTCCGGCGGCACGCTGACGGGCCTCAGCCGGTTCTTCGCCAAGGCGTCGCCCTCGACGGAGATCGTGCTTGCCGATCCGGTCGGCTCGATCCTCGTGGACGTGGTCGAGGGCAGAGCGCCGCGCGACGCCGGGAAGCTGGCTCGTCGAGGGGATCGGCGAGGACTTCGTTCCCGGATATCGCCGACCTCTCGCGCGTCAGCCGGGCCTACGCGATCGACGACGCGGAGTCCTTCGCCGCCGCGCGCGCGCTGCTCAAGGCGGAAGGCGCTCTGGTCGGCTCGTCGACCGGCACGGCGCTCGCCGCCGCCCTGAAGTATTGCCGCGAGCAGACCGGCGCCGAAGCGGGTCGTGGTGATCTCGCCGGACAGCGGCAACAAATATCTGTCGAAGATGTTCAACGACTTCTGGATGGCCGACCAGGGCTTTCTGTGGAAGCCGCGGCACGGCGATCTGCGCGATCTCATCAGCCGCCGCCACGACGAGGGCGCAGCGGTGACGGTCGCGCCCGACGACAGGCTCGACGTCGCCTACGCGCGCATGAAGCTCTACGACGTCTCGCAGCTTCCGGTGCTCGAAAGCGACCGGGTCGTCGGGATCATCGACGAATCCGACCTGCTGCTGGCGGTCTTCTCGAATCCCGAGCGATTCCGCGTCGAAGTCCGTTCCGCGATGTCGGCCGCCATCGAGACCGTCTCCGTCGACAGCGCCGCTCGGCGATCTGCTTCCGGTCTTCGACAAGGGCTATGTCGCCGTGGTGGTCGACGGCGAACGGTTCCTCGGCCTGATCACCCGCATCGATCTCCTCAACCATCTCCGGCGGCAAGTGGACTGACGATGGCTGGCAACGACAAGAACGAGCAGAGCCGCGGGTCTTTCGACGCGCGCGATCCATGGCCGGCAGAAGCCCGAGCCGACGACCGGCGCGGTCATCACGCCGATCTTCGCGACGTCGACCTTCCTGCAATCGTCGCCGGGCGTGAACACGGGCTGGGAATATTCGCGCTCGGGCAATCCGACCCGCGCCGCCTTCGAAGACGCGCTCGCCGAACTCGAAGGCGGCGCGGCCGGCTTCGCCTTCGCCTCGGGTCTTGCGGCCGAGGCCGCGGTGCTCGAGCTTCTCGACCATGGCGCGCATGTCGTCGCCTCCGACGATCTCTATGGCGGAAGCTGGCGGCTCTTTCATCGGGTGCGCGAGCGCTCGGCGGGCCTGACCGTCACCCATGTCGACGCCAGCGACCGCGCGGCGATCGAGGCGGCGATCACGCCTCTCGACGCGAATGATCTGGGTCGAGACGCCCGGCAATCCGCTGCTGCGCATCGCCGATCTCGCGGCGATCGCCGAGATCGGCCGGGCGCGCGGCCTGCTCACGGTCGCCGACAACACCTTCGCCTCGCCTGCGGTGCAGCGGCCGCTGGAGTTCGGCTTCGACATCGTCGTCCATTCGGTGACCAAATATGTCAGCGGCCATTCCGACATCGTCGGCGGCGCCGCGATCGTGCGCGACGACCGCGATCTCGTCGACCGGCTGCGCTTCCTGCAAAACGCCACGGGCGGCGTGCTCGATCCCGTTCAGCAGCTTTCTCGCCTTACGCGGATTGCGCACGTTGCCGCTGCGCATGGAGCGGCATGCGTCGAACGCGCTCGAAGTCGCGCGCTTCCTCGAACGCCATCCGAAGGTCGAGCGCGTGAGCTATCCGGGCCTTTCCAGCCATCCGCAGCACAATCTTGCGGCGCGGCAGATGAGCAGCGGCGGCGGCATGGTGTCGTTCTTCGTCAAGGGCGCCGCCGAGGGGACGGTGCGGGCTCTCGAGCGGATCCGCTACTTCGCGCTCGCCGAGTCGCTCGGCGGCGTCGAGAGCCTCGTCAGCCATCCCTGGACGATGAGCCACGCCTCGATCCCCGAACCGTTGCGTCGCGCCGCGGGCATCACGCCTAATCTCGTACGGCTCTCGGTCGGCATCGAGGATCCCGCGGATCTGATCGGCGATCTCGATCAGGCGCTGGAAGCGGCGTGACTCTCGCCGCGGAACGACGAGGCTTCCGCACGGACCAGGTCGCCCGATCAAACGCGTATGCGCAGGTCGGCGGCCGACCGCCTGGAAGAGCGCCCTCGGCGCGACCGCGCAGACGCGCGCGAACCCTTAAGCCTCGATCCGCAATTTCTGGTGGCGGAACGCTACAATTCGTCGCAGTCGAAGCCGGTCCCATTTTCGACCGGCCCCTGGCCCATTCGGGTTGACGGGCCCGCGGCGGCCCCCGAAAAACTACAAATATTTCAAATTGTTATCGAGAGGCGGGCTGGCGCTGCGCCAGTCCCGACGGCCCTCGGATCACGTCAAGCCGCGATGGGCCCTCCGCGCCGAGAGATCCCGGCGGCTATTTGCAAAAATTAGTCTACCGAATCCATAGAAATTATGTTTAGGTGGGACGGCCGCCTCCGAAAGGAAGCGTCACGCCGATCGAGGAGCTTTTGATCCGATGGCCATCAATCTTCGCACCCCGCAGGCCGAGACGCGCGATCAGCGGCTCGGCACCATCACGCAATGGGAGGGCGGCGCTGCGGAACTCGCCCGGGATTCCGCCTTCACATACGGCTGCGGCCGGGATTGCGGCCCCGGCGGCCGGCGCCTCTGCGAATTGTCGAGCCCCTATTCGCAGGCGTCGATGTGCGCCGAGCAGATTGCGGTCACCAACGCCACCATCATCAGGGATACGGTGGTCATCCAGCACGCGCCGATCGGCTGCGCATCGAGCCAGTCCTTCACCTCGCGCTATTCGCGCGACCTCGCGGCGCGTCGAGGTTGGAAGCCCGAGGACCCGAAGACGATCTGCACCAATCTCGGGGAACGGGATATGGTTTTCGGCGGCGTCGAGCGGCTTGCCGACGCCATCCTCGAGGCGTTCCATCGCCACAGCCCGCGCGTCATCTTTGTCGCGACGTCCTGCGCCACCGGCGTCATCGGCGACGATGTCGACGGCACGGCCCGGCAGCTCGAGGAGGAGATCGGCATCCCGGTGGTGCCGCTCCATTGCGAGGGCTTCAAGTCGCGCCACTGGTCCTCGGGCTGGGACGTGATCGAGCACGGAATCTTACGCCGGCTCGTGCCGAACCGACGACATCAGAAGCGCGACGACCTTCTCAACGTCATTCACCTCGGCGGCCCGGACGTGTTCTCGCCGCTGGTCAATCCGCTTGGCCTCAAGGTGAATCTGGTGATGGGCGGCAGTTCGCTCGAGCGGCTCGCCGACCTGTCAACCGCGGCGGCGACCGTCACGATGTGCTTCGTCCTGTCCTATCTCGCGACCGGGCTCGAACAGGAATACGGGGTTCCGGAGATCCGCGCGCCGCTCCCCTACGGGCTCGACGCCACCGACAACTGGCTGCGCGATATCGCCCGCGTCACCAAGACCGAAGACCGGGTCGAGGCGGTGATCGCCGCGGAACGCGCCCGCATCGCGCCGGAGCTCGAGCGGCTGCGCGGGGTGCTCAAAGGCAAGAAGGGGTTCGTCGCCGCCGGCGCCGCCTTCGCCCACGGCCTCATCGCGGACTTGAGAGAGCTCGGCGTCACCGTCGACGACGCCTTCTCGTTCCACCACGACCCCTCGACCGACAGCCGCGATCCACAACAGGACTTGCTTGGCCATCTCGTGCAGGAAACTGGCGACATCGAGCATTTCACGGTGAGCCCGGACCAGCATTTCCAGGCGCACGCCGCGCTGAAGCGCGCCAACCCCGATTTCATCGTCTGCCGCCATTCCGGCTCCATGGCGATCCTCGCCGGAAGGATGGGCATCCCGGTGCTGCCGGTTTTCTACTCCAACGACGGCCTCGGCTACGAGGGGCTCCTCACCATCGGCCGCGCCATCCTGCGCGTGCTGCCGCGCCGCCGGTTCTATGAGGACGTCGCCGCGCATTCGCGCTTTCCCTACCAGCAATGGTGGCTGGACGAGACCAATCCTTACGCCCTCGCGGCGGACAACGCGGCTTAAGCGAGACACAGCCCCATGACCGTTCAATCTCGCTTCGACGACGGCGACGCCGGCAATTTCTCCGCCTCGGCGGGCCCCATCGAACAGGTCCGCCACGCCTGCGCGCTCGGGGCGCTGGCGTCGGTGATCGCCATCGACGGCGCGATCCCGATCACTCATTGCGGGCCGGGCTGCGCAACCAAGCAGTTCCAGGCGCTCTCCAGCATCTCCGGCTACCAGGGCGGCGAGTTCCACGTCCCCTCCACCAATATCGGCAACAAGGAAGTGATCTTCGGCGGCGCCGACCGGCTCGACGAACTCATCGGCTCGACCCTCAAGGTGATGGAGGCCGAGCTCTATGTCGTCCAGAGCGGCTGCGTGCCCGGCCTGGTGGGCGACGACGTGGCCAACATCGTGCAATCCTACCAGAGACGCGACGTACCGATCGTATTCGCCGAGACGCTCGGCTATCGCGGCACGAACTTCACGGGCCACGAAACGGTTGTCCGCGCCATCCTCGACCAGTACGTCGCAAAGCTTGCGTCGCCGAAACCCGAGGTTCGCAAGGGCCTCGTCAACGTCTGGTCGCTGCTGCCCTACCAGAACCCGTTCTGGCGCGGCGACCTCGCCGAGATCCGCCGCATCCTCGAAGGCGTTGGCCTCACGGTCAACATCCTGTTCGGCCCCGCCTCCGAGGGCTTGAGCGAATGGCGGGCGATTCCGTCGGCGGAGCTGAACATCGTGCTGTCGCCCTGGCTCGGGCTCTCGATCGCGCGGCGCCTCGAGCAGGCCTATGGCCAGCGCGTCCTGCACGAGCCGGCGATCCCGATCGGCGCGCGGGCGACCGGCGCCTTCCTGAGGCGGGTCGGCGAGGCTGTCGGCGCCGATCGCGAACGGGTGGAAAGCTTCATCCGGACGGAAGAGCGGACCTACTATCATTACCTGCGCGACTTCGCCCAGTTCTACGCCGGCTGCACCAGCCAGTACCGCCTGCCGTCCGAGGTCAACATCGTCGGCGAAAGCGCCTATGTGCTTGCGATCGCCAAATTCCTCGTCGGCGATCTCGGCCTGAACCCTGGCGCTTTCGTCCTGACCGAGAACCCGCCCGAGAGCGAGCGCGCGCGCGATCATCGAATCCTTCCGCGATCTCGCGCCGGGCATCGACGGCGAGCCGGTGTTCGAGCCGGACGGCTTGCGCGCCCGCGACGTGATCGCGAGGCGCCCGCGCGTCGGCGAATATCCGATCGTGTTCGGATCGACGTGGGAAGGCGGCGATCGCAGGCGAGATCGGCGCGCCGCTGGTCGAGATCAGCTATCCGGCGACCGACGAAGTGGTGCTGGCGCGATCCTATATTGGCTACCGCGGCGCCTTGCAGCTCCTTGAGCGGACCTACACCACGGTCGTCCGGCAATCGACCGAGGAAAACCCGGAGACGGCCGCGCTATGAGCGCCGAACCCCTACGGCCCGCGCGCGAACGCGCCGTTCGCGTCGCCATCGGCACGCACACCGGCGTGCGGGTATCCGAGCATTTTGGCCAGGCGACACGGTTCGAGATCTGGGAGCTCGGCCCGGGCGGCTCCCGTCTGGTCGGGTCGCGCATCATCCGACCGTCCTGCGGCGTCGGCTCAGACCGAGCCGACGAACTGATGGACGCGTCGGTCGCGGCAATCGCCGATTGCCGGGCGGTGGTCGTCGCGCGCATCGGCGAATGCGCGCTGAACCGTCTCGATAAGCTCGGCATCCTCGCCTTCGAAACCGAAGATCCGGTCGATGCGACCGTGCGCCAGCTCGCCGACTACGCCGCGCTGTTCGAGCGGGAAGAGGCATGACCGAGCACGCGTCGAGCGCCTGCCCGGCGCATCTCATGCGAACGGCGGCGATGACGCCGGCGTTTCCCGATCTCGAGGGCAAGCATCCCTGCTTCTCGACCACCGCGGAAGGGCACGCCAAAGCGGCGCGGCTGCACCTGCCTGTTTCGCCGGGCTGCAACATCGCCTGCGCCTTCTGCCGGCGCGACTTCAATCGCGTCGAGCAGAGGCCGGGCGTCGCGGCGCGTCTCCTCACGCCCGACGAAGCGGTCGCGACGACCGGGCGCGCGCTCACTCTTGTGCCGAACCTCGCCGTGGTCGGGATCGCCGGGCCCGGCGATCCGCTGGCCTCCGACCACGCCATCGAAACCTTCGCCCGCATCCACGCCCGCTGGCCGGAGCTGACGCTGTGCGTCTCGACCAACGGCCTGATGCTGCCCGAGCGCGTCGACGCGCTGGCCGCGGCGGGCGTGACGACGCTGACCGTGACGGTCAACTCGGTCGATCCCGAGATCCAGGCGCAAATCTCGCCGAAGATCGCCTGGAACCGCAAACGCGTGAACGGCGTGGAAGCCGGCCGGCGGCTGATCGAAAACCAGCTCGCCGGCATCGCGCGCGCCTCGGAGTCTCGGCCTCACCATCAAGATCAACACGGTGCTGATTCCCACCGATCAACGACCATCACATCGGCGAGGTCGCGGCGACGGTGGCGAAGGCGGGAGCGCGGATGATCAACATCATCCCGCTCATCCCCGAGCATCAGCTGTCGCATCTCAAGGAGCCGAGCTTCATCGATCGGCGCCGCGCGCGCGCCGCCGCGGCGAAGCACCTTCGCGTCTTCACCCACTGCCAGCGCTGTCGCGCCGACGCGGTCGGCGTGCCCGGCCTCACCGACTACACCCGCGACCTCTACGGCGACGATCTTCACGCCGAACCGACCTTCTCCCACGGCTAGAACCCACGTCCTCTCAAGGAGCCCGAACCCATGTCCCGCAAACCCAAGCAGATCGCCATCTACGGCAAGGGCGGCATCGGCAAGTCGACCACGACGTCCAACATTTCGGCCGCCCTGGCAGAGTCCGGCTTGAAGGTCATGCAGTTCGGCTGCGATCCGAAGGCCGATTCCACCAACACGCTGCGCGGCGGCGAGTACATCCCGTCCGTCCTCGACCTCCTCGCCGAGAAGCGCCGCGTCGACGCCCGCGAAGCCGTGTTCAAGGGCTTTGGCGGCATCTACTGCGTCGAGGCGGGCGGTCCGGCCCCCGGCGTCGGCTGCGCCGGCCGCGGCATCATCACCGCGGTCGAGCTCCTGAAGCAGCAGCGGGTGTTCGAGGACCTCGATCTCGACATCGTCATCTACGACGTGCTCGGCGACGTGGTGTGCGGCGGCTTCGCCGTGCCGGTGCGCGAAGGCATCGCCGAACACGTCTTCACCGTCTCCTCGGCCGATTTCATGGCGATCTACGCCGCCAACAACCTCTTCCGCGGCATCGAGAAGTTCTCCAACTCGGGCGGCGCGCTGCTCGGCGGAATCATCGCCAATTCGATCAACACCGACTTCCAGCGCGAGATCATCGAGGATTTCGCGGAGCGCACCTCGACGCCGATCGTCCAGTACGTGCCGCGCTCGATGACCGTCACCCAGGCCGAGCTCTCCGGCAAGACCACGATCGAGGCGGCGCCCGACTCCGAGCAGGCCGACGTCTATCGGGCGCTCGCCCGCACGATCGCCGGCCACGAGGTCTCCAAGACGCCGACGCCGCTGACCCCGACCGAGCTTCGCGAATGGTCGGCGCGGTGGGCCGAACACATCGTGCGGTTGGAGAAGACCGAACGCGGCGAGCGCCCGCGTCCGCGCGCAGTGGCCTGAACAGCGTCCGAACGACGCCTCCCGGAGGTCGAGCCTGATCTTCTTTGAATGGCAAGCGGACTTTGCGCCGCAACTGGAAAGGAACCGTCTATGACCGCCCACTCTCCCGCGCTCGCCGCCGACACGCTCGTCCTCCACGGCGGCAGCTTCCGGCATGACCCGGCGACATCGGCCACGACAGTCCCCATCTATCAGTCGACCTCGTTCGATTTTCCCGACACCGCCACGGCGATCAAGATCGTCAATTTCGAGCAGATCGCCTACACCTATTCGCGCGTCGGCAATCCGACGGTCGACGCCTTCGAGCAGCGGCTTGCGGCGCTCGAAGGCGGCGCGGCGGCGCTTGGGCTGGCCTCCGGCCAGGCCGCGACCGCGCTCGCCGTGCTGACGCTGGTGGAGGCCGGCGACAACATCGTGACCTCGCCCGATCTCTACGGCGGCACCGTCCATTTCTTCAAAGAGCGCTTGAAGCAATTCGGCATCGAGGCGCGCTTCGTCGATCCGTCCGATCCCGAGAATTTCCGCCGCGCCACCGACGACCGCACCCGCCTCTATTTCGGCGAGTCGCTGCCGAACCCGAAGCTCTCGGTGTTCCCGATCGCGGAAGTCGCAGCGATCGGCCGCCCGCTCGGCATTCCGCTCATCATCGACAACACCGCAGCCCCCCTCGCCATCAAGCCGTTCGAGCACGGCGCGGCGGTCGTGGTCTATTCCGCGACAAAGTACATCGGCGGCCACGGCACGACGATCGGCGGCGCCATCGTCGACAGCGGCAATTTCCCGTGGGCGGATTTTCCCGGTTCGCCAGCCGCTGATCCACCGGCCGGACCCCGGCTACGGAAACCGCAACTACCTGCAACTGGCGGAGCTGTTCGGTCCGATCGCCTACGTGCTGCGCGCCCGCGCGGCGCTGCTGCGTGACCTCGGGCCCAGCCTCGTCGCCGCAGAACGCGTTTCAGCTGCTGCAAGGGCTCGAAACGCTGCCGCTGCGCATCCAGCGCCAGTTCGACAACGCCGCCAAGGTCGCCAATTTCCTCGCCGCGCATCCGAAAGTGGCGAAGGTCATCTACCCCGGCCTGCAGACCGGCCTCGACCGCGAGCGGGCGGACAAGTACCTCAAGCTCGGATACGGCGGGCTCGTCGGCTTCGAGCCGACCGGCGGCGAAAAGGCGGCGCTCGGCTTCATCGACCGGCTGAAGCTCTTCTATCATCTCGCCAACATCGGCGACGCGCGTAGCCTCGCGATCCATCCGAGCTCGACCACGCATGGCCAGCTCAATACGGAGCAGCAGACGGCCGCCGGCATCAATCCGTCCTTCGTGCGCCTGTCGATCGGCATCGAAAACGCGGACGACATCATCGCCGACATCGCGCAGGCGCTGGAAGGCGTCTGAGCGCACAGACGAACGCTGGAGCTGAACATCATGCCCCGAATCGCGCCGATCACCCTGGAGACCGCGACCCCCGAGCAGAAGGCGGTCTGGAACGAGACCGTCGCCGCCCATGGCGTCGTCACCAACATGAAGGCGACGCTGCTCCACTCGCCGGTCGCGCTTCATGCGGTGCTCGAATGGTATGCGCTGTTCGACCGGGTGAAGCCTTTCTTAAGCGAACGCGAGGCGGTCCTCTTCTGCAATGCGATCTCGCGCGCCAATCGTTGCGAGCTCTGCTCGCTCTTCATGCGCCGCGCGATCGTCGATTGGGGCGAGGACCCGGATCATCTCGTGCTCGACGAGCGGGCGCAGACGCTCACCGACTTCGGCCGCCAGCTCGCTCTCGATGCGAACGGCGTATCCGATGCGCTCTACGACCGGCTGAAGGCGCATTTCACCGATGTCCAGATCGTCGACCTCACCGCGTTCGGTGCGCTGATGATCGTCAACAACCTGTTCAACAGCGCCCTCAAGGTCGAGCCCGACGCCTCGCTCGGGCCATACAGGGTGTCGCCGGAGGTTCTGTTCGGCTGAGCGCCCGCGGGTCGCCGCTGCGCCGGAGCCGCCAAGCACTCTGAGCCTAATGGATAGGGTCCAGAACCACCACCGGTATCCTGCGTTCGGTCTTGAGCTGATAATCGGCATAGGGCGGCCAGAATTCGAGCGCCTTTTCCCAAAGCCGGGCGCGCTCCTCGTCCGTCGCGGTCCTCGCTCGCGCCTTGATCTTCTTGGTTCCGACTTGCACTTCGACATCCGCATTGACGAGAATATTGCGGTACCATCCAGGGTGCTCGGGCGCGCCGCCTTTCGAGGCGACGATGAAGTAGCTGTCGCCATCCGTTCCGTAAAACAGCGGGAATATGAACTTATCGCCGGACTTGCGGCCGGTAGTGGTCAGCAGCAGCGCCGGCGCCGTGATCTCACCCCTGCCCGGCACGTTGATCTTGTACATGTGCCCGTCGGTTCCGCCGCTGGCGAGATAACGGTTCGCGTGCTCGACCATCCAGTGCGGCATGTTCGGAGCGAGTTTCGCTTCAGCCATCATGACCCTCCTTTAGAGCTGCAGAGAGTGTAGCGCTGCGCAGCCGATTGGCAATGCGCGGGACCAAGGCGGCATTAGCGCGAAAGCTTGTGTCGTCAGGCAGAATCTGACGTCGTTTCATGACTTGGTTTCATTGCAATGCCGAGGTGCGACGAATACACTGGCCCATCCCGTGAGGCGGCGCGCCGCCGGAAAGTGATGTCAAGACGCACGCGATGAGGAGGGCGGTCATGGTGGCAATTCCCGATGCGTATCTGGATCTCCTGCAGCAGAAACTGAGCTTTGCCAATCTGGCGACAATCATGCCGGACGGGACGCCGCAAGTCACACCGGTATGGTTCGACTACTCGAACGGCAAGATCAGGGTAAATTCGGCCAAAGGTCGCGTGAAAACACGCAACATGCGGGAAGGCGCGCCGGTGGCGCTTTCGATACTCGACCCCGACAATCCCTATCGCTACATCCAGATCCGTGGTCGGGTCGAGCACGTGACCGAGGACGGCGCATCGGCGCACATCGATTCCCTCGCCAAGAAATACCTCGGCAAAGACAAATACCCATTCGCCCAACCTGGCGAAGTGAGGGTTCTTTTTGAAATCGAGCCGGCCGCCGTCCAGGCTTCGGGCTGACCCGCGGTTTATAGGAGGTCGGCTACGGCGTCGCGATACCGGTCAAGGGCAGTCAGATGGCCCTGCAAGGACCGCGAGGCGATGCGCCGGTGATGGTTCCGGTGAAAGGCGCTGTTGAGCGTGACGTGGGTGACGCCCGCGTTCTTCCAGAACTTGAATTCATCGCGCCAGCTCGCCTCGTCGCCGGCGGCGGTGGAGACCCAGACCTCGATGCCGAGGCTGGCCGGGTCGCGGCCCTCCTGTTCGGCATAGGCTCGGAGTTTTGCGAATTCCGCCTCGGCGGAGGCGTCGGCGGGATAGGCCAGCATCATCCATCCGTCACCCCATTTCGCGATGCGCCGGAGCGTTAGATCGTGATGCCCCCCGAACCAGATCGGCACGCGCCGCGCAATCGGCAGCGGATTGATGCCGGCGTCATCGATCTGATGCCACTCCCCCTTGAAGGTCACATGCGGCTCGGCCCACAGGGCTTGCATCACGCGCACCTGCTCCTCCGATCTCCGCCCTCGGTTGTGAAAATCTTGGTTCAGACCGACGAACTCGACCTCGTTCCAGCCGATCCCGACCCCCAGCCGAAAACGGCCGCCGCTCAGCACGTCAAGGCAGGCGGCCTGCTTGGCGACCAGTACGGTTTGTCGCTGGGGCAGGATAAGGACCTGTGTCGAGAAGCCTATTCTCGTCGTGCAACCGCTGAGAAACCCAAATAGGACGAAAGGATCGTGGAAGAGATCGGCCGAGGTGTTTCGCGCTCCCCAGTCTGGCCGGCTCGCGACATTGACCCCTAGAACGTGATCGGGCGCCGCGAGGTGATCGTAGCCGGCCGCCTCCGCCGCCTGGGCAAACACCCGGACGGTCGCAGGATCGCCGCCGATATCGGACAAAGGCAATGCAACACCGAGTTTCATGGCGCGCTCCCCAACAGGCGTCCGCAACCATCCTGCGCGATCCTATACGGGAACGGCCCGTCGCCCTAACCGATGGTCTGCGCTATGTATCCGCCCTGGGCCCCATGACCTCGGAGGCGGATCGTGCTGAAGCTCGGATACAAGGCGTCGGCGGAGCAGTTCGGGCCGACGGAATTGCTCGAGTTTTCCTGCCTCGCGGAGCAGGTCGGGCTTCGACTCGGTCTTCATCAGCGACCATTTCCAGCCCTGGAAGCATCACGGCGGCCACGCGCCCGTTCTCGCTCGCGTGGCTCGGCGCGCTCGGCGCGCGGACGTCGCGGATCACCATCGGCACGAGCGTGCTGACGCCGACCTTTCGCTATCACCCCGCCGTCGTCGCGCAGGCTTTCGCCACGCTCGGGGTCATGTTTCCCGATCGGGTCGTGCTTGGCGTCGGCACCGGCGAATCGCTGAACGAGGTCCCGTCAACCGGCATGGCATGGCCCGATTTCAAGGAACGGTTCGCGCGCCTGCGCGAGGCCGTCACCCTGATGCGCCAGCTCTGGACCGAGGAGCGGGTGACGTTCGAAGGCCAATATTATCACACCCAGGACGCGACCATCTATGACCGGCCCGCGACGCCGGTTCCGATCTATGTCGCCGCGGCCGGCGCGCTGATCGCGAAATATGCCGGGCGAATGGGCGACGGCTTGATCTGCACCAGCGGCAAGGCGCGCGGAGCTCTATACCGAGACGGTGCTGCCGAAGGTGCCGGAGGGGCGGGCCGAGGCCGGCTCGCGAGCGCCCGACTATGCGCGGATGATCGAGGTCAAGGTCTCGTTCGACACGGACAGGAAACGCGCGATGGAGGACACCCGCCACTGGGCGGTTCTCGCCTTGACGCCGGAGGAAAAGCTCTCCGTCCACAATCCGGAAGAGATGGAGCGCCTCGCCGACGGGCTCTCGGCCGAGCGCGCCGCCAGCCGCTGGATCGTCTCGACCGATCCGGACGAGCATGTCGAGCGGATCGGCTATTACGTCGATCTCGGCTTCCGCCATCTGGTCTTTCACGCGCCGGGTCCCGATCAGGAGCGGTTCCTCCGGCTGTATGCGCGAGCACGTTCTGCCGCGCCTCCGTCGCCGCTTCGGCGCGCCGGACGAAGCGCGCCAAGGGCGCATGACCTCTCTGGAGGTCATTGCGCTTGCAGGGCCTGCCGCTGGTCAGGGCCGGCGATGACCTGGTCGAACTCATTGCGTCAGCCCTCAAGCGCGAACGGCGTCACGCCGCGCGCCGGAGACGTGCTTGTCGTCGCGCAAAAGATTGTCTCGAAGGCCGAGGGTCGCCTCGTCGACCTCGCGACGATCGAACCCTCTGCACGAGCCGTCGCGCTTGCGGCGGAGGTCGACAAGGACCCGCGGCTTGTGGAGGTCATTCTGTCGGAGTCGGTTCGCGTCGTGCGGGCGCGCCGCGGCGTGCTGATCGTCGAGCACCGGCTCGGCTTCATCATGGCGAATGCCGGCGTGGACCAGTCGAACGTGGCGCCCGCGGATGGCGCGCCAGCGCGCGCTCCTGTTGCCGGAGAATCCCGATCGCGAGCGCGGAGGCGCTGCGCCGCGGGCTGGCGGCGCTGACCGGGGTCGATATCGCGGTGGTCATCAACGACAGTTTCGGGCGTCGCCTGGCGCCAGGGAACCGTCGGCGTCGCGATCGGCGCCGCCGGCCTGCCCGCGCTGATCGATCTGCGCGGGCGGCCCGACCTGTTTGGCCGAAGGCTCGAGGTCAGCGTCATCGGTTTCGCGGATGAGGTCGCCGCCGCCGCCTCGCTCGTGATGGGCCAGGCGGACGAGGCGCTGCCGGTGGTCCTGATCCGCGGCCTGCGCTGGTCCGCTCCGGAATCGACGGCGGCCAGCATCGTTCGTCCCGCGAATGAGGATCTGTTTCGATGAGCCGGCGATCTTGTGGTCGCTCTGTCCGGCGGCATCGGCGGCGCGAAGCTCGCGCTGGGCCTCAGCCGGATCCTGCCGGCCGGACGATCTGCTTGTCGTCGCCAATGTCGGCGATGATTTCGAGCATCTCGGCCTGCATATCTCGCCGGACGCCGACACGCTGATGTACACGCTTGCGGGCCTCGACAACCCGAAGCTCGGCTGGGGCCGGCAGGACGAGACCTGGTCGTTCATGGAAACGCTGACGGCGCTCGGCGGCGAGGATTGGTTCCGCCTTGGCGACCGCGACCTCGCGGTTCATGTCGAGCGCACCCGGCGGCTGCGGCGGGGCGAGAGCTCTGTCCGCGATCACCGCCGACTTCTGCCGTCGGCTCGGCGTCGGTCCCCGCGTGCTGCCGGCGACGGACGATCCGCTGCGCACACGAGTTGCGAACGGATGAGGGATGGCTCGATTTCCAGGATTATTTCGTGCGCCTTCAGTGCCGTCCTGTCGTGCGGGAGCTCGCCTTCGAGGGCGCCGAGGACGCGCGCCCTCATCCCGAGCTTCTGGCGGCGCTTGCGCGACGAGCGATTGCGCGCGGTGATCATCTGCCCGTCCAACCCGTTCATCAGTGTCGAGCCGATCCTCGCGGTGCCGGGGATGCGCGAGGCGCTTTCCGCCTGCGCGGCGCCGGTCATCGCGGTTTCCCCGATCATCGGCGGGCGCGCGGTCAAGGGTCCGACAGCCAAAATGATGGCGGAACTGGGAATGAAGCCGAGCGCCGCCGCGGTCGCGAAGCGCTACGGCGATCTGCTCGATGGCTATGTGATGGACATCGCGGACGCGGACGAGGCGGCGCATGTCGGCGCCGAGGGTGACGCTCGCGCCCACGCTGATGACCACTCTCGCGGAGCGCGAGGCACCTGGCGCGCGTCGTCCTCGAGGCGGCGGACGCGCTTGCCGCTCTGAAACGCGGCCGGACTCGTCGCGTGAGCGGCGTCTGGGCGGTCGTGCCGGTCAAGGAACTCGACGGGCGCCAAGCAACGGCTGTCGTCATGCCTGACGCCTGAGGAACGTCGCGCGCTCGCGACGATCATGCTCGAGGATGTGCTCGACGCCCTGAGCGCGGTCCGGCAGCTTGCCGGCATCGCTCGTCGTCACGCTCGATCCGGCCGCGACGTCGCTCGCGGGCCGCTACGGCGCGCGCATCGTTACGGAAGGCGCGCGGGAAGGCCACACCGGCGCGGTGACGGCCGGCGCGCGCCTGCTCGTCCGCGAGGGCCAGGCCGGCATGATGACCATGCCCGGCGACATTCCGCGCGTATCGGCAGCCGAGATCGCGGCGACTCTGGCGGCGCATCGGCGCCGCGCCCGCCTTCACCATCGTGCCGGCGCATGACGATCTCGGGTCCAACACGATCCTCTGTTCGCCGCCCGACGCCGTTCCGCTGCGCTTCGGCGAGGACAGCTTCTTCCCGCATCTCGATGCGGCGCGAAGCCGAGGGATCGAACCGCGCGTCGTCCGCCAGCCGGGGATCGGGATGGATATCGACCATCCCGTCGATCTCGTAAGCTTCCTGAAAATGTCGCCGCCTTCGACCACCCGGACGCTCGCCTTTCTCGAACAATCGGGAATCGCCGCCCGCCTGCTGACGGCGGACAAGGATCCTCGATAGGCGCTACTCCGCCGCGACGAGTTTCCGCGGCGGCGTCAAAACGACAGGCGCCAGCGCGGCGGCGTTCAGCGACGCCGCGCGCCGCTCCGCCGGGACCGGGCCATAGAGCGTGGTCCGCTGCTCCGGCGTCCGCCCGAGCGACCGGATCAGGTCCTCCATCGCCTCGGGCGGAAATTCCTGCCCGTGCTCGGTGCCGGCGGCGCGGGAGATGCTCTCGTTCATCAACGTGCCGCCGAGATCGTTGGCGCCGGCGTTGAGGCACGCCGCCGCGCCCTGCGGTCCCATCTTCACCCAGGAGGTCTGGATGTTGGTGATGTGCGGATGCAGCGCCAGCCGCGCCACCGCGTGCATCAGCACCGCTTCGCGGAAGGTCGGCCCGCGCCGGGCCGCGCCCTTGAGATACATCGGCGCTTCCATGTGCACGAAGGGCAGCGGCACGAATTCGGTGAAGCCGCCGGTCTCCGCCTGCAAGTCCCGCAAGCGCCAGGAGATGCCGCGCCCAGGACAGCGGATGCTCGACATGCCCGTACATGATCGTCGACGTCGTGCGCAGGCCGAGACCGTGCGCGGCCCGCGCGACATCGAGCCATTGCGCCGTGTTGACCTTGTCCGGGCAGATGACGGCGCGCACCTCGTCGTCCAGGATCTCGGCGGCGGTGCCCGGCAAGGTGCCCAGGCCGGCGTCCTTGAGCTTTGCCAGAAACGACCGGATCGGCAGCCCGAGCGTCGCCGCGCCCTGCGTCACCTCCAGCGGCGAGAAGGCGTGGATGTGCATCTCCGGGATCGCCGCCTTGATGGCGCGGCAAATGCCGAGATAGGTCTCGCCGGTGTACTCCGGATGGATGCCGCCTTGCAGGCAGACCTCGGTGGCGCCGCGCTCCCAGGCCTCGCGTCGCGCGGCGCACGATTTCCTCGAGCGCGAGGTCATAAGGCGCGCCGCGCAGCGCCTCGTGCGTCTTGCCCTTGGAGAAGGCGCAGAAGTGGCAGCGATAGGAGCAGATGTTGGTGTAGTTGATGTTGCGGTTGACGACGTAGCGGACGGTGTCGCCGCTCGTCGCTCGGCGCAGTTCATCGGCCGCGGCGACGACGCGGCGGTAGTCGGCGTCGCGCGCCGCGAACAGCCGCACGATCTCCGGCGCATCCAGGCGCGCGCCCGCTCGAGCGCGCTCGATGATGGCCTCGATCGCCGGATCGACCGAGCGCGCGTGGATCGCGGCGCGCGCTCGGAGGCGGCCGTCTGTGCCAGGCGCCCAATCGTCGTCCCGCGCGAAACCCTCGGCGTCGCTCAAGCGGCGCACCTGCGTGGCGACCTCCGGCGCCGCCCAGGTCGCGAGGTCGCGTGCGTAGGCCGGATAGATCGGCAGCCGATGCACGCAGGAGCTTGCCGGCGGCGGCGGTGCGCTCGGCAAGCTCGGCGATCGCCGGCCACGGCGCCTCCGGATTGACGTGATCCGGGGTGACCGGCGAGATCCCGCCCCAGTCGTTGATCCCCGCCGCAATCAGCCGCGGATAGACGCCCGGCGACAGGTTGGGGGGCGCCTGGATATTCATCGTCGGGCCCAGGATCAGGCGCGCGGCGGCGATGGCTCCACAGCAGGTCGTCGAGATCGGGCTCCGCGGCGCCGGCGAGCTTGGTGCCGGGCTTGGCGCGGAAATTCTGGACGATGACTTCCTGAACATGCCCGAAACGGCGGTGCAGATCGCGGATGGCGAACAGCGCCTCGAGGCGCTCGGCCCGCGTCTCGCCGATGCCGATCAGAATGCCGGTGGTGAACGGCACGCGCAGTTCGCCCGCCAGCCGCAGCGTCTCGAGACGCGCCTCGGGCCGCTTGTCGGGCGAGCCGTAATGAACGCCGCCCGGTTCGCAGAGCCGCTCGCTGAGCGACTCCAGCATGATGCCCTGGCTGGCCGATACCGTGCGCAGGCCGGCGATCTCGGATCGGCTCATGATTCCGGGATTGGCGTGCGGCAGCAGGCCGGTCTCGCGCAGCACCAGCGCGCACATCGCCTGGAGATAATCGATGGTGGTTTCGATGTCCGAGCGCGTCCAGCGCATCGCGGGCGGCGCGGTAGCGCAGTTCCGGCTTGTCGCCGAGCGTGAAAAGCGCCTCCGTGCAGCCGGCGGCCGCGCCGGCGCGGGCGATGGCGAGCACCTCATCCGGGGAAAGATAGGCAGGCCGGCGCCGCGCGCGGCCGCTCGGCGAAGGTGCAATAATGGCAGACGTCCCGGCAAAGATGGGTGAGCGGGATGAACACCTTGCGCGAATAGGAAACGTGGCGCCCGTGCCCATCGTCGCGCAGACGCCCCGCGGCGTCGATCAGCTCCGGCGAGGGGGGCCTGTTCGAGCCAAACAGACAAGCGCGTCATCGCTCGAATCGCCCATCGCAATCTCCTTTGACGCTGTTCGCCGGGACCGTGTCCCGTCGGCGCGGGACGGCGAATGATGTGGTATCTCCGTGGTCAATGCAAACCCGTCGAGGACGGATGCTGATTGCCGGAACCGCGCGCTGACCGGCGCTCGGATAGGAGCCCCTCTCCGTCGCCTGCTTCACAGTGGCGAATACGACACGGCTCGTCATCGGCAGCCCCATCGCCAACATCCATGCGCGCGACGCCTTCACCGCCAGGCGCGGCCTGCGAACCTTGTCCGGCCTCTATGACGATCGCTTCATTCCAGGGGCATCGTCGTCTCGGACGACGACATGCGAAACCTCGACATTCAGCATGCGGATCTCCGCCCCAAGGCGCCTCGGCGCGCCGTCCAGTCGAGCCCCTGTTCGAGCCGGTCGTCGCCCCAGAAGAGTTCGCCGTCATGCGCGACGAGGCTCGGGGCGCCGAAAATGCCGATCTCGAACGCGCGGGCGCATTCGGACTTGAGCCGGGCCTTGTTGACGTCGCTCTCGGCCTCGGCGATGACCGCGTCGGGATCGAGGGCGAGGTCCTCGATCAGCGCGGCGATCCGCTCGCGAGCGGCGATCGAAAGGCCTTCGCCGAACTCCGCGGCGAACACTTTTTTGGAGAACTCCGCCCGCTCTTCGCCTTCCAACGCGAGGGCGACGCGCGCAGCCAGCAGGCTATTCTGCGGAAACGGATCCGGACGCCGGAACGGCAGGCCCGCCGCGGCGCAAATTCGCTCGAGGTCGCGCCACATGTAGCGGCCCTTGGCGGGATAGATGTTGAACGGCGAATCGCGCCACCCCTGCCGGGCGAAGATCGGCCCGAGCAGAAAGGGCCGCCAGGCGAGGGCGACGCCTCGCGCTTCCGCGAGCGCCCCGACCCGCATCGCCGCGGGGTAGGAATAGGTGCTGGCGAAGTCGTACCAGAATTCCGCTGCGGCCATGACGCGCTCCTTGGCGGAAAACCTCGCATGGCGGCGCACGGCCCGGAAGAGGACAGACCATAAAAAAACCGCCCCGTCCGGAGACGGGGCGGGCGCGAAAAGGAGGCCTGATCGACCCCCGAAACCTAAAGCTCCGATCAGCTCTTGGGCGCTTCGGCCGGCGCCGCGGGGGCGGCGGGCGCCATGCTCTTCTTCGCCGTGTGCTTTTTCGCCTTGTGGGACTTGGCCTTATGCGACTTCGCCGGCGCCTTGGCGGGCGCGGTCGCGTCCGAAGCGGCCGGCGCGGCGGCGGCGGGGGCCGCATTCTGGTCCTGAGCGAGAGCGGCGAGCGGCGAAAGGGCCAGGGCGGCGCTGAGGCCGATGGCGGCTATCTTTTTGAACATTGGCAACTTGTCTCCGTTGCGGGTTGGCACGCGAGATCACTGCGCCATCGCTTATGAATTTGCGATGAACGGGCCTCCCCACCCTCCGTACGCCGCGCCTTGCGCCGCCTGCGACCGACAGGGCAGCCGCAAGCCGCGACGACGGACCGGATCACATCTTTGGCTGCATCGCGTCCGGATGCATTGTCTTCGCCATCATCGGCTTCTTGTGCATGGTATGGTGCTTCATCATCGGCTTCTTGGGCGCCATGGTCTTGTCGGACATCGTCTTGTCCGGCATAGGCGCGCTCATCGTATCCGATCTGGGCGAAAGCGACGGAACTCGAGAGGGCGAGCGCGGCGACGAGGCCCGCGGCGGCGAAGGTCTTCAGCATGCGTTTCTCCTTGGCGAGCCCGTGTCGGCTCGAGGACCTCTTCGCGGCGAAGGACGCGGCTGTTACGCGAGGCGGCCGAAACTTTGTCTGAAACGGGGCCCTGGTCTTGAGCAAAGGTTTGACGAGGCGCGAGGGGGGTCGCTAAGGAGCGAGCCATGTCGCACAACACCTTCGGCCACCTCTTCCGCGTCACCACCTTCGGCGAAAGCCACGGGCCGGCGATCGGCTGCGTCGTCGACGGCTGCCCGCCGCGGCTCCCCCTCGACCTCGCCGACATCCAGGCCGAGCTCGACCGGCGCCGGCCCGGCACGCTCGCGCTTCACCACCCAGCGGCGGGAGCCGGACGAGGCGCGCATTCTCTCCGGCGTGACGACCGACGAGGCGACCGGGCGTCAGGTCACGACCGGAACGCCGATCGCCGTCTTCATCGAGAACGTCGACCAGCGCTCGAAGGACTACGGCGAGATCAAGGACAAGTATCGCCCCGGCCACGCCGACTACGCCTACGACGCCAAATACGGCGTCCGCGACTATCGCGGCGGCGGGCGCTCGTCGGCGCGCGAGACGGCGGCGCGCGTCGCGGCCGGCGCCATCGCGCGCAAAGTCATCCCCGGGCGTGACGATCCGCGCCGCGCTCGTCCAGATGGGCAAGCTCAAGATCGACCGGGCAGAACTGGGACTGGGAGGAGGTCGGCAAAAATCCGTTCTTCTGCCCGGACGCCGAGGCCGCCCGGCGCTTCGCCCATTATCTCGACGCGATCCGCAAGGCCGGCTCGTCGGTCGGCGCGGTGCTCGAGGTCGTCGCCGAAGGCGTTCCGCCTGGCTGGGGCGCGCCGATCTACGGCAAGCTCGACGCGGAGATCGCGAGCGCGCTGATGAGCGTCAACGCGGTCAAGGGCGTCGAGATCGGCGACGGCTTCGCGGCGGCCGAGCTCAACGGCGAGGACAACGCCGACGAGATGCGGGCCGGAAACGACGGGCGGCCGCGCTTCCTCTCCAACCACGCCGGCGGGATCCTGGGCGGCATCTCGACCGGACAGCCGATCGTCGTCCGCTTCGCCGTCAAGCCGACCTCCTCGATCCTGACGCCGCGGCTGACCGTGACCCGCGCGATGGAGGAGACAGAGATCGTCACCAAGGGCCGCCACGACCCCTGCGTCGGCATCCGCGCCGTCCCGATCGGCGAGGCGATGGTCGCCTGCGTCCTCGCCGACGCGTTTTTGCGGCATCGCGGGCAGGTCGGAGTCTGACAACTCGTCTCTCAGTTCCAGCCTCCGAGGCGCCCCGGATCGCCTCCGTCAGGCGAGGGGCGCTGCGCTCGACATCCGCCGTTTGGCCGCCAGCGCGCCGACCCCGCCGAAGCCGGCAAGCAGCATCAGCCAGGTTGTCGTCTCCGGAACGTCCGCCGTCATTACGATGTGCACGGCCCCAGGTCCCGAGTGCGTGGTCAAATCAGGGAAGAAATCAACTTGACCCGCTCCCAAGCCGGTGTGCTCGTTGGCGTCCTGGTCTCCGAGCGGGCCGGTCACGATCACGGCCGACGAAGGGGACGTGGGCGACCAGGCCGTGTCCGGACTTGTCAGAACGACGTTGCCGTCGCCGATCGGCGTCGCGCCTGCCGCGCAACCGACCCCGCCCGAACCCGGCGCCGTACAGATGTCAAAATAGACATCGAGGGTCGATGAGAACGTGCCGCCGGTCGCGTTTCCCGAGATCGTCAGCGTTCCCGTATCGTTCGCCAGATTGTTTGGGTCGAGCGTCACGTAAATCGGCGCCCCCAACCCTGGGATCGGACCCGCGCTTTCGAGCGACAGCGCGGTCAACTGAATGGACCCGGGACTGCCGCCGATCATGATGTCCTGAGTGCGCTGGACGATCGTGTCGGTGTAGCCGGGTCCGATGGGATCGCCGATCAGCGGGACATTGTATCCGTCGAAGGTGAAATAAGTCCCGCTCGTCGTCTGGAAATAGTCCGTTCCCAGCACGACTACTTCGGCGCTGTTAGCATTGGCCGCAGCCGCCCCGGCGAACGCAACGATCGCCGCGCAACCTAAAGCCTTTCGAATATTCATGGTCTCCTCCCGCTTTGCACACCGCGCCCAGCGGCGCTCGGCGTCCACTCGCGCTTGACGTATGTTTACTAATCCAGATCTGTTGAACCGAAAAGGCAATTGCTCTCGAAGCCTGGTTTGGCCAGGCGGCGCGGATCCCGCCCGTGTCCGTGATCGCATCGTCAGGCGGCGCGTCCGCCTTCATCTTGGCGTCGCGCGCCCGTAGTCTCTTCTCCCGCGTGAAAGAATCGGAGGCCATCGATGGCGGGACAGGATATCGAGGTGACGCGTCGCGACGTGCTGATCGGCGCGGCCGGCGGTCTGGCGCTGGCGGCGGTCCCCACAGGCCCGGCGCTGGCGCAAGCCGCGACCGTCACAGGGATCGTGTTCGAGGACCGCGACGGCTCCGGCGTTTTGGGTCCGGCCAATTCGGGTCTTCCGGGCGTGCTGGTCTCGAACGGCGAGGACGTCGCGATCACCGGCGCGGACGGACGCTACACGCTGCCGCTGCCTGACGAGGCGACGATCTTCGTCGTGAAACCGGCAGGCTTCATGCCGCCGCTCGATCCCGCGACCAACCTGCCGCGCTTCTACCGCCACCATCGCCCGAAAGGCTCGCCCGTTTCGCTGAACCTCCAGTTCGAAGGGATCGCGCCGACCGAGCCGATGCCGGCCTCGCTCGATTTTCCGCTCAAGCGCCAGGATGAGCCGAAAGCGTTCGACGTCGTACTGATCACCGATCCGCAGCCCGAGACGGAGGCCGAGGTCGAATTCATCCGGGAGGACCTGATCCAGGCGCTCGACGGCGTCGGGGCCAGGTTCGGCCTCACCGCCGGCGACGTCATGTTCGACGATCTGTCGCTCTACCCGCGGCTCAACGCCATCATCGGCACGATCGGGCTGCCGTGGTGGAACATCGGCGGCAACCACGACCTCAATTTCGAGGCGCCCAACCGCGCCTTGAGCCGCGAAACCTTCAAGCGCGTCTACGGCCCCAATTATTACGCCTTCTTCTATGGCCCGACGCTGTTCCTGATGCTCGACAACGTCGACTATCTCGGCCCGGACCCTAAGAAGCCGCGCGGCAGCAATTACCAGGGAAAGTTCGACGACGCCCAGCTCGCCTTCGTCCGCAACCTGCTCGCGCAGACGCCCGAGGACACGCTGATCGTCGCCGTCATGCACATCCCGATCCGCACGTATCTCGACTCGGAGCCCTACCAGAACACGGTGAACAAGGAGGCCTTCTTCAGGCTCCTCGAGGGTCGGAGACACACTGTCAGTTTCGCCGGCCACACCCACACGACCGAGCACCATTACTTCGGCAAGGACGACGGTTGGACCGGCGAGACGCCGCACCACCATCATATTCTGACCGCCCTCTCGGGCTCGTGGTGGAGCGGCCCCTTCGATCATCGCGGCGTCGCGAGCGCCGACAGCCGCGACGGCACGCCGAACGGCTTCCACATCCTCTCTGTCGATGGGAAGGATTACACCACCCGTTTCGTGCCGGCCAAGGAGCCGAACGGCCGGCAGATGCGCCTATCGATCGACAGCCGCTTTCATGGGATCACCAAGGAGGCGGACCACGAGTTCCGGCAGGTGCAACTGCTGGGCTCCCCCGTGCCGCGCGCCGCGCTCGGCGCCTCGACGCTGATCGCCAACGTGTTCGACGCCGGTGACAGAACGAATGTGACCATGACGATCGGCGACAAGCCGCCGGTCGCAATGGTCCGCACGCCCCGGCCCGATCCGTTCGTCGAGGAGGTGTTCGCCCGCAACGAGGCGACCAAGAAGGCCTGGGTGAAGGCCGAGAATTCGTCGCACGTCTGGACAGCGCGTCTGCCGGCCGACCTCGCGCCCGGCGCCTATCGGGTCGAGGTCGAGGCGGTCAACGAATACGGCAAGGTCGTCACCGGCCGGCTGGCGCTCGAGGTGACGGGATAGGGGGCTGCGCCGCCACATCGCCGGCCGAGTTTACGCTTAGTTTTTTCAGGGACAAGCAAACCGGCTGAAAGGCGGACGATGACAGGTCGCCCTGCGAACCCCGCGGTCAATCATTTTTTCCATGACGCCAAAACGTGGAAGTCGGAATTTTCGCGATTGCGGACGATCGTCCTCGACCGCCATCTGGATGAGGGCTTGAAGTGGGGCAAACCGTGTTACACGTTCGACAGTCGAAATATCGTCCTGATCCATGGTTTCAAGGACTATTGCGCGCTTCTTTTCTTCAAGGGCGCCCTGCTGCCGGATCCGAAGGGCATTCTCGTCAGACAGACGGACAACGTGCAGGCGGCGCGCCAGATACGATTTACCGGCGCTGAGCAAATCGTCGGGATGGAGGCCGACTTGAGGGCCTATATCGACGCGGCCGTGGCGATCGAGCAGACCGGCCAAAAAGTCGATTTCAAGCCGACGACCGAGTTTGCCGTTCCCGAAGAATTTCAGGCTCGGCTGGCCGAAAGCCCTGACCTGAAAGCCGCCTTCGAATCCCTAACCCCGGGCCGCCGGAGAGGCTACCTCCTCCACTTTTCCGCGCCCAAGCAATCCAAGACCCGCGAAGCCAGGATCGAGAAGCACAAGGCGCAAATTCTCGCAGGCAAGGGTTTGGACGACTGAGGGCCTACCGTCATTGCGAGCGAAGCGAAGCAATCCATGTCATAGGGCGGAGCGGCGGCATGGATTGCTTCGTCGCTAACGCTCCTCGCAATGACGATTCATTTTGCTTCCGCGCCTACCGTCCGATTGCGGTCAGCACGCCCGCGAACTGGGTTGCGGCGGCGACGGCGACGAACGCGTGCCAGATCGCGGTCTGGAATTTTAGGCTCTCCCACAGGAAGAACGCCACGCCGATCGAATAGATGACCCCGCCGGCGAAGAGGAGCGCGAGCGTGTCCGTCGGCAGCGCGCTGAAGAGCGGCTCGGCGGCGAAGACCGCCGACCAGCCCAGCGCGAGATAGAGCCGGACGGCGATGTGATCCAAACGGCCGGGCAGAAAAATCTTCAGCGACGCGCCGGCTAGGGCGGCGATCCACACCGCAATCGCCAGCGCCACGAGCCCGGCCGAGGCGCGGGCCTGGGACAGGAACGCGGTATAGGTCCCTCCGATCATCAGATAGATCGACGCATGGTCGAGTCGCCTGAGAATCGCCTTGGCGCCCGACGGCGGCGCGACATTGTAGGCGCAGGAAAAGCCGAACAGGAAGAAGAAGCCGACAGCGTAGACCGCCATCGCCAGCCCATCGCTGACCACGCCACGCAGCGCGATCTTCTGAAACAGCACGGCGAAGCCGATCACGCCCGCGATGATCGCGACCGCGTGCACGGCCGCGTCGGCGATGATCTCGCCGTGGCTATACTCCCGATAGTCTCGATCTGAATCGGGCGTCGACAAGGGGCAGCTCCGAACTGTTCGCGGGGAATCGTGCCGCGCGATTGTGTCGAAGGCAAGTAGGCCGGGGCCCAGTAGGCCGCAGCAGGCCGGGGCCCGTTTTCTATCCCAGCCGCCTGTCGGACTTCTCAGCCGAGGCGCCGATAGCGTAGGGCATGGATACTCGCGTCGACGCCAAGCAAAAAAGTGAACTGCTGACAACGCTAGGGGACCGCAGATTCCGGCGGCGCCGACGGCCAAGCCGTCGTCTACTGCACGCCGGAGTTGACCCGTTTGGACGCGCCCTTGGGCAAATACCGCTCCTTCGGTTCCGACGCGCGTATGCGAATCTGGACTTCCCCGCCGTTCGCCGCCAATGTCCGCCCGCCGGCAACACCACGACAAAGCCTGAAGGCCCATGATCCCCAACGCCCCAAGACCGTTCGACTTCGACCTCGGCGAGAGCGCCGAGATGATCCGCGACAGCGCGCGAAAGTTCGCCGACAAGGAGATCGCCCCGCGCGCCGCAGCGATCGACCGCGACAACCTGTTCCCCCGCGACCTGTGGCCGAAGATGGGGGCGCTCGGCCTGCACGGGATCACCGCGCCCGAGGAATACGGCGGGCTTGGCCTCGGCTATCTCGAGCATTGCGTGGCGATGGAGGAAGTGTCGCGCGCCTCCGGCTCGGTCGGCCTCTCCTACGGCGCGCATTCGAACCTCTGCGTCAACCAGATCGTGCGCAACGGCAGCGAGGCGCAGAAGGCGCGCTATCTGCCGAAGCTCGTCTCCGGCGAGCATGTCGGCGGGCTCGCCATGTCCGAGCCGAACGCCGGCTCCGATGTGGTGTCGATGACCACGCGCGCGGACAAGAAGGGCGACCGCTGGGTGCATCAATGGCGCCAAGATGTGGATCACCAACGGACCCGTCGCCGAGACCCTGATCGTCTACGCCAAGACCGACCCGGCGGCCGGCGCACGCGGCATCACCGCCTTCCTGGTCGAGAAGGATTTTCCGGGCTTCTCGCACGGCCAGAAACTCGACAAGCTCGGCATGCGCGGCTCCGACACCTCCGAACTCGCCTTCGTCGATTGCGAGGTCCCGGAGGAGAACGTGCTGGGCGCGGTCGGCAAGGGCGTCAACGTGCTGATGAGCGGGCTCGACTACGAGCGCGTGGTGCTGTCGGCGGGACCGCTCGGGCTGATGGCCGCCGCGCTCGACGTCGTCCTGCCCTACGTGCACGAGCGCAAGCAGTTCGGCCAGCCGATCGGGACTTTCCAGCTCGTCCAGGGCAAGCTCGCCGACATGTATGTGACGCTGAACGCCTCGCGCGCCTACGTCTATGCGGTGGCGAAGGCCTGCGACCGCGGCGAGACGACCCGCGAGGACGCCGCCGGCGCCATCCTCTACGCGGCCGAGCGCGCGACCCAGGTCGCCCTCGACGCGATCCAGATTCTGGGCGGCAACGGCTACACCAACGACTATCCGCTAGGCCGCCTGCTGCGCGACGCAAAGCTCTACGAGATCGGCGCCGGCACGAGCGAGATCCGCCGCATGCTGATCGGACGGGAGCTCTACGCCAAGACAGCGTGAGGGCCTTGTAGGGCGGCGTCGTTGACGCCGCCCGGCGCGCTCAGCGAGCGCGCCCTGCACAGCGCTCCGTCAGAACGTCCGCCAGACTGCGACGACCACGCCGCGCTCCGTGTTGGTCTTCCACGCGAGCGTCGTCCGGAAGTACCCGATCTGGAGCTGCCAGCGGTCCTGGAGCGGGAGAACGAGGCTCGCCTGCACGACGTTCTGCCGCCACATGGGAAAGTCTTGGTCGGTCGAGCGCATCGAGACGACGAGAAAATCCTGAGCCATGAGAATGACGCCGGGCGCGGGCTTGAGGCCGATCGTCGCGTCCAGATGTCCTTCGTCCGGCGGGCCGGCGGTGCGAAACCGGTAGCCGAGTTCGAGATCGAAAAACCCCGGCGCGGGGCCGAGCGCGAAACTATAGCCTGCGAGCATGCGCGCTTCCGCCGCCCCGCCGGTGTCGCCCGCCTCAGCGGGCGAAGCCGGATTCCAGGCTCCCGGCAGGAACAGCGTCGCTTCGGTTGAAAAGACCCAATCGCCGGATGTCCAGAGTTTTGCGCGCAGTCCCAGATCGGAATAGTCGAGGCCCGCGTAAAGGCTCGACTCCGGCCGGCTGAGGTCATAGCGCTCGATCGCCATCTGGCCGAACAGCGTCCACTGGTCGTTGAGTCCGTATTCCACGTAGGTCGAGAGGGCGGCGCGGTTCTGCTTGACCCCCGGGTCGCCGCCCCAGGGCGCGCCCTCGCCGGTCCAGCCGGAGAGGGTCTCGATCACCAGGCCTTGCCCTTGCGGCTCCGTCCACGCGGCCGCGACGGCGGCGGCCGGCGCAAAGGCGAGGGGCGCCGACGCCAGGATGGCCGCCCCGACAAGCCTCGCCCTTCGAGCGCAGGCATCCACGACTCGAGCCCCTGCCCGGGTGACCGCCCGATCCGATCGAAGCCGCCTGACTTGTTGGGGCGGTCGCCGACGCGAGAGGCTCCCTCATTTCACTTATGACAACGCGCGCATTCCATTACGTCAAGTCAAAAGATAACGCCGTTTACTCAACTTGCGGTGGTATTTGAGGGGTGCGCGCATTCGAGCCGCCTCGCGCGGCAGTGCTGCTCGGGTTCTCGACTGTCGGCAATTCAGTCCTTTTGTATAAAAAAACAGGAACAATTGTTTGGCCGGCGAGGCAAATGCTCAGCTGCGACCGCTCACGCCTTTGGACGACCCACTCGTCAAACTGTATGTTGGCTTGTTCCCGCCGTTCCCATAATTATATCACTTTTAATTACGCCGTTTGCCTATTTCGCTGCTGACGAGCTTTCCTAACCTTGCTATCTGGACGGCGGGCGGCGGGTCGGCGCTCAGAACCCCGGAAAGGGGAATGGGAGGTTGTAGCGTGTGGAAAGTCGGCGCAGGCGAAACGGCAAACAGACCGTCACAGCGCAGTTCGAGTTCGGATCCGGGAAAGAATCCTGCGGGCGAAATCCCCAAGGCTAAGCCGAGACGATCCATTGACTGGTTCCACCGTTTGCAAATGGAAGGGCTCGGGATTCGAGGCCGTCACGAGGCTGGCGACGAAGCCGCCGGCGGATCCCGTAAAGGCTAAGCCAGACAGCGCCCGGTCGAGGGCGTGCGGCGCCGCCGCCAAAGGCGGTGACGAATCCCTGTGAAGGTCAAGCGTCGACGTGCGAACGCATAGGTCGCGCTTGCGGAAGGTTCTCGTGCAATACGATCTTGAGGTTCTCAGAGCGGACGAAATCGTCGCGACCGAACACGTGGTCGTAGCCGATGTCCGCGAGCTATGGAAAAGAGTCGCAAAGGTGGCTGAAGACGTCGATCAACCCGGATCGCGGATTCGCGTCACGGAAGAAGCCGGCGGAATTGCGATCCTGATCGGCGCCGCAGCCGCTCGTCGCATGTCCGCATCTCCGGCGCCCCGCCGCGCCGCCGCCCAACTTGAGGCGCGCAAAGCGGTAGGCTGAAATCGATCTGCCCCCGCCGCGCCCAGTCGTGGCCGCCCGGCCTGCAGCTCGGCGAGCGCCTTGGAACGAATAGAAGTCGCCCTCGGCCTGCGACCGAATTTTTCCCCGATAACAGGGAATGTGGCCCTATCCGGCGAATCGCGCATCCGGACTCTCGGCCTTCGCCTCCCTGTCGCCGTCCTGCTATGAGGAGGGCGCATGTCCAATCCCCGTCCCAAGCCCCTGGCGCCATTCCTCGCTCCGCCCGGCGCTCCGCCCGTCGAATGGCGCGTCTCGCCGGGCCTGACCGATTACGCCCAGGCGCTCGCCGGGATGGAGGCGCGGGCGGATGCGATCGCGGAGGGCGCGGCGCCCGAGCGGGTCTGGCTCCTCGAGCACCCGCCGCTCTACACCGCGGGGACAAGCGCCAGGGACGGCGACCTTCTCGATCCGCGCTTTCCGGTCCATCGCGCCGGCCGCGGAGGCCAGTTCACCTATCACGGGCCCGGGCAACGCGTGGCCTATGTCATGCTCGACCTCAAGCGGCGCCGGCCGGACGTGCGCGCCTATGTGGCTGCGCTCGAAGGCTGGCTGATCGAGACGCTCGCCGCCTTCGGCGTCGCCGGCGAGACGCGCGACGATCGGGTTGGCGTCTGGGTCGTCCGGCCCGACAAGCCGCGCTCGCCGCTGGGCGAGCCGGCCGAGGACAAGATCGCCGCGATCGGCGTCCGGGTGCGGCGCTGGACGACGTTCCACGGCGTCGCGCTCAACGTCGCGCCCGACCTCTCGCATTTCTCCGGCATCGTCCCGTGCGGGATCGCCGACGCCCGTTATGGGGTCACGAGCCTCGCCGACCTCGGCCGCCCCGCTCCGTTTGCCGAGGTCGACGCCGCGCTCCGCGTCGCGTTCGAGGCGATGTTCGGGCCCACGGTCGCGGTCGAAGACGCCGCCGCCCTGCCCGCGCCGGTCTGAGCCGGCGCGTGCGGCTGCTCCTGCCCTCGTCCCTCGCCCGCCGGGCCTTCTGGCGCCGCGCCTATGCGCGCCGCCGTTTCGGGACCGAAAGCGCGGCGGCGATCGCGCCGCTTCACTACGCCCTTGTCGGCGAGCGCCTCGGCTATCGGCCGAACGGCTTCTTCGATCCGCGCTTCTATCGCGAGCGGGCGAAGCTCAGCGGCGCGGCGAGCGGCCTCCTCGACCATTATCTCGCGCGGCCGGACGGCCCAAAACCCTCGGCGGAGTTCGACCCCGATTGGTACGCGGATCAGAACCCCGACTGGCGCGCGACCCATCCGCATCCGTTTCTTCACTTCCTCGAGGTCGGCCTCGCGCAGGGCCGGCGTCCGCGCGCCGACATCGATATGGCCTTCGTGCGCGACGTGATCCGCGGCAGGGGCCGCGGAATCGAGGAGGCCGCGATGCGCGTCTTCGATCCGAAGTCCCGCGACGGGGACATAAAGCCCCCGCTGAGCCGCGAGGAACTCCGGGCGCGGCAGGACCGCTTCTATGGTGATGGCGACCTGCGCATCGTTCGCGAGGCCGGCGCGACCGGCCGAAATCGCCTCGTCGCCGTCCAGTGCGGACGCGGCTTCGACGCGCCCTGGCTTTCGAAGCCGCGCAGCTTCGATGTCCTGCTGAATTATTATCAGGAGGCCGAGCCCGATCCCCGCGCCGATGCGGTCGTCCTCCAGGCGGGGACCAAGACCACCGCGATCCGCCGCCTGCTCGCAGAACGCCCAGATTGTCTCCTGCGCTACGAGGCGGTGCTGTTTCTCGACGACGACGTCGAACTCCGCGCGGCCGACATCGATGCGCTGTTCGCCGCGATGGCCCGGGAAAACCTCGACCTCGCGCAGCCTGCGCTGACCGCGGATTCCGAATGCGCATGGACCTTCCTGAAGCGCCCCGACGCGCCTGAGGACGTCTTCCGGGTCTCGACGGTCGAGATCATGGCGCCCATGATGACGCGCCGCGCGCTCGAAGCGGCCGGCTTCGCCTTCACCGAGACGGTCAGCGGCTGGGGGACCGATCTCCTCCTCGGCCCGGCGGTTCGCGCGGCGTTCGGACCCGACAGCGTCGGAGTGATCGGATCGGTGGCGGTCCGGCATGCGCGCAAGGTCGACATGGCGGGCGGCGCCTTCTACGCCTATCTCCGCCGCTACGGAATCGATCCGGCTCACGAGGCCAACCGTGTCGTCGCCGACTTCGGCGTGGATCGGCGCCTGCGCCGCCTCGCGCCGGACGATCCCGGCCCGATCTCGCGATCCGATCAGACGGAGGGCCGGAGTCGACCCTGAGCAGGACTTCGCCGCGGCCGATCGGACGGCGGGGATCGATGCAGAGCGGACGAAAGCAGACCACGACCTGGACGCCTTCGCTGGGCGGAAGCGGGAATCTGGCCTTCAGGCGGCGTGTCGATACGTTACTTGGCCAGCAGGTCTGACCCGTCGCTTCATTGGGCCGAGATCGCAGACCTGAACGCAGGCGTTCCCATGGTCGACGAAGCGCTCGGCGGTCCTGGCGTCTGTCGTATGCGGATCTGCATCGCCTGGATCATGTCCCGGTTCTGTCCGGCGAGCCCACGCTGCTGTGCTGTTTCGGGCGACGGTTCAGCGGATAAGTTCGCGACGTCGCCGCGCCGCTCACACTCGCCTGCACGGATCAGCCTTCGACTGCGCCGAGCTACCGCATCTACGAGTGACGCTGTCCGAGGCAAAAGAGAATTGTTTTCCTCCACGCGCAGGCCGCGGAACCCTTTGGCCTTCAACGTCGTTTAGGCGCGGTGCAATTTGGAAGCCGCGCGAGGACCTGTGCAACCCTGCATCGTAGCAATACCCACGAAGGACGAAGCGGAGCGCTTGCCGGGGTGCTTGAAAGCCCTGGCGGAGCAGAGGGACTTGTCCGGACGCGCTCTCGCGCCCGCCTCCTTCGGCGTCGTCATCTTCGCCAACAATTGTAGCGACGAAAGCGCCGAGGTCGCCCGCTTCTTGACTTCAGGGCTGCCCTTCGCGACCCGCGTTTGCGAGGCGTCTCTTCTGCCCTCTTTCGCTCACGCGGGCGGCGCCCGCCGCGCCGCCATGGAGCTCGCCGATGCGTGGCTTTCGGAGCGAAACGACCACGACGGCGTGATTCTCACCACCGACGCCGACAGCCGCGTGCCGCCGGATTGGATCGCAAAGAATTTGGCGGCGATCGACGCGGGCGCAGACGCTGTCCTGGGCCGCATCGTGCTTGACGATGAAGGCGATCGTCTCCCCGCGGCGTTGCACCATCGCGGCGCCCTCGAAGAGGCCTATGAGGCCCTGCTCACCGAAATCGCGGCGCTGCTCGATCCCGTGGATTACAATCCCTGGCCTCATCATGCGACCATATCGGGCGCCACAATAGCGGTCACCCGCGAGACCTATCGTCGGGTCGGCGGCCTGCCCTGCGTTCCGCTCGGCGAGGACAAAGCCTTGATCGCAAAACTCATCCGATCCGACGCCAGGATCCGATTCTGTCCTCTGATCGAGGTGACGACCTCGGGCAGAATTTATGGCCGGGCGCCCGGCGGCGTCGCGGATACGTTGCGTCTGCGCAGCGAAGCGCCCGACGCCTTCTGCGACGAAGCGCTGGAGCCTCTGTGCATCGCGATCATGCGAGCCAAATCGCGAGGCCGACTGCGCCGGCTCTTTCATTCGGGACGATTGAAATCGGATCGACGTTGGAGCGCCGCGCTCGGCCTGGCTCCCCACGCCGCTCGACAAGTTTGCGCCGCGAAGACCTTTGGCAATCTTTGGGCCGCCGTGGAAGCGACCAGTCCGATGCTGAAACGGCGACTGCTTACCCCCGCAGAACTGCCGACGCAAATCTCGAAAGCCAGGCGCGCCCTTGCGCGCCTGCGGGCCTGCGCTCTACCTCTTGACCAGCACGTCGATGCGGAAAGCGGGATGGCGATCGCAACGCTCGACCGTGATCGCCCCCTCCAATCCCCTGATAAAGAGATCGCAAGCCTCGTCGCCGGATAGCGGATAGTCGGTTTCCTTGGTCCAGTGCACCAAGACCACGTCGGCCTCGTCGCGCAGGGTGCGAGCTACGCGCGATGCAAGGCGCGTCACGTCGTCCGCGCTCAGGTAATAGATCATCTCGGACAGAAGGATGAGGTCAAACGCTTCGTCAGGCCATTGGCTTGGCGCGAACATCTTCTCGAAACGCACCGCCGGAAGGTCGGCGCACCGTCTTTTCGCTTCAACAAGCGGGGCATCGGCCGCGTCGACCGCCAAAAGCCGATTGCAGCGCAAAGCGAGGTCGTGCGTCAGAACGCCGATTGAACAGCCGACCTCCAGTGCGGACCCATAGCGCGCCCGCGGTAGAGCCGAGAGCGTCAGCGCGTACTTCTCCCGCTCGTAGGGACTTGTCGCAAATTTCCAGGGGTCCGGATCGGACGCGTAAAGCGCATCGAAATAAGCCGTCGGCAAAGTGCGGGTCGCGCGACTCATTTCGAACCCTCAAAAAAGACTTCGTAAGGCAGATCGAATCGCGCCAAGTGCTCCGCGGAGAGTCGGAACGCGGTGGGATCGTCATTGATCAGGTCCGTGGTCTGAGAGCGGTGAGCGGCGATCGCCCGCCGTTTCTTCGCCTGCTGCCGAGCAATCCGAATCCGGAACCCGCCGAACGCCTCCTCGATCGGGGTAGCCGGGGGCAGAGCCGAGCCCCACACGGAATATTCGTAGAGCCGCAAAAGCGGAACGCGGTTCTGGACGGCGCGCGCGATTCTGTACGACGCTTGATGGTCGCAATGCGGATCGTGACGCCAGGTGACGAACAGCGCTTCGGCGCCGACCTCGTTGATGCACCCGACGATCGCGTCGACGGCATACTCGCGTCGGGGCCGTCGCTGGGAGCAAACCGATCGGGAAGCCGCAAGAAAATAAGATCCCGATCAGGGTCCAGGCCAAGCGCGCCGACCGCCTCTCTCGCCTCTTCTTCACGCAGACGCCTCAACCGATCCTCGGGATAGGAAGCGCTGCCCGGATGCGATCCGGCGCCATCGGTGACGATGACGACCCGTGTCGGACGCTGTTCGGCTCGGGCTTCGGCGATAAGCCCGCCGCACCCGAGACTTTCGTCATCCGGGTGAGGCGCGATCACGACCAGCCCGCCGCGCCCCAGACGCTCCGTCAGCGTCGGAAAAGGCAAAGGCGTGCGCCGCCTCGAGAAGTTCGCCGGCGTTCAATTCAGCCCCACAGATCCGCCACGGCGGTCTCCTGCTCGAAGCGACCCATGCCGCGGCATTGGTGAGGGCGAGGTCCGGTCCAGGCTGGCGGAGGTAGGTGGCGAGATCGCGGGAGATCCGCTCGATCGGGTGTGGGCGCATAAATCCTGCGAGTCCAACGGACCGGTGAACGAGCTCCATCAGATCAAGACCCGCCCGCTCGACGGCGAGACGCGCGAGATTGACATAGGCGACGATACGGTCCGCCCCGCTGGCTTGCGAGGACGCTTCGGCGACCGCAGCCGCTCGCTCGACCCATAAGCGTGCAGTCTCGACCGCAAGAGCCGCCTCGCCCAAGCGCGCGGCCTGGTGCGGATTGCCGCCGCGGCCGGTGTCGCGCAGATGGGCGCAAAGACAATCGAAAAGCCTTTCCATGCCGCCGAGTTGAACGGCTGCGAACCGCCAGGCTCCCCCTGAAAATGCCGGCTGCCGTTCGTAATCCCCCTCGTCCCCGACGATTTCGATCGGCTCGACCGGGAGGCCGGAGAAATCGACCGAGCCGGTAGCTGACGCTCGCATCCCATGCGCCGTCCATCGCGAGAGATCGCTTCGCTCGCCCATCCGCAGACGGGGCATCAGCATGAGTCGCGCGCCGTCTGGGGTCGACGCGGTGACGATTGGACGCTCGATATAGCCGGCGCCCGAGGCCAGAATCTTTCGGCCCTCCAGCCGATAAGATCCCTGTTCGGCGACCAGACGAAGGCCTTCCCTGTCGTCCGTGTTCCAGACGCCGAAAAGTCTCCCTTCGCAGGCTTCGCCAGCAACGAGCGTGATCTGGTCGCGGCGCCCGTAGCGGGCCACGAGCCCGAGCGCGTTGACATGACCCTCGAAGAGTCCTCCCGAGCGGCAGGCTGCCGGAGCCGATGGTGCGCAAGGTGTCGCACAAGGGTTGGCCCGCCAGCCCGGCGCCTGCAAATTCGGGCGGCAGAACGGCTGAGAGAAGGCCGGACTCCTGCAATGCGGCGACGTCATCCAGAGGATAGGCGCCATCAACGTCGTAGCGAGCGGCATTCTCAAAGGCGCGGTCCGCGACGCCACGGGCTAGCCTCGGCCAGTCGTAGTCTCCCGGGCGTTCCGAGATCGGAATGACGTTCGCCAGTCCGGCGGAAAGTCCTATCGCGTTCATTCTTCTATCCCATGCCCCTGGCAGTCGTCGCTTTTTCCCATCGACGACGCGTTTCCTCTCGCCCCGACAATGCTGGGGCCTCTGCGAGGACTCCTAGGCTGCGGCGCGACGGGCATTCGAAACCGCGGCGCGGCCACGCGGGTCGAGCACGCGCACCCGAATAGCGTGCGGCGGCCACACGGTGCTCGCCCCGCGGAGGAACGCTGTTCCTGCGCTTCTGGCCTCGGCGTGTGTTTCGCGGACGACGTTGTCCAGGCTGTCGAGAAACTGCACCCGGTACTGCATGGCTGCCTCGCTGCGTGAACGGAGGGGTATTGCGTACATTAAACACCTCACTCCTGGACGGGTTCCGTCGCCAGCCGAATGATCGGGGCGCGGCGGCTTACAGATGCAAATGCTCGCATGGCCAAGATGCAATGGAGATAGGTCCAAATGCGTCGACGCTGCGGCGCAGATCGTCCGTCGAAAACTTTCCTTCGCGCAGCCTTCGCCCAGGAACTTCGGCCTGGGAGTTTTGTTTGGAGTTCTGAGCACTAAGCGCAGAGTCGCCCAATGGCTTTGTTTGTGAGTGGAATATGTGGCGCGGGGCTGCTTGCGCTCGGCTCCCACCTTGTTTTGCCGCTCGACACCACGCTGAGCGGGGTGTGTAATTTCGTTGGGATCATATCGACGATCGCTTTTGTAGGTCTTTTGGACGGTCGTTGAATTGTATTCAGAAAATTATACGGTCTCATCCCCTGCAACTGTTGTACTGTCCAGCGACCAACGTTGCTCGGTCCCGTCGCGGAGGTGGTTGGAATTGAGTTGGCGTAGTCTCCGGGTGCTCAACCCCAATGATTCCGGCGTTGGCGCGCTGGAACGGAGACCACGCCATGATCAAGGATACCACGAAGGAGGCGGCCGGGGCCGCCGAGGGTTTGCTTTTCGATGATTGGTTCGACGCGATCGAGGACGGCGTGCGGTCTCGGGTGCGCGGCTTCATCGAGACGATGCTGGAGGCGGAACTTTCCGAGGCGTTGTCGCGTCCTCGCTACGGCCGGCGCAGACCGGAGGAGGACGAGGCGGCGCCGTCGGTCGTGGGCGTGCGCCACGGGCATCGCGAGCGGACGCTGACGGGCACGTTCGGCAAGACGCGGATCGCCGTGCCGCGGGCTCGGTTGACCGGCGAGGACGGCAAGACGCGCGAGTGGCGGAGCGGCTCGCTGCGCGCCTACCAACGCCGCACCCGGGCCGCCGACGCCTTGATCGCCGGGGCTTATCTCGCGGGGACCAACACCCGGCGCGTGCGCCGCGCGTTGAACGCGGTGTTCGCCGGGCCGGTCGGCAAGGACGTGGTCAGCCGCGTCTGGCGCAAGACGAAGGGCGACTGGGACGCCTGGAATGCGCGCTCGCTCGCCGAAGAACCGATCGTGCGGCTGATCCTCGACGGGACGGTCGCGCGCGTGCGGCTCGACAGAAAGGCGACCTCGATCTCGTTGCTCGTCGCGCTCGGCGTGCGCGCCGACGGCCAGAAGATGCTGCTGGCGATCAAGAACATGGGCGGCGAGGGCGAGGCGGCCTGGCGCGCGCTGCTCGACGATCTCGTCCGCCGCGGATTGCCGACGCCGGAGCTGGTCGTCGTCGACGGCGCGCCGGGCCTCGAAAAGGCGCTGGCTGCGCTGTGGCCGGACATGGCTGTCCAACGCTGCACCGTGCACAAGCATCGCAATCTCCTCGCCCATGCGCCCGAGCGCCTGCACGAGGAAATCTCGAACGACTACCGCGACATGATCTACGCCGCGACCCGCGCCGAGGTCGAGACCCGGCGCAAGGCGTTCATCCGCAAATGGCGCCTGAAATGCCGCCCCGTCGCCGACAGCCTCGAAGAGGCGGGCGACCGGCTCTTCACCTTCACCCGCTTCCCGCCGAGCCAATGGCGGTCGATCCGAACGTCGAACGCGATTGAGCGATTGCACGAAGAGTTCAAGCGCCGGATCAAGACCCAGACCGTGCTGCCCTGCGCCGAAACCGCCGCCATGCTGTTCTGGGCCCTGCTCGCCTCAGGACAGATCACCATGCGAAAGGTCGACGGATGGCAGACCCTCGCCGAGAAGCCAGCCGATCAGATCATTGACCTCGCCGCATGATCCGATAGCCTCATGTCGCCCAAAGACGCGCCGACCAATTCCAACACAAGTCGCGACGGGACCCGTTGCTCGACAAAATCGGTCAGAGGATGGGTCGTCGTCGCCAATCCTGATCGTAGAAGGTCGCCAGCCTCGCGGTCAGCCGAGGGTTGACGATGTGCAGGCGCAGACCGCGCTGTTCGAACATTCCGGCGCGACGCAGGGCCGACCATGTCTTGATCGCGTGGACCAGCGATAACCCAAGCGCGTCGGAAAGATGCTCGCGCCGAAGCGGAAACTCAAAGGCGTCGCCCTCGACAAGGTCGAGATGCTGCGCGCGACGATAGAGGCTGAGAATCAGCGCCGCCATCCGTTCCCGTGCAGAAAGCTGCCCGACCAACGTGAGACTGCTGTCGACGAGGCCCTCCTCGCGCGCGCCGAGCCACGCGAGCTGGAAGGCGAGTTCAGGCATCTCGCGGAAGATGCGCCACACCTTGCCCCGGGGAAAGACGCAGACATCGATATCGGTCAGGGCCTCGACGCTGTGCTCGGCCGCGGCGATCAGCGTGGCCTGGAAGCCGATCAAGTCGCCGGGAAGGAAAAAATTCAGGATCTGACGTCGCCCGTCAGGAAGGGTCTGGTGTCTGAAAGCCCAACCGGAAAACAGCGTGTAGAGTTCAGCGTCGGTCTGACCGGCATAGATCAACTCCGCCCCCGCGGAGAGCCGGCGCTGGCCGGCCTTCAGCTTCTGAGTCGAGGCGATCTCGCGGGGCGACTTTGGAAGAAAGGCCGACTGCAGCCGCAGCGGACAGGTGTCGCACGGGACAGTCATCGGCGGAGGCGTCTTGCCGGAGCTAGTTTCCTGGGACATCTCGGTCCAGATCGAGGCGGCGGAGGCGCGCCGACCTTTCGACGGCCGGGCGCCGCTGTCAAGCCGGGAGCAGCTTCCTCTCCGCGGCCGTCAGGGCGCGAACCGCCAGGCCAGAACTTCGCCTGTCGTCCGGGTCTCGGGGGTCGCGCCAAGCTGCCCGGCGAGGCCGGTCATGATTTTCTCGGACGGCTGGTCATCGGCGCGCGCGCCGTCCGCGCTGACGATCAGTTCGACTTCCCCTTGCGGGGTCGGACAAAGGCGGACCGCGACGAAGGTCGCCCTGGCGCCGTCAATCCCCGCGATGATCGCCTCCACCATCCCGAGACCCAGGGGGATCGCCCGGTCGACATCGAGTTCGCCATCCCATTCGAACACCGCCGTCACACTCTGGTAAGGCCGGCGCAAGCTCTGAAAAAGCGCGCTCGAAACTTCGTCGAGGAAGGGCTTCACAGACACCGGGCGAATCCCGCCCG
The DNA here is from genome assembly GCA_963783275.1 of uncultured Alphaproteobacteria bacterium. Lineage (GTDB taxonomy): Bacteria > Pseudomonadota > Alphaproteobacteria > Rhizobiales > Beijerinckiaceae > Roseiarcus. The sequence continues at coordinate 30,990 of CAWANA010000019.1, read as the reverse complement.
AGGTCAGCGCAATCCGGTACGCGACGGCGAGCACCGAAACGCTGCCCGATATGCGCGTCAGGGCGACGGAATCGACGCCCTTCTCCATGCGGCGGATCAGCGCGACATAGCTCTGAATCACCTGCAGACTGTTCTTGACGCGATGATGCATCTCCTGCATCAGCACGCGGTTCTCCGCGAGCGAGGTCTGAAGTGCGCGTTGTCGCTGACCCGCGTGCTCGGCCATCGCGTTGACCGCCTGTGCGACGCTTCGCAGCTCCGATGGCATTCTCGGATTGACCGGAGCGGCCGCGCGGCTGTCCGGGTCGCGGCTTCTCTTGCGCGCTGCGGTTTCAATCCCCCTGATCCACCGCACGACGTCACGCTGGATGGAACTGGCGTAGGCCAAGCTGAGGAAGACGAGCAGTGCGAGGGGCGCGAGACAGAGCGCAACGAGGCGCCGCCACGCATCGACGAGCCGTTGCTCGTCGAACCGCATCAGGATGGAAAGGTCAGGCGCGATAATCGGCGCCACGACAAAGGCGGACAGGCGGCCGCCCCGGTCGCGCCCAACCCAAATCTTGTCGCCTTCTGCCGCTTCAAAGGTTTTCGGCAGCCAACCCGTTGGATCCTCGGTTTCCGACTGCGAAAGCGGCGGCGCTCCCCCGGCGATCAACGCAACGTTCGTTTCTCCGATCGGGAGAAGCGGAGACAGACGCGACCTGACGGCCTCGCGCTTGAGGACGATGACGCCGTTGGCCTCGGACGTGGACGGGTTTCCCGCGCCCGGGGTTGCGATCCAAAGCCCGTCCCCGACGACCGCCACCCGAAATCCGGCGCCGGAAGACCGGCGCCGTCGCCGTTTGCGAAAGTTGGGAAAGATCGATGGCTTCGCCGGCCGCGCAGGCCTTGCCGTTGGCGTCGACGAGGTGGACCGCGGCGTAATCCGTGTTCAGGCGGACAAACGTTCTGGCGAACTCGGCGCATCGATCGGCGTCCAGGAAGGCGGCCTCGACCGACTGATCGATGAGCGAGCGGCCGACCGTAGCGAGCCATGACCGGATGGCTTGCGCCCGGCCGTTGGCCGCCGTGACCTGGACCGCGCGGGCGTCGCGCTCCTGTACGGCGTAGCCCGAATAGGCGACGGCTCCGATGCCGACCGCCACCGGAATCACGACGAGCGACATGACCCCGAGCAGCCGCGCTCTCACCGTCCTCATGGCGTTGAAGCCCGCACACTTCGATCCTAAACGTCCTTGTTTTTAATGACCGCCTGAAATTTGCCGTTTCCGCTCAAATCAGCGGCTTCGTTGATGCCCAGGAGATCGGCGAGGCGGGCGCGGGCGCGATTGAGCCTGCTTTTCACCGTTCCGATCGCGACGCCGCAAATTTCCGCCGCCTCCTCGTAAGAAAATCCCGACGCTCCGACCATGAGCAGAACGTCACGGTGTTCGGGCGGGAGCTTGGCGAGCGCGGCCCTGAAATCCGCCAGATCGAGCGCGCCCTCCTGGTTGGGCGGCGCCGCGATCCGTTCCGAATAGACGCCGTCCGTGTCCTGCACCTCCCTGCCGCGGCGGCGATGTTGCGAATAATACGTATTCCGCAGAATCGTGAACAGCCACGCTCGCATGTTGGTGCCAGGCGTAAAACTATCCGAACTGCTCCAGGCTTTAAGGAGCGTCTCCTGAAGGAGATCGTCGGCCTGGTGAAAAGAGCCTGCGAGAGAAACGGCAAAGGCGCGCAGGCCCGGCATTTCCCGAATCAGGGCTTCCCGGAAGTCGGCGTTTGGCGAGGTCGGAGCCGCCACGGGAGTGGCGGCAAGCCGTTCAGGATTCATTCCGTCGCTCCCGAGCCTCGAGTTCGGCGAGCAGGACAACGAGTCGATCCGGCAGCGGAAGCTCGGCGATCGCGCGATAATGCGATTGCAGGGCCTTGCCGATGGCTTCCACAACGATCGGACTCACCTCAGGCCCCTTGTCGAAATCATCGTCATGGAGATCCACATCCCCATATTGCTTCGCATCATGCGGCTCATGCGGCGGATTCTTTGGTCATCAACCGGTCTCGATTTACGCTATGCGGCCGCGCGCCACCCGCGTCCGGCCGTCTGACGCGCATGAGAATAACACGGATTAGGACGAATGGTTCCCGATTAGCGGAAAATCAGAAGCGTACGCTTATCGGAGAGAAAAAACACGCGGCGACCATCGCCGGCTGGCCGACCGGCGAGGGGCCCATCAACCGGCGGCCGTGTCCTTGCGACGATCCAGGGTCAGAGCCTCGACGACCAACCGAAACGTTTCGAACTCGAACGGCTTTGAAAGCTGGGGGGCGTCCCGGAAATCCGGCTTCAGATATTCGCGCCCGTGGCCGGTCGCAAACGCGAAGGGGATGCCGATCTCGCGAAGGCGTTCGGCGACCGGGTAGCTCTCCTGTCCTCCGAGCGTGAGATCCAGGATGGCCGCGTCCAGGTCCCTGTCGACAAGCGCCAGCGCGCCATCGAGATCGTGCGCTGGTCCGACCGCGGCGTGACCCAATTCGTCGAGCCAGTCTTCCGCCATCATCGCAATCAGCGGTTCGTCGTCGACGATGAGAATGCGGGCCATGCCTGTTCCTTTCACCCGCCTTCGATTCGGCTCGACGGCCGCGAACGCGCCGCGTAGATAAACCCGATGAACGCGTCATTGCTCGCGCGCCTGACGAATTCAATGACCGATGTGTGGTCCGACCGCCGCTGGCGCACAGGCTTGATCCTGACCGTCAGCAGCGTCGCTCTTCTCCTCCTCGCGGCCGCGCTCGCGACGGCGCTCACCTTCCGTGTCGACAATGCGACCCAGTGGGTCGAACATTCCTATCAGGTCCGTGGTCTTGCCGGGCGGGCGCTGACGGATCTTCAGGACGCCGAACTCCGAAACACCGCTCTGAACCCATCTTCCGACACCCGCAATGCTCGGCGCCCGTTGTTTGACGACCTGGCCACGCTGCGCCGCCTCGTTCTCGACAATCCTCCCCAGGTCGATCGCGTCGACCAGATCAACACGCTCGCCGAGACCTATTTCGCACAATTCGATCACGAGGCGACGACGCAGGCGGCCGAACCGGCGAAGGTCGCGGACTTCTTCGCGCAGGGCGAAAGGGCCAAGTCGACGCTCAAAGAGATTCTTGACCTATTCTCCGTGTTCGACAATTCGGAGGCCGAGCTTCTCAGCGAGCGACAGTCCAAGGCGGATCGGCTGCAGGCGCTTCTCCTGGGGCTCACGCTATTGAGCCTTGTTCTTTCGATGATCGCGTCGACCGCCGTCGTGGTGACGAGTTGGTCCTATATCAGGGAGTTGCGGGCGCAATCGGAAGCGTTGAAGGCGGAGGCGGCGAGCCGCCGGGACGCCGAATCCAGGCTCCTGCAAACGCAAAAGCTCGAGCTCGTCGGTCAACTCACCGCCGGAATCGCCCACGACTTCAATAACCTCCTGACAATCGTGATCGGCAATCTCGACACCGCCAAACGGCGGATCGAGCAGGGGACCGCGGCCGATCTCAGCCGGATCGTCCGGCCCCTTGAGACCGCGGTCGACGGCGCGCGGCGGGCGGCCGGGCTTACTCAAAAGCTGCTCGCCTTTGCGCGCCAGCAGCCGCTCTCGCCGACCCAGCTCGATCTCAACAAGGCGGTCGCAAACATGTCCGACGTGCTGATCCGCACGGTCGGCGAATCCGTGAAAATCGAAACGGTTCTTGCGGCAGGGCTTTGGCCGGCCTTTGCCGATCCCGGGCATGTCGACAACGCGATCGTCAATCTTGTCGTCAACGCCCGCGACGCCATGCCCGACGGCGGCCACATCACCATAGAGACCGCCAACGCGTGGCTCGGCGATGACTATGCCGCACAGTTCGGCGATGTCGCGGCAGGGCAATACGTGCTTCTGTCGGTCACCGACACGGGCCTCGGGATACCTCCGCACGTCCTGCCGCGGGTCTTCGAGCCATTCTTCACGACAAAGGACGTCGGGAAAGGGACCGGGCTCGGCCTCGCAACGATCCACGGTTTCGTCAAGCAGTCCAAAGGACACATCCGAATCTACAGCGAACCCGGCCAAGGCACGACCGTGAAGATCTATCTTCCGCGGATGACCGACGCCGCCGTTGTCGCGACGACGCCGGAGATCAAGGAGTTGTCCGACGCCCTCGCGCCGGGCGCAGAGGCCGGCGAGGTCGTGCTCATGGTCGAGGACGACGAGGGGGTCCGCGAATTTGCGCGGTCCGCGCTCGAAGGCCTCGGCTACAGGGTGCTTGCGGGCCGGGACGGCGCAGAAGGGCTTGCGCTTCTGCGCGACGCTGAGCGCGTGGATGTCCTTTTCACCGACGTCGTTCTGCCGGGCGGCGTGAATGGCCGACGCCTCGCGGACGAAGCGGCCCGGCTCAGACCGCGCCTGCCGGTTCTCTACACGACCGGCTATACCCGCAACGCCATCGTTCACGATGGCCGGCTCGATCCGGACGTGCAACTGATCTCGAAACCTTACACGCAGGGCGTCCTCGCCCGCTCGCTTCGGCGGATCATAGACGACAGCAGGCGCGAGGCCTGACGCTCCGGCAAGGCTCGGCCCCACTTCGCCAGCGGCGACGGGCAGGTGCGGAGCCGTTGCATTCGGAGGACGGATTTCACCCGCCGTTCTCAACGCTCGCGTCCGTAGCGTGGCGTCGGATCGAGAGCCTCGCCTGAGCGTTGACGCAAGATCGCTGGGCGCGCCGGCCCTTGCGAGGAAGAGCGAGACGGTTGTTTTCTCCCCGAGGGCGCTCTTCACGAACGCCCGGCCCTTGGCGCTTGCCGCAAACTCGAAAGCGGAGGCCAACCCAAGCCCGGTTCCCTCACCCCGACGCTTGGTGGTGAAGAACGGTTCGCCGGCCCTTCGCAGAACGTCCGGGCTCATGCCGACCCCATCATCGACCACGCTGACGACAAGATAATCGCCCGCCGGCAGCTCCTGGGGGCGCTCCCTGGCCGAACAGTTGCGGACGGCGACGCGGATCGCGCCGGTTTCGTGAAGCGCATCGCGCGCATTCGAGATCAGGTTGAACAGCACCGATTGCAGTCTTGCCGGCTCGGCCAGGATGGACCAGGCGTCCGCCTGAAGATCGAACTCGACGCGAGCGGACGGACCGGCGAGATGGCGCACGAGATCCGCGTTACGCTCGATGAGGTCGCGTGGCGAAAAGATCTCCGCCTCGCTCTCCTCGGAGCGCGCAAAATCGAGCAGACGCCGAACGAGCCGCCGGCCGTGTTCGATCGCCTTGTCAACCTCTTCGAGCGTGCCGACAATCGCCGATCCCAGCTCTTGGCGGCGCATCATTTGCTCGGCGCTCTGCATGACGGCGAGAACATTGTTGATGTCGTGCATGACGTTGCCGACAAAGCCGCCGAGCAGTCGCAGCTTCTCGGAATGGCTCGCGCGGCGCTGCGCCTCTGTCAGCCGGCGCGTTTCCGCCTCGAGCTGTTCAGCGACGGACATCGCCAACCGTTGACGCTCCTCCACTTTCCGCTCGAGTTCCGCCTCCCGCTCCTTGATCGCGGTGATGTCGTAGGCAAACGACAGAATGTGCACGATTTCTCCGCCATCGTCCCGAATCGGCGAGACGGATACGCTCCACCAGCGAATCGATCCTCTGGCGGTCGGGTATTGCGCGACGAATTGGGTCGAAACGCCCAAGCGTGCGTCGTCAACGGCCTTTCGGGCGCGAGCGCCGTCCGGGGATGGCCACCGCTCTGCCCATCCGGCGCCGCGAAATCGCGGAAAAATCATCGATCTCCATCACTTTGCGGCCATGAGCGTTCATGGCTTCGACCTGGCCAGTCCGGTCAAGGAGTTGAACGCAGGCGTGCGACGCGCGCAGCAAGTGGCGGGCGAGGTCCGAGCTCGCCGCGGCGGCCAGAAAGTCGGCGTCGCCATCCTTGCTGTCGGAGTCCATGACCACGGGCTTATTTGTCAGCGCCAACGCGCGAGCGAGCCTGCGCCAACGGGAGGCGACGCCCATGCAGGCGAACGGCCAAACACCGGGCCATTTCGTTGAGCGGCCAGGTTTCGAATATTGCCGCTGGAGGACGGAATGCGTGCATTGCGCGCCCACCATAGAGGAGGCGCGCGGGCGACGACGTGTCATTTGACATGAGGACGCGGCCACGAGCCGCCAACGTATTTGGCGGCCGGGTCTCCAGAGGTTGTGGTCTGTCGCGCCCCGGAACATCCGCTCGGTGCGGACGTTCAAGCGCCGTGGGGCGCGAGACAACATCGCTCCACGAACCCGGAGGTCGAAAATGAAGTCGATTGTATTGGCGACGATTGCAGCGGGTTGCGCCATTCCATTGGCGGCCTACGCGGATGACAGACCCATCGGAGCCGTGGGCGGCGCAGATCGGCGGCGCGGCTGTCGGGACTGTGGTGGGCGGTCCCGTCGGCACAGTCGTCGGCGCGGGTATTGGCGCGCTTGTCGGCTCGTCGCTGCCGTCTGAGCCGTCGGTAGTTTACCAGCAGCCGGTCGCCGTGGGCGAGCCGCTGCCGGAAGGGTACACCTACTACCAAGTCCCGCAGTATCCGGACTACGAGTACATCGTGCTCAACAATCAAAGGGTTATTGTCGATCGGCACACCCACCGCGTTGTGCGCGTCATCCCATAGGATTGGAGTTGAGGCATTTGACGCCCGGACTTTGTCCGGGCGTTTTTTTGTTTGCGCGCGTCGGGAACGCAAGCGGGCGGCGATTCGTTGGTTAGCGAAGGGTTAATCGGAGGCACCGATGCGCAGCGCGCCCAGCGTGGATCGGCCGCGAACAATCTATTGGCTCGCGGCCTTTGTTCTCCTCTCCAGTGCGCTCGCGGCGGTGGAGATTCGCTCGGAAGCGCTGACGGTCAAGGCTCTGCCGCGAACGGCTGCGCGCTCCGCCGAGCCGCGGTTTGTCGCTCCGGCGGCCACGTCGGTCGCAGTGATCGGATTGGAGAAGGAGTGACGAGAAGCCAGATCGGAAGTTGCTCCGAAGCGAGCAACCTGAGGAGATTGCGCGCACGTCGACGTTCAGCTTGCCCGGCCTTGCCGTGCTCGGTCAGCGTCGGCGCCGGGAGGCCTTCCGATCGAAGAAGAGCGCCTGACTGATCGCCGCCTTCACCGCCTCAGGACGGAAGGGTTTGGTGATGAGAAAGGCGGGTTCGGGCTTCTCGCCGGTCAAGAGCCGCTCCGGGAACGCGGTGATGAAAATCACCGGCACTTCGATCTCGGTGAGGATTTCGTTGACGGCATCAAGCCCTGAGCTTCCGTCGGCGAGTTGAATGTCCGCCAGCACCAGCCCCGGCGTTCGCGAATGCACCAGAGCGACACAGCGGCGCGGTGGGTGCGCGCGACCCCGAGTCACATCGTGCCCCAAGTCCCGAACCATCCCCTCGATGTCGAGAGCAATGATCGGTTCATCCTCGATGATAAGGACGCTCGTGGCGACTTGCTCCGCAATCTCGCGGCCGGCGGCGTCAATCAAGCTCCGAGGTCTCCTCCGGCGTTCGCCCGAGAATTGAAGCCACCTCGTCGAGCGTAAAGCCCTCCACAGCGACCAACAGAAACGCCTGACGCGTTGAGGGCGTCAGGGCCTCCAGATTGCGCCCGACCGGGTCCAGGGCGCCGCTGATCTCACGGCCGCCGTCATCGGCGGAGGACCAGAGCTTGAGGAAAATTCTATACAATGCCAGCCTGGCGGGAATATCCGTTGGAAAGACGGAAGGATCGGCGACCAGCGCCTCCAGCGTCGCCGCAACGTAAGCATCGCCGCCTGCTTGTGTCCCATTCAGCGCCCGAGCGAACCGTCGCAGATAGGGCAAATGGGGAGCGATACTCTGTGCGATAGCCATTCTATTGTTCTCCTTGGGAGGATCCCCGCGCGCAACAGCTGATCGGATTTCGCCGGGGCAAAAGATATTCAATTCTGGAGAAGTGTGGCAGAATCACCGGGTCCTTTTCAACCCACCAGAGGCTCGCGATGAGAGCGTCGCAATCGACGCTCTCACGGAATGTGTGGCCCGAACGCCTTGATCGCAAGGTTGTACCCGGGCGAACGGGTTCTCGCTTACGGGGGCCGCGGCGCGCACTGCGATGACGACGCGCCGGCGCGATCGCTTCCGGAGCCGGCCCTCGTTGCTTCATTTCAGTGGGCGCCAAAATAGCGCCAGCAAAATAATGATCGGCAGCGGCACCCCAAGAAGCCAAAGCAATGCGCCTCGTCCAAGACCCATGATACCCTCCTAAAGGTCGTTGGTTGGACCTTTCTGTGATAACTTACGAAGTGGCCGCGCGTTCCATGACATCGGCGGGTGAAAGTGGTTACGAGCCGTTGCATCCGACGGATCCCCGTCTCCCCTCGGCTTCGCGGAACAATCGAAGCGGCCAGGGGTTCGAACCCGAGTTGCGCTTCAGGGCGAGAGAGTGTGATGGCGGCGCCGAGAGCGAGCTGGAAGGGCTTTCTGACGATCGCGGAAGTGACGCTCCCGGTGGCGCTCTACGCCGCCGCATCGTCGTCGGAACGCATCGCGCTGCATACCGTCAACCGGACCACAGGCAGCCGGGTCCACCGCCAGTATGTCGACCTCGAAACCGGTGAGCCGGTCGAGCCGGACGACCAGGTCAAAGGGTATGAGGTCGCCAAGGATCAGTATGTCATGCTCGATCCGGAGGAGATCGCGGCCGCAACGCCGGCGAGCGACAAGAAGCTGACCGTCTCGGCCTTTGTCGATGTCGAGGAAATCGACGACATCTATCTCGACCGGCCCTATTTTCTGGCGCCCTCGGACAGGAGCGGCGACGCAGCCTTTCAACTGATCTGCGAAGGTTTGCGCGCATCGGGCGCCGCGGCGATCGCCGGGGCGGTCCTGTTCCGTCGCGTGCGGACCCTTCTGATCCGAGCGCACGAGGGCGGCCTGGCTGCGGCGACCCTCCGCTTCGACTACCAGACTCGGCCGGCCAAAGAGGCGTTCGCCGACGTTCCCTCGATCAAGATCAAGCGCGAGATGCTCGATCTCGCCGAGCACATCATCAAGACGAAGCAGAGCGTCTTTGACCCGGCGAGCGTGAGCGATCGCTATGAAGTCAGCGCTCGCCGAACTGGTCAAGGCGAAGCTCGAGGGGCGCACGATCGCGGCGCCAAAGCCTCAGAAGCGCCCGGCGGTGAGCGACCTGATGACGGCGCTGCGCGAAAGCGCCAATATCGAGTCCGAAGCCGCGCGCCGCGAAACTGCGAGCCTCGAAGCCTCAGGCGGCGAAGCCGAGCGCGCGGCGGAAAGCGAGCTGACGATGGCGCTCGAGCAGTATCGCGCCAAGCGCAATTTCGCTGCGACGCCCGAGCCGAGGCCGACGACGGCGCCGGCGCCGGACGGACACAGTTTCGTCGTCCAGAAGCACGACGCGCGCCGGTTGCACTACGATTTCCGGCTTGAACTGGACGGCGTCCTCAAAAGCTGGGCGGTGACGCGGGGCCCGAGCCTCGTCGCAGGCGAGAAGCGGCTCGCGGTCGAGGTCGAGGACCATCCGCTCGAATACGGCTCGTTCGAGGGCACCATTCCCAAAGGCGAGTACGGCGGCGGCGCGGTCCTGATCTGGGATCGCGGAACCTGGACGCCGACCGGCGATCCGCACAAAGGGCCTCGCCAAGGGCCATCTCGACTTCGAACTCAACGGGGAGAAGCTCAAGGGCCGCTGGCATCTGGTGCGGATGCGCGGCAAGCCGCGCGAAAAGCACGAGAACTGGCTGCTGATCAAGGGCGACGACGAATTCGCGCGCGCCGAAGACGAACCGGACATTCTGGAAGAGCGGCCGGACTCGGCGGCCAGCGGGCGCGAGATCGCCGAGGTGGCGAAGGAAGCGCCGGGATGGTCCTCGAAGACGGGGAGGATCGAGAAAGCTGAGACGGCGAAGATAGAGAAACGCGCGGCGGCCGCGACGCTTCCCGACTTATCGGCGCTCAAGGGCGCGAAGAAGGTCACGATCCCTCGCTTCGTCGAGCCGATGCTCGCGACGCTGGTGAGCGTGCCGCCTTCCGGCGGCCGTTGGCTGCACGAGGTCAAATTCGATGGCTACCGGATCGAGGCGCGCATCGAAAAAGGCCGGGTCGCTCTCATGACCCGCAGCGGTCTCGACTGGACGATGAAGTTCGGCGAGGCGCTCGTCAGCGCGTTCGCAAGCCTTCCCGTGAGTACGGCGCTGATCGACGGCGAGCTCGTGGTCGAAAACGAGTCGGGCGTTTCGGACTTTTCCGGGCTGCAGGCGGCGCTGAGCGAAGGGCGCTCGGAACGCCTGGTCTTCTACGCCTTCGATCTGTCTGTACCTGAACGGCTACGATTTGCAGAACGTCCCCGCTGACCGAGCGCAAGGCCTTGCTCAACGCCATTGTCGGAAGCGAGTCCGGGCCGATCCGCTACAGCGGCCATTTCGACGAGGACGGCCCGCTCGTGCACCGGAACGCTTGCCGCCTCGGCCTCGAAGGGATCGTCTCGAAGCTGCGCGATTCGCTCCTATCGCCCGGGCCGCGGCAAGAGCTGGAGCAAGGCCAAATGTTCGGCGAGGCAGGAGTTCGTCATCGGCGGATTCGTTCCCTCGACAGCCGCGCGCAACGCGATCGGCTCGCTCGTCCTCGGCGTCTACGAGGGCGGCGCGTTCCGGCATGTCGGCCGCGTGGGGACCGGCTTCACCGCAGCGACTTCGGCTGCTCTCTATAAGCGGCTGGAGCCGTCGCGCGTTTCCGCGAGCCCTTTCGCGGCGCCCCTCAGCGCCGCCGATGCGCGGCAGGTTCGCTTCGTGCGTCCCGAACTGGTCGCGGAGGTCGATTCCCGCGGCTGGACGGCGGACGGACTTTTGCGGCAGGCCTCTTTCAAGGGGCTTCGCGACGACAAGCCCGCGCGCGAAATCGTGCGTGAAACGACGCCCGCAGCCATGCCCCCCCAAACCGAACACAGCTCTGTCGCGTTGACGCATCCCGATAGGCTCTACTGGCCCGACGACGGCGTCACCAAGCAAGGCCTCGCCGATTATTACGCCGAGGTCTGGCCGTACATGGCGCCCTTTATCGTGGGACGGCCGCTCGCGCTGGTGCGCTGTCCCGACGGCGTCGGCGGCCAGACCTTCTTTCAGAAGCACGCCTGGAAAGGAATCGACCGCTCCGTCGTGCTCGTCAAAGACCCCGCAGAGCCGGGCGAGGCGCTCATCAGCATCCGCGATCTCGACGGATTGACGGCGCTCGTGCAGATGGCGACGCTCGAGATCCACCCCTGGGGGTCCACGGTCACCGACTGGGAGCGGCCGGACATGATCGTGATGGACCTCGATCCCGGCGAGGGCGTTCCCTGGGCCGTGACGATCGAAGCCGCGCGGGAAGTGCGCGACCGGCTGAGCGAAGCGGGGCTGACGGGCTTCGTCAAGACCTCGGGCGGCAAGGGATTGCATGTGGTCGCGCCGGTCAAGCCGAAAGCCGATTGGCCGGCGGTCAAGGCGTGGACGAAGGCCATGGCGGATGCGATGGCCGCCGACAGCCCGCAGCGCTACGTCGCGACCATCACCAAAGCCAAGCGCACCGGCAAGATTTTGATCGACTATCTGCGCAACCAGCGCGGCATGACGGCGGTCGCCGCCTATTCGACGCGCGCACGTCCCGGCGCCGCGGTTTCCATGCCGCTCGCTTGGGAAGAACTCGTTCCCGAAATCGGCCCGGCCTATTTCACGATCGCCAACGCCCCGTCGCGGCTCGCCGCGCTGGACCGCGACCCGTGGGAAGGCTTTCGGGCGGCCGCGGCGCCGATCGAGGTTTCTGCGCGCGCAAGACCGCCGGCGAGCGTCAAAGCTACAGCAGGCGCGGGTCCTTTGGCGAGCCCTAAGCGCCCGGCGAGCGCCAAGGCTGGAAACCTACCCTTCCGCGTTGACGTACTCCTATTTTTTCCTGCCGTCGGCCGCCACGCTTCGGCGCAACGCGTCCATGATGTTGATCACGTTGCCTGGCGCATCAGCCGCCCCGGCCGCCTCCGGCTTGCGGCGGGCAGGGCGCGCGTTCGACTTCTTCTCGTCGATCATCTCGATGAGCCGCTCCTGGACCGGATCGCGGACCAGGTCCGAGCTCCACGGCTTCTTGCGCTTCTCGATCAGTTCGGAGACGAGTTCCAGAAGCTTTGGGTCGGGCTTGGCCTCGCCGACGGTCGCAGAAATCTCGCGCGGGCTGCGCACCTCCTCGCCGTAACGAAGGGTCCAGAGCTCGATTCCGTCATCGCGGGGCTTGAGCAGAACCGCGCGTTCCCGGCGGTGGAGGACCAGGCGCGACACGCCGGCCATTTTGGTCGAGCGCATGGCGTCGCGAATGACGCAATAAGCCTCCTCCCCGACCTTGTCGTTTGGCGTCAAGAAGTAGGGCGTTTCGTACCAGATCCAGTCGACGCTGTCGGCGGGCGTGAAGCTCTCGATGTCGATCGCCGCGCGCGCTCTCGAGTTGCACCGCCTCGAGCTCGTCGTCCTCGAGCAGAACGAAAGAGCGTTCTTCGCGGGCGTATCCCTTGACCTGGGCGTCTTCGCTGACCGGCTCACCGGTCGCGCCGTCGACGTAACGGCTGACGACGCGGTTTCCCGTCTTTCGGTTGAGCGTATGGAAGCGCACCTTCTCGGCGTCGCTGGTGGCCGGGGTCAGCGCGACCGGGCAGGTCACCAGCGACAGTTTGAGATAGCCTGTCCAGAAGGGACGCGGAGCCATGTCAGCCTATCGCGCCCTGGCCGACGAGGGCCTATCGACTTCGCTCGCCGCGTTTTCGTTGGCGGGCCGCGGGTCGCGAGGCGAGGAATCGACAGACTTTCCTTTGCTCGCGGACTTTTGCGCATCGCCTTCTGGCCGCTTCTTCCCGGATTCCGACGCCGCCTTCGCCTTCTCGGAGGAAAGCGCCAGATCGTCGGGCGGATTGGCCTTCCCTTCGCCGCCGGCGACCTCCGCGTCGTACACCGCTTCGGCCTCGTACCAGTGCGCGTCGTGCCGGCCCTCCGGTCGCCCTTCCTGCACCCACAACTGATACGCGATCTCCTGGACGCGCGTCTCGCGGTCAGTCATTGCGGTCCCCCAAGGCTGTGTGCGCTCCGTTTCGCTTCCGGGTCGCAGCGGCCTTCCCGGCCGAAGCCGATCGACTCTCGGGCGATCGCCCCGCCGAAGCGGCCCCGCCGATCCGGCCCCCCTTATGCGCAGCCGGATGACCGGTCGCTTTGCCGACCAGGGCCGCGCGTCGACTTCGCCGTTCGGCGTTCGCACGAACAGTGGCTCGAAGCTCTCCGGCTTCGTCGACAGCGTTTCGCTGATCGCGTTGTGGCGCATGAGCGTGGCGGCGATCGCGGAGAACGTCTTCGGTGTCGTGATTGAAGTCGTCGGGATCGACGCCGAGGAGCGGGCACACCCATTCCTCGGGCAACATCGAGACCGGCCCGGCGACGACCGCGGCCACCGCGCCGTCGAGCATGGAAAGCGACGTCGCTTGCGGATGTCGAAGCGTCGGCGACCTGGCGCGCTCGCCCATCCATTGTCCGAGTTGCTCGAACGACATGGCGTAGTCCGCCATCGTCGTCTTGACCGGCTTGCGGGCGCCTCGGCGTTCCCTGCCGGGCTCGGCTTCGACCGGCGTCATGCCGCGGCGCGTCCTTCGGCCTCGCGCGCGGCCTTCCAGTTCCAGGCCAGGAGTTCATGCAGGCTGGTCGTTGTTCGTGCGGCCGGAGACCATCCGTTCCAGCACGTCGATCAGATAGGTCTCGGGATCGACGACCATTGAGTTGTGCCGTGTTGAGCAACGAAGACAGGATCGCCCAGGTCTCGCCCCCGCCTTCGTCGCCGCTGAACAAGCGAATTCTTTTTTCCGATTGCAATCGGCCGGATCGATCGCTCGACCGTGTTGGTGTCCGGCTCCAGCCGCCCGTCGTCCAGGAACGCCGTCAGCCCTCCCAGCGCTCGAGCATGTAGTCGATCGCCTTGATCAGCGTCGACTGGCGCGAGATCCCGTCCTTCACCGCGTCCAGCCGCGCCTTCAGCGCCTCCATCAGCGGCTTCGTCTCGGCCTGCCGCGACCGCGCGACGCGTCTTCGGCGTCGCGCCCGCGGATGCGCTCCTCGATCGCGTAGACGGCGGCGATGCGCTCGATGACCTCCCGGGCGAAGGGCGAGTTCGTCGTCTTGTGGACCTTCACGAAGTTGCGGCGCGCATGAACGAGGCAATACGCCAGCCGGATCTTGCCCGACATCTTCGCGTCGCCCGCCAGCGAGGCGTAGGCGGCGTAGCCGTCGACCTGCAGCACGCCCTCGAAGCCGGCCAGTTGCGCCACGATCTCCTTCTTGCCGCGGCCGCCCGCGAACACATAGGCGACCGCCGGCGGCGCCGGGCCCTTCCAGGCCCGATCGTCGGTCGCATGCGCCCAGAACTGGCAGATCCTCGTTCGGCCGCGTCCGGGATCGAGCACCGGCATCGGCGTCTCGTCGCAGAACAGCCGGTCGAAGCCATGCATGGTCTTCAGTTGCAGATCGTAGAGGCCCTTGACCATCCACGCCGCGCTTCCCATCCAGCGCGCCAGCGTCTGGCGGTCGACGATGACGCCCTGGCCGGCCAAGATCTGCGTCTGACGATAGAGCGTCGACTGCCAGGCGTATTTCGCCGACGGCGATGTGGGCGATCAGCGCCGTCGTCGCCATGCCGCCCTCGACGAGCCGCGCGGGCGCCGGGGCCTGGACGATCGGGCCCTCGCAGGCGCGGCAGGCGTATTTGGGACGGATCGTGCGCAGCACGCGCAGCCGCGCCGGAACCCGGTCGAGCGCTTCGCTCGTCTCCTCGCCGATCCGATGCATCTGTCCCGTGCAGCACGGGCACAGCGTCGACGCCGGCTCGATCACCTGCTCGACCCGGGGCAGATGCGCCGGCAGCGCGCCGATGTTGCGCTTCGGCCTTGCGCCGCTTGGCTCTCGGCGTCGTCCGGTTCCGGTTCGTCGTCGTTGGCCGGGGGCGGCGCGTCGCCGCGTCCGGTCCAGATCGAAGCGCGAGTTGCTCGGCGCAGACGATCGCCGAGCGCTCCGACCGCGTGCCGAAGATCAGGGCCTTCAGCGTCGCGTTCTCAGCGCGCAGATCGTCGTTTTCGCTGTCGAAAGCCAGCAACATCTCGACGAGAGCCGCAGCGTCCTTGGGGAGATCTTCGGGGCGAAGCGCCATAACGAAAGGCTATACGAAAACGCCCGGAATCGCCAGCAAAACAAGGCGATTCAGGCAACTTTCGTCGGTCGCTTCGTCACCTTCGGGACGACCCGCGACCACTCCGAGAGACCCTCGATCAGCATCGCCAGTTGCGCTCCCGTCACGCGCATCGTCCCCTCCCGAACAGGGGGCCAGGCGAAATCGCCGTCCTCGAGCCACTTCGTCGCCAAGATCAGTCCTGTTCCGTCGTAGACCAGGAGCTTCAAGCGGTCCCGTGATCGCTTCGAGCGGAAAACGAAGACGTCGCCGCTGTACGGCTGGCCGCCCAACCCTTCCGCCACCAGCGCGACCAGGCCGTGGACGCCCCGGCGAAAGTCGATCGGCTGCGTCGCCACGAACACCCGGACCTCCGGGCCGAACGAAATCACCGCGTCGACCTCACCGGCCGGATCCGCCCGGTTCCTTGCCCCCGCCATCGTCCTTGTTGACCGTCGCCCACGCCCGCCGCTCCGCTTCCTTCTCGGAGACGCCGCGGCTTTCGTAGCTTTCCGCGATATGGTCCGCCTTCCGCTCCTGTTTGTCGGTGTATTTCGACTTGTCGCCTCCCGGCATGCCGGCCTCCTCCAGTTTTTTGATTAACCGCCGCAGCTCGCCGAAGTTCCCTTGGAAACCGAACGGCCCTTCATCTCGACCAGGCCACGAACATCAGCAGGGCGATGGAGACGCAGATCAGGGCCGCGGCGATCTGCCGAATGACCTCGAATTGCAGCAGTTCGATCTCTGTCATGGCGCATCCCACGTTTCGAAATGCGTGGCCTGAGGCGCACCCGGAGCCGGGGCGCCTCGAGGCGCGGGATCAACCGCATGGCGCCGCCAAAGGTTCCGCTTGACGGATCGAGCTAAATCGAAAGGCCGCGGCTTTCGAAGTAGCGCTGAAGCTCGCCGATCGCGCCGCTGCAGTCGGCCAGGGCGACGTAGGCGTCCGGGCGGATCAGATAGGCGGCGTTGCGGGCAAGTCCGGCTTCCCCATAAGGCGATTTCCACGGAAAGGTCCGCAACGGCAGTCGCCGCTCGGCGCACCAGGCGCTGAGTTCCGGACGCGCCTCGCCGTAGAGATGGACCTGCCAAGTCGGGTCCGACAGGCTGGCGTGGTTGTCGTCCATAGCCACCCAGGGAAGCCGGTCGCCGCCGTGGACGCCGCCGGTTTTCCCTTCGCTCAAAGGTCCGCCGCGATAGTTCACGTTGATCTGCGACACGGTCTTGAAAGCAAACTCCTTGGCGGCGTGGAAGGCGAACAGCCCGGAGAGCGTGTCGGGAACCAGCCACAGGCGAGCGAAGTCGGCGAAACCGCCGACTGCGGTCGCGACCGTGAAGACCCTGTCGGTCGTGGCGACCAGCCGGCGGGCAAAGCCGATCCGCTCGCTCTCGTAGCTGTCGAGAAGCGTCTCGGGCGCCTTGGCGCCGAGCACGGCCTTCAGCTTCCAGGCCAGGTTGACCGCATCGCCGATGCCGGTGTTCATGCCCTGCCCGCCCACGGGACTATGGATATGGGCTGCGTCGCCGAGCAGGAACGCCCGCCCCATCCGGAAGCGGTCCGCCACCCGATGATGTACGCGGTAGGTGGAAAACCAGTTCGTTTTCGCCACGCGCAGCCCGAGGCTTCGGATCGCACGGTCGCTCACGTCCTCGATACGAAGCGTGTCGGAGCGTGCGGCGGCTTCGCCTTTCACCGTGCCGACCAGTCGAGCGCGACCTTGATCGGCCAGCGGAAAGATCGCGAGAAAATCCGCCTCGTCGAGATCGACATGAAGTTCGTCGTCGATCGCCGGCCCCGACGCCTCGACGTCGGCGACATAGAAGAGGTGCTGATAGGATCCGCCCGGAAACCCGACGCGGAGCGCCTCGCGCACGATCGAACGCGCGCCGTCGCAGCCGGCGATGTAGTCGGCCTCGCACCATTCCTCGCCGCGTCTGGGATGGCGAAGGCGCGCCTGCACCCGGTCGCCCTGATCCGTCCACGCCACGACTTCCGTCTGCCGCTCGACAAAAACGCCCCCGGCCTCCAGCCTCGAGATCAGCAACCGCTCATGCTGGTCTTGCGGAAATATCCGGACAAAGGGATAGGGCGTCAGCCCGACGCCGACGTCTTCGAACGGAATTCGGGCTTTTCGCACGCCCCGCGCCCAGAGGTTGACCGCCGGGACCTTGTGCGCTTTCTCGACCACCACGTCCGCGAGATCGAGCTGCCGGTAAAGTTCGAGCGTCCGCGCCTGCACGACCAGCGCACGCGACGTCGTCCCGGGGGCCGCGGTCCTGTCGACAATGCGAACCTTGACGCCGAGCTTGGTGAGCCAGAGCGCAAGGACGAGCCCCGTGGGTCCGGCTCCAACGATGAGGACGTCGTATCGCATGGGCCTCTCCAAGACCGGACGAGCGCCGCGAACAGGTCGTTTGGGAACGGTTTGCATCCCGGGCTTGTTCCGTCCCCCTATCCGGCGCATGACGGCGGGACGGGACGACGGAGAAGCCGGCGGCGGCCGCATCGTCAGGACGCGTGGAACGTTTCGTCCGTCCGCGTGTTGTCATTCCCCGGAAGGCGCCCGCGCCCCGTATTGCCGAGGAGGGGATTTTTATGCGCATCAGTGAAGGCAAGTCCTATCCGCTTGGCGCGACGGCCGACGCCGAAGGCGCCAACTTCGCCGTCTTTTCCGCTCATGCGACCAAGGTCGAGGTCTGCATCTTCGACAGCGAAGGCGGCCGCGAGACCGACCGCTTCGAACTTCCGGAGTACACCGACGAAATTTTCCACGGCCATCTGACCGAGGTCGGTCCGGGGACATTCTATGGCTTTCGCGTGCACGGTCCGTTACGAGCCCGAAGCGGGCCATCGGTTCAACCCGAACAAGCTCCTGCTCGACCCCTATGCCCGCGCGCACGCGGGCAAGCTCGTGTGGGACCCGGCGGTCTTCGGCTACACGCTCGGCGCCGAAGGCGGCGACCTCACATTCGATGAGCGCGACAGCGCGCCCTTCGTGCCCAAGTCCGTCGTCGTCGATCCCAATTTCGACTGGCGGGGCGAATATCGCCGGCGCAACGTGCCGTGGGACCACACGATCGTCTATGAGACCCACGTCAAAGGCTTCACCAAACTCAACCCCAAAGTCGACGAGAAGCTCAGGGGCTTCTACGCCGGACTCGGCTCGAAGCCGGTCGTCGACTACATCCGGTCGCTGGGCGTGACGACGGTCGAACTGCTGCCCGTCCATACGTTCATTGACGACAGCTATCTGCTCGAAAAGGGACTGAAGAACTACTGGGGCTACAATTCGATCGGCTTTTTTGCGCCCGATCCGCGCTACGCGGCCGACGTCCCGAACTCGCTGCGCGAGTTCAAGGAGATGATCGCGCGCCTGCACGACGGCGGGTCTCGAGGTGATCCTCGACGTCGTCTACAACCACACGGCCGAGGGCAACGAGCTCGGGCCGACCCTTTCCTTCAAAGGCATCGACAACCGGTCCTACTACCGGCTCCTCCCCGACAAGCCGCGCTACTACATCAACGACACCGGCACCGGAAACACGCTGAACCTCAGCCATCCGCGCGTCATCCAGATGGTGGCGGACTGCTTGCGCTACTGGGTGAGCGAGATGCGGGTCGACGGCTTCCGCTTCGATCTCGGGACGATCCTCGCGCGCGAGCCCGACGGCTTCAAGACGGAGAGCGGCTTCCTGAAGGCGGTCGGGCAGGATCCGTTGCTCGCAGAGGTCAAGCTGATCGCGGAGCCGTGGGACTGCGGGCCGGGCGGCTACCAGGTCGGCGGCTTTCCTCCGGGCTGGGCCGAATGGAACGACACCTTCCGCGATGCCGCGCGCGACTTTTGGCGAGGCGAGGCGAGCGCCAAGGCGCTTGCGCCCCGGCTTTGCGCGTCGCCGGACAAATTCAATTTTCGCGGCCGAAAACCTTGGGCGAGCGTCAATTTCATCGTCGCCCACGACGGCTTCACGCTGCACGACCTCGTCTCCTACAACGACAAGCACAACGAGGCGAACGGCGAGGACAACCGCGACGGGCACTCCGACAATCGCTCGTGGAACTGCGGCGCCGAAGGGCCGACCGAGGACCCCGAAATCCTGGCGCTGCGCCAGCGGCAGATGCGCAATTTCCTCGCCACGCTCCTGCTGTCCCAGGGCACGCCGATGGTGTGCGCCGGCGACGAATTCGGCCGCACCCAGAACGGCAACAACAACGCCTATTGCCAGGACAACGAGATCAGCTGGGTGGACTGGAAACTGGACGAGGAGCAGCTGGCGCTCGTCGAGTTCTTCCGCCGCCTGACGGCGCTGCTTTCACCTCTATCCGGTGCTGCGCCGCTCGCGCTTCTTCACCGGCGAAATGAATCCCGACATCGACGTCAAGGACGTCACCTGGATCGACGCCAACGGATCGGAGATGACGGCCGAGGCCTGGGACAACGGCCGTACGCGCTGCTTCGGCATGCTGCTCGACGGGCGCGCGCAGGTGAGCGGGCGTCAAGAAGGCGAGGCGAGGACGCGACCCTGCTCATCGTCTTCAACGCGCACCACGACGTGGTGAAGTTCACGTTGCCGCGCTGCGTCGAATGTTCGGCCGGTGGAGCCGGCTTTTCGACACCAACGACCCGGAGCTGCCGGAGGAAAGTTTCGAGATCGGCGCGGTCTACGAGGTGACCGGCCGCTCGATGCTGCTGTTCGAGCGGGTCCCCGGCGCGGACAAGGCAAGAAGACGCGCCCAAGGCCGGGAAAGACACGCTGTCCCTTCGCCCCGCGTGCGGCGAAAGGTTAGCATCAGCGGCTTGGGGAGAGGCCGCGGCCAATCGCCAAGCCGCTCAACCTAGCCTTTTCCCCGCGAGCGGCGAAAGGGAGCCTCGCGCGGCTCACTCAAATCACGTCTTGCTTTAACCCGTCGACAGGACCGCGAACGGCAAGGGCCTGAGCCAATGGCCGCAGTGGTCCGGCGGCGTCGAGCGCGGCTGCCGCGGAAGAGGTCGAACCAGCCGCCCTCGGGCAAGCGCGCCTCTGCGCGCCATTCGGGCTTAGCCTCGCGCAAACGCGGGAAAGCGCGCGATGAGAACCGCCAGGCGCCGGTCGCCATGCGACCGGACGAATCCGACCGCCCAATGCGCCTCTTCGCCCTCGATCTCGATCGGCCGGTAATCGGCGTGGGCGAAGAACTCGGCGTGCTCGCGCCGGAACGCGAGCAAGAGCGCAATCGTCGCGAGCTTCACCCGTCCGTCACGCCAGTTCTGCATCAGGCGTCTCGAACAGCGTCGCGCCGCGCTTCGACCGAGGCGAGATGCGGCGCGATCTCGGCCATCGCCTGCTCGCGCCATGGGTAATCGACCGGCGCGGCGGTTGTCGGGATCGACCAGGCTCAGATCCCAGGCCTCGCAACCCTGATAGATGTCCGGCACGCCCGGCGCGGTGAGCTTCAGGACGGTCTGCACGAGACTGTTCTCGACGCCGAGTCGCGCGACCCGCTTTACGAACGGAAGAAAGCTTGTGAGAAAGCCGGCGCCGTCGGGGCTCGAGCGCCGCCCGGGCGAAGGCGCGCATGGCCTGCTCGTATTCGGCGTTCGGCGCCGTCCAGCTCGAATGCCGCTTCGCCTCGCGCAGCGACTTCTCCAGCGCGGCCTCGATCCGCACGCTGATAGGCGTCGCGCGCCGTCCGCGCTCAAGGCGTCCAGCATGTCCATCGGCCAGGAGCCGACGAGCATCTGGTAGAACATGTATTCGTCGTTGCGGTCGGGCGGCGCGCGGCGCTCGATGTCGCCCAAGTCGCGCGCGCAGGAGCCGGCTCCACGATGTGACCTGACGTCGCCATTCGTCGGGACATTCCGAGAGCACGGCGAGCCTGCGCTCTCGCGTCCTCGCCGCGCTTGGTGTCGTGCGTCGCGGTCGCCAGCATCGCGTGCGGCCAGCGCTCCGCCCGCTGCGGCGTTGGCTTTGTGAAAGAGGGACGGCGTCGACGCCGAAGCGGTCCGGCGCGCCGCCGACTTCGTTGAGCGCAAGGAAGCGATTGTAGCGATAGAACGCGGTATCCTCGACGCCCTTCGCCATCACGGGCCCCGAGAACTGCTGAAGCTTCATCGCAAATCGCAGCTTGCAGCGGTTTTGCCGATCTCATTGCGCGCAGTACGCCGGCCGTCCCGGCCGACAGGACAGCCTCCAGGAAATCGAAGGCCGAATGATGCACGTCCGGATCGAAGCGGCGTGCGCGCGCAATCGCCCAGGCGATGTCGCGCCGATCGGCGTCGGAAGGCGAACCGGTCAGATCGACATAGGTGCGATAGACCGGAAAGTTCGCGACAACCTGCTTGATCGCCCGCTGCAGGATGGAGCGGGTGAGATCTGCGGTCATCGGACTCCGGCCGGCAAGGCGAGCGGCGGCGCGGCCGAGCGCGTTGAGTTCGCTCGCCATCTCGTTGTCCATGATCCTCAGCTTGCAGACCGCGCGCGATCTCCTCGAACTCGTCGCTCACGCCGGCGAAGGCGGAATAGGTCTCGGTGAACCCGTCTTCGGCGGACGGATCGACGAGCAGACCCAGCGACCAATTGAGATAGTCGTAGCCGGTCGTGCCTTCGACGGGCCAATCGGCGCGCAGCTGCTCGTGCGGCGCAAGAATTTTCTCGACCACGAGATAGAACGGCTTTCCGGCGCGCTCGCGCAGCGCCTCGAGATACGCCTTCGGGTCGAACAGCCCGTCGATATGGTCGATTCGAAGCCCTTCGATCTCATCCGCCTCGAGCATGCGGAACACGCGCGCATGGGCGTGCTCGAAGACCGGCGCGAGTTCCATGCGCAGGCCTGCAAGATCGTTGATGTTGAAGAAGCGCCGGTAGTTGATTTCGTCTTCGGCCACGCGATGAAAGGCGACGCGCCAGAACTGCGCGCGGATCAGGGCGTCCAGTTCCCGCCAATCGCCGTTGATCGCGGCGAGCCGGGCGTCGATGCCGTCGCGCGCGTTTGCGATCAGCCCGCACGAGCGCCGCCAGTTCCGCCTTGAGTTCGAGCGCCCGCCCGGCCATCTCGGGACGCCATTGCGCCAGGTCGAGAAATCGGTCCGCCATCATATCGAGGGGTTCAGTCTCGTGGCCGAGAACGAGCGGATAGGTCAGGGGACAGATCGGAAGCTTGTGCTCGTCGTAGGCCCACACGGCGAAGGCGCCGTCCTCGAACTTGAGCGCGAGCTTCCCGCTCCTCAGGGCTTCGCCGTACTGCTCGCCGAGCACCGGCGCGAGCAGCTTGCCCTGACCTGCCCCTTCAGCCGACCAGTCGATGTCGAACCATCCGGCATAGCGAGACTCGGGGCCCCATTCGAGCACGTCGAGCCACAGCGGGTTGTCGGCGCCGCCGACTCCCATATGGTTGGGGACAAAGTCCAGCAGGCGACCGAGGCCCTCGCGGCGAAGCGCCTCGATCATCGAAGCAAACTCCGCCTCCGTCCCGAGCTCCGGATTTAGTTCCGCGTGGTCGGTGATGTCGTATCCGTGCGCGCTGCCGGGTCGCGCCTTGAAAAATCGGCGAGAGATAAACATGGCTCACGCCGAGCCGTGCAAGATAGGGAGCAATGGCTTCGACGTCGCTGAAGCCGAAGCCTGCGCGCAGTTGCAGCCGATAGGTCGCCCGGGGAACGATCGTCACGACGCGACGCTCCAGCGCACGCTCCAGGGCCCGAACTCGCCGTCCGTCTCGCCGAATCGCCAGAAGACGCCTTCAGCCTCGGGAAAGGCGATCCGGGCGTCCGACAGGTTGGCGTCGAGGACCAGGCGCCGAGATCCGGCGCGCCAGGAGACCGTCACCGCCTGCTCGCCGCGGACCGTCGCTTCGCCGCCGCGCGCCATCGTGGGCAGAAGAGGCCGGACGTATTGGCGCCTCGCCGCCAGCGCTTCGCGGTAGAAGGCCAGGGAACTTGCGTCGATGCGGTCCCAGTCCAGCTTCGCCGATCGAAAGGTCGCCTCAACAATGGGGTCGGGAATCTTCGGCGTGGTCGTCGAACCCCGAAAACTCTCCGAATTCCTCAGCGCGTCCCTTGCGGATGGAAGCGGCAAGCTCTCCTTCGAAGTCGCAGAAAAACGGGAACGGCTGCCTTGCGCCCCACTCCTCGCCCATGAACAGCATCGGCGTCTGCGGCAGCAGGAGGTAGACGCCGGCCAGCGCGCGAAAGACCTGCTCGGAGCAAAGCGTGTTGAGACGCTCTCCGAACGCGCGGTTGCCGACTTGATCGTGATTCTGGATGAAGGCGACGAACGCGTCCGGCGGCAAGTCGCCGCTCGGGGCGCCGCGCGGCTTGTTGCGATACGCCATGACTTCACCCTGAAAGGCGAAACCCTCGGCGAGCGCGCGGCCAAGGAGCGCCGTCTCGCCGAAGTCGCCGTAGTAGCCGCCCTGTTCGCCGGTCCCCGCGACATGCAGGACATGGTGGATGTCGTCGTTCCACTGCGCGGTGTAGAAGACCGGCTTGCCGTCCTGCCGCACGAGCCGCTGGGGTTCGTTGTCCCCGTTCTCGACCATGAGATGCACCGGCCGCGGGAACCGCGCTCGGACGCGCTCAGCGAGTTCCTCGAGGATGTCCGGCTTGCTGTCGTCCTTGATGGTGTCGACCGCATCGAGCCTGAGCCCGTCGAGATGAAACGTCTCGATCCAGTATTCCGCGTTCTCGACGACAAATGCGCGCACGGGACCCGCGTTGGCGTCGTCGTAGTTGATCGCGTCGCCCCACGGCGTCTTGATGGTGCTTGGTGAAGAAGTCGGGCGCGTAGAGCGACACGTAATTGCCCTCCGGTCCGAAGTGATTGTAGACGACGTCGAGAAGAACGGCGATGCCGTGGGCATGCGCGGCTTCGACGAAGGCCTTGAAGTCCTCCGGGCGGCCATAGCTCGCGTCCGGCGCGTAAAAGTAGACGCCGTCGTAGCCCCAACCCCAGCGCCCGCGGAAATCGCCGACCGGCATGATCTCGACCGCAGTCACGCCGAGTTCGGCGAGATGAGCCAGCTTCCCGGCGGCGGCTCGGAACGTGCCTTCTTCCGTGAAGGCGCCGACGTGGATTTCGTAAAGGACGATGTCCGGCCAGTCTCGGCCGCGCCAATCCTCGCGCCACGCATAGGCGGCGTGATCGATCGATTTCACTCGGCCCGTGGACATCCCCAGGCTGAAAACGGGATGCGGGATCGGGGACCCGCCTTCCGTCGGAAAGCGAAAACCAGTAGCGCTCGCCGGCCGCGACGCCCTCGACGAAGGCCTCGAAGACTCCGTCGCCGCGCGGCTTCATGGGAATATCGGCGTCCCGGCTCTCGAGTATCACGCTGATCCGACTTTGCGCCGGGGCCCAGAGCCGGAACCGGACCCCGCCGGGTTCGAGCGACGGCCCGTGCGTTCCTTTCAAAGCCTCGCTCATTGTCCTTGCTCTTTGTGAATTTTCCCGCGCCCCTGCCCGAACACGCGCGGCCTCGTTCGCCTGTCCGTTCGTCGCTTTGGGCAATTCAAGATCGCATTCGATTCCCGTCGTCGAGAACGCGTTGAAGCGTAATTCGTTCCTGGCCTCCCGACAGCATCGCCAAAGGACACGCCATCAGGATCGGGAAACAGGAAGACGCCTTGCCGGGACTCTCGCCTCTCGCTCAGTCGTCGGGGCCGAGCTTTTTCAAATCGTCGCCCTTCAGCGTCGACTTCAGGATCCCGCGCCAGGCGGCCTTGACCTCGGCGGGGGAAAGTTCCCCGTCGTCGGCGCGCAACGGGAAGGCGAGATCGTAGGGGTTGGCGATGTTCCGGCTCGTCGAGGTCCAGCCGAGGATCGTGAACGCGGTCAAAGCGGGGTCAACTGTCGCCGGATTTGTCTCGACGACGATGTTCGACGACCTCTTGGTGCCTTCGCGAACCGCGGCGACAGCCGCACCCAGACGATCGGCGTCGCCTTGAAGCGTGAAGCTCACAACGTCGTTGGGCTCGTTCTTCGCAAAGCCCGCAAGGTTGTACGCGATCGCCTGCTTCATGATCATGGCGCGAAATCCGACCTGCTGGTCGTTGCCGGTGACGGTTCCCGAAATCGCCTGCTTCAGCGGCATCGCTGTCCTCGCTGCGTGTCGGGCTCGGCCGAGAAGGCGCGCTGAGGGCTTCCCCATCAACGCTCATCGATAGCATTGCGGCCTGCGGCGTCAAAACCTGCCCCGGCGGTCGCCTCCCTCCTCATCGCCGCCGCCATCCTCCGAATGAACGCCACGCAGACGTCCGGCTGGGTCACGGGCAGCATGTGGCCGCCGTCGACGAGTTCGAAATCGAGCGAGGGGATCCTTTGCGCCATCGCTTCGCCATGGACGCGCCAGTCGAGGACCTGGTCGTCGCGCCCGTAGAGAACGCCGACCGGGACGGTCAGCGACGGGTAGCGCTGCGGCATGGCCTCGATCGCGTCGTCCGCGAAAGCGGCCGTCAGCTCGGTCGAGGTGACATAAATGTTTTGTGGCCGCAGCGCGAGGAGACCGCCGCCCGCCCGGCCGAAATCCGCCGGCGCAGGCTCCGGCGCGAAGGCCGCCTTGAAGAAGATGGCCCGAGCGAGCAGCGCCGCCGGCGCAGCCGCGGTCCAGGCGTAGAGCCGGCGCAGGAGCGGCGAACGGATGACGAGCGAGCGGAACAGCGCCGGCGCCTTGGCGACTGGATGCGTCGCCGGCGCGATCAGCGCGAGGCCGCCGACGCAGTCGGGATGGTCGAGCGCGATCGTGAGCGCGACCGCCCCTCCGAGCGAATGACCGACGATCAGCGGCTTGCCCAGTTTCAGGATTCGGATCGCTTGCGCCAAGATCGCCGCCTGCTCGCGAACGCCGCCCGTCGCCGGCGACGAATAGCCTGAGCCCGGCCGGTCGAAGGCGACGACGCGGAAGTCGCGCTCGAGCCGCGGGACGAGCGAGTGGGCGAAATGGCCGATCTGGCCTCCAAGCCCGTGAATGAGGACGACCGGCGGCCCTGAGCCCCGCTCCAGCACGTGCAGCCGCACGCCCCCGACATCGAGAAAACCGCCCTGCGGCGGCGCCATCCGCTCGATCCGCCGCGCGGCGAGAACGGCCAGTCCCGCCAGCGCGACCTCGACCGTCGCCACGATCCCCACCGCTTCGAGCATCAAGGTCACGGCCGAAGCCATGGCTCTGCCTCCTCAAGGACCGCCGCCTCACGCCGCGTCCGGTCCACCCTATCCGGCTCTCCCGCTCGCGGATTGACTTGCCGCAACTTGCGGCGATCGGCCGCCGCGACTGTTCGTTGATCCGCCAATCGGCCTCCGCTAAGGTTTGGGGCTTAGCTGGGAAGAAACGACATGAGTCTTGCGAACATTCTCGTCCACGTCGACTCGAAGCCGCGGACCGCCGCGCGACTCGCGCTCGCCGTCAAGATCGCTGAGCGTAAAGGGGCGCTGTTGACCGGAGTGTTCGCGGAGAAGGCGGCGGCGCACACCGTCGGATCGGTCGCGAGCTGGCCAACCCCGCAATACACCGAGGCGCTGGAGTCGTCGCGCGACGCCTTCGAGGCGGGAACACGAGCGCTCGCCGACCGCGTCGGCTTCTTCGACCTCAACCGCGGCAGCGACGCGGAGATCGGCCGTCGTTTCGTGGACCTGGCGCGGACCTATGATCTCGTCATCCTTGGTCAGGCCCACGACGCCGAGCCGGTGCCCCCCAAGCTCGCCGAGCAGACGATCGTCGACAGCGGCCGGCCGGTGCTGGTCGTGCCCTATGTCGGAACCTACGCGGACGTCGGAACGCGTCCGCTGTTCGCCTGGCGGAGCTCCCGCGGCGCGGCCCGCGCCGTCTCCGACGCCTTGCCTCTCATCCCCAAGGGGTCCGACGCGCTGGTGGTCGAGGTCGCGCGCAAGAGCGACCAGCGCGACGAATTCGCCGACCGGCTGGTCGCCAACCTCGCGAACCACGGCGTCAACGCGCGCTATCAGCACTTCGTCGTCGACGAGGTCGCGGTGATGGACACGTTGCTCAGCGCCGTCTCCGATCACGCGGCCGACCTTCTGGCGATCGGCGCCTTCGATCAGGGAACGCAGGCCCTGTTCGGCCATGGCGCCGGAACCCGCTACATCCTCGCGCATATGACGGCGCCGGTGCTGTTCTCGCACTGAGGCGGCCCCCACCACCGCCTTCGGCCGGGCGCCCCGCCAGTCGCCCTGCCCTACAGGCGCCCCAGTTCCGCCAGCACGCCCGGCAAAGCCTCCGGCAGATCCTCGGCGATCAGCCCGGGACCGAACGCGCGCGCCGCCGCGCCGTGCAGCCAGACCGCGGCGGCGGCCGCCTCGAACGCCGGGACTTCCCTGCGCCGCAAGGCCGGTGACGAACCCGGTCAGCACGTCGCCGGATCCCGCGGTCGCCAGCGTCGGCGGCAGGTCCCAGCCGATCGCCGCGCGCCCGTCCGGCGCGGCGACCACGGTGTCGGCGCCCTTGAGGACGACGACCGCGCCCGTGAGCCAGGCCGCCGCGCGGGCGCGGGCGAGCTTGTCGTCGTCGGCGCGAACGCCGTCCGCGCCGGCGAACAGCCGGGCGAACTCGCCCTCATGCGGGGTCATGACGACGGCGTGGCCGCCGCGGCCGATCAGCGTCGCAAGCTTGTCCGCTTCGCCCGAAAAACTGGTCAGCGCGTCAGCGTCGAGCACGACCGTCCGCCCGTCGCCCGGCCGTGTCAGCGCCGCCGCGACGAGCTTCCGCGTTTCCGGTCCTACGCCCGGCGCCGGGGCCGAGCGCCACGGCGCGCCGGCGCGCGTCGGCGAGAAGCCCCTCGAAGCCGCTGAGCGCCCGAGAACGGCGCGACCATCACGGCGGTCAGATGGGCGGCGTTGACGGCGACCGACTCGGGAGGGCTCGCGACCGCCACGATCCCCGCCCCCGCCCTCAGCGCCGCCCGCGCCGCGAGCCGGGCTGCGCCCGTCTGATGCGCGCCGGCCCGGAGAGAACGAGCGCCGCCCCGCGGGCATATTTGTGCGACCGGGCGTCGAGCCGCGGCAGCGCCCCGCCCCAAAGGCGCGGCGCCGTTGACGAAGGCGTTTGCGGCGCGATGCGCGGCAGGACGCTTGCCGGGATTCCGATGTCGGCGAGCCGGATCGCGCCGCAGAGCGCCCGTCCGGGCTCGAGCAGATGGCCGGGCTTCAGTCGGAAGAAGGTGACGCTGGCCGTCGCCTCGACCGCGACGCCGCGGATGCTTCCGGTCGCGCCGTCCACGCCGGACGGCGTGTCCACCGCCAGCACGCGGCCACCGTCGCGCGCATAGGCGTTGATGCGCTCGACGACCGTCTTCGCTTCGCCCTCGAGGTCGCGCGCGAGGCCCGCGCCGAACAGCGCGTCGATCACGCAGGGCCGCGCCGTCGCTATCGACCGCGGCGGTCGGGAAAGACCTCAGCCGCGAACCGGGCCGCGGCTTCGGCCGCATCGCCGTGCAAGCGCCTCGCGCCGGCCCAGAAGGCCGAGTTCGACCGGAAATCCGCGCTGAGCGAGAAGTCGCGCCGCGACGAAGCCGTCGCCGCCGTTGTTGCCCGGTCCGCAGAGGACGACGATCCGGCCGCGCGAGCGAGCGAGCCGCGCCGCCTCCTCCGCGACCGCGAGTCCGGCCGCGCTCCATCAGCATCGAGCCCGGCGTCCCGCCGGCGATCGTCATGCGATCGGCCTCGCCCATCTCGGCCGGCGTCAGCAGTTCCAGGCGTGTCATGGGATCGAGCATGCGTCGAAGGTGGCCCTCGGCTGCGCTCGCGGCAAGAGCGAAAAACGGCTTGGCGCTGCGAGAAAATCTGCTATACGGGCGCCCTGCTGATCCCCGATAGCTCAGCTGGTAGAGCATTCGACTGTTAATCGAATGGTCGCAGGTTCGAAGTCCTGCTCGGGGAGCCACCTCCATTTTTTAGCTATGTTTTTGTTGAGGAAATCACCCTAGATGGAAGGGTGAGGGGTTGAGGTGAGGGGATAGCTGTTCAGCTTCTGGACTTCTTTTCCAGCTTGGACATCCCGCTTGCGGCCGACCAACTCCTGTCAACCGTCTTGGTGTACAGCGACGGCATGTTGTCATCTGTCCAACCGAACATGGCCTTGAGTTGCGTCGTGGTTGCGCCGTTTTCTGCCGCCCGAGTCGCGCCGGCTTTCCGCAAGCCGTGAGCCGAGCCGGGAACGCCAGCCGTTTTGCACGTTTCTCTGAACCAGTTGCCGAATGACTCCTTGACCATCGGCCGTCCATGCTCGCCTGCGATAAACGCTAGGTCTCCCGTTGGCGCAGCATCAATCGAGCGCGCCAGAGGCGGAAGGATCGGCGCCTCAACGATGACTCCGTTCTTCTCTGTCGTGATCCTGAACACACCATCCTTGACGTGTTGACGACCGAGTCGAACCGCGTCGCCACGGCGAAGGCCGGTAAATAGCAAGAGGTCGAAGGCGAGTTCGTTCGCGTGTTCCGACTGGCCAGCACGACTCGAATTTCGTCACTTCGTCATCGGTCCAAACGTGGAATCCATCGGTCTTGACGTTCAAGAGCTTGACGTCACGGGTCGGATCGGCGCCGACGATCTCGGCGTCAATCGCCCAACGAAACAGCCCGCGCATGGACTTAATGAAATTGTTTGCTTGGTTGGGCGTCGCTTGTCGACTCTCTCGGCCTTCGATGATCTTGGCGCGCGTCACGCTTTTGAAGGGAACGTCGCCCGCCGCCTTCACCACATTGCGAAAGATATTCTCACGCTGGTCGCGCGTCGCGATGGCAAGCGAAGCCCATGCGGAGCTTTCGCGGTATCGCTTGACAAGCCATTCGAGAGTCCCGGCGCCTGCTTTGGTTGCCGGGGCGAGCGCAAGACCGTTCAGCGCGGCCTGATACTCCGCGGCAAAATCTGGCGACCCATAGGCGGCCCGTATCCTCACACGCGGTCCAGCTCCGTGCCTGACATACCAGACGGCCTTTCCATGCCGTGTGACTTGTCGGAGCAAGTACGGCGGACGCGGACGGCTCACTGTTTGTTACCTCAGAGGTGGAAGTCGCGGACCGGCTGCGACTTGCTTGCAATGGAAGCAATCTGCGCCGACAGCCTGCCAATCACAATCGAGCCGTCCGGCTCAACGCGGACGCTGTAATCGCCGCCGACCTGTCTCACGGCACGCAACGCGCGTGTGATGTCGGCTTGGTTGAATAGTGCGGGACGACGACAACGCTTCGCGGGCGGTGGGCCGAGCAACTGATGGCTTCCACTTTCAATCTGCATGTGCGTCCTCGAATTATTAGACCGCCTAGACAATTTGTCACGCCCGGTTCCTATTCCGTTATGGCAATAGTTGTCTTGCACACCCTTGCATGATTCAACAAGATGTATTTTCAGAAACTAATAATAAGTTCAATAGGTTCTAGACATCCCGGACAGCGGCGGATCGCTGCGGAGCTTGCCCCGAATGCGCGAGCGCAAGACCACGCGATCCTCCCCGCGACTGTTGAGAACCTCGATAAGATTCCCCAATTAGCGGGCAAACGATGTAACCTAGTCGTCCCGGTTCAGTTAGGCGGCGACTCATGCCTTCAACGCTTCGTCAAATTTTGCAGAAGTATCGCTCGGCTGCTGCGTCGACACGCGAACAAGGCACGTACTTTGAGCGTCTGACGAAAGTTTGGCTTGAAACCGCGCCGACCCAACGGGACCAATTTTCGCGCGTCCTGACGTACACCGAATGGGCTCACGAAAACAGGTTTGACGGTCGCGACACTGGAATCGATCTGGTGGCGCAGGTGGCGGACAGCCCTGACGATTGGTGTGCGGTC
>CAWANA010000018.1:0-69970 GCA_963783275.1 uncultured Alphaproteobacteria bacterium | reverse complement strand
CGCCATAGCCGAGGACCTGACAAAGCAGCTGCAGGATCCCAATTTCATCATCCCCCTCAAGGTACGCGCATTCCAAAAACTCTTCGGCATCGGCGGCCTTCAGTATGTCGATTTCGAGAGTGGCTGGGCCAAGGGACTGGCGAGCCTGCTCAAGTCGCTTGAAAGGCAGCAGGTGCCGAAAGCTGGCGGCGGGATCATACAGCCCGAATGGTACGCGCATCTGCGCCGGCGCGCCGTGGAGATCGAGACCGCTCCCGAGGTCCTGACATCCAACTGGCTCCGGATCATTCGGATGCCGGACAAGCTCAATCACCTGGTGCCGCGCAACCGGGCCAATGAGGCTTTGCTGCGCAAGCTCGGCGCGTCCTTCGAATACCCGATGGCCGAGTTCGGCGACGGTTTCCTGACCTTCGCCAGCCCGCTCGACCTGACAGAACATTTCGAGCGGGTGGGGCCGTTTCGCGCCGAGCGTGACTTCGATGTTCTCGATCTCCTCGAGAACGGGTCATCGGACGCGGGGATCGAAAGCCGGGATGCCCGATCGATCATGATGAATTTCCTGCGCCAGGCGTGGGAGAAGCATTGCGCCCGCGAAGGGTTTCTTACCCACACCTTCTCGAGTGGCCTGTCCTTCCATGTCGGCGAGGACAAATTGGGCCTCAAGAAGCGTGTCTCATGGGGCCGCCAAGGTCAGAGCCGCAATTCGATGCTGCGCGGCGTCGCCCGCAAGAAGATCTGGGAATATGGCGTCAGCGTTATTCCCAGCCTCTTTCCCTATCCCCATATGCGCCTCAAGGGCCGCGTGCTGTTCTCCGACATCGGCGAGCGCAACAAGCCGATTGTCATTCCGGACACGAAAACCCAGTTTCGCCTGCGGCGTTCGATCTGCTCGGCTTGGCGCAACAAGGCCTGGCACGGGCGTGTGATGGCGTTCATGGAGTTGTTGGCCGGCGACAGCCCCTATGTCGACCTTGCTGTCGGTTCGGGCGGCAGCATCACGCTCGACGCGATGCCGATCCAGTTCACCGCGCCCGTCACCGCGCGCCAGACCAACAAGCTCGGCGAGGATGCGGAAGAAGCCGATTCACAACGCTCGGCGGCCACTTCGAGGAGGAGGACGCTTGATCGAATTTCCCGAAAAATCCGTTCCGGTCCTCTACATTCCGGAACCAACGCTCGGATTTGGGCACGGGCAGGCTTCGGATCATCCGAAGGACGGTCTCACGCTTTACGGGCCCGCGTCGATGCCCGATCGTGCGCAGATCACGATCGGCGCGATTGGTACAAAACATGGCCTGGATCTCCTGCGCCGCTGGCTCGAGGCGATCGGCAATCCCGTCGCGATTCCGCTTCGCGGCAAGCGCGACAAAGAGTTCCGGCTGCATCTGTCCGACTTTCCCGGTCTCGAAGAGGCCTTCGGGATCCGCGCCGATCCGGGCGCCATGATTACATGCGAGATCGATCCGGCAGACATCCGTGCCGCGATTGCGATCGAGAACCATCACGAGGCGGTGGCCGCGACGACCAAGCTGTTCATCGACCCGATCGAGCGTCACGCGAAAAATGAGGAGCGGACAGTTGACGTCTGGATCTTCGTCGTGCCGGAAATCGTGTTCGAAACCTGCCGGCCGGTTGCGGGTCAGCGCCGCAAGGTCGAACTCCTCAAGGGGGAGTTGTCCAGGCGCCAGAAGGGGCGCGCCGACCTTCCGCTGCTGGCGGGAGTCATTGATGACACACTTGAAGCGGTGTTCGACGACATCCCCGACTTCCACCGTCAGATCAAGGCGAAGCTGTTGAAGCTGGGCATGACATCCCAGCTCATTCGCGAGACGACGCTTGCCCCCGAGGAATTCGTGAACAAGGCGGGATATCCAAAGCGCGGCACCCAGGATTCCGCCACCGTCGCCTGGAACCTGGCGACGGGCCTGTTCTACAAAACGCAGGCTGAACCCCCGTGGAAGATCGCCGGTATGCGGCCGGGCGTCTGCTACGTCGGCTTGGTCTTCAAACTCCTTCCCAACCATCCCGACAATCACGCTTGCTGTGCGGCGCAGATGTTCCTGAGCGAAGGGGATGGCGTCGTCTTTCGCGGGGCGAACGGGCCCTGGCAGACCGAAAATAGAGAATTTCACCTCAGCGATCTGGCGGCTGGAAAGCTGATCAAGACGGTTCTGGAAACCTACAAGCAGCGCTTCGGGGTCTATCCGAAGGAGCTGTTCATTCACGGCCGAACCAAGTTCAACGACGCCGAATGGGAGGCCTTCAGCAAGGCCGCGCCTGATGGCACCAATATCGTGGGTGTGCGTATCCAATCGACCCATGGGGAGACCAAGCTCTTCCGCGACGGCGATTATCCATGCCTGCGCGGCACGGCGATCCATCTCGGCGACAAAGATGCTTATCTGTGGACCACTGGATATGCGCCGCGCATCGACACTTATATCGGCCCGGAAACGCCGAACCCGCTGTTTGTGACCGTGCTGCGCGCGAGCGGTGAATTTCCGGCCATCGAGACCGTACTGGCCGATATTTTGGGTCTCACGAAAATCAACTACAACGCCTGCAATTTCAGCGATGGACTGCCGGTCACCATTCGTTTCGCGGACAAGGTCGGCGAGGTATTGACCATGGGAAGCGCCGCAGGCGCAGAGCGGCAGCCCTTCAAGTTTTACATCTAATGATGGCGGCCGCTGGAAGCTAGGCGGCCAGCCGCCGCTCCTCCCCGCCTTCCGCTGCATCGTCACCGGCCGCCTTCTGAAGGAAGCGCGCGAGCGCGGCCTTTCGAGATGCGCGGTCGAGCGCGTAGGCTGTCTGCTTGAATTCCTTCCCGTCCAGCAAGCCCTCAATGTAGCCGGCGATCGTGTCCGCCGCCATGATCAGCGCCGTGTCGAGCGCGTGGATGTATTTGCTGGTCACGGACCCCTTCGCATGGCCGACCAGGGCCGCGATCGTCACCTCCGTGAAGCCGAGATCGTTGCCAACGCTCGCGAAGCTGTGTCGCAAGACGTGGGGCGTGACATCCGAGAGCGGCGAGCCCTTGAAGATCTGCTCCCAGTGGTTCGGGAAACTGCCGAACGCGTTGTCGTCGCCGTAGCCAGGGAAGACATATGTGCCGGAGGCTGTCTTCTGACGCGCTTCGAGGAACTCGACGACGGGCAGTCCGATAGGACGGACCGAGGTGCCCTCCTTGCTGTCGATCAGCCGCAGGCAGCTCCTATCGGTATCTGCTTCGGTCCACATGAGGCCGATCATTTCGCTCCGGCGGCAGCCGGTCAGCGCGATCTGACGAATGATTTCCACCGTCGTCGCGTACTTCTCATCCTTCTCAGCCGTGCGCAGCATCTCGCCCAGCGTCCGATACTCCGCTTCCGTGAGCCGGCGGGTGCGGACATTGTCCTTCGGCTTCCGCAGGCCGTGGGCAGGATTGGTGGTGATGATGCCAGCTTCGACCGCATAGGTGAGGATGCCGCCGAGGAGCCCGACGGTTCGCGTGGCCGTTCCGGCGCCGCCGCGGACGATCGCCTTGCCGCGCAGCTTCTTCGTCTTGACGGCGACTCGCGTCTTGCCGGCCATGATGTCCTTCAGGACCTTGTTGATGTCGGCCTTGGTTAGGTCCTTCACGCGGCGCGTCCCGAGGAGCGGGATGATGTGCCGCTCTATGCGGCCGGTGTCCGTCCCCACGGTCGTCGGTTTCTTGGGCCGCCCGCCCTTCCCCAAGATGAGGCCTGCGTTCAGGTCATTGACGTAGAGCGTGCAGAGCTCCTTGACCGTGATGGCCTTGTGATCGAGCTGGCGCTCCTCGGCGGGGTTGTCGCCCTGAGCAACGCGGCCCAACTGGACCTTCGCCTCCTGCCGAGCGCTTTCGGCCGTCCAGACGCCATGCAAGCCGATGGTGTAGCGGCGCGAGCGGCCCAAGGCGCGGTATTGAAGGACGTAGCTGCGCTTGCCAGAAGCGAAGACGCGCAGGCCGAAACCTGGTAGCTCGTCATCCCAGATGACGTAGTCTTTCTCGAGGGACTCGGCGGCATCGACGAGCCGCTTCGTGAGCTTAGCCATGGGAATTCTCCCGTCCAAACTCCCATTCTCGCGTAAGCACCACGTAAGCAGCAGGACGCAAGTCGGAGCGTGTTCGAGGGTACGTCAGGCGAGCCGAAATTTCAATTTGTTTAGTGATTACAGTAATATAGCGCATCGGAGCGAAACCCATCGTAAAGCGTCGAAGGGCAGATTAAATTGCTCCGAAGGCAAAGGTCACAGATTCGAATTCTGTCGGGCGCGCCAATCTTTTCAATGATTTAGTTCAGTCCATCGCCGGTCGCGAGAGTGACCTAGATTACGCACGGGTAACCTGTCCTGACATAGGCGCAGCGAGGCGCGCGAAGGCCGACGAACCCGCGGGGCAAGGCCGCCAACGTCCTGGATCTGCTCGCAGCGAATTTGAGGGGCGATCCTCGGGCCGCCGCCACCTGCGGCCCGAGCGGTCAGGAACGCCGAAGGGGGGTAGCGGCGCGGGCCAACGCTGTCGGGAGACGCCGAGGGGGGCGGCGACGTCCTGACAAGCGCCACGTTACAGCGGCGGCGCCCTCGCTGTCTCTTCAACATAGACCGTCGCCGAGCGCGGCGCCGCGTCGGACGGGTCGAGCGGAAACCGCCGCCAGCCCCCTTGAAGCATCAGACTGGCGGCGGCCCGCCGGCGAACAGGAAGCTCAAGCCAGCGAGGGTAAAAGTCTAAAGGCCGAGGGGTACGGCATCGGTGTCATTCGAGGAGGGAAATATGCCTGCGCCAAGGAAGGGGGACCTTGGCGCAGGCCGATATCATTCTATCAAATTTGAGAAGACTACAATACACTTGGGCTCAATCTACTTGGGCTCTTGCCCGGAAAGAGGGGTACCGCACTCCCGAACGAAATGAAATGCGCTGCATCGCCGCGTCAGGCGATAACTTAGGAGTTGGGCCTTCCGGCTTGCTTTTTATCAGCGCGATCGAGCATACGGGCCGTGGCGCCAGCGCCGACCCTCTGGCCTGTCAAGCGGATGACGATAAGCGCCGGCGGGCCATGGTGCTGGCCTCTGGGCGGGCGGGACGTCGGCGGCGCCGACGCGCTTCGCGGATCAGGCGATCCGCCGCATCGCTTCGTCATCAAAAGCGAATGGGAGTCTCCGGAATGTTTTGAGACGGACCGCGGCACGTTTTCTGGAGAACGGCGCCGAGGTCGACGCCATCCAAAACCTCTCCCTTATAGAGGGTCGCGCCGCTTTCGACCCGAATGGATCTTCCGAACACGATTGGATATTCGACCTGCCAGCTTCCGTCGGGAAGCTCCAGGACCGCCTGGCATCGCGCGTCGGCATAGGCGGCGAAACGCGGTTGCGCGCATGCGGACACAAGCGCGATCAGGGTCGCGGCCGATCCCAAACGAACGAGTCTTGGCAATCGATACGCCGACGACGTGGCCATTGTTCCTGTCCCACTCCAGGCTGCGCTGCGCAGGGTGGCGGAACATGGTTAACGTGGCATTAATTCAAGCTGATGTCAGTCATGGGACGGCGATGGCCTGCCGCCGCGTCAAAGTGAACATCTCCGCGGTGGCGTCGTTCCGCAATCCGAATTGCCCCATCCGGCTGTCTGATGAGCGAGGTTGATGCGACCGCATCGCGAGTTCGAGGCCAGAGGCCTCGAACTGCGTCTCGTCCAAATGGGCGGAGAGGCCTCAGGCGTGCGGCCGCGCGTCCTGCCGGCGGCGGCCGTCGCCGCGAGGCGCAGGGCCTGCGGGCGTGCGCGTGGGTCGCGCGACGCCGATGTGCTGGGCGTCGCGCGGGCCCGCGCGGCGCTGCGGCTGCGGGCCGCCGCGGCGCCCGCCGTCGCCCTGTCCGCCGCGACCGCCGCGCGGGGCCGGCCGGGCCGCCTCGCGCTCGTCGTCGCGGGCACCGGCCGCGGTGCGGCGGTCGGTGAAGGTCAGCGTCTGGCGGGTCAGTTTTTCGATCTGGCGCAGGAGCGGCCGCTCGCTGTTGTCGCACAGCGAAATGGCGCGGCCGGACAGGCCGGCGCGGGCGGTGCGGCCGATGCGGTGCACATAGGCCTCCGGCACGTCCGGCAGCTCGTAGTTCACCACGTGGCTCACCGCGTCGACGTCGATCCCGCGCGCGGCGATGTCGGTGGCGACGAGAATGCGCGTCGCGCCGCTCTTGAAGCTGTCGAGCGTGCGGACGCGCTGGTTCTGGCTCTTGTTGCCGTGGATCGCCTGCGCCCCGACGCCGGCGGCGTCGAGATGCTGCGCCACGCGATCGGCGCCGCGCTTGGTGCGGGTGAAGACGATGGCGCGCGACACGTCGGCGCCGCGCATCAGTTCGACCAGCACGTCGCGCTTGGCGGCGTTGTCGACGAAAAACACGTGCTGATCGACGCGCTCGACGGTGGTGGCGGCCGGCGTGACCCGGACCTCGACCGGATTCTTCAGCATGTCGCCGGCGAGGCCGGCGATCTCCTTCGGCATGGTGGCGGAGAAGAGCAGCGTCTGGCGCGCCTTCGGCAGCTTGGCGACGATCCGGCGGATCGGCACGATGAAGCCGAGGTCGAGCATGTGGTCGGCCTCGTCGAGCACCAGAACCTCGGTCGCCGCGAGGTTCAGCTTGCCGCTCCCCATATGGTCGAGCAGCCGGCCGGGAGTCGCGACCAGGACGTCGAGGCCGCGCGCGATGAGGTCGATCTGCGGACGCGCCGACACGCCGCCGACCACGACGGCGAGGCTGAGGGCGGGCTTCAGGAATTTGCCGTAGGCGCGAAAGCTGTCGCCGATCTGCGCCGCGAGTTCGCGGGTCGGCGCGAGGACCAGCACGCGGGCGGTGAACGGCGCCGGGCGGCGACGGTCGGCGCTGAGGCGAGCGAGGATCGGCAGCGCGAAGGCCGCCGTCTTGCCGGTGCCGGTCTGGGCGATGCCGAGCAGATCGCGGCCCTCGAGGAGGTGCGGAATGGCCTGGGCCTGGATGGAGGTGGGCGTCTTGTAGCCTTCGCTGTCGAGAGCGCGAAGGAGCGTCTCGGGGAGGCCGAGATGCGGAAAATTGAGTCACTTGGAGTCTTTCGAATAAGCGATCGCGCGCCGTCGCCTCGTGAAAGAGGCGCGGTCAGCCGATCAGGGAAAAGGGGGAGACTTGCCCCGCGTAAAACGGGCCGTCGTCAGAAGGGTCGGGAGGCTCGACAGCGCTTCGGTCGCTTGAAACAGCGAAATCCGATTTACGCGGCTGGAGCGCCTCATGCTGCGGCGCAGCGAGGGTCTGATACACGTTCCAGGCGCCCGGTCAATACGGCGCAGGAAAGTTGCTTGCGTCAGACGCCCCGCAACTCTGCGCCCGCGGTCCTCGCGGCCGCGGCCAGAAAGGCGCGGCGGGCGTCGGGCAACGGTTCGCCGCGGGCGGCGAACACGTCGCGCGCCAGGAAGAAGCCGGTCAAGCGGAAGCCGTCGGCGACCTCATCGGGGCTCGGACGGGCCTCGAGGCGCGCGCCGTCGCGCAAGAAAGGCGGCAGCGGCAGCAACCGGTCCCGCCATGGTTCGCCGGCCGCGGAACTCACCGCCCGGCCCGACTTCGGCGAGACATAGGCGAGATCCTCGACCACGCCGGTCGCGGCGCAACTCGAGAGGTCGAGCTGGAAACCGCATTCGGCGAGAATTTGCGTCTCGAAGCGGGCGACGAGCGGCGGGGCGAGCGCCGCGTCGTCGAGCTTCGCCGCGATCAGCGTCAGCGTCTCGTACACCGCCTCGTGCGGATCGCGTTCGGGCAGGAGGCGGGCGAGCGCGCCGAGCCAGGCGAGGCCCGCAAGCGCCAGAGCGCTGCCGATCAGCCGCCCGGCGCGAAGGTCCAGCGGTTCGACCACGAAGGCGCCGAGATGCTCGTCGAGGCGGGCCCGCCAGACGAGGGCGAGCGTGTTGCCCGGCTGGAGCACGGCGGCCATGCGGGACGAGCGACCGCCGCGCACCAGGCCGAGATGGCGGCCATGGGCGCGCGTCATCGTCTCGACGATCGCCGAATGCTCGCCGTGCCGTCTGACCCCGATGACGAGACCCTCGTCACGCCATTCCATTCAAGTGCTCCGCGACGCTGACGTATAGCATGTCGAGCCCTTCGCGGCGCGGTCGATGCGGCTCGCCTGACTTGGCGCGGGCGAAGACAGGGACATTGAAGAGTGAGAGGGGCCTGCGCTCATTCGGCCGTGGCCATTCGCTCCCCGGCGTGCAGAAAACGTTCTGGATCAACGGGCTCGCCGTCGATCCTCACCTCATAATGAAGGTGCGGTCCGGTCGAGCGGCCGGTCGAGCCGAGCCGGCCGACGACCGCGCCCTTATCGATTTCGTCGCCCTCGCCGACCAGCGTTTCGGACAGGTGGCCATAACGGCTCGTCAGGCCGTCGCCGTGGTCGATCTCGACCATGAGGCCGTAGCCGCCCATCGGTCCGGCATGAACGACGCGGCCGGCGCCGGCGGCGCGGATCTCCGCGCCATAGGCCTGCACGAGATCGACGCCCGAATGCAGGGCGGGGCGGCCGAGAAAGGGGTCGATGCGATAGCCGAAAGGAGAAGCGACGCTCGCCTCGCCCGCGAGCGGCTTGCCGAGCGGGACACGAGGCATCAGGGACCGGAGCTTCGCCGCGAAGACGAGGTCGCGCCCGGCGCGCGCCGCGCCGCGGTCGAAGGCCGACGCGCCGGGAGCGGCGTCAAGCGGCGCGAACGGGCCGCCGACCGCCCGTTGCGAGCCGACCCCAGCCAATCTCTCCGCATCGAGGCCGGCGTCGGCCAGAATCGCCGCGTCGCGGTCGGCGGCGCCGGCGGCGGCGCGATCGACGGCGAGGAGCGCCGACATCTCTCCGCCTTCGATCCGGTCGAGAGAGCGGTCGACAAAGGCGAGACGGGTCGCTGCCTCGAGATCGGGCTCTGCGGCGAGCGCCGAAAGGTTTGCGGACGAGACGTTCGCTGCGCCGAGCGGGTCGAGCGGCGCGCGGGACCGCAAGGGCAAGGGTCGCGGAGCGGGCGGCGCGTAGGCGCGCGCCGCGCTTGAGGCGGACATATCGGCCGGAGAGGGCGCGGCGGCGTTCCCGGGGCCAAGGGTCTCGATGGCGCGAAGCGCGTCGTCCGCGCTGCTTGCAGGGAGGGCAGGCGCAACGCCGCGTAGCGCCTCGGCGAGGGACGCGACCACGGCGGCGCGCTTCTCGAGCGTCGTCTGTCGCGCGACGACGGCGCGGACCCGTGCGTCGAGCGCGTCGTTTTCGGCTACTCGGCGTCGTTCGGCGTTATCCGTTCTGGGGCGAAGGCCGCTGCCGTCTCCCATATCCGCGTCGCCCGCCCGCAGGGCGATCGCGCTTTCGAGGCGGTCGGGCGAGG
This sequence comes from uncultured Alphaproteobacteria bacterium, assembly GCA_963783275.1. Classification (GTDB taxonomy): domain Bacteria; phylum Pseudomonadota; class Alphaproteobacteria; order Rhizobiales; family Beijerinckiaceae; genus Roseiarcus. Next base: position 60,599 of record CAWANA010000018.1, on the reverse strand, counting down.
CGAGGTCCAGCGCGCCGGCGACGCCGAGGCACAGCGAGAGAAGCACTAGCGCGACCAGCGTCCAAAGCGCGGCGGGCGTCAGCATGACCGTGCGGATCGAATTGCCGCGCGAGAGCGAAACGAAATAGTGCGTGGTTGGCAGGCCGGGCCGCGGCTCTCGTTCAAAAAAGGACATCCAACGGCGCTCCGCCGCCTGCCGGTAGAGGCGGCTCACGCGCCAAATTCAACACTATTAAGGTTAATGCATTGCAGCCTCTGAGCTTTTGCTCCGGCGCGGGTCGCCGTCCTATTTCGGCGCGCGGGGGCGCGCCGCCGCCATACACGTATAAGGTTGTATATAACGGATCGCCTAAATTGTGTCGATTTGGTGCAAGCTCGGCTAAAAAGTGGCGGAAAAATCCAATATGTAAGGGTCGTTTGACCGAGAATGAGCCGGCTGTGAGCCGAGTACGCCGTTACCACTCGAAAATTTGAACACCTGATGCAACACACGAGTTGTATTTTGATTGACAGCGCTCTCGCACGCCCTTAGGAGTGATCAAACGTAAACGAACAAGCGGCGTTTACGGATCACGTTCAGCAAAAGTGGTGTGTGTAACTCTAACTACAGGGGACGGGAAGGTTATGAATAAACATGTCTTCGCGAGCTTGTCCGCCGCAGCCGTCATCTCGATTTACTCAATCTCCGCAGCAAAGGCGAATAATGTCGACATCAGCAACGTCGGATTTATCGGCGACACTGTGACGGTCGCTGGAAGCGTCGCGAACACGCTAGGTTGGACGAACCCCTTCAGCGTCAGCGTGAATGCAGGAATCATTCCGCTGACCACGAGCTACGGAGCAGTTCTTCCGGTTTTCTGCATCGATCTGTTCCACGACATCGATATCGGGAGCTATAACCCGCCGCTGTCGTACACCTTCGGGACGATCACGAACAACTCGTCCTCGGACCCGTCCGGCACGGGCGGCAGTTCGCTCGGCGCCCCGGCGCCAGGCGAAATCCAGACCCTGGTCAATATCGGCGCCAGCGATTACGAGCACGGCACGGGGAATGCGGATATTTACGCAGGACTGCAGGGCGCAATCTGGCAGATCGAGTACAACACGAACGGCAACAGTCTGACCGTGACCGGCTCAACGCAGGTCGACAACCTGATCGCATCATTCGAGGCTTACGCCGTGGCGAATCCGGAGAACTACAGCATCAGCCTGTTCCCCGGCGCGGACGGGACAGCGTACGGCTCCGGCCAAGCCTTCGCCAGCGCGACCGCTCCCGAGCCGTCGCCCTGGGCGATGATGATCATCGGCTTCGCCGGCCTCGGCTTCGCCGGCTACCGCGCCCGCCGATCGCCGATCGCGATCGCATGACACGGGTCGCCGCGGCTTAATCTCTGCCGTTGCAGGATCTGGGGGCCGCTCTCTGGCGGCCCCTTTTTTTTGCGCCGCGGCCGCGCCGAGCCCTTGCTTGAAGCCTCGATCCGCTCTTGGACCGCGAACCGGGCGGCTTCCGGCGACCCCATGCGGTTTTCGACCGTCAGAGCGCCTTGACGGCCGCCAGCACCTCTTCGGCGTGCTTGGGGCACCTTGACCTTGCGCCAGACCTTCGCGATCCGTCCGTCGCGGCCGATCAGGAAGGTCGAGCGCTCGACCCCGAAATATTTGCGCCCGTACATGCTCTTTTCCTTCCAGACGCCATAGGCCTCGATCGCCGACCGTTCCGGGTCGGCGGCGAGCGCGACGGCGAGCCCGTGCTTGGCCTTGAACTTGTCGTGGCTGGCGGCGCTGTCGGGCGAGACGCCGATCACCACGGCGCCGGCGCGGTCGAACTCGGGCTTCAGCCCGCTGAAGGCGATCGCCTCGGCGGTGCAGCCGGACGTGTCGTCTTTCGGGTAGAAATAGAGGACGACAGGCTTGCCCTTGAGGTCGGCGAGGCTGCGTCTTGCCGCCGCCGTCGGTCGGCAGCGCGAAGTTCGGGGCGGGATCGCCCGCTTCGAGTTCTTTGAGCCATGTCGCCCTCGTTTTGTCTCAATGTCGATTCAATGCGCGGAGCATACGTCTGCGCCGCCCAGGTTGGACCGCCGGCGGCGGCGTTTCAAGCGCGTCGCGACTCCGGCTGGGCCCGACGGCGCTGCCTGACGACGCTGTCGCATCGGCGGCGAACGCGCGGTATCGCCGCGTCGCCGGCAGGAGAGGAATATCGTCGTTTGATCGGTCGGTTCCGGGTCGGACAACGCGCGCGCGCCCGCGCCGCCATGCGAAGCATGGTGGACAGCGCCGACGGCGCGCGCCTCCCGGCCGGCAATCGCAGCGGCCGCGCGAGCCGGCTCCGGCATGTCGTCATCCATCGTCGTCGAAGCCATGGCTGCTGGTCGCGCTCGTCGGCGTCGCGCTGCTGGCGTTCCGTCTGTCGAGCGGCCCGATCTATCTCGAGTGGCTGCACGACAAGATCGTCGTCGGGCATGCAGGAGCGCGCGGGCGGCGCGCTACGTCGTCGAGCTCGGGCCGACCTACGTCACCCACGATTCCTGGGGCGTCGGACTGGGCTTCCGCAACCTGAAGCTCAAGGATCGCGAGGGCCGCACGGTGCTGTCGGCGCCGCACGGCCAGATCGGCGTCGATCCCTTTGTCGCGTTCCTCGGCGAAGTCCGGGTGCGGCGGCTCGAACTCGACGATCTCGGGCTTGCGCCTCCGGGTCGCCGCCGACGGCGCGCTGTCGATCGCCGCGGCGGGCGACGAGACGGCAGCGCCGATCGCCTTGCCGAGCAAGTCGTCGGGCCTCGAAAGCCTGAACTTCGCCGCGCTCATCCGCGCCGGCGCCGACGCCATGGCCGGCGCCGAGCCAGGCGCTCGACCGGCTGACGATCGCCAACGCCCGCTTCGAGATCGACAACGAGGCGACCGGCCGCACGGTGACGTACCAGGACTTCAACCTCGTCTTCGATCGCGACGGCGACGAGGGCGAAGCCCGCATGTCCGCGACCGGCCCGGCCGGCCGCTGGACGATCGAGGCGCGCGCCGCGACCGGCGACCAGCCGTCGCTGGCGCTCGAGGCCCGCGACGTCAGCCTTGCCGACCTCGAGACGTTCGACAAGAAGCCGCCGCCGCTGTTCGTCGAAGGGCCGATCGCGTTCAAGCTCGATTCGCGCCTCGCGCCGCGACGGGACGGTCGAGACCCTGACCGGGCGATTCGCCATCGGCGCGGGGACGGTGCGGCTGAACAACCCCGACGCCCTGCCTTTCCTGCTCGACGAGGCGTCGGGCGGAGCTCGCCTGGGACGACGGCCGCAAGCGGCTCGACATCGAGGATCTCACCGTTCTCGCCGGCGAGACGCATCTGAGCGCCTCGGGCTGGGTCGCGCCGCCGGCCGACGCAGGCCGGCGCGTGGAGCGCTCGCCTCGAATTCGCAGGACGCCCGCTTCGGGCCGGAGCGGCGCGGCGACAAGCCGGTGCCGCTCGATTCGATCGTGCTCGAGGCGCGGGTGCTGCCGCTCGAGCAGCGCTTCGTCGTCGACAATCTTTCGGCCAAGGGGCCGACCTTCGACGGCGCGCTCAAGGCCGATGTCGCGCCGGACGGGCAGGGGGTGTCGCTCAAGCTCCGCCTCGACCTCAAGCCGAGCGTCACCCAGGACGCGATACGGCTATGGCCGCAGTTCATCAATCCGGACGTGCGCGACTGGGCCTCGCACAATATGCACGGCGGCAAGCTCGAAGGCGTGATGATCGTCGAACTGGTCCGCGGCCGATCTCGACGCCATGGACCACAAGCGCGCGGTCGCGCCCGACAGCGTGCATGGAACCTTCGCAACCCACGACGTCGGCGTCGACCTGCTGCCGGGCCTGCCGCCGATGATCTCGGGCGAAGGCGCTGGAACGTTCACCGGCCATGTTTTCAAGGTCGCCGCGCAAAGCGCGACGATGGACCTGACCCCGACCCGGCGCATCTTTGCCGACAATCTGACGTTCGAGATCCCGGACACGACGCCGCGTGCCGATCGTCGACGCGTCAGGCGCGGGCCCATCTGAGCGGAAGCGCCGACGCGCTCGCCGATCTCCTGAGCCGGGAGCCCTTGCGCAAGCAGGCCGGCCTGCAGATCGATCCCGCGACGGTCAAGGGACAGGCCGAGGGCGAACTCACGCTCGATCTGAAGCTCGGCAAGACCGCCAAGCCCGAGGACACGCAGTTCCATGCGACCGGAGCGCTGTCGAACCTGACGCTCGACAAGTTCGTCGGGCCGGAGAAGCTCGACCAGGGCAGCCTTCACCTTCGCCGCCGATCGCAATACCCTGACCATGAGCGGCGACGGCCAGCTGTTCGGCGCGCCCGCCCACATCGACGCGTCCCGCGCGCCGGGCGACGAGGGCCTGGCGACGGTGACCGCGACGCTCGATCAGGCGGCGCGCGCCGAAGCGCGGGCTCAACCTCGCCTGGCTCACCGGGCCGCTGCCGATCAAGCTCAAGGCGCCGCTGTCGCGCGCCAGCGCCGACGTCGAGGTCGACCTGACGCCGGCCGGCGTCGACAATCCGATTCCCGGCGTCGCGAAGGCGGCCGGCAAGCCGGGCAAGGCGACGTTCCAGATCAAGCCGTCGGCCGAGGGCGCGGCGGTGAGCAACCTCGCGGTCGACTTCGGAACGGTCTCCATCCGGGGTTCGGCGGAGCTCGCCGCCGACGGCGCGATCCAGACCGCGAAGATCTCTCAGGCGCGCGTCTCGCCGGGCGACAGCCTGCAGGCCGACGTGACGAACGGGGCCAGCGCCTTCAAGGCGACCGTCCGCGGATCCACGCTCGACGCTTCGCCGTTCCTCAAGGCGCTGACCGCATCCTCAGCCGTCGTCCCAGCCGGCGCGCAGGGCGGCGAGAAAGACTTCGACCTCGACATGAAGGTCGCGACCGTGACCGGCGCGAACAAGCAGGCGATCGGGGGTCTGGAGCTGAACCTTTCGCGGCGCGGCGGCGAGGACCGCCTGAACGCCTCAGGGGCCGCCTCGGGCAGGGGACGGTCGCAGCGATCCGCGGCGAGGACGGCCTCCTTCGGCTGACGGCGAGCGACGCCGGGGCGCTGGCGAGATTCGCCGATATCTATACGCGCATGGAGGGCGGCAATCTCGATCTCGTGCTGCAGACCGGCGGCGAAACGAACTCGGGCGCGGCGACGGTCACGAACTTCGCCCTGCGGGACGAGCCGGCGTTCCGGCAGCTGGTCGCCTCCGCTCCGACGTCGGGACCGGGACAGACGGTCGATCCGCTCGAAGCGCGCTTTCAGAAGATGACGGTCGCCTTCGACCGCTCGCCCGGCGCGCTCGAGATCCGGGACGCCATCATCTTCAACCCCTACATGGGCCTCACCACCGAAGGGACCGTCGACTTCGCCCGCAACAGGCTCGACGTCACCGGCACATTCATCCCGGCCTTTGCCGTCAACACGCTTCTCGGCAAGATTCCCCTGGTCGGCGTCCTGCTTGGCGGGAAGGATCGAGGGCGTGTTTGCGATATCGTACCGCGCCAAGGGGGCGCTGGACGATCCGAAGCTGACGATCAGTCCCCTGTCGGCGATCGCCCCGGGAATTCTGCGCAAGATCCTCGGCGCCGTCGACGGGACAGGTCCGCAGAACGCTACGCCCAGCGAATCGGCCGCCGCGCCGGCGCCGAGATCGACGCGCACGCACTGAGGCGGGAAAGCGTCGGGAAGCACGCCGTACCCCGCAACGCGGCTACGTAGTTTTCCGAATTGATCGGCGTCATCGGTCCTGCGAGAGGCTTCCGATCAGCAATCGCCGGAGGGGTCAAGGATGCATGACAGCAAGCCGTTGAGAGTTGCCGGATGGGATCATCACGGCCCCGACCGGATGCTTACAAAGGCGACCGCCAATGCCTTGCGGGACGCCGGAAACGAGTCGCTCGTCTTGTGGGACAGGATGCTCGACAACGCCGAGGCCGTGCTGTTCAGCGCGGGGTCGCACAAGGACGCCACGGACGTCTGCCGGACAATGTCCGCGTTCCTCAACGCGTCCTATCGGGACTTCGGCGAGAATGCAGAAGCCGTCTCGCGCATCTGGAGGCGATATTTTCGCGAGGCGGGCGCCCGGATTGCGACAGCGCCGGTCCCTGCGTTCGCCAGCCGGTAGGGGCGTCGTCCGGTATCACGGACTCTCCCGGCGCTCTGCGATCAGAATATCGACGGCCGATACGCCCGGGTCCGCGCGAGGCGGGCGCACCGACAGGAATGACGGAGGCAACGCGCCGCGGCCCGGCCGCGGGAGCCCTTCGCGGACAAGTCGGGCGACCCTTCCGGCGTCCATACCGTTGTCGCTCTCGAGGGCGGGCTCGAGCCGGGCGACCGGCCGCCCTCGATCGGCGATCAATACCGGGGAACCGTTCTTAAGGCCATCGATCAGCGCGCTGAGATTGTTCTTGGCTTCGGTGATGCTGGCTGTTTTCATCAGGCTAGAATAGTTCTATTGGCCGGCGCAAGCAACGCGGGCGAGGAGCGGGGAAGCGGCCAAGCCGCGATCGAGGGGCCAGGAGAGGCGACTGTCTTCCCGCAGTCGAGCCCGACGCTTGGCCCTCCACGGAACGCAAGAAGGGGAAGAGGGTCCGTCGGTGAGGTCCGCGCGACTTCGCCGGACCGGGCGGCGACCATGCCCGCAAGACTTCCCTTGCCAACTCCCCGCCCTTGCCCCAAAGACCCACGCGAAACGACGAAGGACGCTCAAACCCTTGCGCAACAACGCCATCGTTCAGGTCGGCCGCGGGCCGCTCGCGGCACAGTTCGGCGCCGAGCCTGCCGCTCGCGCTGATCGCCGGGCCCTGCCAGATGGAGAGCCGGGCCCATGCGCTCGAAACCGCGCAGGCGCTGAAGGAGATCGCGGCGCGGCTCGAGATCGGGCTCGTCTACAAGACGTCGTTCGACAAGGCGAACCGCACCTCGGGCTCGGGCGCGCGCGGGCTCGGGCTCGACGGCGGCGCTGCCGGTGTTCGCCGAGATTCGCGACGGCCTCGGCCTGCCGGTGATCACCGACGTGCACGAGAGCGCCCAGTGCGCTCCGGTCGCCGAGGCCGTGGACGCGCTGCAAATCCCGGCCTTCCTCTGCCGCCAGACCGACCTCTTGATCGCCGCGGCGCGCACCGGCCGCGCGGTCAACGTCAAGAAGGGGCAGTTTCTGGCGCCCTGGGACATGAAGAACGTGGTCGCCAAGCTCGACGACGCCGGCGCGGCCGACGTGCTGGTCACCGAGCGGGGCGTCAGCTTCGGCTACAACACCCTTGTCGCCGACATGCGCGCGCTGCCGATCCTGGCGCGCGAGACCGGCGCGCCGGTGATCTTCGACGCCACCCATTCGGTGCAGCAGCCGGGCGGGCAGGGGACGTCCTCGGGCGGGCAGCGCGAGTTCGTGCCGGTTCTGGCGCGCGCCGCGGTGGCGGTCGGCGTCGCCGGCGTCTTCATCGAGACCCATCCCGATCCCGACCACGCGCCCTCCGACGGCCCGAACATGGTGCCGCTGAAGGACTTCGAGGCGCTGGTCGCCGAGTTGCAGGACTACGACCGCGTGACCAAACGCCGCGCGGCGTCAAGCTAGATGACGCTTGTCATATGCCGGTCGCGTGACAGAGATAATTCTGGACACAGGCGCCGTAACATAACAGCGCGCATGGACAAGTATCTCTTCAGCTACGCGACTGCGAGCGACCCGCCGCTGAAGCGCGGCGTGATCCGGCTCGTCGAGAAGGCGACCGGCCAGCCGAGGCTGAAGAAGATGTACCTCGACAACCAGCGCCATCCCCGCCCGAACGAGAATTTCTTTCAGGCCGCGGTGCGCAAGCTCGCGCTCGACGTCCGCTACGACGCGGACGCGCTGGCGCGGATCCCGAAGACCGGGCCGGTCGTCGTGGTCGCCAACCACCCCTACGGCGTGCTCGACGGGATCGTCATCTCGTGGCTGGTCAGCAAGGTGCAGGACCGATTTCGTCGTTCTGACCAACGCCGTGCTGATGCGCGCCCCGGAGGTCAACGGCTTCATCCTGCCGGTCGACTTCAGCGAGACCGAGGAGGCGCTGAAGACCAACCTCGCCACGCGCGCCGCGGCGCGCGCGCAGCTCGAGAAGGGCGGCGTGGTCGTGGTCTTTCCGGCCGGCGCGGTTTCGACCGCGCCCGACAAGCTCGGCCTCAAGCCGGCGGTCGACTGGCGCTGGCAGCCGTTCGTCTCCCAGCTCGTCCAGCGGTCGAAGGCGACGGTCGTGCCGGTCTGGTTCTCCGGCCAGAACAGCCGGCTGTTCCAGATCGCGAGCCACGTCAGCTCGACGCTGCGCATCTCGCTCATCTTCCACGAGGTGCGATCGCGCATCGGCACCGCGCTTCCGGTCGTGATCGGCGCGCCGATCCCCTTATGCGGAGCTCGCGGCGATCAAGGACCGGCAGGCGCTCGCGGACCATCTGCGCGAGCGCGTCTACGCGCTCGCCCGGACTGGCGCCGGCGAAAAAGCTCAACCCCGCCGCAGGGTTGCTGAAGCCTGTTAAGGCGGCGCTGAAGGCGCAGCGCGCGGCGTAGCGCCTCGAACGTGATCGCGGTACGACCGAAGCCGTGAAAGTCCCTCCGCCCGCTGAAACCATGATAGAGGGGGCCGCTTCGCGCTGCCGGCAACGACACTCCGCCTGGTCGGACGCGACCGCGCGGCGATCACGCCCAGGGGGCCGTCCTGACAGAACTCCTCGTCCCGGTCGTGACCTTCGCATGCTTGATCTGCGCCGCTTTTGCGGCTCGATTCAGCGATTTCCGGTTCCCGTCAGGCCCTGTCGCCGAAAACACGACCGAGATTGTCCAGCTTACGGCGAACATTTTCGTTGTCATGACGTCCGTTGTCCTCGGTCTCATGCTGGACTCCGCCAAGAACACCTACGAGACGAACAACAGAAACATCCACGCACTGGCCACCGAGATCATCCTGCTGGACCGGAACCTCCGGACGCTGGGTGCGGACGCCGACGGTGCGCGCGGGTTCCTGATTCAGTATGCCCGGACTGCGCTCAACGAAGCCAGTATCCTGGAGGCGGACCCGCAGGCGGAAGCTGAGCTTGACGCGGCGGGAGCGAGTCTCCGGGCGATGAAGGTTTCCGACGATCAAAAGCTCGCGCTCTGGAACGACGCTCGTGAGATCTACCGCCAAGTCGTGCGCGACCGTTGGACCGTCGTGGACGCCGCCGGCGGCACGATCCCCGGGCCGCTGATCTTCACGGTGGTGGTTTGGCTGACGGTGATTTTCGTCGGGCTGGGCTTTCGGGCGCCGCGCAACGCGGTCGTGGCGACCACGTTGGTCGTCGCGGCGTTGCTTCTCTCCGCCGCGCTTTCTCTCATCCTCGAAATGGACCGGCCGTACTCCGGCATGATCCGCGCTTCGAGCGAGCCGTTCCAGCGCGCGCTGGCGGAACTGCAACGGTGACTCTGCGGGCGACGCCCTCGCGCGCCCTGCGGCGGGCCCGGCGGGCGACACAAGCCGCCGCCGGGCGCGAAATAGGGCGACCCGAGAGTTACTTCAGCATGCCCCGCGTCGTCGAGGCGCGCTGTCCGCCAGCCCCGGTCATGTCGCCGAGCAGCGCAAGATGCTCCTTGATCATGCCGCGGGCGAGCTTGGCGACGTTGGTTTCGTCGAGGTCATCGGGCGCGCGGAGATAGGCCTCCTGGATCTCGAGCAGCCGGTTGTGACCCTCCATCTCGGCGCGCAGGTACTCCCGGTCCAGGGCGGCGCCGGAGGTCTGGCGAAGCCTTTCGACCGCCGACTGGCCGGCCGCGTCGAGGTTCTGCATCACTTCGGCCTCGCTGGGCGACGAAACCGCCCCGTTCGGGGGCTCGCGGTTCTGGATCGCCTTGAGGATCGAGGCGATCGTCTCCTGCTCGGCGATCTCGAACTCGATGAACTGCTTGAGCCGCGGGGCGGCGATCTTGGGCTGGGCGATGCGGCTCAGCATCAGGCTCAGCGAACCGACCGTCAGCGTATCCTTGATATGGTTCTGGCGGGCGGTCGACAATTGCGGGGCGGCGCCGGGCGCCGGGTTGGCGGCGGGGGCCGGCGCAGTCTGCGCGAACGTCCGCGAGACAAGGAGCGGCGCAGCGGCGAAGGTCGCAATCGAAGCGATCAGGAAACGGCGGTCCATGGGCGACTCCGTAAGAGGTCGGCGCCACAAGCGGCGTCCGGCCCTTTACAACTTCGCCAAAATGGCCGGGTTCCCGAAGGGAACGCTCATCCGCGCGCGCGGTAAGGCGCGACGCCCTGGTCGGGAATCCAGATCTCCCTTGGGCGGCGAGCCGGTTTGCCAGAACACGTCGATCGGAATGCCTCCCCGCGGCATCCAGTAGCCGCCGATCCGGAGCCACCGCGGCTTGAGCAGCCCCGCGAGGTCCTTGCCGATCCGCACCGTGCAGTCCTCATGGAACGCGCCGTGATTGCGGAAGCTCGCCAGATAGAGCTTGAGCGACTTCGACTCGACGATCCATTTGTCGGGAACATAGTCGATCACAAGATGCGCGAAGTCCGGCTGGCCGGTCATCGGGCAGATCGATGTGAACTCGGGCGCGACGAAGCGGGTGACGTAGTCGGCGTCGGCGTGCGGGTTCGGTGCGCGATCCAGAGTCTTGGCGTCGGGCGCCTCGGGAATTTTTGACGCCTGGCCGAGATGGGCGAAGGCGGGCTTGGGGGACTTGGCCATGAGGCGCGAAATATCCGGCGCGCGGGGCGGATGCAAGGCGGCGCGGCGCCAGGGGTCAAAGCTCAGGGCCGCTGCGCTCGGCGAGCGCGACGATCGCCTGAGCGAAATCGTCGATCTGCGCCCAGTCCGTATACTCGATATCGGAGCGGCCATCGGTCACCCCGCCGGTCATCGCCATGATCAGGCGGATCATCTGCTTGTCGATGAAACCATACTTTGGATAGTTCAGTCGGCCGGCGAATGCGGTCGCAAGCGCCGGCTTGAGCTTGTGGCGCGCCAGCGTCTTGCGAAGGTACGGATTGGTCTCGGGCGTGCGGCGCGACTTGTCGCGCGCGACAAGGTTGACGACGGCGAGCGCGAGCGGCGGCGCGCGCTCCCGGCTGGCGTAAACCTCGAGAAACTCGGCGCCCTCCGGCAGCACGCGTCCGTAGCGCACCGGAAGAACCGCGACGTTGGCGTGGCTCTGCGCCTCTACGGTCGGCGGTGTCGTTCGCGAGAGCGGGTGGATTGTGGCTGTCGCCCCACTTTTGTTCACGCTCGCGGCGATACGCTGCGCGATGCGCTCGGACTGACCGTCGCGCGTGGCGTAAGCAATTGTAATTCTTTTGGAGCGCTCCTCCGAAAACTCGCCCGTTGTCACAGTCGACGCCTATTTCAACTGCGCCGCGCCGAAGCTGGCCGAGATGGAGCCGCTCAGCCGCACGCAGACGCCGTTGGCGGCGACGACGCCGGCGATGCCGCCGATGTTGCACTTTTTCGCCGCCGCGGTCTCCGGCGGCTTCGCCTTCCTTGCCTGCGACGGCAACTCGGCGGCCTGGCAGCCGACCGTCAGCGCGCTGAGCGCGAGCGCCCGCCGCGGCGAACGCGCGAAGCCGGCCGAACGGGACTCCGTTGCGACACATAGCGGCGTTATGACGCGCCGGGCGCCGGGTTGCAATGCGGACTTGCGACTCGGGGCGCCTTCCCGCAAGGATTGGACGCTGCGGGGAAGAGGGGAGCGGCGGAACGCATGGATACGACGCCCGCTGTCGCTCGGCGCCCGTCGGCGCAAGTCTGGCCGGTCATCGCCGGCGCCGCGCTCGTCGCGGCCGGCATCTGGCTCGCGGTCGCCGAGCGGCAGGCGATCCCCGCGGCGATCGCCGGCGCCGGCGGCCTGGCGCTGTTGCGCTGGGCGCTCGCCGAGCGGCCCTATTCCCAGGCGCTCGTCGCGTCGACGCCGCGGCCTTCGCGCTGTTCGCGCTCGCTGCGCAACGACGGGCTCGGCTTCTGGCAATTGCCGGGACCGTGGCTCGACGTCCTCCGCTTCAACCTGCCCTCGGCGGCGATCGCGCTGATCCTCTATGCGGCCGCCTCGGCCATGGCGCTGATCGCCGGCTCCCGCGGGCTGCGGGTCGTCGAGGCGCTGAGCCTGATCGCCGTCCCGTTCCTGTTCAACCTCCTGATCGTCGTCGGCGCCGACTGGCACATGGCCGAACTCGGCGCCGTCGTCGACCCAGCACGCGGCCCTGCCGTTCCCGGTCCAGGTCGCGATCGGGCGGGCGCTCACGCTGTGGTTGCTCGGCGAGGCGATGCTGACCCTGATCGTCGCGGTCAGCCTCAACCGGCCGCCGCGCTCGCTGCGGGTGCGTGGCGCTGTTCGCGCTCAGCGGCGCCTACGCCGCCGTCACGCCGCTGATCGCCAACGCCGCGCAGCTCGTCACCCAGCCGGTGCTCGCGATCGTCTTCTCCAGCCGTCTGCGCGGCGCTGGCGCAGGCGGGCTTGTGGGCGATCGTCTATCTCATGACCGGCGTCGCTGCTCGACTGGCTCGCCGGGCGGCCGCCGCGCTGGGACGCCGCCTGGGACCATTGGCGGACCGGCGCGGTCAAGGGCGCGATCTACGGCGCGCTGTTCATCGGCTTCATCCTGATCGCGGCCCTCGTCCTGCGGCATCCCCGGCGCGACCTGGTTCCTGAGCGCCTTCGCGCTCGTCGCCGGCCCCGTGCTCGGCGCGGCGCCTGTTTCCGCTCGCCATGACCGTCGTCGGCAGCGCCGACGGAACGCCGCCGTTCTTCGGCCGCCTGCGCGCCGCCTATCGCGACCCGCGCGCGCCCGTGCGCGGGCGTCGTCGTCGGACTCGGCCTCGCGCTCGCCTATCGTCGCCAATCTCGCGGCCTACGACGGCGGGACGCGCTTTCTCGCCGATGGCCGCGATCGGCGCGCTCTGCTTACGCCGGCGTCGACCTCGGCTTCGACGCCTGCGAGAGTCGCGAGCGGGCGAGCGGACGCAAGCTGCAGAGCTGGCGCCTCTATGCGCTCGGCGCGGTGCTCGGCGCGCTGGTCGCCGGCGCGCTCGGCTGGTATTTCGACACCGCCCAGCTCCAGGTGGTGATCGCCAAGTTCTGGGCCTACGCCGACGTCAACTATCGCCACGACCGGGCGGCAGCTCGGCGATTTCACCACCTATCCGATCTTCAACAAATACGGCTCAGGTCAACCTCGGCGAGGTCGCCGGCGGCGTGCGGCTGTTCTGGTCCGAGTTGGTCGCCGGCGTCATCAACTGGTCGCTCGCCGCGCCGCTGTTCTCGATCAATTACGTCCTGCTCGACGCGGTGCTGCAGCGCAGCCTGCGGCCGATCAAGAATCTCCTCAGCCCCAAGGGCGTCGAGGGCCTGGTCGAGCAGGGGGTGCGGGTGCTGCGCTGGGGCCTGTGGATGGCCCCGATCATCAACTCGTTCCTGCGCCAGTCGCCCGATCCGAGCTGGTACAATCAGGACGGCGCGATCCGCACGGGCGTCGTGATCGGCGCGGACGCGACCCAGACCCCGGAGGCGTTCCGCCGCTTCAGCCTCGTCCTGTTCCTCGGGCTCCTCGCCTACGACTGGCTGCGCATCCTGATCTGGTTCGACCACATGGGGCTGAGGGTCGCGAGCCTCGTCAACCTGTCGTTCCTCGGCGGCGACCGGGCGGACGAGGCGGCGGCGCGGTTCGTCGGGCACAACGGCCGCACCCGCGCCATCCCCGACGGCATCCGCCGCTTCATGACCTGGGCGCCGCTGCTGATCCCCTTCTACATCCCGCGCGGGGCCGAGTGGGACTTCGCCTGGACGGGCGCCGAGAAGCTCGCGCGCGACGGCGGCCCGATGCCCGAACCGGTCCGCACGCTGGCCTTCGCCTACGGCGGCGTCGATCGCGCTCTTCGCCGCGGTCGCGGTCGCGATCGTCGCCCGGCAGCGCGGCAAGACGGGCGAGCCCGCGCCGTGGCTCGCCGGCGCGCCGCCCGAGCTCGCCCGCAATCCGCGATCCTACGCGTTCAACAACGGCGCGGTCGGGGTCGAGCTTTTCCGCGACGGCCGCGGCGCGGCCTTCGTCATGGGCGCCGAGCGCGGCGGCGGCGGCATCGACCTCATTCGCCGGCCGCTCGATCCGCTGCAGGCGCGCGGCCATTTCTTCTATGTGACGGAAGAGGGCGACGCGCCCTGGTCGATCGGCTTCGAGCCCGCGCGCCGCGCCGGCGAGTACCGGATCGAGGAGCCGGGCTTCCATCGCCTCGCCATCGTCCACGCGCTGAACGGGATCGAGGCGCGGATGGAGATCGCGCCCGACGCCGGGCAGGCGGCGGTGCTGAGCTGGAAGATCCGGCTGACCGACCGATCGGGGCAGGCCGCGGCGGCTGCGGCTCACCAGCTTCTGCGAGGTCGCCGGCCACGAGACGGAGGCCTACGCGCGCGACCTCGATTTCGCCGGCATGCATGTCGAGACGGTCTTCGTCCGGGCGCTCAACGCCATCCTCGCCCGCAATCGGCTCCTGCGCTCGGCGCGCGCCGACCGCGGCGAGACGGCGTTCTTCGCGGTCAAGCCCGGGCGCCGGCGCCGAGCTTGTCGGCTACGAGGATTCGCGCACCCGCTTCCTCGGCGAAGGCTCGCTCGCCAGCCCGACCGGCTGCGAGCCCTGGCGCTGGCGCAAGCTCGACGACGAGGGCAAGCTCTGGACCTTCGATCCGGCGGCGAGCTTCACCGTCGAGATGACGCTGCGCCGCGAACGGCGCGGCCGAGGCCGAGTTCGTCATGGGCCGCTCCGACAACGCCGTCTGGGCGAGCGAGCTGATCGCGCGCCGGCTCGGCCTGCCGCCGCTGCCCGAGCCCGACCTGCAAACGCGCATCTACGAAACCCGCGCGGTCGAGCCGTCGCACGCGCTGCCCGAGCCGCTGGCCGTTCGCCTGTCGGACGACGGCAAGCGGCTCGACGCTCACCCATCGCACGCCGCGTCCCTGGGCGCATGTGATGGCGAACGAGCTCGGCATGTCGACGATGGTCTCGAACGACGGCGAGGTCTTCTCCGCCTTCGCCAACGCCCGCCAGAACGGCCTGACCGCCTTTCGCTTCGGCAGCGCGACCGTCGTGCAGCCGGGGCAGATCGTCTACCTGCGCGATCTCGACGCCGAGCGAGACGGACGCCCCGGCTTCTGCCCGTTCCAGCGCGAGGACGCCGAGCTTCGAGCGCGGTCTACGAGCCGGGCGTCGCGACCTTCACCAAGACGCCGCGGCGACCTCGAGACGGAATATGTCGTGTTCGTCCCGCCCGACCGTCCGTGCGACGTCCGCATCCTGACGCTGCGCAACGCGGGCGACCGGCCCGAAGCGTTTGCGCGTCGTCCCGTTCTTCGACCTGGCGCTCGAGGAGAGCCCCAACGAGAGCGTCGGCAAGATCCGCGACGAGACGGTCGGCGCGACGCTCGTCTTCCAGAACCGCAACAACGACTTCGAGCGCGGTTTCGCCTTCGCCGCGACCAGCCTCGCCGAACCGGCGACCGAGACCGATCCGCACGCGCTTCTTCGGCGGCCCGGGACGCGACATCCATACGCCCGCGATGGTCGAGACCGGCGCGCCCGACGGCGCGGCGAGCGACGACGGCCGGCGGGTCGCCGTCTTCGCGGGCGACATCGTCGCTTGCCGCCGGGCGGCGAGGCGAAGATCGTCGTCGTGTTCGGCCAGGCGCCGAGCCGCGCCGAGGCGCTGGCGGCGGCCGGCGCGCGTCTCGCGTCGCGGAGGCCGAGGCCGACCTCGCCGCGACCCGCGCCTCCTGGGCGGCGCGGCTCGGCAAGGTCGAGGTCCGCACCAACCGGCCGGACTTCGACCGGCTGGTCAACACCTGGCTGCCCTACCAGCTCTACGCCTCGCGGCTCTGGGGCCGGGTCGGGCCGAACCAGCGCGGCGGCGCGACCGGCTACCGCGACCAGTTGCAGGACGTGCTGCCGCTGACCCTGCTCGAGCCGCGGCTGACGCGCGCGCAGATCGTGCTGCACGCGAGCCAGCAGTTCCTCGAAGGCGACGTGCTCAAATGGTGGCACCGCGCGCCGAACGGCGGCACCGGCCTCGGCCAGCGCACCAAGGCGAGCGATCCGCACCTCTGGCTGCCCTATGTGCTGGCGCGCTACGTCCGCGAGACGGGCGATGCGAGCGTGCTCGACGAGGTCACGCCCTTCCTCGAAGCCGAGGCCGTGCCCGACAACCAGGAGACCTGGATCGTCATCCCGCGCGCCTCGCGCGAGACCGCGACGGTCTACGAGCACGCGCGGCTCGCGATCGCCTTCACCCTCGAGCATCTCGGCGAGAACGGCCTGCCGCTGCTGCGCGCCGGCGACTGGAACGACGGCATCGACGCGCTCGGCCGGCTGGAGATCGGCACCAGCGTCTGGATGGGCTTCTTCCTCGCCAACGTGCTCGCCGGCTTCGCGCCCGCTCGCGCGATCGAAGGGCGACGAGGCCTTCGCGGCGATCTGCGAGGAGGCGTTCGCGGGCCAGCGCGCGGCGCTCGACGTCGGCTGGCGGGGCGACCATTACGTGCTCGACTTCGCCGACGACGGCGAGGTTCTGGACCAGCCGAACGCCATGACCACCGGCTGGGCCGCCTATTCCGGCGCCTGCGACGACGCGCGCGCGCTCGCCGCGCTCGAAGGCGGCCTGAAGGGGATCGAGCGGCCGGACCGCGTCCTGCTGCTCGAGACGCCGTTCTACGAGCATTCGCGGCCCTATCCGGGGCGGATCGCCGACTATCCGCCCGGCGTGCGCGAGAACGGCGGCCAGTACAGCCACGGCGCGTCCTGGATCGTCGACGGCTTCGTGCGGCTCGCCGTGAACGCGCGGGCGCGCGGCGAGATCGACGAAGGCGGCGCGGCTCTTCGCCCGCGCCTTCGAGATTTTCGAAAAGATCTCGCCGCTGAAGAAGACCGATCCCGAAAACATCGCCGTCTACGGCCTGATCCCGATCCAGCAGCCGGCCGACATCTACGACGGCTGGGGCCACGGCGGCCGGGGCGGCTGGTCCTGGTACACCGGCTCGGCGGCGCGCATGCTGTCGGCCGCCTACGCCATCCTCGGCATCAGCAGGCCGACGGCGCGCGGTCGCGTGCGCGACGACCTGTTCGAGCCCAAGGGCGAACTCCGGGTCGAGTCGCTGAGGATCGGCGACAGGATCTGGACGCGCGCGACGCGCGCACTGACGCGCTGATCGGCGCGAAGTGTCAAACCCGCGTTTACACTCTTGGGGTGCGACGATTGGCGCCCTCAACTTTGGTCGGAGAACGGATTCAAAACGCGGCTCCGTGCGTTGCGGCAGGACGCAGTTTCTGGCATGAGGCGCCCCAACAAGCCGCGCGCACGAGCCGCTCGCCAACATGAACACGGGGGCTTTACGCCATGCTTGTTAGGGTTGATTATTCTCTGCGGACTGCTGTCGATCGTCTACGGCGTCTATACGGTCAGCAGCATCATGTCGGCGGACGCCGGCTCCGCGCGCATGCAGGAGATCTCCGGCGCGGTCGCCGAAGGCGCGCAAGCCTATCTGCGCCGGCAGTACATGACCATCGCCGGCGTCGGCGTCGTCGTGTTCATCGCGCTCGGCCTCCTGCTCTCGCTGGACGGTCGCGATCGGCTTCGCGATCGGCGCGATCCTGTCCGGCGCGGCCGGCTTCATCGGCATGAACGTGTCGGTGCGCGCCAACGTCCGCACCGCGCAGGCGGCGACGAAGTCGCTGGCCGGCGGCCTCGACATCGCCTTCCGCTCGGGCGCGGTCACCGGCATGCTGGTCGCCGGCCTCGCGCTGCTCGGCGTCGCCGGCTATTTCGGCTATCTGACCGGCGTCGCTCGGCTACGCGCCGTCGGACCGCACGGTCGTCGACGCGCTGGTCGCGCTCGGCTTCGGCGCTTCGCTGATCTCGATCTTCGCCCGTCTCGGCGGCGGCATCTTCACCAAGGGCGCGGACGTCGGCGCCGACCTCGTCGGCAAGGTCGAGGCCGGAATTCCCGAGGACGATCCGCGCAACCCCGCGACCATCGCCGACAACGTCGGCGACAACGTCGGCGATTGCGCCGGCATGGCGGCCGACCTGTTCGAGACCTACGCGGTGACGGTCGTCGCGACGATGGTTCTCGCCTCGATCTTCTTCGCCGGGACACGCCGATGCTGCTGCCCGACGATGATGTATCCGCTGGCGATCTGCGCGCGCCTGCATCGTGACCTCGATCATCGGCACGTTCTTCGTCAAGCTCGGCGCCAACAACTCCATCATGGGCGCCCTCTACAAGGGCCTCATCGCCACCGGCGTTCTGTCGATCGTCGGCCTCGCGCTCGCCACGCACTACGTCGTCGGCTGGGGCGAGATCGTCGCTGGCAAATCGCGATCGGCGCAGCCTGCAAGCGCGTCGTCACCGGCGCCAACCTGTTCGTCTGCGGCCTCATCGGCCTTGTCGTCACCGGCCTCATCGTCGTCATCACCGAATATTACACCGGCACCGGCAAGCGCCCGGTCGTGTCGATCGCGCAGGCCTCGGTCACCGGCCACGGCACCAACGTGATCCAGGGCCTTGCGGTCTCGCTCGAATCGACGGCGCTTCCGGCGCTCGTCATCGTCGCCGGCATCGTCTCGACCTATCAGCTCGCCGGCCTCTTCGGCACCGCGATCGCGGTCACCACCATGCTCGGCCTCGCCGGCATGATCGTCGCGCTCGACGCCTTCGGCCCGGTCACCGACAACGCCGGCGGCATCGCCGAAATGGCCGGGCTGCCGAAGGAGGTGCGCCAGTCGACCGACGCGCTCGATGCGGTCGGCAACACCACCAAGGCGATCACCAAGGGCTACGCGATCGGTTCGGCGGGCCTTGGCGCGCTGGTGCTGTTCGCCGCCTACACCAACGACATCAAGCATTTCGCCGACTACCGGCGCGCCCTACTTCCAAGAACGTCGGCGTGGTCGATTTCAACCTCTCCAACCCCTATGTCGTCGCCGGCCTCATCTTCGGCGGCCTCATCCCCTACCTGTTCGGCGGCATCGCCATGACCGCGGTCGGTCGCGCGGCTGGATCGGTGGTGGTGGAGGTGCGCCGCCAGTTCAAGGAAATGCCCGGCATCATGGAGGGCACGCAGCGTCCGGACTACGGCCGCGCGGTCGACATGCTGACCAAGGCCGCGATCCGGGAGATGATCATCCCCTCGCTCCTGCCGGTGCTCGCGCCCGTTCGTCGTCTATTTCGGCGCGCTGTGGATCTCGGGCTCGAAGGCCTCGGCCTTCGCCGCGCTCGGCGCGTCGCTCCTCGGCGTGATCGTCAACGGCCTCTTCGTCGCGATCTCGATGACGTCGGGCGGCGGCGCCTGGGACAACGCCAAGAAGAGCTTCGAGGACGGCTTCGTCGACAAGGACGGCGTCAAGCACTTCAAGGGCTCGGACGCCCACAAGGCGTCCGTCACCGGCGACACCGTCGGCGACCCCTACAAGGACACCGCCGGCCCGGCCGTGAACCCGGCGATCAAGATCACCAACATCGTCGCGCTGCTGCTGCTCGCGATCCTGGCGCACTGATACGGGACGCATAACGGTCGAGAAGGGGCGGGGCCTTGGCTCCGCCCTTTTTCGTGCTTTGCGCCCTCCCATGAAGCTCATCTGTCTCAACACCTGGGGCGGGCGCGCGGGCAGGGACAGGCTGCTCGCCTTTCTGAACGCCCATCGCGACGCCGATTTCCTCTGCCTCCAGGAGGTCTGGTCGGCGCCCTACGAGGGCCTCGAAGGCGCGGCCGCGGGTGGAAGGCCGCTCGCCCACGACGACATCATGGTGACCGGCAAGCAGGACATCGCGGCCCTGCTCGATCGTCACGAGGTCTTCTTCCACCCGCATCACCTGGACGACTACGGGCTGATGACGCTGGTCGCCAAGGGCCTTGACGTCGTCGACTCCGGCGACGTGTTTGTCCATCGCGAGCGCGGCTATGTTCCCGAGGGCGACATCGGCCATCACGCGCGCAATGTGCAGTTCGTCACCGTCGCGACGCCCGCGGGGCGCGTCAGCGTCATGAATTTCCACGGGCTTTGGAACGGACAGGGCAAGAGCGACAGCGCCGACCGGATCGCCCAGTCGCGGCGCCTGCTCGACTTCCTCGCAGGGCGCCGAGAACCTTTTGTCCTCGGCGGCGATTTCAATCTCGCGCCCGATACCCGCAGCCTGAAGATGCTGGAGAAGGCGGGCTTAAGAAACCTCGTGGCCGAATTCGGCGTGACCTCGACCCGCACGAGCCTCTACACGCGTCCCGAGCGTTTCGCCGACTACGTGTTCGTCAGCGCGAGCGTGGACGTGCGCGCCTTCCGCGTGCTGCCCGACGAGGTCTCGGACCACGCCCCTCTGATGCTCGAGTTCGCCCTGAGCGACAGCCTCACGTGAATCGGAACAGGCCGCCCATCATGTTGCGCAGGAAGTCGGGCTCGGTGCCGCCGGTCGGGGTGGTTTTCGACACGAAGTCGAACACCTTGCCGTCCTGCATGCCGTAATTGGCGACGCGATCGACCTTGCCGCTCTTGTCGAAATAGACGGCGAGCACGTGCTGGTCGGTCATCTGGGTCGGCATGAAGGCGAGCGCGCGGTGCATCTTCTGCCCGATGTAGTACCAGGCGTCGCCGCCGACGGTCGACGTGGTCGAGGGCGTGCCGAGCAGGGCGAGCGCCTGCGGCTTGGTGGTCGCCCCGATCTTGACCTGCGACAGCGTCTCCTCGTCGACCTGATAGCCGCGATCGAAGTCGCCGTCGTAGCCGATGCATCCGCTGAGCAGCGACCCAACGGTCAGCGCGCCCGCGAGCAGGAAGCCCCGCCTCGCCAAGGTCCGCCCAACATGCTCAAAGGCTTTCGGCTCTTGCGCCATCGAAAAGCTCCAGTCCGTTCACGCGCCCTTTTTCAGCTTGCCAGCGCGACCGCGGATGCCTAACCCAAGCGGTCGAACCCATGCAAGGGCGACGCCGATTTCAGAGGCGTCGCATCAAGGCGCGTTTGCGATGATTCTCGCCCGATGGCGCGCCCGGCGCGCCAGCCTGGTCCTCATTGAGCAACTTCGCGGCGAGATCGTGGCCGCGTCGCGCCGTCCCGCGCTCTATTCGGCGCTCGAGGCGCCCGACCGGGTCGACGGGCGATTCGAGCTCATGACCTTGCATGTCGGCCTGGTGCTTCGGCGGCTCATGGCGCTCGGGGGCCTGGGCGATTCGATCGCCCAGGATCTGGTGAACGCGGTCTTCATGCATCTCGACGACACGCTGCGCGAGCAGGCGTTGACCGATCTCCCGGTGTCGAAGCGGCTGAGGACAATGAAGGAGGCCTTCTACGGCCGCAACGCCGCCTACGCCGCCGCGCTCGATTCGGGCTCGCGCGCCGATCTTTCCGCCGCGCTCGCACGAAATGTGTACGGCGCGCCCGGCGGCGCGCCGAAGGCGGAGGCGCTCGCCGCTTATGTGCTTGCAGTCGAAGCGGCGCTCAAGCAAACGCCGCTCGAGGATTTCACGACCGGCCGATTCCGGTTCCCGGACGGCGCGCTAGGGTTCTGAAGACGCGGGACTTTGGCGAAAGACCGGCATCCACTTTTCGGTTCGGGGGTTGAGCCATGCAGGAGCCGTTCAGCCGCATTGTCCGGGTCGACACGCTGCCGAGGGACGGCGAGACGGTGACGATCGAGGCGAACGCCGAGGAGCGCGCGGCGCTCGCGGCGCTCCTGAAACTGCCGGCGATCGAGTCGCTGAGCGCGACGCTCGCGCTGACGCGCGCGGCGAAGGGCGGCGCCCGCGTGATCGGCGCTGTCCACGGCGAGGTGACCCAGACCTGCGTCGTGTCGCTCGAGCCGTTTCCGGCGACGGTCGAGGAGGAGATCGACGTCCGCTTCGCGCCGCGCGACGACGAGCGCGGGGCGCGGCGGCGTGGGGTCGAGGAGCCGGAAATCGTTTCGATGGCGGACGATGACGAGCCCGACCCGATCATCGACGGCAAGATCGACCTCGGCGCGCTGGCGCGGGAGTTTCTCGCCCTCGGCCTCGATCCCTATCCGCGCAAGCCCGGCGTCGCCTTCGAGCCGCCCGCCGAGCCCGAGCCCGAGGTCACGCCGTTCGCCGTTTTGCGGGGCGAGCCGAAGAAGACGGACTAACGGCCGGAGATCCAAAGCTCCTGTTGACGCCCTGTCACGTCGCGGGCGGAGGAATGGCTCCAAGTTGGATCATCAAGCCGAGAGCGTCCATGAGGATGCGGGTGTCCTTGATGCGGTGCGCTTCCAGCCTGTCGATGACCACGCCCCAAACCCGGACCTGCCGTCCGGTCGCGGGGACTCCCATAAAATCCGCTTTATGCGTGCCCGTCCACTCGAAACGACTCACAACCTTGTCACCCTCGCAAACCTGCTCCTTGATGGAAAAGTCGATATCGGGGAACGAAGACCGCATACCGCGCAAAACATCCTTCAGCCCTTCGAGCCCTGGGCCCTGGCCGGGAAACGGAACCTGCTCGACCACGTCCTCCCAAACGAACTCTCCGGCCGAGTCCATTTTCCCCTGATTGATGACCTCGTCGACGAAACGCCGCACGATTGTAGAATTGTCCTGCGCCACTGACTCCTCCATTTTTGAGTTCGAGCAGAGGCTAATACCCTTAAGCCTAAAGTCTAGGCTCCCACGCCGAGCTGGGCTAGACTCCCGGCCTGAACGCGGAGGGCTTTAAGACAATGCAGGTCGATCCAGCCTCTCACCCTCGTTTTCAGGAGATGTTTCCGACCTTCGCCACGGAGGAGGTCGCGCGCATGCGGCGGCACGGCGAGGCGCGAAAATTTTCCGACGGCGAGAAGCTGCTGACGGCCGGCAAGGTCGCAGACGGCGCCTATGTCGTGCTCAGCGGACATGTCGCGGTTTCGGAACGCGACGGTCTCGGCCGCGTGACGCCGATCGTCGATCACGGGCCGGGGCAGTTCGTCGGCGAGGTGGTGCAACTTTCCGGCCGCGCCTCTCTGGTTGACGCCGTCGCCGAAGGCGAGGTCGAAGCGCTCGTGCTGGCGCCGGACGGGTTGCGCTCGCTGCTGGTCGCCGATGCTTCGCTCGGCGAGCGGATCATGCGCGCCCTGATCCTGCGACGGGTCGCGCTGCTGCAGGACGGCGCCGGCGGCGTCACGCTGATCGGACCGCCGTCCTCGGCCGACGTCGTCCGGCTGCAGAACTTCCTCGGCCGCAACGGCTTTCCGAACCATGTTCTCGACCCGGCGACCGATCCTGCAGCGCGGGAGGCGATCGCGCGCTTCGCCGCCGTCGCCGGCGGGATGCCGCTCGCCGTCTGCCCGGACGGCGCGGTGCTCGGCAATCCGTCCGAGGCGGCGCTCGCCCGCCAGATCGGCATGTCCGTCCCCTTGCGAGCCGAAAAGCTGTACGACGTCGCAGTGGTCGGGGCTGGGCCGGCCGGACTCGCGACCGCCGTCTACGCCGCCTCGGAGGGCCTCAAGGTCGCGGTGCTCGACGCCCGGTCCTACGGCGGACAGGCAGGCGCGAGCGCCCGCATCGAGAACTACCTCGGTTTCCCGACCGGCATTTCCGGGCAGGCTCTGGCGTCGCGCGCGTTCCTCCAGGCGCAAAAATTCGGCGCCGACGTGCTCATTCCCGCGGCGGCGAAGACGCTCGACTGCGCCCGCATCGACGGCGCGCTCGCCGTCGACATGGAGGACGGCGCCCGCATGCGCGCCCGCGTCGTCGTGATCGCCAGCGGCGCCCGCTATCGTCGGCCGGCGGTCGCCGAGCTCGGCCGCTTCGAGGGCCGGGGCCTCTGGTACTGGGCGTCGCCGATCGAGGCGAAGCTCTGCGCCGGCGAAGAGGTGATCGTGGTCGGGGGCGGCAATTCGGCGGGGCAGGGGGCGGTGTTCCTCTCCGGCCACGCGGCAACAGTGCGCATGATGGTGCGCGGCCCCGGGCTCGCCGAGAGCATGTCGCGCTATCTGATCGACCGGATCGAGGCGACGCCCAACATCGAGCTCATGACCCAGACGGAGATCGTCGCCCTGGAGGGCTCGACCGAGGGGGGCCTCGAGCGGGTGCGTTGGCGCGACCGCAGGAGCGGCGCGGAGTCCGAGGCGCCGATCCGCAACGTCTTCCTCTTCATCGGCGCCGATCCGGCGACCGAATGGCTCGACGGCTGCGGCGTCGAGGTCGACAAGGCGGGCTTCGTCGTCACGGGCGCCCATCGCAGCGACGCCGACCCGCTGTCGCCGCTGCAATCGTCCGTGCCGGGCGTGTTTGCGGTCGGCGATGTCCGCTCCGGCTCGGTCAAGCGCGTCGGCGGGGCGATCGGGGAGGGCGCGGCGGTGGTCGCCGCGATCCACGGCTTTTTGGCGCACGCCGCGGGACCGCACGTTTAGAGCGAGTAGCTATCGTCTCCCTCTCCCCGCAAGCGGTCGAAGGCGGGGAGAAGGAATTGTCGGAGGAGCCCCGATGACGAAGACGTGTACGCACCTGTCGACGATCCGAGACGTGACCCCGAGCGCGCTCGGCTGCGAAGAGTGTTTGAAGATCGGGCAGGAATGGGTCCATCTCCGGCTCTGCCGCGAATGCGGGCACGTCGGATGCTGCGACGAGTCGCCCGGACGCCACGCGACCAGGCACTTTCACGCCACGGGCCATCCGATCATCGAAGGCTACGACCCCCCGGAAGGGTGGGGCTGGTGCTACGTCGACAAGGTCGAGTTCGACCTTTCCGGCCGCACGACCCCGCACAACGGCCCCATCCCGAGGTTCTATTAGGGGCGATCAACAAATGAGAGTTCGCTGCGGGAGAAGCGGAATTGCGCAACGACAGCCGCTGGAACGTCGCGACGACGCAAGGCGCTGCGGTTGAAGTGTTTCGGGTGTTCCTGAAACTCGGCCTGACCTCGTTCGGCGGTCCGGTCGCGCACCTGGGTTATTTTCGCGACGAACTGGTGGTGCGGCGCAAGTGGATCGACGAGGCAAGCTACGTCGATCTGGTCGCCCTCTGTCAATTCCTGCCCGGGCCCGCGTCAAGTCAGGTCGGCTTCTCGCTCGGCGTGTTGCGCGGCAACGGTCTTCTCGGCGGGCTGGCGGCGTGGCTCGGCTTCACTGCGCCGTCCGCGCTGATCCTGCTCGCCTTCGCTTTGGGCGCGGCGACGTTCGCTGGCCCCGTCGCCGAGGGAGTCTTGCACGGTCTCAAGCTCGTCGCGGTCTCCGTGGTGGCGCAAGCCGTTTGGGGCATGACGCGGACGCTGACGCCGGATCGCGCGCGGGCGGCGATTGCGCTGGCGGCGATCGTCGTCGTGGTTATTGTCGCGAGTTCGCTCGGACAGATTGCGGCGATCGTTCTCGGCGCGGTCGCCGGTCTTGGCCTGTGCCGTGGCGAAGCCAAGGCCGCCTCGGGATACTTGCGCTTTCCCGTCTCGCGACGTGGCGGCGCAGCGGCGCTCGCGCTTTTTGCCGCCCTGTTCGTGGGGCCGCTGATCGGCGGCGGCAATCAAGCGGCGGCGCTGTTCGAAGCCTTCTATCGGTCGGGCGCGTTGGTGTTCGGCGGCGGTCATGTCGTGCTGCCCTTGCTGCAGGCGGAAGTGGTTGCGCCGCATTGGGTGACAAGCGAGACGTTTCTCGCGGGATATGGGCTAACCCAGGCGATGCCGGGGCCGCTCTTCAGCTTCGCCGCTTATCTCGGGGCGGTGATGCAAATGACGCCAAACGGGGTCGCCGGATCGGCGATTGCCCTTGTCGCGATCTTTCTTCCCGGCATCTTGCTGGTTTATGGGATGCTGCCCTTTTGGGACGAATTGCGCAGCCGGGAACCCATGCAAGCCGCCATGCGCGGCGCAAACGCCGCCGTGGTTGGGATCCTCGGGCTCGCTCTCTACAATCCGATTTGGACAAGCGCGGTTCTGACGCCGCAAGACTTCGTGCTGGCCCTCGGCGGATTCCTGCTGCTGACCGTTTGGAAGGCTCCCCCGTCGATCGTCGTTATCCTGCTGGCGAGTTCCGCGACCCTGCTGGCCGCAACTCACCATTCTTGATCGACGCCATAAGTTCCGTTTCGAGAAAATCGCCGGGCTTGCCGCGCTCTCAAAAGGCCCAATTCCGTCCCCCCAGGCCAGAACGCTTTAGCCGGGCTCGCTCACGTCCAGCGCGAACAGTTCCTTCGGCGCCTTCACCCCGCGGAGGGCGTGGAGGCCGAGCGGCTCGAGCGGGCGGCCGCCGTCGCGCGCTATTGTCGCGAATTCGTCCGAAACCAGCACCGGCCGGCCGAGCGGCTGGCAGAGCGCCTCGATCCGGACGACCTCGTTGATCGCGGGGCCGATGGCGGTGAAGTCGAGCCGGTCGGCGGCGCCGACATTGCCGTAGAGCACCTCTCCGACGTGAAGGGCGAAATCGACCACGATCAGCGGCGCGCCCGACGCGGCGCGTTCCCGGTTCAGCGCTTCGACATTGCGGGTCGCCTCGATCACGGCGTCGATCGCCCGGCCGCAGGTCAGGGCGCGGTCCGCTTCTTCAAACGAGAACGTCGCGAGCATCGCGTCGCCGATGAACTTGAGCACCTGTCCGCCGCGCTCCCGCAACGCCGCGGTCAGCGCCTCGAAGGCGTCGTTGAGGAGCGCGATGACGACCGGCCCCGGCGCAGTGTCGCTCAGCGTCGTGAAGCCGCGGAGGTCGGCGTACCAGATCGCTGCGCGCATCTGCTCCATCGATCCGCGCGTCACCGCGCCGGCATGGACCCGTCCGCCCGCGTCCCAGCCGAGATAGGTCGCGGAGCAGTCCGGAGGCGATGACATGGCCCGCGTGCGCCTTCATCGCCAGCGACAGCGCCGGCAGCGTCGCCTCCAAGAGCTCGATGTCGTCGTCCGCAAAGCCCGTGCCGCGATCGGTTGCGAAGGAGTAGACGCTGCCGCTCCCCTGCGATCGGTCGCCCAACCCCTGTCCGCTGGCGATCGGGTCGCCGTAGACGAAGAGCCAGGCGGCGTAGTCGGTCGCGCCCGCGGCGAAGAATTCTTCGAGCACGGGGAAATCGCGCTCTTGGGCGCCGGCGGAGAGGCGACGCCGCATCGAGGGATTCGGCTCTCCCCTGCGCGCCCGGTCGATCAGGGCGAAGAACGGGCTCCGGACCCAGGTCTGTTCGTCAAGCTCGCCGTGGGCGTAGGTTTCGGGCGCGATGGCGTTGAGGTCGCGCCGCCAGGTGACGCCGTAGCCCTGCCACTGAGGATGCAGCGTCTCCATCGCGGCGTGCGCGCGCCAGAGCGGCGTTCCGTTGGCGACGAGGCGCTGGCAATAGCCGTCGAACAGCTCCGGCGCGGCGGCGCCGCGGAGGCCCTCCCGCACCGCCCAGATGTGGATGTCGACGATCTTCTGGGCGAGCGCGCCGTCGAGCTCGGCGATGGCGAACCGCGTGTCGGGGTCGGACGAAGGGGTCATGGACGAAGGGGTCATGGACGGAGCCTCGCGCCGGAAGAGTCGAGTGCGCAAGGTCGTGGGCGGTCACGACTTTGGCGCGACCGCGGGCTCGCCCTTCGGCACCACGAACGTCTGGCCGGGAAAGATCAGGTTCGGATCGCGGATTTGATTCGCGTTGGCCGTGAAGATCATCGCATAGCGCGATCCGTCGCCGTAAAAGCGCTGGCTGATTCCCCAGAGCGTATTGCCGCGCTCGACATGGTGGGTCTGCACGGCCTCGACCCTCACGTCGGCCGTTGACGACGGCGCCTGAGAGGACGCGTCGGCGACGGCGGTCGCCGAAGTCTCCGGAGCGGCGAGAGCGGCGGGGAAATTGAAAGGCGCCTCCGCGCGCGCGAAAACCTTCGCGTTCGCCGGGTCGATCGAGTCGGCGCGCACCGCGTAGGCGCCCGGCGTCAGCCCATGCGCGATGGTCAAGGACCAGCGCCCGTCGTCCTTCGTCTTCGCGTCGCCGACGTAGGCGCCGCTGACGTAGAGGCGGACCGTCGCGTTCGGCTGGGCCTCGCCCTTGGCGACCATGCCGCCATTGGCGTTCGCTTCGACCGAGCCGATCGCGACCTGCGCCGAGCCTGCCGGCGAAAGCGGCAACCCAACCGGCGAGGCCGACGGCGAAGGCGGCGCGCCGGGCGTCCCGGCGACCGCCGGCGCTGGGGACGGCGCGACCGAGACCGGCACGGCCTTCGACCGCTCGCCCGCGCCGCCGGCGCCGGTCGACAGCGTCAGGCTGTGATCGCCAGGCCGCAGCGGCGGCGGGAACAAGCACGAACTGTCCCTCGCGCGTCGCTGGTCGTTTCGGCGAGCGTCCGGTCGCCGTCGACGAGGGCGACCTTGATGTTGGGCGCGGCGCGCCCCGCCACAACCGTTTCGCCGGTCGGCTCGACGCTGACGACGTCGAAAGCCGGCTTCACCGATGTCGCGGCTGGAATGGACGTCGCCTGCCCGGCGGGCGATGCGGCGGCGACAGGCGGGGGAAGGGTCGCTTGAGTTGGAACCGAAGCCGGTCGCGCGGAATTGGACACGGCCGCAGGGGAGGGGCCGGGTCCGAGAAAATCCGGATTGGCCCAATAAAGAGCCGCCGCGCCGGCCGCCGCGACCGCGGCGCCTGTCGCTCCCGCCCAAATCAACGCGACTTGCGAATCCATGCTCGCCTGCTTTCCGTCCGATTATACCGGCGCGCGCTTTGGCAAACAATTGCGGTCCTCCGCGAAAGAGCGGATCCGGAGTTGCCGCGCCGACCCGTTGCTGTTTTGACGAGATTCGCAGCGTTCTCTGCCCTGCCGCCCTGGATGCCCCCGTTCGCCGGCATGACAGAGGCGCCGAATGCGTTGAAACTTTCGGCCCGCTGTGAAACCCTGCACTTGGGGCGCTTCAAAAGCGCCGCTGGGGAGGAGCGCCATGAGCACGACGTTCGGCCTTCATCGTGCGGTTCTGTTCAACAGAAATGGAAATGCCACGCAGTTCGAAAATCGAAGCCGCACGTGGGTGGAGGTCGCCGACCGGGTGGCCCGCCTCGCCGGAGCGCTCAAAGCGCTGAGGATCGAGCGCGGCGACAGGGTCGCGATCCTGATGCTGAACCAGGACCGCTATCTCGAACTCTATCTTGCGATCGCGTGGGCCGGCGCGGTGGTCGTGCCGCTCAACATCCGCTGGAGCGCGGCCGAAAACGAGGCCTGCCTCGCCGACTGCCGGCCGAGGATCCTCGTTGTCGACGCCGCCTTCGCCAAGCATCGGCGAGGCGATGGCCGGCCAGTCTCCGACGACTCCCGCTCGTCTACGCAGACGACGCGAGGGATGCGCGGCCGAAAGGCGCCCACGACTACGAGGACCTCATCGCCGGCGCCGCGCCGATCCCGGACGTGGAGGCGCCGGAAACCGACCTTGCCGGCATCTTCTACACCGGCGGCACCACCGGCCGCTCCAAGGGCGTGATGCTGAGCCATCGCAACCTGCTGGCCAGCGCGCGCAACGCGCTCGCGGTCAGCACGGAGGAGGTCCACCGCTGCTACCTGCACGCCGCGCCGATGTTTCATCTCGCCAACGCCGGCGCGATGTATCTCGCCTTCCTGATCGGGCGGCTCGCAACGCGATCATCCGCGCGTTCTCCCCCGAAGGCGTGGCGCGCGCGATCGAGCGGCATCGCGTCACCAGACCGTCCTGCTCGTCCCGACCATGATCCAGATGTTCGTCGATCAGCCGGGCCTCGACCAGTTCGACCTCACCTCGCTGCAGGCGTCGTCGATCTACGGCGCGTCGCCGATCAGCGAGGCCGTGCTGGATCGCGCGATCAAGGCGCTGCCGCACGTCGAGTTCTTCCAGGCCTACGGCATGACCGAGCTGTCGCCGGTCGCGACCGCGCTCGAGTGGAAGGACCACATCGGCGAGGGCCGCGCCAAGGGTCGCCACCGCTCGGGCGGCCGGCCGATGCCGATGGTCGAGGTGCGGATCGTCGATCCGCTCGGCAAACCCCTGCCGCCGCGCGAAGTCGGCGAGATCGTCGCGCGCGGCGACATTGTCATGATGGGCTATTGGGAGCGGCCGGAAGAGACGAAGCAAGGCGATCGTCGACGGCTGGATGCACACCGGCGACGGCGGCTACATGGACGAGGACGGCTACGTCTATATCGTCGACCGCATCAAGGACATGATCGTCACCGGCGGCGAGAACGTCTATTCGGCCGAGGTCGAGAACTGCGTCGCGCAGCATCCGGCGGTCGCGCAATGCGCGGTGATCGGCGTCCCGGACGCGCGCTGGGGCGAGGCGGTGCACGCCGTCGTCATGCGGCAAGCCCGGCGCCGTGGTCAGCGAGGAGGAGATCATCGCGTTCTGCCGCGCGCGCATCGCCCACTACAAGTGCCCGCGCAGCGTCGCGATCCAGGACGACCCGCTGCCGCTTTCCGGCGCGGGCAAGATCCTCAAGCGCGAGCTTCGCAAGCCGTTCTGGGAGGGATCGGACCGGCGGGTGCATTGAAGGCGCACAAACCCAAAGGCGGAAAGTTCAGACCTCGGTCTTGATCGACTCGACCCTGCGCCGCATCCGGGCGATGAAGTCCCGGAGTTGGTCGCGTTCCGCGGACGAAAAGTCGGCGAGAAGCTGCTCCTGCCGCTTGAGCGCGACCATGAGGATCCTGTCGTGCACCGCGAGGCCCTTCGCCGTCAGCGCGACCGGCAGGCGGCGGCGGCTCGGCTCCTCGGCGCGCGCTTCGACCAGCCCCGCCTTCAAAAGACCGCGGAGACTGCGGCTGACGGCGGCCTTGTCGAGCCCGGTCGCCTCGCAGATCCGGACCGGCGCGATCCAGGGTTCGGCGCCGAGCAGCGCGATGATTTGCCAGTCGGTGATGCCGACGCCGAACCGCGGGCGGTAGGCCGCCGAGGCGGTCGACGTGATCTTCTGGGCGAGATTGGTCAAGGCCGACGGGATGAACGCGTCCAGGTCGATCGCCAGCGCCGAGCCTCGGTCGGTCTCGGGCTCGGGCGATTGGGCTGGCGGTGCGACTGGCGGCTTCATGCTCGCGATTTTGGGCGGACGACCTCCGCCTTATACGTCAATTCACGCCCTCGCGAGTTCACATCAGGGTGCGCTTCACGACAATGGCGGGCGTCGGAGGCCGTTCGCTTCTTTGTCGAATTGCCCACCTCGACGGCCATGCCTCGCGCGAGGCGTGGGAGCCGGGTTCCTCGCGCCGCGCCACGAACTTCGCCGTAACCCTTTGAAATCATTTATCATCTCGATCGAGTTTGACCTCAAACGCACCATAAGTGCTTGAAATTGTTCGAGACCGGACAGAAAACCGCGCTCCGCCGTCCGGTCGCTACTGCCCGCGCTTGCCCCGCGCCGCGAACCGCACCGCCTCCTCCGCCGCGCGGAACAGGGCGCGCGCCTTGTTGACGCATTCGGTCTGCTCGGCGGCGGGCGAGGAATCGTAGACGATGCCGGCGCCCGCCTGGACGTGCATCAGCCCGTCCTTCACCACCGAGGCGCGCAGCACGATGCAGGTGTCCATCTCGCCGCCCGCGCCGAAATAGCCGATGCAGCCGGCGTAGATGCCGCGCTTGTCCTTCTCGAGTTCGTCGATGATCTGCATCGCCCGCACTTTCGGCGCGCCCGACACGGTGCCGGCGGGGAAGCCGGCGGCGAGCGCGTCGACCGCGTCGACGTCGTCGCGCAGCGCGCCCTCGACGTTGGAGACGATGTGCATGACGTGGCTGTAGCGCTCGATGAAGAAGCTGTCGGTCACCTTGACCGTGCCGATCTTCGCGACCCGGCCGACGTCGTTGCGGCCGAGGTCGAGCAGCATCAGGTGCTCGGCGCGCTCCTTCGGATCGGCGAGCAGCTCCGCCTCCAGCGCCGCGTCCTCGCTCGGGCTCTTGCCGCGCGGCCGCGTGCCGGCGATCGGCCGGATGACCACCTTGCCGTCGCGCACGCGCACCAGGATCTCCGGGCTCGAGCACGACGATCTGGAAGCCGCCGAAGTCGAGGTAGCAGAGATAGGGCGACGGGTTGACCCGCCTCAGCGCCCGGTAGAGCGAGAAGGCCGGCAGGTCGAAGCGGCTCGTGAAGCGCTGCGACAGCACGATCTGGAAGGCGTCGCCGGCGGCGATGTAGTCCTTCGCCCTGCGCGACCATCGCCTTGTATTCGGCCTCGGTCGTGTTGGAGACCGCTTCGCCCGCCGCGACGAGCGGGTCGGCCGCCTCGCCGGCGCCGTGGTCGAGCGGCGCCTCGAGCGCCGCGACCACCGCGTCGAGCCGCGCCTGCGCCGCTCTCGTGCGCGGCCCTCGCCGAGACGCCCGGCGCCGGGCGGATCGGCGTCACGATCGCCATCTCGTCGCGCGCCGCGTCGAACACCACCATCACGGTCGGCCGGATCAGCAGCATGTCCGGGCACGCCGATCGGGTCGGGCTTGGCCGGCGGCGAGCCGCTCCATCCGGCGCACCATGTCGTAGCCGAGATAGCCGAACACGCCGGCCGACATCGGCGGCAGGCCCGGCGGCAGCGTCGATGCGCGATTCGTCGAGCAGCGCCCGCAGCGCCGTCGAGCGGATCGCCGGGGACAGGGGACGAAGGCGTCCGGGTCGCTGAGCGCGCGTGCGGTTGATCTCGGCGCGCTCGCCGGTCGAGCGGAAGACGAGGTCGGGATCGAGGCCGATCATCGAATAGCGGCCGCGCTGCGCGCCGCCCTCGACGGATTCGAGCAGGAACATGTTGCCGGCGCGGCCGCGCGCGAGCTTGAGATAGGCCGAGACCGGCGTCTCGAGGTCGGCGACCAGCGTCGTCACCGCGACCGTCGCCTCGCCCGCGCCGATAGGCGCGTTCGAAGGCTTCGTAGTCGGGGATCATGCGTCATCGGCGTCAGCCGCCCTCGGCGGATTGCAGGACGGCCGGGTTGACGGTCACGCCGAGCGAGCGGCGCAGCGCCGCGACATACTGATCGATCAGGCTCTCGCGGGTCGCGCTCGTCGAGCTGCTGGGCCATCGCCTTGACGCGCGGATCGAGCGAAGTCGACCGGCGGCGTCGTGTCCGCGGTGATCTTGAACACCGCCCGCCCGTCGGGCGTCGCGGCGGAGCCGACGCCGTCGGCCGGCTCGCGGAAGATCGCGGCGACCACCGGCTTCGGGCAGGCTCGCCTTGCTCGTCGCGATGGATGTCGGCGACGGTCTTCGACTCGGCGCGCCGACGCTTTTGGCGACGTCGGCGACGCTCGCGCCGTCGCGCAATTGCTTGACGAGATCGTCCGCCTTGGCGGCAAGCGCCTTGTCGACCTGCTCGGCCCGCCACTGCGCCTCGACCTGCGGCTTGCGCCTCCTCGAACGTGCGGTCGTGCGACGGCTCGACCTTGGTGACCGCGAACCAGACGAAGCCGCCGTCCTTGGTGGCGATCGGCGCCTCGTCCAGCCCGACGTCGGAGGCGAAGGCCGCGCGCAGGAGTTCGGCGCGCGTCGGGCAGCGCGACCGCCTTGCCGCTCGGATCCTTGCCCTGCGCGTCGACCGCCGGCGACCGACATGCGTCGTCAGGCCCGCCTCCTTGGCGGCCTCGGCGAGCGGCTTGCCGGACACGCGCAGGTCCTCGATCTTGTCGTGCAGGGCCTGGATCTTGTCGCCGGCGCGGGCCGCCGAGATCCTGCCGCTTGATGTCGTCGGCGACCTCGGCGAACGGCTTCACCGTCGACGGCGTGATGCTCTTCACCCGGACGATGACCGGGCCGAACTGGCTCGTGAGGACGCCGCTGACGCCGCCTGCGGGCAGGGCGAACACGGCGTCGGCCTCGGCCGGGTCGATGATCGCGTCCTTGGCCGTCGGGCCGAGCTCGACGTCCTCGGGCTTGAGGTTGCGCGCCTTGACGATGTCGTCGAAGCTCGCGCCGGCCTTGATCTTGGCCTCCGCCGCGTCGGCCTCGGCCTCGATTGGGGAACAGGATCTGCTCGAGGTCGCGCTTTTCCGGCGCGCCGAACTTCGGGTCCTTGCCGGCGACCCTGGCGTAGGCCGCCTCGGCGTCCGCGTCGCTGACCTCGGCGGGATTGGCGAGCGTCTCCGGCTCGAGCGCCACGACGTCGATCGCGCGGTACTCGGGCGCGCGGTAGCTCGACTTGCGATCGTTGAAATAGGCCTTCAGCGCGTCGTCCGACGGCGCGGGAATGTCGCCGGCGGCGGAAGCGGGCAGGACGAACATGTCGGCCGAGCGCGTCTGCCCGTCGTAGTCGGCCTCCGCCGTCGACCATCGCCTTCGGCGCCGCGACGCCGGTCGCGAGCGCGGCGATGATGAACTGGCGCAGCGCGTTCTTCTTGCAGCTCGGCGACGTAGAGGCGCTCGTTCAGGTCGTTGTCGCGCAGCAGCGACGGCGAACTTCTGCGGGTCGAAGGCGCCGGACTTGTCCTGGAAATCCGGGTTCGCCGTGATCATCCCGCGCAGCGCGTCGTCGGAGACGTCGAGGCCGAGCTTGCGCGCCTCCTCGTCGATCGCCGCCTCGCTGATCATCCGCTGCAGCACCTGACGGTCGAGGCCGATCGGCGCGGGCCTGCTCGGTGGTGAACGGCTGGCGCAGCCGGCGCTGGTACTGCTGCAGCGTGCGCTGGAACTCGTAGCGGAAATCCTGCGACGGAGATCTTGGCGCCGCCGACCGAGGCGACGTTCGAGGCGGTGAAGCCGCGCAGCATGTCGCCGACGCCCCAGATGACGAAGCTGACGATGATGAGCCCCATCACCACGGTCATGATCGCCTTGCCGACCACGCCCTGGGCCGCGTTGCGCATCGATTCGAGCATTGCGACGCCTTCGCCTCTTCAGATCGTCGCTTCGAGCCGCGCCTATTAGCCGCAGCCGGCCGCTTTGCATAGGCGTTTCGGCGATGGATGGTAACAACCGCGCGCGAGCCAATCCGAGGAGACGAAGTCCATGACCCCCGACGTCCGCCCGCTCGTCGCCGGCAACTGGAAAATGAACGGCCTTACGGCGTCGCTTGCCCGAGATCGAGGCGATGCGCAAGGCGGTCGACGCCGGGGAAGCGGGCGCCGCCGAACTCGCGGTCTGCCCGCCGTTCACGCTGATCGCGCGCCGCCGCCGCGAAGCTCAAGGGCGGCCCGGTGACGCTTCGGCGGGCAGGACTGCAGCCCGCACGCGAGCGGCGCCTACACCGGCGACATGTCCGCCGCGATGCTCAAGGACCTCGGCGCGACCTACGTCATCGTCGGCCATTCCGAGCGCCGCACCTATCATCACGAGACCGACGCCGAAGTGCGCGCCAAGGCCGAGGCGGCGCTGAAGGCCGGGCTCGTCGCGATCGTCTGCGTCGGCGAGACGCGCGCCGAGCGCGAAGCGGGCGATGCGATCGCCGTCGTTTCGCGCCAGGTCCGCGGCTCGCTGCCGCCCGACGGCGGGCCGGACACGGTCGTCGTCGCCTACGAGCCGGTCTGGGCGATCGGCACGGGGCTCACGCCGACGCCCGCGGACGTCGCCGAAGTGCACAAGGCGATCCGGACGCTGCTCGGCGAAATCTACGGCGCCGCGGGCGCCAAGGTGCGCATCCTCTACGGCGGCTCGGTCAAGCCCGGCAACGCCAAGGAACTTCTGGGCATCGACAACGTCGACGGCGCGCTGGTCGGCGGCGCGAGCCTCAAGGCCGCCGATTTCCTGGCGATCGCCGCCGCCTATCGCTGAGCGCGGCGCGCAATCGACGCGATGGACGCGCCCCTTGCGCCGTGATAGGAGCGCGCCAACTTTCATGAGCGCCGGCCTTCGCGGCCGGCGCTTTCGTCGTTAGAGCCTATCCCATGCAATCCGTCCTGATCGTCATTCATATTCTGATCGTGATCGCGCTGGTCGCGGTCGTCCTGCTGCAGCGCTCCGAGGGCGGCGTGCTCGGGTCGGGCGGCGGCTCCGGCAACTTCATGACCGGGCGGGGCCAGGCGAACGCGCTGTCGCGCGCGACCGCCATCCTCGGCGACGCTGTTCTTCGCCACCTCGATCCTGATGTCGATCATCGCCGGCTGGAGCCGCACGCCGCATTCGATCCTGCAGGGGACCGGCCGCCCCGGCGAGCCAGCAGGCGCCCCAGCCGGTCAGTCCGGGCAACATTCTCGACCAGCTGAAGCAGCTGCAGGGCCAGTCGAGCGCGCCGGCCGCGCCGGCGGCCCCGCCGCGCCGCGCCGCGCTCCGCGCCGCGCCGAAGCCGTAAGTCCGCCAGACGCGGCGGCCTTCGGAGGCCTCAGGGCGTGCCGTCCTTCCGCAACGAGCGCCGCGTCCGGCACCGGTCCGACCAGATGTTCGACCTCGTCGCCGACGTCGAGCGCTATCCGGAATTCGTGCCGCTGTGCAACGGCGTTGCGGGTGCGCAGCCGGCGCCCCGACGCGCAGGGGCGCGAGACGCTCTCGCCGAAATGTCGGTCGGCTACAAGATGATCCGCGAGACCTTCACGAGCCGCGTCCTGCTCGACAAGCCGCGGCTTCGGGTGGTGGTCGAATACATCGACGGGCCGTTCCGCCATCTCGAGAACATCTGGACCTTTCGCGACGAGCCGGAGCCGCGGGCGGTCGGTCGTCACCTTCTTCATCGACTACGAATTCCGCAGCCGCACGCTCGGCGCGCTGATGGGCGGCGATGTTCGACGAGGCGTTCCGCAAGTTCGCCGGCGCGTTCGAGGAGCGGGCGGACACGCTTTACCCGCAAACCCCGTAGGCGCGGCCCGCGGCGCGCGTCCCGGTCGAAGTCCGGAAAGAGCGCCGCTACGGCGGAGGACGCCCCGGAAACCGGCCGTAGGGCTACGGACGGATTGCACGGAAGCGGGCGTCTCGGGCCGTGGGTCCCTGTAACTGCATAACGCTCCCACCCTGTTCTCCAATGGATCAAGGAGAGAGGTTCGCTCTTATAGCGTTAGCTGTTGGTATGTGGTAAGGAGCGGAGCATCTGTCCGAAAGCGAAGGGGATTGGCGATGGATACGGGCGAGTTTGCCGGTTGGCTTTCGGGGATGGGACGGTTGAGCGGCGCGCAGATTGCGCTGGCGCTCGCCGAACTTTGGGAATTTGCGCGGCGACCCGGTGAAACCGGCGCCCCTCCGTCTTCCGAGGTTCGGCCCGATCCGGCGTCGTCGACTGGAAAGGGCGAACGAAAGGCTTCGAGGGCCGAGCGGGACGAGTTGGCGGCGATTGGCGAGCAGAAGGTCGATCGCCTCGGCTGCGCGCATTGCGGCGCCGAAGAGATGATCGGCTGGGGTCGATCGCATGGGTTGCCGAGGTATCGCTGCAAGTCGTGCGGGCGCACCTTCAACGCCGCGACCGGGACGGCGATGGCCCGGTTGCGCAAGAAGGACCGCTGGCTTGACCAGGCGCAGGCGATGATCGAGGGCGTCAGCCTCGCGAAGGCGGCTGAGCGCTGCGGCGTCCACCCGACCACGGCCTATCGGTGGCGGCATCGGTTCCTGAGCGCCCCGGCGCTGGACAAGCCGCAGATTTTGCAGGGGATTGTGGAAGCGGACGAAACCTTCATCCTCGAATCGTTCAAAGGCCGGCGCTCGGGTCTGGCGCGCAAAGCCCGCAAGCGCGGCGGCAAGGCGAGACATCCCGGCGCCTTTTCCGACAACATCCCCGTTCTCGTGGCCCGCGACCGTTCCGGCGCCACGACCGACGCCGTCCTGCCCGAGGACACGGCCCTGTGCATAACCCAGGCGCTCTCGAGCGCCATGTCGCCAGCCAACCTGCTGGTCTGCGACGGTGGACGCCCTTTGCGGGCTTTCGCGCGACGCGCCAAAATTCCCGTCCGCGTGGTCCCTGCCCCGGGAAAGCCGCTGCCCGGCGCGCCCGATATCCACATCAACAACGTCAATGCCTACCACTCGCGTCTCAAGGAGTGGCTGCGCCGCTTCCACGGCGTCGCCACGAGAAACCTGCCCAACTATCTGGGCTGGCGCCGAGCGCTCGAAGCCTCTGCCGAACCCATCAATCCACAAAGCTGGATGCTATCGGCACTCGGCCACGGCGTGTACCAACAACTAACGCTATAAGAGCGGAGAGGTTTTTCCTGGATCTCGGCTGCCATCGGGCCGCGATGGTGGTAAGCCGACGTATGCGAACCTCGCGATCCGGCCAAGGCGCACCGGAAGCGACTCGACAACCCTCGTTGAGGGAACACAGCGATGACAAATATAAGATGGCGCATTGTCGCGCTCTTGCTGGTTGCGATCATTATAAATTACACGGACCGCGTTAATCTCTCGTATGTCGCGCCGACGTTCATGCAGCAGTTCAATATCGGTCCGGCGGAAATGGGCGTTGTTCTGTCGGCATTCCTCTGGACGTATTTTCTTGTCCAAATCCCGCTGGGCGTCGCGCTCGATCGGATTGGCGTCCGTTGGCTCTATGGCGCTGCCGCTGTTGTATGGGGCGGCGCCACGATGCTGACCGCGACCTCGACCGGTCTCGGCTCCCTCGTCGGCTGGCGCGTCCTGCTTGGCATCGGCGAAGGGCCGGCGTTTCCTGCGACCACCAAAGTCATGGGGATCTGGGTCGCTGATCAGGAGCGCGGTCTTGCCGCCGCCATCGGCGGCGTCGCCGGCATTCCCATCGGCGTATTTGTCAGTTCGCCTTTCGTCGGTTGGCTGCTCTGGGCGTTCGGCTGGCGCGCGATATTCGTCGTCACAGGCGCCATTGCAATCGTCTGGGCGATCGTCTGGATCCTCTATTATCGGAACCCTGAAGACCATCCGGGAGCGAACGAGGCGGAGCGCCGTTTCCTGGCGGAGAATATCGCCAAGACCAGCCGCGGGGACACCGGCGCCCGGCCGAGCTGGAAACAATTGTTGTCCAACCGCAATATCCTGGGACTATCGCTCGGACACGCGGCGATGCTGTTCAACCTCTACTTTCTCATCAGCTGGCTGCCGACCTATTTGATCCAACAGCATCACCTCACCGCGCTCAACACCGGCATCTACGGCTCTATCCCCTGGCTGTTCGGCCTTCTCGGCGTGGTCGTGGGCGGCCGAGGGTCCGACATCCTGATCAAGCGAGGCTGGCCGATCGTCAGGGCGCGGAAAGTGTTTCTTGTCGTCGGCATGGTGCTCGCGATGGTTTGCCTGCTGACGGCCTACGTCAACTCGCTGGCCGCGGCGATCGCATGCCTCTCGGTAGCGGTGTTCGGCATCTTTCTCACCAACAGCGTCGTTTGGGCGGCGAATGCAGAGGTTTCTCCGCTCCACCATGAAGGCGTCGTGGCGGCAATCGAGAATTGCTTTGGCAATATAGGGGGTCTGCTGGCGCCGATCATCGTCGGATTCCTCCTCCAGGCGACCGGTTCCTGGGCGATACCCATGGCGGCCGCCGCGGTCGTCGCATTGGTTGGAGCCGGCATCTACTTGTTCATGCTCTCGGATCAGGCCCTGTTCGTAAAATCCGGGGCCTCCTAATTCTACTAAGTCACAAGCCTGAGTACAGCCCCATTCCGCAAATTCGCCGGGTGTAAGTCTCTGATATTTTGCCGATTCGTTTTGTTGGCGAGGGCGGCGAAGGTGGACTGGGCGGGACGGGAGAGCGAGGCGCGGTTTGCGGCTTACGTTGACAGTCTTGCGGGCGTGCTCGGGCACGCGGACCGGGCGGTCCCGTTGATGGATTATTGCACCGGCTTGCTGCTGCCCGGCGAGCGCAAGAGCGTCGAACCGATGGCGGCGATCGTCGCTCCGGCGCGCGTCGCGGCGGAGCATCAGTCGCTGTTGCACTTCGTCGGGCAGTCGGCGTGGTCGGACGGGGCGATGCTGGGCAAGGCGCGCTGGCGAGAAGGCTCCAATGAGCCTTTGTCGTCGCGCTTCGCCGTCGTGCGGGTCCGACCGGCGTCGCGCGACCACAAACGCACGGAGCCCCATCCCGTCGAATGGCTTGTCGTCGAACGGCCGGAGGGCGAGGCTGAGCCTACGAAATACTCGCTCTCGACCCTGCCCGAGGACACGCCGCTCGCGGTTCTCGTCGACGTCATCAAGCTGCGCTGGCGCATCGAACGCGACTACGAGGAATTGAAGAGCGAACTCGGCCTCGCTCACTTCGAGGGGCGAGGCTGGCGGGGATTCCATCATCACGCCAGCCTCTGCATCGCAGCCTACGGGTTCCTGATCCTCGAGAGATCGGCTTTTCCCCCCTCAGCCCGCTGGCGCCGCGAAAAACCTGCCTTTCCCGGCCGTCCCCGATCCGCGCGCGCCGCCGATCCGTCCCGAGCGCCACGTGCCCAACTCGATCGCGACGATGCGCAAGCGACTGACGATCGCCCTAGCCAAATCCCTCTATCGATGCCCATGCTGCCAAGCCGTCTCACGACGCAGGAACTTCAACCAGCGCTTGTGACACAGTAGAACTAATTAGCGGGCGGGATCAGCAGAGGTTGGCGACAGCCGGTGGGCGCGAGGTCCACACCTTGCAGCTTGGGCATGAGGATGCTGCGATCCCCGCGCGCAACCAACGACCTGGAGAGTCTCCCGCGCCCAGCTCGTCCTCGCTCTCGACGGCCGCCCGGAAAATCCTCCGCAAACCCCCGAAAAGATTGAATTCGCGCCCGGCCTCGACGAGGCTGCCGAGGCGGCGCTCGGGGACATGCCGATGGTTCTCACTCCGGCCCGGTTGGCGGCGCCCGAACATACGGATGACCCTCAATGGCGTCACGGCCTGTTGAACGCGGAAAAGCGCCCTAGCCGCCGAACACGTCGTTCGTCTGCGCGGTGACGCGGACGAAGGTCGTCCGCTTGGACACCTCCTTCAGATGCGCCGCGCCGATGTAGGTCATCATCGAGCGCACCCCGCCCATGATCTCGCCCATCGTGCCCTCGACCGGCCCGCGGTAGGGCGTCTCGACCGTCTTGCCCTCCGCGGCGCGGTAATGGGCGACGCCGCCGGCGTATTTCTTCATCGCCGTCTCGGACGACATGCCGTAGAAGGTCATGCCGACCGGCGACCTTCTCGCCGTCGCGCGTCTCGTAGCGGACGTCGCCGGCGCATTCGTCGTGGCCGGCGAGCATGCCGCCGAGCATGACGAAATCCGCCCCGGCGCCGTAGGCCTTGGCGATGTCGCCGGGAACCGTGCAGCCGCCGTCGGCGCAGACCCAGCCTTTCAGGCCGTGCGCGGCGTCGGCGCATTCGATGATCGCCGAGAGCTGCGGATAGCCGACGCCGGTCACCCGCCGCGTGGTGCAGACCGACCCCGGCCCGATGCCGATCTTGACGATGTCGGCGCCGGCGATGACCAGCGCCTCGGACATGTCGCCGGTGACCACGTTGCCCGCCATGATGACCGCCTCCGGGATGGTCGTCCCGGACGCGCTTGACGACTTCGAGGAATTTTTCGGCGTAGCCGTTGGCGACGTCGAGGCAGATCAGCCGGATCCGCGCGCGCCTTCGCCACCACCGCGAGCTTCTTCAGGTCGGCCGCCGTCGTGCCCAGGGAGTAGAAGGCGTGCGCGCCGTCCGGCCCGTCGAAGAATCGGACGAGCTCGTCCTCCGGATAGTGCTTGTGAAGCGCGGTCAGCGCCCCATGTTTACCGAGCGCCCGGGCCATCGCCATCGTCCCGGTCACGTCCATGTTGGCGGCGATGAGCGGAAATCCCTTCCACTCCGATCCCGTGTGGATGAAGCGGAACGCCCGGCTGACGTCGACGGCGGAGCGGGTGTTGAGGGTCGAGCGCTTGGGCCGGATCAGAACGTCCTTGAAATCCAGCTTGACGTCGGTTTCGATGCGCATGAGCGTTCCAGGTCCTGTAGGGAAGGCGGGCGTCGCCTTTTCGTCATTGATTTATCACAGGCGCCGGGCGAAGCGTATCGGGCAGGGGCGGAGAGGCGAACGCATGAGCGACGAACTGGTCTTCTACACCCACCCCATGTCCCGCGCCCGCATCGTCCGGTGGATGCTGGAGGAGGTCGGCCAGCCCTACGAGACGAAGATCCTGGAATTCGGGCATTCGATGAAGAGCGCCCGAGTATCTGGCGATCAATCCGATGGGCAAGGTGCCGGCGATCCGCCACGGCGACACGGTCGTCACCGAGGCCGCCGCCATCTGCGCCTATCTGGCCGACGCCTTCCCGGAGGCCGGCCTCGCGCCGCCGCCCGGCTCGCGCGAGCGCGGCCCCTATTACCGCTGGCTGTTCTTCGCCGCCGGCCGCGTCGAGGCGGCGGTGACCGACAAGGCGCTCGGCTTCGAGATCCCGCAGGATCGGGAAGTCATGGTCGGCTACGGCAATCTGGAGCGGACGCTGGCCGCGCTCGAGGGCGCGCTCTACCGCACAGAATACATCGCCGGCGACCGCTTCACCGCCGCCGACGTCTATGTCGGCTCCCAGATCGGCTGGGGCATGGCGTTCAAGGGGATCGACCGCCGCCCGGCGTTCGAGCGCTACTGGGCCTTGATCAGCG
Organism: uncultured Alphaproteobacteria bacterium; assembly: GCA_963783275.1. Classification (GTDB taxonomy): domain Bacteria; phylum Pseudomonadota; class Alphaproteobacteria; order Rhizobiales; family Beijerinckiaceae; genus Roseiarcus. Next base: position 18,276 of record CAWANA010000018.1, on the reverse strand, counting down.
GCCGCCCCGCCGCGATCCGCGCCAAAGCCATCGACGATGCGATCATCGAGGAGCGCAAGAAGGCGAGCTGAGCGCGGCGCCGGAAGGGAGGGAGCCCATGCGGCTGAAGGGCAAGACCGCGCTGGTGACGGGCGCGGGGCAGGGGTTCGGCTACGGCATCGCCGAGACCTTCGTGCGCGAGGGGGCGCGGGTCGCCTGCCTCGACGTCAAGGCCGAGATCGCCGAGGCCGCCGCGAAACGGCTCGGTCCCGCCGCCATCGCCATAACCGCCGACGTGTCGAAGCGCGAGGACGTCGCGCGGGCGGCGAGGGAGACAATCGAGGCGTTCGGCCGGGTCGACATCGTGGTCAACAACGCCGGCACCACCCATCGCAACAAGCCGCTCATGGAGGTCGAGGAGGCGGAGTTCGACCGCATCTTCGCGGTCAACGTGAAGTCGCTCCTGCTCACCGCCCAGGCCTTCGTGCCCCACATGCGCGAGAAAGGCGGCGGCGTCTTCATCAACGTCGGCTCGACCGCGGCGCTTCGGCCGCGGCCCGGCCTCGCGGTCTACAACGCCTCCAAGGGCGCCGTGCACGTGATGACGAAGTCGATGGCGGTCGAACTCGCCCCCGACAAGATCCGGGTCTGCGCGCTCGCGCCCGGTCGCCGGCGAGACGCCGCTGCTGGCCATGTTCATGGGCGAGGACACGCCCGAGAAGCGCGCGGCCTTCAAGGCGACCGTGCCCGCTCGGCCGGTTCTCGACCCCCGCCGACATCGGCGCGGCGGCGCTCTATCTTGCCAGCGACGAGGCGGCGTTCCTGACCGGCGTGGTGCTCGAGGTGGACGGCGGGCGCTGCATTTAGGCGGCCGGCGGGCCGCGGCCTCCGCCATCGTACTGGCGCAGTCCAGCCTCAAGGTGTCGCGGGGACGAGAGGAGCATCTCATGACTGCGCTGGCGCTTTACGTCCGTCTCGAAGCCAAGCCCGGCAAGGAGCATGAGGTCGAGGCTTTCCTGAAGGACGCGCGGTCGCTTGTCCTGGAGGAGCGGGATACCGACGCCTGGTTCGCCCTCCGTCTTGGCCCGAGCACTTTCGCCATCTTCGACGCCTTCGCCAACGCAAGCGGCCGCGAAGCCCATCTCAAAGGGAAGGTCGCGGCGACGCTGGTGGAGATGGCGCCCGAACTGTTCGCCAATCAGCTGGAGATCGTCCGGGTCGAGGTGATCGCCGACAAGCTTCCGCACTGAGGCGGACACCGCCGGGACAGCGCGGCGCCGAGGGAGTAATATCAGCGCGGCGCAGACGGGGCGGGGTAGCGGCGCGCGGCGGTCGCGCCGATCAGGATGATGGTGTCGCCCTGCTGCTCGCGCACGCGGATGCGGCATCCGGGCGCGTCCAGCGTCTTCGCCATCCCGATGATTTTCGGCCAGGCGGCGCGCGAGTCCGACAGAGCAACCGACCGCTCGGCGACGATCACGTCGTCGCCCTGAAGAACTTCAAAATCATAAATATTGCAAAGGGCCCTCCCTCTCGCGGCGGTCCCCGCCTCCCGCATCCCGCCCTTTTTTTGCACGGCGGTGACGTTGCACTTTAGTAGCACACCGCGGCGGCGATGGCTACAGGCGCCGAACGAGTTTTTGGTCGCATGCTATGCTGGGGGCGTCGCGACGGCCGGCGCCCCACGAGCGCGGTTTTGCCCCGCGCCGGCCGTCGCAAACCCGCCGCGCGAAAGCGGCGGGAAGCCCGCCGCCTCGCTAGAAGGCAGTCGGGCCGCCCTGGGACCACCGGTCGGTTTTCTCGCCGACCACCCCAAGAGCCAGCGCCTGACGCTTTGGCGGTCCGCGTCAAGGCATTGCCCGCCCCGATCCTCGCGGCGCATTGATCTGGCTCAAAAACCGGCGTCAACTGTGGGGCGGAACGGGACCGGACACGCCGAGGCGGCGGAGTTCGATCGCCGGGCAGCGGTTCATGACGACGGTCACGCCTCGCGCGCGGGCGCGCTCGGCGGCGGCCTCGTTGATCACGCCGAGCTGCATCCAGATCACCCGGGGCGGGGGATCGAGAGCCAGCGCGTCGTCGACCGCATCGGCCGCCGCGGCCGAATTGCGGAACACGTCGACCATGTCGATGGCGACGGGCGCGTCCGCGAGACGGGCGAGCGCCGGCCGGCCGCGGATCCGCGCGCCGGCATGGCCGGGATTGACCGGATAGGTCTCGTAGCCGCGATCGATCAGGACCCCGAGCACCCCGTTGGACGGACGCGCCGGATTGGGCGAGGCGCCGACGACGGCGATCCGGCGGACGCTCGTCAGAATGTCGCGGATCTCCGCGTCGTCGAGGCCGTCGATCGCCGCCATGTCAGGCGCCCCAGCGCGGCGGCCGCTTCTCGAGGAAGGCCGCGATCCCTTCGCGCGGAGTCGGGCTCGGCGAGATTCTCGACCATCGCCTTGGCGGCGAGCGCATAGGCGACGCGCAAGCGGCGCCTCGATCTGTTCGTTGAAGGCGCGCTTGCCGATCGCCAGCGTCGGGGCCGAGCGCGACGCGATGGCGGCCGCCAGAGCCTTCGCCTCGGCGAGCGCCTGGCCCTCGGGGACGACGCGGTTGACGAGCCCCATGCGCTCGGCCTCGGCGGCGCTGTAGAGCTTGCCGGTCAGCGCCATCTCCATGGCGTGCTTGCGGGAAATCGCCCGCCCGACGGCGACGAGCGGCGAGGAGCAGAAGAGCCCGATATTGACGCCGGGCAGGGCGAAGCGCGCCGCTTCGCCGGCGATGGCGAGATCGCAGGAGGCGACGAGCTGGCAGCCCGCCGCCGTCGCCACCCCCTCGACCGCCGCGATCACCGGCTTCGGCAGGGCGACGATCGCCTGCATCAGCGTGGCGCAGCGGGTCATGATCAGTTCGTTGAACGCCTGGCCCTGGTCGGGGTCGTTGCGATGGGCCTGGATTTCTCGAAGGTCGTGGCCGGCGCTGAGCGCCGGCCCTTCGCCCGGCGACGACGACGACCCGCGCGGAAGGCTCCTTGGCGATGTCGGCGAAGGCCACGATCAGCGTGTCGATCATGGCGAGGCCGAGCGCGTTGCGGTTCTGGGCTTGCGACAGGGTCAGCGTGACGACGCCGGCGTCGTCCTCGCGGCGGACGAGTTCTGGCGATGCGGAGGCGGGCGAAGCGATCATGGCTGTTTCCGGGCGAGGCGTCAGAGGACAAAGCCTACGCGGGTCAGGCGGCGCCGTAAATGGACGGCGGCGGCCGGGTCGGCGGTTTCCGGGCGCGAAAACAATGTTTTCAAGACCTTGCAACAGATTTTCCGGGCGTCGACCGCCGGCTGTCCTTGCGCATACTCGCGGGACTTTCGAAGCCTCGGGAGGCCAGGCGGGGATTCAGGGCCTGAGGTGCGCTCCCTCTCCAGGGCGGAGCCGGCTATCGCGGCGCAATTGCTTATCGCGTTTTGTCGCTTTGGCTCCCGGATCCAGACTTTCCAAGCACTTGCGGCGCGCTTCGGTTCCGCGACCGTCGAGGCCGAGGCTGATCGAGGGCCGGGAAAGGCGGCTTGGCCGGTAAGCGCATACGCCTTGCGCAGATCCCAAACCACACCGACCGCCGGACGACGCGGGCGGTAACGCCTTCCGAAGCGCAGGGCATGTCGCGTGTTCTCCACAACCAACCCTGGAACAAAAATAGAACGTACCGGTCCGGGCGTCAAGACAATGCTACCGCGGGCTGCTGCGGCGGGATGGGGTGAGGGCGGGCGAGCCCTCGGCCGGCGATCGGAGGCCGGTCCGCGCCCACCTGTTCGCCCTACTGCCAAGGCCCTTGCGGTCCCGGCGACTCTTGCCAGGTCCCGGACCCGTCCGGCCAAGGCCCTTGTCCGCCCGACCATGCTCCGTACGGTGGACCTTCGCCGTAGGGACCCGGTCCGGCTTCCGCGCTGTAGGGACCGGGCGCGGTTTCCGCGCCATATGAGACGTTGCGTTCCGGCATCACCGGCCCCGGCTCCTGCGCCTCCGCCACCGGCCCGGGCTCCTGCAGGACCACCACCGGCGCGCCGACCGGCACGCGGTTGTAGAGGTCGATGATGTCGTGGTTGAAGAGTCGGATGCAACCGCTTGAGACTGCTGTGCCGATCGTGTCCGGCTCATTCGTCCCGTGCAGGCGGAAGTAGGTGTCCTGATTGCCGCGATAGAGATAAAGCGCGCGCGCTCCGAGCGGATTGCCGAGGCCGCCGGCCATCCCGCCGGCATAGGCCGCATAGCGCGGCATGGTCTTGATCATCCAGGGCGTCGGCGTCCAGCGCGGCCACTCCGCCTTGCGCCCGATGACCGCCGAGCCGCGGAAGTTCAGCGCCTCTTCGCGGCCGACTCCGACGGTGTAGCGGATCGCGACGCCGCCCGGCTGGACGAGATAGAGGCGCCGGTCGGCGACGTCGACGACGATCGTTCCGGGCCGGTAGGGACCGGCGAAGGGGACCTGGCGGCGAAGCCGGTCGGCGTCGACGGTCGACGCGTCGAGCCCCGGGATCTGATGGCCGTCGTCCTCGATCGGGCCGTAGCCGGGGAAATATCCGCCCGCCGCGACTCCCTGCGGCGTCGCGTTCGGATAATACGCGCGTTGCGTCGCGCAGCCGCTGAGCAGCGCAGCAAGCCCGGCCAGCACGGCGCGGCGGTCAAGACGAGCCGTCATGCTCCAGACATCCGATTCTCCTTCCGACTCTCTTGCATAAGACAGCGTAGCGAGCCTTGCGCCAGTTTGATGGCGGACGGCCATTCCGTACGCCAACGTTGTCATGCCCGCGATCGCGGGCATGACAGAGGCGCAAGCGCATGTTTCCGGAGCTTTCGCGCTTTCCCCTCAAACGAAATTCCGCTAGGCACGGCGCCTCGCTCAGGTCAAAAAAATCAAGGCAGACTTCCTCATGCATCGCTATCGCACGCATACCTGCGGCGCTCTCGGGCCCTCGCCGAGAGCGGCGAGGCCGTTCGGCTGTCCGGCTGGTGCCACCGCATCCGCGACCACGGCGGCGTGCTGTTCATCGACCTGCGCGACCATTACGGGATCACCCAATGCGTGGTCGATCCGGACTCGCCGGCCTTCAGGCAGGCCGAGAAGCTGCGCTCGGAATTCGTCGTCCGCATCGACGGAAAGGTCCGCAAGCGCCCCGACGGCACCGAGAACCTCTGACATGCCGACCGGGCTTGATCGAAGTCTATGTCCGCGACATCGAGGTGCTGGGTCCGGCGGGCGAGCTGCCGCTGCCGGTGTTCGGCGACCAGCCCTATCCCGAGGACACGCGGCTGCAGCTACCGCTTCCTCGACCTCAGGCGCGAGAAGCTGCACGCAAACATCATGCTGCGCGGGCAGATGATCGACTCGCTGCGCGCGCGGATGAAGGCGCAAGGCTTCTTCGAGTTCCAGACGCCGATCCTGACGGCCTCGAGCCCCGAGGGCGCGCGCGACTATCTCGTGCCCTCGCGCATCCATCCCGGCAAGTTCTACGCGCTGCCGCAGGCGCCGCAGCAGTTCAAGCAGCTCATCATGGTGGCGGGCTTCGACCGCTATTTCCAGATCGCGCCCTGCTTCCGCGACGAGGACGCGCGCGCCGACCGCAGCCCCGGCGAGTTCTACCAGCTCGACATCGAGATGAGCTTCGTCACGCAGGAGGACGTGTTCGCGGCGGTCGAGCCGGTGCTGCGCGGCGTGTTCGAGGAGTTCGGCGCGCGGCAAGCCCGTCACGCAGAAATTCCCGATGATCCCCTACGCCGAGGCGATGCTCGAATACGGCGTCGACAAGCCGGACCTGCGCAACCCGATCAAGATCGCCGACGTGACCGAGGTGTTCGAGCGCGACGACGTCACCTTCAAGGCGTTCAAGGAGCGTGATCAAGGCGGGCGGCGTGGTGCGCGCGATCCCGGCGCCGGGCGCCGCGAAGCAGCCGCGCTCGTTCTTCGACAAGCTCAACGACTGGGCGCGGGCGAGGGCGCGCCGGGCCTCGGCTACATCATCTTCGAGGGCGAGGGCGAAGCGCTCGACGGGCAAGGGGCCGATCGCGAAATTCCTGCCGCGCCGAGGCGCAGCGCGCGCTCGTCGCGAAGGCCGGCCTCAAGGCCGGCGACGCCGTGTTCTTCGCCTGCGACAAGGCGGACAAGGCGGCCAAGCTCGCGGGCGCGGCGCGCATCCGCATCGGCAACGACCTCGGCGTCTGCAAGAAGGACGTGTTCGAGTTCTGCTGGATCGTCGATTTCCCGATGTACGAGTGGAACGAGGAGGAGAAGAAGATCGACTTCTCCCACAATCCGTTCTCGATGCCGCAGGGCGGCCTCGAGGCGCTCGAGAACCATGGACCCGCTGACGATCAAGGCGTTCCAGTACGACATCGTCTGCAACGGCATCGAACTGTCGTCGGGCGCGATCCGCAACCACCACCCCGACGTCATGCAGAAGGCGTTCGAGATCGCGGGCTACGGCGAGGACGTGCTGATCGAGAAATTCGGCGGCATGTACCGCGCCTTCCAATGCGGCGCGCCGCCGCACGGCGGCATCGCGCCGGGCATCGACCGCATCGTCATGCTGCTCGCGGGCGAGGAGAATCTGCGCGAAGTCGTGCTGTTCCCGATGAACCAGCGCGCCGAGGACCTGATGATGGGCGCGCCGGCGCACGGTGACGCCGAAGCAGTTGCGCGAGCTGCATATCCGGCTGAACCTGCCGGAGAAGTGATGCTGAACCGGCTTCCTAGAGTGGGAGAGGGGAGCCGGTCGCGGCCCGGGCGCCAGTCGCCGCCCACCAGCCGCCGACGTTACTTGCCCGCGTCGATCAGCGCCTGGACCTCCCTGTAGAACGCCGCGCGCGCGGCAGGTTCGGGGCCGAGGTCGGCGCGGGTCCAGTCGGCGTTGCTGGCGATGACCAGGTTGCGCTTGGGATCGATGAAAATCCCCTGCCCGAAAATCCCCTTCGCCTCGACCGAGCCGTCGTCGTTGGTCCACCACTGGAAGCCGTAGCCGCGTCCCGGCTCGCCGATGTCTTTCTGCTTTCGGGTCGCCTCGGCGAACCAGTCGGGCGGCACGATCTGCTTGCCGCCGACATGGCCGTTGGCGAGCACGACGAGCCCCATCCGGGCGAAGTCGCGGGTCGCCGCCTGAAGGCAGCAGCCGCCGATCTCGTGCCCCGTGCTGCTGAGGAGCCAGGTCGCCTCGGCTTCCATGCCGCCCGGCCGCCAGATCTTCTCCTGCAAATATTCGCTCAGCGTCTTGTGGGTGGCGGAGGACACGAGGACGCCGACGAGGTTGGTCTCGCCGGTGTTGTAGTGCCACACTTCGCCGGGCGGGTGCGCGCGCGGGAGCTTCCGCATGTAGCTGACGGTGGCGTCGACCCCGGGATCGGGCTTGGCGTCGTTGAACTGGGCGACGTCGGAACGGGGATCCTCGTAGTCCTCGTTCCATTTCACGCCCGAACTCATGGTCAGCAACTGGCGGACCGAAACGTCGTCATAGGCCGAACCTTTGAGATCGGGGATGTACGCGCTCACTTTGTCGTCGAGGCTCTTGATGGCGCCGTCGTTGATCGCCGCGCCGACCAGGGTCGAGGTGAAGGACTTCGCGACCGAGAAGCTCGTCCAGCGGCCGGCCGCGTCGAACCCGAGACCGTAACGCTCGAAGCGCACCTTGCCGTCCTGCACGATGACGAGGCCCGCTTCGCGCTGGTTCGCCATGTAGGCGTCGATGTCGGGGATCGTCAGCGGCTCCCCCGGGGGGAGCGGCGAAGGCGGCGGCGAAGGGAGGATGGCGCGGGCGCGGGCCAGAAACGGCAGCCGGTCGAGAGCGCGAAAGGCGGCGTCGCGCTGGTCCTGCCGCCAGCTCAAGACGTCGGCGTTGGTCGGCAGGACAGCGAGCAGGCCCCGGGTTTCCTTATCGAGGCTGGCGTAGAATGCGCCGCCCGCGAGCGCGATAGCCGCCAGCGCCGACAGCGCGATCATACGTTTACGCATCCCTCCCAGCCCTCCAGTCTTTTCTTTGCCGCCGATTGTCCTGTTTGATGAGGAGTTTTACGTTGGACGGGCAGCTTGTGACTTATTGCGGCTCCGCGCAACGGGCATGGGCGTGCGCATGGCGCTTCGGCAGTCCGGCGCGTCCACAACTGGGCGCGCGGGCTTTCTCGCAACAGACGGCTTATGGAATGCGATGCCGGATTCCGCTAGGAGTGGACCAGAGCACTTCGGGCGCTTCAGTCGGGCGCCCGTTCCGACGGGGAGGACAAGATCTGTGGCCGAGACGAAGACGCCCTATGCGGAGGCGCATGCCGGCTTCCGGTTGGAGGATGTCGAGGCGAAGCTCAGCGGCTCGCTCGCGGGCGGGATCAACGCCTGCGTCGAATGCTGCGACCGATGGGCCGAGCCGGGCGGGATCGCGCTTCGATGGGAGGACCAGCAGGGCCATCGCGCGACCGTGACGTTTGTCGAGCTTCGCGAGCGCGCGGCGCGTTTCGCCAACTTTCTCAAGGCGCACGGCGTCGGGCCGAGCGACGTCGTCGCCTGCATGCTGCCGCGAATTCCCGACCTTCTGACGGTGGCGCTCGGAACCTGGCGGGCCGGCGCGGTCTATCAGCCGATGTTCACCGCCTTCGGCCCCAAGGCGATCGAGCACCGGCTTCAGACCTCGGGCGCGAAGCTGATCGTGACCGATCCCGCGAACCGGCCGAAGCTCGACGAGATCCCGAACGCCCCGCAGATCGCGGTGACGACGCCGCTGTCCGGCGCCGCGAAAGCGCGTCCGGGCGACCTCGATTTCGCCGCCGAGGTCGCCGCCGCTTCGCCGGAATTCGAGCCGGTCATGCGCAAGGGCACGATCTCTTCCTGCTGATGTCGACCTCGGGAACGACCGGCCTGCCCAAGGGCGTGCCGGTCCCGCTCAAGGCGCTGATCTCGTTCCGCTCTCTACATGACCGACGCGGTCGATCTCCGACCCGCCGACACGTTCTGGAACATCGCCGATCCCGGGCTGGGCCTACGGCCTCTATTACGCCGTGACCGGGCCGCTGCTGCTCGGCCATGCGACGACGTTCTACGACGGCCCCTTCACCGCCGAGAGCACCTACCGGATCATCAAGAGCCACGGGATCACCAATCTCGCCGGCTCGCCGACCGCCTATCGCCTGCTGATCGCGGCCGGCCCGGAGCCGGCGGAGGGCGTGAAGGGCCAGTTGCGCGCGGTGAGCTCGGCCGGCGAGCCGCTCAACCCCGAGGTCATCCGCTGGTTCGCCGAGCATCTTTCGGCGCCGATCCACGACCATTACGGCCAGACCGAGCTCGGCATGGTGGTCAACAACCACCACGGCCTCGACCATCCCGTCCGCGTCGGCTCGGCCGGGCTTGCCATGCCGGGCTACCGGGTCGCGGTGCTGGACGACGAGGCCCGCGAGCTCGGCCCGCATCAGCCCGGCACGCTCGCCGTCGACATCGCCAAGTCGCCCGCGCTCTGGTTCACCGGCTACCTCAACCAGCCGACCCCGGCGATCGCGGGCGGCTATTACCGCACCGGCGATACGGTCGAGCTCGAGCCCACCGGCCAGATCACCTTCGTCGGCCGCAACGACGACGTGATCACCTCGTCCGGCTACCGCATCGGGCCGTTCGACGTCGAGAGCGCGCTGATCGAGCATCCCGCGGTTCTGGAGACGGCGGTGATCGGCAAGCCCGACGCGGAGCGGACCGAAATCGTCAAGGCGATCGTGGTGCTGAAGCCCGGCTTTACGGCGAGCGACGCGCTCGCCGAAGAGCTGCGCCAGCACGTCCGCAAGCGGCTCTCGGCGCACGCCTACCCGCGCGAGATCGCCTTCGTCGCCGAGCTTCCCAAGACGCCGAGCGGCAAGATCCAGCGCTTCCTGCTGCGCAACGCCGAGAAGGCCGCGGCGGAGAAGGCGGTCCATTGACCTATGATCGTCATTGCGAGCGAAGCCAAGCAATCCAGGGATCGAAGGGCGCCCAGCGGCTCCTGGATGGCTTCGTCGCTTCGCTCCTCGCAATGACGGCCAGAAACAGGAGCCTGAGCCCATGACGTCATCCGATCCCGTGGTCATCGTCGGCGCCGCCCGCACGCCGATGGGCGGCTTGCAGGGGGACTTTGCCGCGCTCAGCGCGCCTGCAGCTCGGCTCGGCCGCGATCGCCGCGGCGGTGGAGCGCGCGGGGCTGCCCAAGGACGCACGTCGAAGAGGTCGTGATGGGCTGCGTCCTGCCGGCCGGGCAGGGCCAGGCGCCCGCCCGCCAGGCGTCGCGCGGCGCGGGCCTGCCGGACGCCGCCGGCTGCACCACGGTCAACAAGATGTGCGGCTCGGGCATGAAGGCGGCGATGTTCGCCCATGACATGCTGATCGCGGGCACGAACCGGGTCATGCTGGCGGGCGGCATGGAGAGCATGACCAACGCGCCCTATCTCCTGCCGAAGGCGCGCGCAGGCTACCGCCTGGGCCACGACCGGGTGATGGACTCGATGTTCCTCGACGGGCTCGAGGACGCCTACGACCGCGGCCGGCTGATGGGGACGTTCGCCGAGGACGCGGCGCAGGCCTACCAGTTCTCGCGCGAAGCAGCAGGACGCCTATGCGCTCGCCTCGCTGACGCGGGCGCTGAAGGCCGGCAAGGACGGAAGCTTCGCCGCGGGAGATCGCGCCGGTGACGGTCAAGGGCCGCAAGGGCGACGTGACGGTCAGCGTCGACGAGCAGCCCCTGCAAGGCGCAGCCGGAAAAGATCCCGACGCTGAAGCCCGCCTTCCGCGAGGGCGGCACGGTGACGGCGGCCAATTCCTCCTCGATCTCCGACGGCGCGGCGGCGCTGGTGCTGATGCGGCGGTCGGAGGCGGAGAAGCGGGGGCTCAACGCCGCTGGCGACGATCCTCGGCCATTCCACCTTCGCCGGCCTGCCGTCGAAATTCCCGTCCGCGCCGGTCGGCGCGATCCGCGCGCTGCTCGACAAGGTCGGCTGGCAGGCCGGCGACGTCGACCTGTGGGAGATCAACGAGGCCTTCGCGGTGGTCGCGATGATCGCCATGCGCGAGCTGGGCCTGCCGCACGATAAGGTCAACGTCCATGGCGGCGCCTGCGCGCTCGGCCATCCGATCGGCGCCTCGGGGGCGCGCATCATCGTGACGCTGCTCGCGGCGCTGAAGCAGTACGGGCAGACAAAGGGCGTCGCCAGCTTGTGCATCGGCGGCGGCGAGGCGACCGCGATCGCGCTGGAGGCCGCATGATCCCGACCGAAGAGCAGGCGACGATCCGCGACATGGCGCGGCGCTTCGCCGAAGAGAAGCTCGCGCCCGAACGCCGCGGCCTGGGACCGCGAGCACGCCTTTCCGGCCGAGGCGCATCGCCGAGATGGGCGCGCTCGGCTTCATGGGCATGACCGTGCCGGCCGAATGGGACGGCGCGGAGACCGACTACGTCTCCTACGCCATGGCGGTGATCGAGATCGCCGCCGGCTGCGGCGCCGTCTCGACCATCATGAGCGTGCACAACGGCGTCGGCTGCATGCCGATCCTGACCTTCGGCAACGACGAGCAGCGCGAGCGGTTCCTGAAGCCCATGGCGCGCGGCGAGAAGATCGGCTGCTTCTGCCTGACCGAGCCCGGCGCCGGCTCCGACGCCGCCTCGATCAAGACGCGGGCGCGGCGCGACGGCAATTCGTCCTACGTCCTCTCGGGCGCCAAGCAGTTCATCACCTCGGGCAAGAACGGCCACGTGGCGATCGTCTTCGCCGTCACCGATCCCGAAGCCGGCAAGAAGGGCATTTCCGCCTTCATCGTGCCGACCGACACCCCGGGCTTCGTCGTCGCCAAGGTCGAGCACAAGCTCGGCCAGCACGCGTCCGACACCTGCGCCATCGCGTTCGAGGAGATGCGCGTGCCGGCGAGCCAGCGCCTCGGCGAGGAAGGGCAGGGGCTCAAGATCGCGCTCGCCAACCTCGAGGGCGGCCGCATCGGCATCGCCGCCCAGGCGGTCGGCATGGCGCGCGGCGCCCACGCGGCGGCGCTCGCCTACGCCAAGGAGCGCGTCCAGTTCGGCAAGCCGATCATCGAGCATCAGGCGGTGGCGTTCCGCCTCGCCGACATGGCGACGCAAATCGAGGCGGCCGAGCAGCTCACGCTGCACGCGGCCAGCTTGCGCGACGCCAAGCGGCCCTGCCTCAAGGAGGCCTCGATGGCGAAGCTCTTCGCCAGCGAGACGGCCGAGCGGGTCTGCTCCGACGCGATCCAGATCCACGGCGGCTACGGCTATCTCGCCGATTATCCGGTCGAGCGGATCTATCGCGACGTGCGGGTCTGCCAGATCTACGAGGGCACGAGCGACATCCAGCGGCTGGTGATCGCGCGGGCGCTGGCGGCGGAGTGAGGGCACGAGACGATCGAGCGATCGCGCCTACAGCCGTCCTTGTCCGCGCGTCGCGCTCATGTTAGCTGCTCAGCCTGAAAACGGGGTATAGCGCAGCCCGGTAGCGCGGAAGTTTTGGGTACTTCAGGTCGCAGGTTCGAATCCTGCTGCCCCGACCAGTTTTGAACCTCTCGAGGGCGACATGACGGCACGCATCTTCAAGCCCGCGAAGAGCGCGATGCAGCAGGGCCAGTCCAAGCAGGACTGGACGCTCGAATACGAGCCGGACCAGCCGCGCTCGATCGAACCGCTGATGGGCTGGACGAGTTCGGGCGACATGAAGGCGCAGGTCAAGCTGAAGTTCGACTCGAAGGAGGAGGCGATCGCCTACGCCGAACGCAACGGCATCGCCTACCGCGTCGAGGAGCCGAAGCCGGCCAAGCGCAACATCCTGTCCTATTCCGACAATTTCGCGCCCAACCGCGTCGTTCCCTGGTCGCATTGAACGTCCAGACGAAGTCCGTCGCTCCGCTTGGCTCCGTAGCTCAGTTGGATAGAGCAGCCGCCTTCTAAGCGGCAGGTCGCAGGTTCGAGCCCTGCCGGAGTCGCCAATTCAGTCGATCGTCGTCGAACGCCTGGCCCCGCTCGCGCTCGCCGGCGATCTTCGGCGTCGACGGCGTCGAAGTTGAGACATGGCCGCCTTTGGCCTTCCGACGCGCCCGATACAACCGCCAGCCGACGCCTCGACGATCGCTCGCGTCTTCCAAGGCGGCGCTGGGTTCGCCGAGCAGCCGCGCAAGCTCTTCGATCGGGGAGTTCCTCAGACGTCGCAGCCTCTGCGCGAGGGGCGCCCTTGCGGACAGGCTCGCGAGCGGCCACGCTCGGGATTTCCGGGAGCGGGGCCGGTGCGGCGGCGCGTCGCGCGCCGCGTTTCGAACGGAACGCCAGCCGGTGAAACAATTCGAGCAATGCGGACACTTCTCACAATGGCAATAACACAACCTTACACGCGAATAGTGATGAGAATGCGATCGACCGCCGTTCATCGTCCGTCTCACGCACACGCTGGAGCGCTTGACGGCATCGGTCTCGTCGGTGCGACAATTCGCGCGGTGGAGGGGCGATTGGCGCCCTTCACGCAGCGCCTGCCATCCTTGTAGTCTTTCCCCAGGTCGTTCGGGCCGACACGCTAGCGCGGTCGCGAACGACTTAGACAGCTCCGGGCGGACTGCAGGCCGCCCGGTGCGGTCGAGTTGCGTCGTGACCGGGCGTAGAGCCCAGACCGACAAGCCGCGGGATGTCCGGCGGCGCCTTGCCTAATCTCCTCCTTTCGGGCCGGGCTCGCCCGCTCATCGGCGTGAGCCAAACGCTCGGCAAGCAATGCTGCGCAAACAGAACGCGCGTTGACATCTATTTGTTTGGGGCGCGCCTACTTCTTGCAACGCAGAAGGCGCCGAAAGCTTTCGCGTAGCCACCGCCGCTAAAAGTGAACCTCGGCAGGCTCAGGCGGTCTTGCCGCGCGCACGCCGAGAGCTTTCCCATGCATTCATGTGTTTACAAAATCGGCGCAGAAACACCTCGCACGTGAAATCTTTATGACGAAACCCAGCCTTTTCTATTGCGTGTGACTGCGATCCTCCCTACATTCGAATCAGCGAGCCGCCCCCGGACAGAGAGTTCGGAAGCGAAGGGTTCTGAACCCCCTCTTACCTTTCGCGCTGCGGCCACAGGGAGGCGACGGGTCCGCACCACCCGGAGGCGCTTTGGGCGCCGCCGGAGATCCTTAAGCTTCCCGCAACTTGGCGGCCGGAGGCATGCATCCGGCCGCCACTGTCTTTTTACAGTCCCGCGACCTGCTTTTTATGGGCGGCGCTCGTGTCAGGTCCGCCGCTACGATTTGACGCTGCCGCGCGCCACAAGCCGGCCACTTTCTTGCCTTCATTGAACGGCAGGTGTGCAGGCCTCGGCGATCGGCGTGACGAACTGCGCGGGAGCGGGGATGGCGGGTCTTCGGGCGGCTGCGGCTTGACTCGAATGCGCGAAACAGCGAGAGGGCACGTGAGTGCGGCCTTCTGGCGCGCGCAGGCAGCGCGAAGCGGCTTGATTCGTTAGCGAAATCGAAACGAAGCGGGATCAAGAGTGCCAAGCAGCGTTATGGATTTCGTTAGGTGGCGCTCCATGACGGTCGGCCGGAGAACTTCGGCTGAAAGTCGGGCGCCGCGTGCGAGTGAGCGTCGATGAGCGTATCGCGTCATGACATACGCCCCGTCGCGGTCAGACGCGCATGGCTCGGGGCGGCGGGGTTTTTCCTGGCCGTCGGCGCTCTCAGGATGCGCCAGCCCGACCGCGCAGCAGCATTACGCGCACGGACACGAGTATTTCTCGCAAAAGAAATATGGCCACGCCAGTCCGAAGATGATCGCGGACGGCCAGCCCGTCCCGAAAGGCGGAGGCCAGTATCTCGTCGGCCATCCCTACAATGTCGCCGGTCACACCTACGTGCCGTCGGAGATGTCGTCCTACACCGCGGTCGGCATGGCCTCCTGGTACGGGGCCGCCTTTCACGGCCGCCGCACCGCCAACGGCGAGGTCTACGACATGGGCTCGATCACGGCGGCCCATCCGACCATGCCGCTGCCGAGCTACGCTCGGGTGACCAACCTTTCCAACGGCTATTCGGTCATCGTGCGCGTCAACGATCGCGGGCCCTATCACGGCGGCCGGGTGATGGACGTGTCGTCGCGCGCCGCCGACGTTCTCGGATTTCAAGGGCGCCGGCACCGCCAAGATCAAGGTCGAATATGTCGGCCGGGCGCCGATGGAAGGTTCGGACGACAACGCTCTGCTCGCTTCGCTCCGCACCGACGGCTCGCCGGCCCATATCGACGGCTACGGCGAGGCGACGATGGTCGCCGAGAACCCGCCCGGGCCGTCGCTGTTCGGCGGACTGTTCGGATCCGGAAACGCGCCGCCGCCACCGGCCCCGCCGCCTGCGCCGCCGCCCCCCGCGCCGGTCGCGCCCCGCCTGTTCCGGAGGCCGTCGAGGTCGCGGCCGCCGAGCCGCGCGCCGGTCGCCCGAACCCGTCAGGCCGCCGGCCGTGCCCGCGATACGCCAGCCGCACGGGTCCGTGCCGCTTCCGCCGCCGCGTCCGTTCGACCTCGGGGAAACCCACGGCCTGTCCGGGGTCGCTTCCGCCGCCCCCGAGATCGCTCCCGCGCACCGCCGTTGCGGTTTTGCCGCCGAGGCGGCCGGAACTGCAAGCCAGCGCCGAAAAGGCCCTCTACTTCACCGACGCTTCGTCGGACCGCGTGAAGCGCCTGACCCACGGCGCGTTCGATAAGGTCAAACTGTCGCGGGCTGCTGCGTTCGACGACTGACTCCAGGGGATCTGAAAGTGGATGCCGGTATTTCGCAATAATTCCATGTTTTGAAAGACTCTGGAGCGAGGTGCGGCTCGACGGACTCGCATCTCGCTTCAGCGTCGTCGCCGAATTGTCACAGTTCGGCAGGACATTGCCGCGATTCCCAGACCCTCATGAGAAGCGCCGCTAGGGGGCGTCATTTTCAAGGACAACCGGTGCGCCCGATCTGGCTGAGTCTTGCGCTGGTCCCCGCCTGCCTTTGGCTTTCCGCCGGGGCCGAGGCGGCGGAGTCGTTCGCCTCGAGCGCGGAGGTCGCGCTGATCGAGGATTATGACAGCGCCGCGGTCCTTTACGAGAAGAACGCCGACCAGTCGACGCAACCGGGCTCGACGGCCAAGCTCATGACGGCCGAGGTCGTCCTCCACGAATTGAAGGAAGGCCATTTTCACCTCGACGATGTCTTCGAGGTTTCCGAGAAGGCCTGGCGCGAGGGCGGGGCCCATGCGAAAGGCCCCGCGATGTTCCTCGCCGTGAAAAGCCGCGTGCGGATCGAGGACCTGCTGCGGGGCCTGATCATCCAGTCGGGCAACGACGCGGCGATGACGCTCGCCGAAGGGATCGCCGGATCGGAAGCGGCCTTTGCGGAGTTGATGAACAAGCGGGCGGCCGAGATCGGCATGAGCCATTCCCATTTCACCGACCCGAGGGGGAAGCTTGATCCCGCCGCCCATACGACGGCGCGCGACATGGCGCTGCTCGCCGCCTTTGTCACGCGCGAATATCCGGACGATTATCACTATTTCAGCGAGAAAGAGTTTACCTGGAACAAAATCCGCCAGCTCAACCGCAATCCCCTGCTGACGATGGATCTTGGGGCGGACGGTTTGAAGGCCGCGGACGTTTCCGACGGCGGCTTCGGGCTCGTCGGATCGGCGGTCCAGGACGGCTGGCGGCTTCTCATCGTCACCTACGGAGTGAAGACGGCGACCGAGCGGGTCGAGGAGGCGCGCAAGCTGATCGGCTACGGTTTCCATTCCTTCGACCGCCGCACCGTGTGGGAGGCGGGGCAAACGATCGGCGCGGCCTCCGTCTATGGCGGACAGGTCGGCGATGTGCCGCTGGTCAGCGACCGGCCGGTCGTGATGTTCGTTCCCCATGGCGAAAACGGCAAGTTCGTCGCCAAGATTGTCTACACAGGGCCGCTCGCGGCGCCGGTGGAGAAGGGCAGGGACGGGGGACGATTGAAGATCTGGCGAGACGATATGCTGGTGGTCGACGCCCCGCTGAAGACGGGCGCCGATGTTCCGCTCGGCGGACTGACGCGTCGCGCCTTCGACGCGGGAATTGAGCTCGCGGGCGGCGCGATTCGCGACGCGCTGGCGCGCTTCCAAAACGACGCGCTGGCGCGCTTCCAAAAATGAGCGCGCCGCGACGCGGCCGCTTCATCACGCTCGAGGGCGGCGAGGGGGCGGGAAAGTCGGTGCAGGCGCGGCGCCTGGAGGCCCGCCTGAAAGCGGTTGGGCTCGATGTCGTGCGCACGCGCGAGCCCGGCGGCTCGCCGCATGCGGAGGACTTGCGCGAAGTGATCCTCTCCGGCTTCGCCCGGCCCTTTGGGCCCGAGGGCGAAGCGCTGCTCTTCGCCGCCGCACGAATCGATCATCTGGACGCGACGATCCTGCCGGCGCTCGACCGCGGCCAATGGGTCGTCAGCGACCGTTTCGCCGATTCCACCCGCGCCTACCAGGGCGCCGCGGGCAATCTGCCGGCAGACTATATCGACCGCCTCGAACAGAGTTGCGGTCGGCAAAAACAATCCCGACCTGACCTTGATCCTCGACCTTCCGCCGGAGGCGGGGCTCGAACGGGCGAACGCGAGGCGCGGAGAGGGCGGGGCGGACCGGTTCGAGGCGGAAGGGCTGGGGTTCCACGAGACCTTGCGCCGGGCGTTTCTCGACATCGCGGCAAAAGAGCCCGAACGCTGCGCGGTGATCGACGCGCTGAAAAATGAGGACGACGTCGAGGCCGAGATCTGGGAAACGGTCGTCGCGCGCCTCGATCCTGTCAGGCTGGGCGAAGTCCGCGCCATGAGGAAGCCCGAGGCCGACGGAGCGCCTGAAAGCGACGCGCTCGCCGGCGCGCCCCATCCGCGCCATGCCGAGCGGCTGATCGGCCACGAGGCGGCCGAGGCGGAGATGCTGTCGGCCTACCGCGAGGGCCGGCTCGCCCACGCCTGGCTGATCGGCGGCCCGGAGGGCGTCGGCAAGGCGACGCTCGCCTGGCGCTTCGCCCGCTTCCTGTTCGCCAACCCGGACCCGAGCGCGCCGGCCGTGCGCGAAGCGCGCGACCTCTCGGCCGACCCGAAAAGTCCGGCGGCCCGCCATCTCATGTCGCTGGCGCATCCGGATTTCTCGCTCGTCCGGCGCGTCTGGAACACGGACAAGAAGAAGCTCTTCAGCGAAATCCGCGTCGACGACGTTCGCGAGGCGCTGCAGGTGTTCCAGATGTCGGCGGCGTTCGGCGGCTGGCGGATCTGCCTTGTCGATTGCGCCGAGGACCTCAACCCCAACGGGGCGAACACCAC
>CAWANA010000017.1:0-428697 GCA_963783275.1 uncultured Alphaproteobacteria bacterium | reverse complement strand
ACCGCTCTAGAAGCCAATGGCCCGGCGCTCGATCAGCGCACCGGGCGCGGGGCGGTGAAGATCACGACTTCGTCCTTGCCGACCCGGTCGAGCTGGACGTGCGCCTCTTCGTCAAGAAGGTCGCGGTCGACGCTGTCGGGCCGGAGCGCTGCGACCCGGCGGTCCCAGCGCGCGTGTTCGTCCTTGAGGGCGGAGAGCTGAGCCTGAAGCGCCACGGCCTCGGTCGCGTCCTTCTCAGCCGCCTTGAGACCGTGCGCGCCGTTCGACGCGCCCCAGACGAGATAGCCGGTCGCCACCCCGAGCACGAGGTAGAAGACGATCGGCACGACGATCGAGCGCAGGCGGGTTCTGACGACCATGCGCCGATCGTTGCCGACCGATGGTTAAGAGCGCGTTACGCTCCCGAACCCTTGATCGTGGAACGGCCGGCGAAGCGGGCCTGCTCGCCGAGCTCCTCCTCGATGCGGATGAGCTGGTTGTACTTGGCCAGACGATCGGAGCGCGACAGCGAGCCGGTCTTGATCTGTCCGCAATTGGTGGCGACCGCGAGGTCGGCGATGGTCGAGTCCTCGGTCTCGCCGGAGCGGTGCGACATCACCGCGGAGTAGCCGGCGCGATGGGCCATGTCGACGGCGGCCAGCGTCTCGCTCAGCGAGCCGATCTGGTTGACCTTGATCAGGATCGAGTTGGCCACGCCTTCCTTGATGCCGCGGGCGAGGATTTCCGTGTTGGTGACGAAGATGTCGTCGCCGACGAGCTGGCTGCTGCGCGCCGATCTTGTCGGTGAGCAGCTTCCAGCCGGCCCAGTCCTGCTCGGCCATGCCGTCCTCGATCGAGACGATCGGATAGGCGTCGAAAAGCTTGACCAGGTAATCGACCTGCTCCTCGACCGTGCGCGTCTTCTTCTCGCCCGTGTAGACATACTTGCCGTCCTCGAAGAACTCGGAAGCGGCGCGGGTCGAGCGCGAGCGCGATGTCGACGCCGGGCTTGAAGCCCGCCGCCTCGATCGCCTTCACGCAGAAGTCGAGCGCGGCCTCGGCGGAGGGAAGGTTCGGCGCGAAGCCGCCCTCGTCGCCGACGTTGGTGTTGTGGCCGGCCTTCTTCAGCGCGCTCTTCAGCGCATGGAACGTCTCGGCGCCCCAGCGCACGGCCTCGGCGATCGACGGCGCGCCGACCGGCATGATCATGAATTCCTGGAAGTCGATCGGGTTGTCGGCGTGGGCGCCGCCGTTGACGACGTTCATCATCGGGGTCGGCAGGACGCGCGCGCGTCGTGCCGCCGACATAGCGATAAAGCGGCAGGCCGGAGGCCTCGGCCGCGGCCTTGGCGACCGCGAGCGATACGCCGAGGATGGCGTTGGCGCCGAGCCGCGACTTGTTCGGCGTGCCGTCGAGCGCGATCATCGTCTCGTCGATCTTGAGCTGATCTTCGGCGTCGAGGCCCGAGACGGCGTCGAAAATGTCGCGATTGACCGCCTCGACCGCCTCGAGGACGCCCTTGCCGCCATAGCGGCCCTTGTCGCCGTCGCGCAATTCGACAGCCTCGCGCGTTCCGGTCGAAGCGCCCGAGGGGACGGCGGCCCGCCCCATGGACCCGTCCTCCAGGACCACATCCACCTCGACCGTCGGATTGCCGCGGCTGTCGAGGATCTCACGCGCGACGACGTTGACGATTGCAGTCATGACGGACTTCCTTGCTTGGGGTTTCCGCGCCGGGCTTTTACGCTATCCCGAAGACCGGCGAAAGACGGGCGAATTGCCTCATCCGAAAGGCTACGATTGCGAACATTTGCTTCCGCCGCGAAACAATTGACCAAATCGCCGCGCTGTCAGAAAATTTTTGCATGGCAGGCCCGCTAAGCCCCGTGACAGGGCCTGAAAAGTGGACTAGCAATGTCCGCGCGAAAAGGAGGCCGCTGCCAAACTTTTTGGCGCCGGACGCCGCAAAGTCTGTGGGAGGACGACACGCTTTGCCGCCTCGACCCGGAGCTTTAAAGCCCGGGAAATATTAAAACATAATCGAGACGCGAAGCTTGCGAGGACGGAAACAAGGGGCGAGACGCCCGAGGGCGTCTCGCCCCTTGCATTTTACGCCGCCCAAGAGCCTTCCCACCAAGAGACAGGCGAACCGCGTCTTCCGCCGAACCGCACCGGCAGTCAGCCGCCTTCGGCCTCGCCGTCCGCCCAGCCGCGGCGTGTCTCTTCGATGTAGGCGTCGAGACGGCCCTCGCCGATCGCTTTGCGCGCCCCCGCCATCAGCTCCTGATAATAGGCGAGGTTGATCTCGGTCAGCCCATCATGGCCAGGATCTCGCCCGCCTTGACGAGGTGGCGCCAGTAGGCGCGCGAATAGTTGCGCGCCATCGGCGAGGTCGAGAGCGGGTCGATCGGCCTCGGATCGTCGGCGAAGCGGGCGTTGCGCAGGTTCATCCGGCCGGCCCTTGTGAAGACCATGCCGTGCCGCCCGGCCCGGGTGGGCATGACGCAGTCGAACATGTCGACGCCGCGCCTCAGCGCCTGCAACAGATCGTCCGGCGTGCCGACGCCCATGAGATAGCGCGGCTTCGCCTCCGGCAGGTGCGGGATCGACCGTCTCGATCATCGCGAGCATGTCGGCCTGCGGCTCGCCGACCGCGAGCCCGCCGATCGCGTAGCCGTGGAAGTCCATGCCGACCAGGGCCTTGGCGCTCTCGATCCGCAAGGCCTTCTCGACGCCGCCCTGGACGATGCCGAACAGCGCCCGGCCCGGCTGGTCGTCGCCGAAGGCCGCCTTCGACCGCTCCGCCCAGCGCAGCGAGAGGCGCATGGCGCGCTCGGCCTCCTCGGGCGGGCACGGCAGCTTCACGCATTCGTCGAACTGCATCTGGATGTCGGAGCCGAGCAGCCGCTGGATCTCCATCGACCGCTCGGGCGTCAGCTCGTGGCGCGAGCCGTCGATGTGCGACTGGAAGGCCACGCCCCTCTCGCTGACCTTGCGGAGCTTGGCGAGGCTCATGACCTGGAAGCCGCCGGAATCGGTCAGGATCGGATGGGGCCAGTTCATGAACCGGTGCAGGCCGCCGAGCGCGGCGATGCGCTCCGCCCCCGGCGCGAGCATCAGGTGATAGGTGTTGGAGAGGACGATGTCGGCGCCGGTCGCGCGCACGTCCTCGGGCCGCATCGCCTTGACGGTCGCGGCGGTCCCGACCGGCATGAAGGCCGGCGTCCGGATTTTTCCTCGCGGCGTCGAGAGTTCGCCGAGGCGCGCCGCGCCGTCGCGGGCGTGGAGGGTCAGGGCGATTGCGTCAGTCATGCGTTCTGCGCGGTCGGCGCCGCGAGCGCCGATCAGCAGGCACGCGTCGCCGTAGGAATAGAAGCGATAGCCCGCGTCGATCGCGTGAGCGTAGGCCGCCTTCATGACGTCGAGCCCGCTGAAGGCGGAGACCAGCATGAACAGCGTCGAGCGCGGCAGGTGGAAATTGGTCATCAGCCCATCGACGGCGCGGAAGCGGTAGCCGGGCGTGATGAAGATCGCCGTCTCGCCGGAAAACGGGCTGATGCGGCCGTCGGCGTCGGCGGCGCTTTCGAGGATGCGCGCCGAGGTCGTGCCGACGGCGACGATCCGGCCGCCGCCGGCGCGCGCCGCGTTGAGCGCGTCGGCGGTGTCCGCGTCGATTGCGCCCCACTCGCTGTGCATGACGTGGCGCTCGGTGTCCTCGACCTTGACCGGCAGAAAGGTCCCGGCGCCGACATGCAGGGTCACCCGATGGAGCGCGACGCCGCGCGCGGCGATCCGTTCGGCGAGGCGGGGCGTGAAGTGGAGCCCGGCGGTCGGCGCCGCGACCGCGCCCTCGCGCGCGGCGAACATGGTCTGGTAGTCGGCGCGGTCCTTCTCGGCGGGCGCGCGCCGGGCGGCGATGTAGGGCGGCAGCGGCGGCCATGCCGATGCGGTCGATCGCCTCGTCGAGCGCGGCGCCGGCGAAGTCGAAGCGCAGCGTGACCTCGCCCGCCTCGCCCTTCTCCTCGACCTCGGCGTCGAGCGCGGCGAGGAGACAGGCCACGCTCTCGCGCGCCTCGCCGAACCGGATGCGCTCGCCGACCCTGAGCTTCTTGGCCGGCCGCACCAGCGCCCGCCAGCGGCAATCGTCGATCCGCTTGATCAGCGTCGCCTCGACGCTCGCGACCGCCTCGCCGCGCACCCGAATCCCGTCGAGCCGCGCCGCGATCACCTTGGTGTCGTTGACGACGAGCGCGTCGCCGGGCCGAAGGAAATCGCGGCAGGTCGGAGACGCGCGCGTCCGTGAGCGCGCCGTCCGGAGCGACGACCAGCATCCGCGCGCTGTCGCGGGGCGATGCCGGCTCGAGCGCGATGCGGTCGGGCGGAAGCTCGAAGTCGAAGGCGTCGACGCGCATGGGCTCTGGTCTATGCGGCCAACGTCGGCGCGTTGTAGGGCCGGGTCATAGGGTGTCCATAAGGACGCCCCTCATTCGACGGGCTTTGGACCCCGCCGGCGCGATCATCGACCGCGCCCTACAGGGCGCGAGCGGCTCAGCTCAGCGTCGCCTTGACGATCTTGTCGGGGTCGCGCACGGGCTCGCCGCGCTTGATCTTGTCGACGTTCTCCATGCCGGACGTCACCTTGCCCCACACCGTGTACTGGCGGTCGAGGAAGCGGGCGTCGTCGAAGCAGATGAAGAACTGCGAGTTGGCCGAATCCGGGCTCTGCGCCCGCGCCATCGACACCGTGCCGCGCACATGCGGCTCGGCGTTGAACTCGGCCTTGAGGTTCGGGTACTTCGAGCCGCCGGTGCCGGTGCCGTGCGGGCAGCCGGTCTGGGCCATGAAGCCGTCGATCACCCGGTGGAAGACGACGCCGTCGTAAAAGCCCTCGCCGACCAGCTTCTTGATGTGGGCGACGTGGCCCGGCGCGATGGCCGGGTTCATCTCGATGACGACCGGGCCCTTGGTCGTCTCGAGGGTCAGCGTGTTGCCTGCGCTCATGTCAAAACTCCTACTTCGACGATCCGGCCATCTTCAGCGAAATGATCTTGTCCGGGTTCGTCACCGCGCCGTTGTTGGCCTGCGATCCGGCCTTGATCTTGTCCACCACGTCCATGCCCGAGACGACCTCGCCGAAGGCGGTGTACTGGCCGTCGAGGAAGCCGCGAGTCCGCGGTCACGATGAAGAACTGCGAATTGGCGGAATCGGGGTCGCTGCGCGCGCGCCATGCCGAGCACGCCGCGCTTGAAATGGGTGGGGTTGAACTCGGCCTTCGAGGTTCGGCAGGTCGGAGCCGCCCTCGCCCGTGCCGGTCGGGTCGCCGGTCTGCGCCATGAAGCCGGGGATGACGCGATGGAACACGATGCCGTCGTAGAAGCCGCGCTTGACCAGCGTCTTGATCTGCTCGACGTGCTTGGGCGCCCAGTCGGGACGGAGCCGGATCACGACCTTGCCGTTCTTCAGCGTCATGACGACGGTGTTGTCGGCGTCCTCGGTCGCCGCCCAGGCGGTCCCGGCGAGCGAGCAAGCAGGAAGGGCGAGCGCCGCGCGGCGGCTGAAAACGAACATGCAAAGCCTCGGAATGGGTCGCGGCCGATTGGCCGCGCGGGCGCTCATTTAGCAGGTTGAAGGCCCATTGCAACCCGCGGCGGCCGCGCGCCGTCCGATGGCGCCGCTCGCTGTTGTTTTTTCGCTCGCGTGGAACAATCGCAATCTTGCCTTTTTCGCCGCGTTAGCCCGAAGATGACTTCTGAGAAGCTCTTGGCTTCTCAGGCGGCTGGGCGGGCTCTCCAACAGAAGCGTCCGAGGTTTGATGAACAGCACATCGTTTGCCGTCCTGGGCTTTGTTGCGCTCCTGGCCACGCCCGTCGTCGCCGAGCCGTTGACCCGCAGTTGCGACTACAAGGGCGACGGAAAACTCGGCCCGCTCATGATCGACTACGACGAGACCGCCCGCTCGGTCCAGGTGACCACCCAGGACGGCCGCGTTTACCGCTACCAGAACGGCGTCACCGGCCGGATCGGCCCCTCGGCCGTACGACGACGTCGGCCCCGTCGAGCAGTTCGTCAACCTGAGGCCTGGCCGGGTCGAGGTTGGCTTCCGCTGGCTGGACGACGGCTCGACCGGCCACCTCGCCTACTTCGATCCGGCTGGCGTTCAAGAACCCCGCCAAGCCCTGCATCTGGCGCTCGCTCTGGGTGTTCGCGACCGGCTGAGCGGGCCTGACGGAAACAGGGGCGGACCCATCCGGCCGCCTTGCCGCCAGACGAGACTTTGCCCGCCCCAGCGCGCGCCGGCGGCGGCCTTTCCAACACGGCCGCCCGCCGCCGGCTCCGCCGCTACTCCGCCGCAACCTTCGGCAGGTGGGCGAGCGAGGCTTCGAGCGCCTCCGGATCGTAGTCCTGGTCCACGAGCTTGCCGGCGAAATAGTCGGTGTAGGCCTGCATGTCGAAATGGCCGTGCCCCGACAGGTTGAACAGGATCGTCGGCGACTTGCCCTCCTCGCGCGCCTTCAGCGCCTCGTCGATCGCTGCGCGCACCGCATGGTTCGATTCCGGCGCCGGCACGATGCCCTCGGTGCGGGCGAACAGCACGCCCGCCTCGAAGCACGGGTTCTGGTGATAGGCGCGCGCCTCGATCAGGCCGAGCTCCTTGCAGTGGCTGACCAGCGGCGACATGCCGTGATAGCGCAAGCCCGCCGGCGTGGAAGCCCGGCGGGATGAACTCGGACCCGAGCGTGTGCATCTTGACCAGCGGGGTCAGATGCGCGGTGTCGCCGAAGTCGAAGGCGTAGGTTCCGCGCGTCAGCGACGGGCAGGCCGCCGGCTCGACCGCGATCACCCGCACGTCCCTCTTGTCGCGCAGCTTCTTGCCGATGAACGGGAAGGCGATGCCGGCGAAGTTGGAGCCGCCGCCGGCGCAGCCGATCACCACGTCCGGATAGGCGTCCGCCTGCTCCATCTGCTCGATCGCCTCGATGCCGATCACCGTCTGGTGCAGCAGCACGTGGTTGAGCACGGAGCCGAGCGCGTATTTCGTGTCGGGGTTCTTGGCCGCGACCTCGACCGCCTCGGAAATGGCGATGCCGAGGCTGCCCGGCGAATCCGGGTGCTGGGCGAGGATGGCGCGGCCGGACGTCGGTCTCATCGCTCGGGCTTGCGACGCATCGTCGCGCCGTAGGTCTCCATCAGCGCCCGCCGGTAGGGCTTCTGCTGGTAGGACACCTTGACCATGTAGACCTTGACCTCGAGCCCGAACAGGGCGCCGGCGAAGGCGAGCGAGGAGCCCCACTGCCCCGCGCCGGTCTCGGTCGAGAGCTTCGTCACGCCTTCCTGCTTGTTGTAGAAGGCCTGGGCGACGGCGGTATTGGGCTTGTGGCTGCCCGCCGGGCTCACGCCCTCGTACTTGTAGAAGATGCGCGCCGTCGTGCCGAGCGCCTGCTCGAGACGCCGGGCGCGATGGAGCGGCGTCGGGCGCCACATGCGGTAGATGTCGCGCACCGGCTGCGGGATCTCGATGTGCCGCTCGGCCGAGACTTCCTGGCCGATCAGGGCCATCGGGAACAGCGGCGCGAGATCGTCCGGCCCGATCGGGCCGCCGTGACCCGGATGGAGCACCGGCGGAGGCGGCGCCGGCAGATCGGCGACGATGTTGTACCAGGAATGGGGGATCCGGTCCTCGCCCAGGGTGTACTTGTTCTGCTCGCTCATGCTGCCTCCCGCGGGACATGTCGCCCGTCAAGTCGCGGAAGCTACATGAGCGATCGGGCTGGATGAAAGGCCTTTTTTGTCGCGGGGCGCGCGGCTTGACAGGGCGGCGCGCCCGGCGCCATCAGGCGCCTTCGGCCGAGGAGCCGAAAGGCTGGCCGAAATTGACCTTTTCCTGGACATGACGTTTTCCGAAGACCTGCGCTACCGGCTGGAGTTCGCCGGATTTCGAATCGTCCAAGGCGCCGCGCGCGTCCTTCCGCTCGAAGTCGCCTCGAAAGCCTCGGGTTTTGCGTGGCGCCTGATCGCCCCGCATCTCTACCGGCAGGAGCGCGTGATGCGCAACCTCGCCCTCGCCTATCCCGGCATGACCGATGCGGAGCGCGAGACGCTGGCCGCAAAGATGTGGGAGAATCTCGGGCGCACCTTCGGCGAGTCGTTCCACCTCGAAAAGATCGCGTCGGATGGCCGGGTGACATTCGAGTCCGAGGAGGAGCTCAGCGAGATCGCCCGCAGCCCGTGCGTGGTGTGCGGGTTGCACCTCGGCAACTGGGAGCTCGTCGCCTACGCGGGCAAGCGCATCGGCGTCCCGTTCACCGGCGTTTTTCAGCGGATCAGCAACCCCTACGTCGACGCCGAGACCCACAAGATGCGCGCCTTCCTCTACGAGGGCGGGCTCCTGCCCAAGACGCCGGTCACGGCGCGCAGGCTTCTGAAGGCGGCGCGGAGCGGCGGCTATCCCGCGTTTCTCGCCGATCTCCGCGACGACCGCGGCGCGTCGGTGCCGTTCTTCGGCCATCCGGCGCGCTCGAACGTCTTCCCCGCCCTGCTCGCCCGCACGACCGGATTGCCGCTCTACGCCGGCGCCGCCTATCGGCTGCCGGACGTGCGCTTCCAGATCAAGGCGGTGCGCATCCCGATCCCCGAGACCGACGACCGCGAGGCCGATGCGGTCGCAGCGACCGCGGCGCTTCAGGCCCAGTTCGAGGCCTTCATCCGCGAGGCGCCGGAGCAATGGATGTGGGCCCACCGCAAATGGGATTAGGCCGACACGGGAGGGGCGGCGTCTCGCCGCCCAAAGGCGCTCACACTCGTGCCGGCGCCGCTCAATCGACGAACGACCGTACGAACTCGGTCGCAGGCCGGTCCCGGATTTCGTGGGGCGCGCCGATCTGCTCGATGCGGCCGCCGTTCAGGATCGCGACGCGGTCTGCCACCTCCATCGCCTCCGCCTGGTCGTGCGTGACGAACACCGTGGTGAGGCCGGTGCGGTCGTGAATGTCGCGCAGCCACTTGCGCAGGTCCTTGCGCACCTTTGCGTCCAGCGCGCCGAACGGCTCATCGAGCAGCAGCACGCGCGGCGCGATGGCGAGCGCGCGGGCGAGCGCGACGCGCTGGCGCTGTCCGCCGGACAATTGTGACGGGTAGCGCTTTTCGAAGCCGGGCAACTGCATCATGTCGAGGAGTTCCGACACGCGCGCGGCGATCTCGGCCCTCGACGGACGCAGCCGCCGCGGGCGAACGGCAAGCCCGTACGCGATGTTGTCGAACACGGTCATGTGCCGGAACAAGGCGTAGGACTGGAACACGAACCCGACCCGCCGCTCCTGGACCGATAGTCGCCCCGCGTCCTCGCCGCCCAGATGGATCGTTCCGCCGGACGCGGCGTCGAGGCCCGCGAGCAAGCGCAGGAGCGTCGTCTTGCCCGAGCCGGACGGCCCGAGCAGCGCCAGAAGTTCGCCTGGCGCGATGTCGAGGTCGATTTGGTCGAGAACGACCTGCGCGCCGTAGGCCTTGGTCAGCGCCGCCGACGTATATTCCCTGCGCCGGGCCGAAGGCGCCGCCGGCGCGCGCGTGCGGCGAAGCGAGCGCCGAGACCGGTTCCGCGGCGAGGTCATACGACATGGCGCCCAACGCCTCCGCGTCGTTCGAAGAGGGTCTTGAGGCCGAGCGTGACCAGCGCGAGACACGCAAGGAGCGAGGCGAGGGCGAAAGCGGCTGCGATGCTGTACTCATTGTAGAGGATCTCCACCTGCAGCGGGATGGTGTTGGTCAGGCCGCGGATGTGGCCGGAAACGACCGAAACCGCGCCGAATTCGCCCATCGAGCGGGCGTTGGTGAGCAGAACGCCCGAGAGCAGCGCCCACTTGACGTTCGGCAGCGTGACCGTGCGGAAGACCGTGAGCCCGCTCGCCCCGAGCGTCAGCGCCGCCTCCTCCTCGGCGGTTCCCTGTTGCTGCATCAGCGGCGTCACCTCGCGCGCGACGAAGGGAAAGGTCACGAACAGCGTCGCCAGCACGATGCCCGGCACGGCGAAGATGATCTGGACGCCATGCGCGGCGAGCCAGGTCCCGAACAGGCCCTGCGCGCCAAACAGAAGGACGAACACCAGGCCCGAGACGACCGGCGACACCGAGAACGGCAGGTCGATCAAAGTGGTGAGCACGGCCTTGCCGCGGAACTGGAATTTCGAGATCGCCCAGGCGGCCGAGAGGCCGAAGGCGGTGTTGAGCGGCACGACGATCGCGGCGACGAGGAGCGTGAGCAGGATTGCGGCGCGCGCGTCCGGGTCCGCGAGCGCCGAGAGATAGCCGTCCCAGCCCTTGCGCGAAGCTTCGACGCGCGACGACGATCAGGGGCGCGAGCAGGAACAGGCCGAGAAAGCCGACGGTGACGCCGATCAGCGTCCATCGTGCGGGCGCGGCCTCGTCGGCGACCGGGGCCGTGACCCGCGCCGTGAGAGCGAGATCAGGCATTGACGAGACTCCGCCGGGTCCAGGCCTGCGCCGCAGTTGATGGCGAGCAGCATGACGAACGCCAGCGCCAGCATGATCGCCGCGAGCGCGGTCGCGCCGGCGTAGTCGTATTCCTCGAGCTTCACCACGATCAGCAGCGGCGTGATCTCGGAAACGTAAGGCACGTTGCCGGCGATGAAGATGACCGATCCGTATTCGCCGACGCCCGCGCGCGAAGGCGAGCGCCACGCCGGTCAGCAGCGCCGGCGCCAGCTCCGGAATCACGACCCGCCAGATCGTCCGAAACCGGCTCGCGCCCAGCGTCGCGGAGGCCTCCTCCTGCTCCCGATCGAGGACCCCGATGATCGGCTCGACCGTGCGCACGACGAACGGCAGGCCGACGAAGATCAGTGCGACCAGGATGCCCCAGGGCGTATAGGCGACCTTGACGCCGAACTGCGCCAGAACCGCGCCGATCCAGCCGTTCGGCGCGTAAAGCGTCGAGAGCGCAATGCCGGCGACCGCGGTCGGCAGGGCGAAGGGCAGATCGACCATGGCGTCGAACAGGCGCCGCCCGGGAAAATCGTAGCGGGTCAGCGTCCAGGCGATCGCCCCGCCGAAGACGAGGTCGACCAGCGCCGCGGCGATCGACATGCCGAACGTCACCCGGAGCGACGCGAGCACGCGCGGCTCCATCGCCACGTGCAGCGATGCCGCCGAATCCGAGCGTCGACGCCTTGAAAATCAGGGCGGCGAGCGGAATCAGCACGACGACCGCCAGATAGGCGAGCGTCGCCGCGATCGTCGGCGCGAAGCCGGGCAGCGCGCTCGGCGTCTTGAAGGGTCTTCGCGCAGCGGGCGAAGGACGCCGTCAATGCAGGGCCTTCACGATCTCGTCGAACACGCCGCCGTCGGCGAAGTACTTCGCCTGCGCCTTCTTCCAGCCGCCGAAGGTTCCGTCGACGGTGATGAGGTCGATCTTGGGGAAGCGCGCGAGGTCGTCCTTGTCGGCGTATTCGGGATCGCACGGGCCGGAAGTAGTTCTTGGCGATCAGCTTCTGCGCCTCGGGCGTATAGAGGTAGTTCAGATAGGCCTCGGCGACCTTGCGCGTGCCCTTGGCGTCGACGTTGCCGTCGACCAGCGAGACCGGCGGCTCGGCCAGGATCGACTGCGACGGCGCGACGATCTCGAACTGGTCCTTGCCGAATTCCTGGAAGGCCAGGAAGGCGTCGTTCTCCCAGGCGATCAGCACGTCGCCGAGGCCGCGCTGGGCGAAGGTGATGGTCGAGCCGCGCGCGCCGGTGTCGAGGACCGGGGCGTTCTTGTAGATGCGCGGTGACGAAGTCCTTGGTCTTCGCCTCGTCGCCGCCGAACTGTCTTCAGGCCGTAGCCCCAGGCGGCCAGATAGTTCCAGCGCGCGCCGCCCGAGGTCTTCGGGTTCGGCGTGATGACGGAGACGCCCGGCTTCGCGAGGTCGTCCCAGTCGTGGATGCCCTTCGGATTGCCCTTGCGCACGAGGAACACGATCGTCGAGGTGTAGGGCGCAGGAATTGTCCGGCAGCCGCTTCTGCCAGTCGGCCGGGATCTTGCCGGTCTTGGCGGCGATCGCGTCGATGTCGGCGGCGAGCGCCGAGCGTGACGACGTCGGCGGCGAGACCGTCGATCACCGCGCGCGCCTGCGCGCCGGAGCCGCCGTGCGAGGCCTGGACCGTGACGGTCTCGCCGGTCTTGGCCTTCCAGTCGGCCGAGAACGCGGCGTTGACCGCCTTGTAGAGCTCGCGGGTCGGATCGTAGGAGACATTCAGAATCGTGGTGTCGGCCTCAGCCGCGCCCGCGAGGAGGAGCGTCGCAATGGCGGCCCAGCCGAGAACGGCGGCGGCGCGACGGAGGAAACGGCGCGGTGTCGACAGGATAGGCATGTTCAGGGTCCACGGAAAGATATACTAATTTGGTGGACATAATTAACTTCATGGCGAAACGCAAGCCCGATCTGCGCGGACGAACGGACGGAGCGGCTTCGCCCTCCCCTTCCGCCTGCGCCCGTGCAACGATAGACGCGGTTTCGCCCTGTCCCGGAGTCTGAGCGCCTTGCGCATCGCCACATGGAACGTCAATTCCGTTCGCCAGCGGATCGGCCATCTCTGCGACTATCTCCGCGATGTCGCGCCCGACGCGCTCTGCCTTCAGGAGATCAAGTGCCTCGACGAGCAGTTCCCGCGGATGGAGATCGAGGCGCTCGGCTACAATGTCGAGACGCATGGGCAGAAGTCGTTCAACGGCGTCGCGATCCTGTCGAAGCGGCCGTTCGAGGTCACCCGCGGCCTCCCGGGCGACGAGGCCGACGTCCAGTCGCGCTACATCGAGGCGGTCATCCCGACGGACGGCGGCGTGGTCCGGCTCGCCAGCGTCTATCTGCCGAACGGCAATCCGCCCGACACGGAGAAATACCCGTACAAGCTCGCCTTCATGGAGCGGCTGATCGCCCACGCGCAAGGGCTTCTGCAATATGAGGAACCGCTGGTGCTGGCCGGCGATTTCAATGTCATCCCCGAGCCGGAGGACGCCGCCCACCCCGAGCAATGGACCGGCGATGCGCTGTTCCTGCCGCGGACGCGCGAGACCTACCGCGCCTTCATGGCGCTGGGCCTGACCGACGCCTTGAGAGCGACGACAGACGCCGGCGGCCTCTACACCTTCTGGGACTACCAGGCCGGCGCCTGGCAGAAAAACAACGGCATCCGTATCGACCACCTGCTGCTCTCGCCGCAGGCGGCCGACCGGCTCCTCTCCGTCGAGATCGACAAGGGCGTCCGCGGCCGCGACAAGGCCTCGGACCACACGCCGATCCGGATCGAGCTGGCGGTCTGAGACGGCGCGCCGTTGCTTCAGGCTTGCGACGCGAAAGGCTGCCTGTCACAAGCCGACAGCGCCAATTCGGGGCAGACACGGCGGATCGGGAGGGGAATATGCCAAGGTTGTCGGTGGTGATCGGATTGGCCGCTCTCGCCGGCGTCCTCGGCGCCGAGGCGGCGCGCGCGCAACCCTCGCGCATCGTCATCTCGCGCCACGGGGAAAAGACCGACGGCCCCGAGCTTTGCACGGTCGGGACCCTGCGCGCCGAGGCGCTTGCGGCCCAGTACCTCGGCCAGGGCGCGCCGTCGAACGACGCGATCTTCGGAAAAGGCGGCAAGCCCGACGCCTTTTTTGCAGTGACCAGGCATACGCAGGAGACGGCGCAGCCATCGGCCAACAGCTGGGGCGAGCAACTCACGGTCTTTTCGACCGGCGACCTCGACGCGGACACCCGGGACGCCGCGGCCGCGCTGGACTCGACGGCGTACGACGGCAAGGTCGTCGTTGTCGTCTGGGAGCACAAGCACATCGCCGAGGAGGACGCTTCGGGACAGGAGGACCCGAATACACTCAGAGCGTTGCTCAAACTCGACCAGATTGCCGGGGCGGCCGCGCCGTTGAAGTGGGAGGGCAAGAACTACGATTATTTCTGGATTGTCGACTACACGGGTCCGCAACCCACTTTCACGGCCATCCAGCAGGACTACACCGCCGCCGCCTACGCGCAGGTCCCCGACAACGCCTGGGGCGTGAAGGTCGACAAGCTCCAGTTTCCTGAGTTCTACAAGGACTGCGAGCATTAATCGGTGGGGCGGCGTCTCGCCGTCCAAGAGCCCCCATTGTACAAGGAGCGCGAGACGCGCTCCCTCCGTACATTGCCGCCGTCGTCGCTGCGTGCTTTTCTGTCGCTGCTCGAACTCACGCCCCGGGGGGCTCATCTCATGCTGACGAAACGCGATCTCCTTCGCTTTGGCGCCACGGGCGCCCTCGCCTCCGCCATGCCGGGGGCGGCGCTTGCCCAAAACGCGCGGCCCGGATTGTTCCAGGCGGTCGACATCGCCCAGAACGGCTTCGCCTACGGCCTGCCGATCGTGATGAATTACGCCGTCATGTATCAGACCACGATCGACAAGGCGTCGAGCCAGTACAAGGCGCCCTTCAACGAAATCGCCAACGCCCGTGACGTGTTCACCTACAAGGACACCGCGGTGGTCACGCCCAACAGCGACACGCCCTATTCCACGGTCTGGATGGACCTCAGGGCGGAGCCGATCGTGATCAGCGTGCCGGCGGTCGATCCCAAGCGCTACTACTCGGTGCAGCTGATCGACAGCTCGACCTACAACTACGGCTACATCGGCTCGCGCGCGACCGGCAGCGAAGCCGGCGACTATCTCGTGGCCGGTCCGGACTGGCGCGGCGAGACGCCGGCCGGCGTCAAGAAGGCGTTCAAGTCGAGTTCGCAGCACTCGCTGGCGATCTTCCGCACCCAGCTCTTCAACCCGGCCGACATCGACAATGTTCACAAGGTCCAGGACGGCTACAAGGCGCGACCGCTATCGACCTTTCTCAATCAGCCCGCTCCGCCGGCGGCGCCCGCGATCGACTTCCCCAAGATCGACACGGACCTCGCCAAGAAGAATTTCTTTCAGTACGTCGCGTTCATGCTGCAGTTCATGCCGCCGGCGCAAAACGAGGACGCGATCCGCGCCGACCTCGCCAGGATCGGCGTCGAGGCGGGAAAGCCCTTCAACCTCGAGAGCCTCAAGCTCGACGATCGGCTGCAGATCCTCGTCGGCATGAAGATGGCGGACCGGCGGATCGACGACGTGGTCAACCTCTCCGGCAAGAACCTCAACGGCTGGCGCCTCGGCCTCGCCGGCGGCGACGCCGCCTCGTTCAACGGCGACTGGCTGAAGCGCGCCGCGGTGGCCAAGGCCGGCATCTACGCCAACGATCCGATCGAGGCCGCCTATCCCTTCGCCCGGACGGACGAGCGGGGACGCGCGCTCGACGGAAAGAGCAAGTACACCCTGACCTTCCCCGCCGACGGCCTGCCGCCGGTCAACGCCTTTTGGTCGGTGACGATGTACGACGGCAAGACGCAGCTTCTGGTCAAGAACCCGATCGACCGCTACCTGATCAACTCCCCGATGCTGCCGGACCTGAAGAAGAACCCGGACGGCTCGTTCACGATTTACATCCAGAACGCCTCGCCGGGACCGGACAAGGAGTTGAACTGGCTGCCGGCGCCGGAGGGGCCGATCTACCTGGTCATGCGCCTCTACTGGCCGAAGACCAATCCGCCCTCCATCCTTCCGCTCGGCGCCGGAACCTGGAAGCCGCCGGGGGTAAAGCGGGTGGGGTGATCGCATTCATCCTTCCTGTCCGCCGCCCGCATGACGGCGCTCCGGCCGACGTGCCGATCGCCCTCGTCCGCCCGCGCCTCGGCCGCCTCGATGAGCAGGATCCTCCGCCGGCAAAGAAGCGGGAATTGGTTTCCCCGCTCAATCCCTGACGAATTCCATGCGGTCGACGTCCACGAGGCCCATATCGGTGATCTTCAGGTGCGGGATCACGGGCAGCGGCAGGAAGGCGACCTGAAGGAACGGCTCGGCCAGCGTCACGCCGAGGCCCTTGGCGGCGGCGCGAAGCGGGATGAGGCGCTCGCGCACATCCTCGAAGCTCGAAAGGCTCATGAGTCCGGCGACGGCCAGCGGCAGTTCCGCCACGACCTTGCCATCCTCAGCAACCGCGAAGCCGCCCTCGATTTCCCGCAGCCGGTTAACCGCGGCGGCCATGTCGACGCTGTTGGTCCCGACGACGCAGAGATTGTGGCTGTCGTGCCCGACCGACGAGGCGATCGCTCCCCGCTTCATACCGAAGCCTCTGACAAACGCGGTCGCCATATTGTCGTTGACGCCGTGACGGGCGACCACCGCGACCTTGACGACATCCTGGTCGAGATCGACCTCGCGGACGCCGTTCCGGTAAGGCAGCGTCACGGACACGCGCTCGGTTATGATCTTGCCGGGAATAACGCCGATCGCCTGGGTCGAGGGCCCCTGCCCCCGGGCGACGAAATCCTCGGGCTCGACGCGTCGCGCCTTGATGCTGTCGCGCCCGACCGGCTTGAGCGCGCCGCGCGCGGCGAAGAGCGCATCGTCCACGATCCGGCCCGCGGTGAGCACGGTCGAGACGGCGCAGCTTTCGAGGTCGTCGACGACGACGAGGTCGGCGCGCCACCCCGGCGCGACCAGCCCGCGGTCGCGCATGGAGAAAATCCGCGCCGCCGAAATGCTCGCGGCCCGATAGGCGGCGAGCGGCGGAGCCCCTAACCGGATCGCGGTGCGGATGAGGAAGTCGAGATGACCCTCCTCGGCGATGTCGAGCGGATTGCGGTCATCGGTGCAGAAGGCGATGAACGGCGAATTGCGTTCGGTGATGATTGCGCTGAGCGCGTGCAGGTCCTTGCAGACCGAGCCCTCGCGGATCAGCACCGCCATGCCCTTCGACAGCTTTTCATAGGCTTCCGGCAGGTTGGTCACCTCGTGGTCGGTGCGCACGCCGGCGCTGAGATAGCCGTTGAGGCGGTAGCCGCTGACCAGCGGGCTGTGACCGTCGATGGGGCGGGTCTGGAAGGCGGCGAGCTTGGCGAGGCACATCGGATCTCGGTTGAGCAGGCCGGGAACGTTCATGAACTCGGCGAGGCCCAGCACCTTCGGATGATCGGCAAACGCGAGAAGGTCGCCGACCTCGAGACGGGCGCCGGCGGTTTCGAGGTCGGTGGCGGGCACGCAGCTCGAAAGCTGCACGCGGAGGTCCATCGCGGTCGCCATCGCGCCGTCGAGGAAATAGCGGAGCCCCGCCGGGCCGAGCACGTTGGCGATCTCGTGCGGATCGCAGATCGCGGTCGTGACGCCGTGGGCGAGGACGCAGCGGTCGAATTCGAGCGGCGTGATCAGCGACGACTCGACGTGGCAGTGCGTGTCGATGAAGCCGGGGACGACGATCTTGCCGCGGACGTCGATCTCGCGGACGCCTGCGTACTCGCCGAGCGTTCCCACGATCCGGTCGTTGCAGATCGCGACGTCGCCTCTCAACAGCTCGCCGCTCACCAGATCAAAGATTCTTCCGCCCTTCAAAACAATATCGGCCCTGGCGAGACCCTGGCCCTGCTCGATGGCGCGGCTCAAGAAGGCGATGGCGTCGCTCATGAATATTGCTCCTCGAAATGCCGGCGGCATTGTCTCAGGCTTGCTCAAGCCCCTCAACCCGCTTTGACGAATGCGCCGAATTGTCGTCAGGTCGGGGGCCATGCGTCCCATCCTGTCGATCCAGTCCCACGTCGTATACGGCCATGTCGGCAACGATGCGGCGGCGTTCCCGCTGCAACGCCTCGGCCGCGAAGTCTGGCCGCTGATGAGCGTGCAATTTTCCAGCCACACCGGCTATCCGGGCTGGCGCGGCCGCGCGTTCGACGCCGGCATGATCGACGAATGCGTCGCGGGGCTCGAAGCGATCGGCGTCCTCAAGGACTGCGCCGGACTGCTGACCGGCTACCTGGGGAAGCCCGAGATCGGCGAAGCGGCGCTGAGGGCGCTTGCGAGGCTCCGCGCCGCTGACAGCGACGCCGCCTGGTGCTGCGATCCGGTTATCGGCGACGTCGGACGCGGCCCCTATGTCGCGCCCGAGGTCGCGGACTTCTTCCGCGACCGGGCGGCTCCCCTCGCCACCCTCGTCACCCCGAACGCCTTCGAGCTGGAATGGCTCGCCGGCCGTCCGGTCGGGACGCTCGCTGAGGCCCGCGCAGCGATCGGCGCCATCCTCGCGCGCGGGCCAAAGGTCGCCGCTGTTACGTCGCTCGCGCTCGACGACACGCCGGCGGATGCGCTCGACATCCTCGCGGGCGACAGAACCGGCCTCTGGCGCGCGCGCACGCCGAAGCTGCCGATTGCGGTCAATGGCGCGGGCGACCTGTTCGCGGCGCTGTTCTTCCACCACTGGCTGGACAGCGGCTCGACCCCGGCCGCGCTGTCGAGGGCGGTGTCGTCGGTGCTCGGGGTCGTCGCCGCGACGCTTTCGGCGGGACGGCGCGAACTCGCGCTGATCGACGCCCAGGCGGAACTCCCGCGACCGTCGCAGGTTATTCCGGCGCAGCCGATATGACTCGGCCGGTCATTTACTTTTTTCGCAAGCCGTCGCACAACGGACTGTGAACTGATGATAGGCTTGCCGTCGATAGGCTTGCAGCGCGAAAGGGAATGGCCATGCCGCGTCCAGTCAAAACGTACGGCGCCGTCGCGCTGGGAATTCTGATCGGCTTCGTCTCGACGGCTGACGCTCAGACCGTCCACCGTCACGTCCGACACCCGGTCGCCGCGACCGCCGAGGGCCGCCAGATCACCGTCTATGGCGCGCGAATCCTACCTGACCGCCGGCCCAGGCGCGTCCGTCGGCGCGTACAGCGGGTATGCGCTCGACACGATCTCGAGCACGGCCGCCTTCATGCCGTTCGTCGACCACACCACGGTCGGCGTGCGCGGGCTGGATCGCCTGCCGAACAACTTCACCGTTCCCGGATGCTGCACGCCCTGAGCGTCGCGCGGCGCTAGAGTTCGGGTGGGAATTGACTGGCCTTCGGCATGACGCGACGCTTCTTTACGCTCGACGTCTTCACCGAGCAGGCGCTGGCGGGCAATCCGCTTGCGGTGGTGCTGGACTGCGAGGGCCTAGACGACGTCGCGCATGCAGAGAATTGCGCGCGAATTCAATCTCTCCGAGACCGTATTCGTCTTCGAGCCGCGAAACCCGATCCATTCGGCGCGAATCCGGATTTTCACGCCCGGCCGCGAGCTGCCCTTCGCCGGACATCCGACGATCGGCGCGGCGTGCCTCATCGGCGAGGTCCGCGCGCCCAGCCTCATCGACGCGCAGGATCTCCGCGTGGTGCTCGAGGAAGAGGTCGGCGACGTGGTTTGCCTGGTGCGCCACCGGGTCGGCCGGGCGCTCGCCGCGGACTTCACTCTTCCGCGCCTGCCGGAGCGGCTCGAGCACGCGCCGCCGCCCACCGCCGAGATCGCCGAGGGGCTCGGCCTCACGGAAAGCGATATCGGCTTCGACCGGCACGAGCCCAGCCTGTTCAGCGCCGGCGCGCCGTTTCTGTTCGTGCCCGTGCGATCGCTCGCGGCCATCGCGCGAGCCCGGCCGGGCCGCATGCCCTGGACCGAGAACGCCGGCCCGGCGACCTACCTCTATACGCGAGAGGTCGTCGATCGGGGCGCGGCGTTCCACGCCCGCATGTTCGGCGGCGGCTGGGGCGTCCCGGAGGATCCCGCAACGGGGAGCGCCGCAGCGGCCTTCGCAGGCGTCACGCTCGCCTTCGATCGTCCGCAAGACGGGGAGCACGTCCTCACGATCGAGCAGGGACTGGAGATGGGGCGAGCGAGCCTGATCGTTCTTGGCTTCGAGGTCCGGGACGCAGCGCTCCGCTCGGCCTCGATCGGCGGTTCGGCGGTGATCGTCTCCAGCGGCGCGCTGGACCTGTGACCGAACGCCCACGCATTCACGAGGTCGCCGAACTCGACTTCACCCTCGACGCAGAGCCGTGGAGGTTCGCCGAGACCGAACGCGACGCGATCGCGCAGCACTGGGCGCAGGCGATTCGCCGTAAGCCAGCGACCTACAACGGCCGCGTGCTCCTGCTTCGACGACGGGAATGGGTTCGACTCGCTGACGGCGCGCTCCGGCTGCAAGGAGTCTTTCTCGAGACGGACTACGCGTCCTTCCTGGCCTGGCGCGACTTCGGCCATCGAACCGAGCCGGGCGAGAATTGCTTTTCGATGGCTGCGCTTCGCAGCGCCGACGGCGCTTTCCTGCTCGGCGAAATGGCGTCCCATACGGTGAACGCCGGGCGGGTCTATTTTCCGTCGGGCACGCCCGATCCCAAGCGACGTCTTCGACGGCAAGGTCGATCTCGACGCCAGCGCCAAGCGGGAGCTTTTCGAGGAAACCGGCCTATCGGCCGACGAGGCGACGATCCGGTCGGGGTGGACCGTCGTTCTGACGGCCCGACTCGTCGCCTGCCTGAAGACGATGACCCTTCGGCTCGCGGCTGAGGACGCCAAGGCGCGTATCGATGCAGCCCTCGCGCGCGATCCGAATGCAGAACTCACGCGCATGCTCATCGTTCGGCGGCCGGATGACATCGATCGCGCGCGGACGCCGGACTTCGTCGTCGCCTACCTCGAAGCCGCCTTCGCATAAGATAGCGGCGCTATCGTCGGCTTGGGCGTTTTGGCCCGCCGACGCCGGCGAAGAGTTGCGTGACAAGAGCCGCGATTTCGAATCGGCCGCTTGGCGGCCGGCAATCTCAGCGCGGAGGCGAAAGAATGCAGGGGCGTGACGCTCGGGACGATGGGACGCATGGGAACCTCCGCCAGCTTTGAACTGAGCGTGAATTGGCCGGGAGGGATGCTCCTCCGGATGCCGGCGCCGCCTTTCAGGCGCCGTGCGCCGCCTGAATCGCTGGGCGAATCCCGCCATGCCGCCAGCGGTTGAAGGCCCGGGCGCCGCGCGACGTCTGCGCGCGGAGCGTTCAAAGTCCGGTCGGGTAGCCGTGGCGCTGCTCGGAGGCCGTGATCAACGCTTTCGCCTCGGCGTCATGGCCCGCCGAGCAGGCGGTTTCCGCGGCGCCGATCTCGCGCTGAATCTGCTTGTAGACCGACTGGGCGACGTGCCCCATCGAGAGATCGTTATCCTGGACGGCGCGGTAGCGGGCGATCGACGCCCTGCAGTCGCTTCCTTCCGGCATCTGGAAGTTGGACGGCGTGACGACCAGCGATCCGGCCGCCGGCGGCGCGGAGGCCTGCGGCGCCGGCGCGTTGCAGGCGCAGACCGCGAGCGCGACAAGCGCCGCGGAGACAAACGAAGGCTTCATCGGACGACCCCCAGCTCTGAACCGCCCTACCCTCGCCAAACCGGCGCCCGCGTCAAGCTCCAACCTCGAACGCAAGCCCGGCGCAAGCCAGTTCCCCGAGGCTCGACGCCATGTCGTCGACGCCTCCTGCCTATGCCGAGAAACGCCGCGCTCCCCGCGCGCGGCGACTTCGCCAAGCCCGTTGCGTCTTCAACCACGGGTCGTCGACCCTCGACGTGACGCTCCGCAACATCTCGCTGACCGGCGCGAACATCGCAGGCGACGCGCTCATCTGCCTGCCGCCGACCTTCGAATTCCAAATCCACGACGGGTTTGGCGGCTATTCAGGCCGACAGGCCCGCCTCGTATGGTTACGAGCCGCGACAGCGGGCATCGAGTTCATCGACTGAGGCCGGCGAAGGCGAATCAACGCGCCGCATAAACGTCCGCGGCCTCTTCGCGCAGGACTTTCCGAAACCATTGCAAGACGGGGTCGGCGGCGCGAAGCCGCGTCGATACGACCGTCATATCGAGGGCGTCGTCGAACGGCGGCGGCTTCAGGATGAGATCGAAGCCCGGCGCAAAGCGCGCCGCGAAGGCGGCGGAGATGGTGGTGACGAGATCGCTCGCCGCAACCGCGGCGACCGTCGCCATGAAATGCGGCGTGACGAGGCCGATCCGGCGCTCGACGCCCGCCGCTCCGAGTTTTGCGTCGATCTCGGAGACGCCGTCGCCGAAGAACGATACGGTCGCGTGCCGGTAGAGCGCGTAGTCCGATAGCGTCCATTCCCGGTTCGCTGCGGGATGGCGGCGCCGCATGACCAGCGCCAGGCGGTCCCGACCGATGGTTTCGCTGACCGCGCCGGGCGGCAGCGGAGTCGCTGCGGTGGCGAAGCAGAGATCGACCTCGCCAAGCTCCATCCGGCTCATGATGTCGCGCCCGATCGAGGAAAAGACCAGGTCGACGCCTGGCGCTTCGCGCTCGAGCCGCGCGATAAGTCCGGGCGCGAGCAGGATCGTTTGCGCATCCGCCGCGGCAAGACGGATCGTCCGCCTGAGCCCCGCCGGATCGATGGCCGGCGCGCGGAAGAGACCGCGCACGCCCTCGAGCGCGGCCGCAACCTTCGGCGAAAGCGTCTCGGCCGCCGGCGTCAGGGCCAGGCCGCCGCCGGTCCTGACCAGCAGCGGATCGCCGAAGATATCCCGCAGCCGCGCCAGAGCCCTGCTCATCGCCGGTTGGCTCAAGCCCACCTCGGCCGCGGCGTGGGTGACGTTGCGCCGGCGCAGGAGCGCCTCGAGCGCCGGCAGCAGATTGAGATCGAGGCCCGCTAAATTCACATCGCGCATGATCGAGATATAAACTATGCATTTCTGATATGATCAAGGCCGAGGTAAGCTCTCCGTGTTGGATGGAGGTTCGACATGAGCGGCAAGATCGTCATATTCGGCTACGGACCGACCGGCCGGGCGACAGCGGACCGCCTGCTGGCCGAGGGGCGGGAAGTCGTCGTCGCCCAGCGCCGCGCGCCGGCCGCCTTGCCCAGAGGCGCAACCTTCGTCGCCTGCGACGCGCTCGACCGCGACAGCGTTATCAGAGCGGCGCGGCAGGGCGAGCAGTTCGTTGTCGCCATCGGCTTCGAATATCGCGGCAAGGTCTGGCGGGAAGTCTGGCCGAGGGCCATCGGCAACTTCGTCGCCGCCTGCGAGACGACCGGCGCCCGCATGGTGTTCATCGACAATCTTTACATGTATGGGCCCCAGACCGCGCCGCTGGTCGAGACGATGCCGCTGACGACCTACGGTCAAAAGCCCGCCGCGCGCGCCGTCGCGACCCGCATCTGGATGGAAGCCTGCGCTCAGGGGCGCGCGCGCGTCGCCGCCCTTCGCGCGCCGGATTTCTACGGTCCCGGAGTTGGCTTGAGCTTTCTCGGCGACACGTCGATCGGCGCGATGGCGAAGGGCAAGGCGGCGTTCTTCATCGGCTCGCCCGACATCCCGCACGACTACGCCTATGTTCCTGACATCGGACGAGCCGTGGCGACGCTGCTCGCCGCGCCGGACGACGCCTATGGCCAAGTCTGGCATGTCCCCTGCGCGCCGACACGGACGACGCGCCAGATCCTTCAACTCGCGGCGGATGCGCTCGGGGTCAAGCTCAGGCTCAATATCCTGCCGGAATTTCTGCTCGGCCCGCTCGGGCTCTTCGCGCCGTTCATGAAGGAGGCGAAGGAGATGCGGTTCACCTTCGACCGCCCCTACCAGGTCGATGCGAGCAGGTTCGCCACGGCCTTCTGGTCCGATGCGACGCCGCTCGAGGAGGGCGTCCGCAATACGGCCCTCGCCTTTCACGCGGCTCAGGCGACGGTCGAACGTCCAGCGCCCGCCAGAATGGCGTCAGCGCGCAAATGACGAGAGTGGCCGCCTGACGGGCGGCCACTCGGACAATCGAGGCCCCCGTGTCCGCTCTCAGGCGGAGTGGGATGGCCTCACGCGGCGACACCCGGCGAAGCCAAGTCCCGCGAAACCCATCGCCATCAGGACCCAGGTCGAGGGCTCCGGAACCCCGCTCGCAGCGAAGACGAAGGTGCCGCCGCCGCCGCCGCCGCCATAGAGCGAATTGAAGTCGCCGGTCGAGCCCTGCCCGCCCACGACAATGTCGAGGACCTGGCCCGCGTTGAAGGCAAAGTCGCCGGCGGCCTGCGCCGCAAGGCCGCCGTCGCCGCCGGACGCCTCGCCGCCCTGCCCGCCGAAGGCGTCGATGCTCCAGGTACCCGCTGTCGGAACGACGAAAGTCTCGATGAACCCGGTGTAAAGGAAGATGTTGATTGAAGTACCGCTGATGATCTGAACCTCGCCATTGCCGCCGCCGGCGTTTCCTTCCAGCAGGGAGTAGGACGCCAGAGGGTTGACATAGGAGCCGCCGCCGCCGCCGCCGTTGCTTCCCCCGCCGTCGCCGCCGCCGCCGCCCGAATAGCCGCCGCCGCCGCCGCCGCCCTCCGAGCCGCCGCCGCCGCCGCCGCCGTAGCCGCCGTTGGCGTACAGGTCAGAAGCCTCGCCGCCCCCGCCGGCGCCGCCCGCGAAGGTTGGCAGTCCGAGGCCGCCGAGTCCCGAGCCGCCCGGGACCGGCCCTGCGCCGGCGCCCGCTCCGCCAGCGCCGCTCCAGCCAGCGCCGCCGCCGCCATTGTACTGGGCGTTGCCAAGATAGACGCCGTCGGAGTTATACGTGCCGCCGCCCGTGCCGCCGCCGCCTCCCGAACCCGCGACGCCCGCAGCGCCGCCAAGCGTTCCCTGGCCGGCGCCCCCGGACGTGGTGATCAAGCCCGCACCGCCTGAATTGTTGGAATACCCCGCGCCGCCGCCGCCGCCCGCGGCGACATAGAGCGTCGTGGCCGAGGCCGACGCCGACGCCATCAGGGCCGCCGTTAATGCGGCCCCCGCCGCCGTCACCGCCGAAGCGCGGCCGTTGAAACCGATCATGCGCATCCATTCCCCCTATCTTGCGGCAGACCGCGCGGTCGTCGCTCACGCGCGGCCGCAGTCGCCGGTTGTTAACTATCACGGGGTCGCAAGCGCGCGCGTCTCATCCTCCGCAAGATCGTGTCTCATTTTCCGCATTCGGGCCTCTCTCGCGAAACGCACCCGCCGCTTCGCGAAGCTGACGATCACACGACCTCGCGGTTCACGAGGCGTCGTGCGCCGCCTCTTCGCGAACCGGGCCGCGGAAGCCTGTCGCCAGAACGTACATCTCGGAGCTGCCGGCGCGGCTCGCCTTCGGCTTCAGATGGCGGACGACCGCAAACTCCCGCTTGAGCCGGGCGAGCAGCACGCCCTCGGCGCCGCCCTGCAGCACCTTGGCGAGGAAGAAGCCGCCGGGCGCCAGGACTTCCGAGGCGAAATCGGCGGCGAGCTCGACAAGCCCGATGATGCGCAACTGGTCGGT
Source organism: uncultured Alphaproteobacteria bacterium (assembly GCA_963783275.1). Classification (GTDB taxonomy): domain Bacteria; phylum Pseudomonadota; class Alphaproteobacteria; order Rhizobiales; family Beijerinckiaceae; genus Roseiarcus. The sequence goes on along the minus strand of CAWANA010000017.1, from coordinate 403,562 downwards.
CTTGCGGTGGCCGGTGGCGTTGGCCGCCATGTCGGACATGACTCCGTCGGCGAGCCCTCCGAGCCATTCCCGGAGCCGTTCCGGCGCATCCCGGTCGTGGAAGTCCATCTGGCGGAACTCGACGCCCTCGACCGCGTCCATCGGCTGGAGGTCGATGGCGATCACCCGGCCCCGGCCGTGCTGCGATCCCGTCTTCGCCGCGGCGACCTGGCTCCAGCCGCCGGGCGCGGCGCCGAGATCGACGATGCGCTGGCCGGGCTTCAGGACGTTGTATTTTTCGTCGATCTCGAGAAGCTTGTAGGCCGCGCGCGAGCGGTAGCCCTCGCGCTTGGCCTGCGCCACATAGGGGTCGTTGAGCTGGCGCTCGAGCCAGAGGGTCGAGGCCAGCGAGCGCTTTCGGGCCGTCTTGACGCGGGTCTTCAGCGCCCGCCCGCCTTCGCGGCCGGAGCCGCCGCCCGTCATCTTGCGAGTCCGCGACGATGCGGCCCGACGCGGTCCTCGCGCATGAGCTGGCTCAAGATGCCTTCCCGCAAGCCCCGGTCGGCGATCCGCAACCGGTCGGCCGGAAACTGCGTCTGAATGGCCTGCAGGATGGCGCAGCCGGCGAGCACCAGGTCCGCCCGCTCCTGTCCGATGCAGGCGTTGGCGGCGCGCTCGGCGTAGTTCATCGACCGCAAGCGGGCCACAGCGGCGTCCACGTCGCGCCGATCGAGCCAGATTCCATCGACCGCCCGGCGGTCGTAGCGCGGCAGGTTGAGGTGGACGCCCGCGATTGTCGTCACGGTCCCCGACGTCCCGAGCAGGTGGAACCGGTCGCAGCGGGTTTCGTCCGCGACCTTGTCGACGAAGGGCTTCAGCGCCTCGCTCACGTAGGCCGTCATTTCGGCATACGTCCGGTCGGTGACATCGACGCCGCCGAATTTTTCGGCGAGCGACACCACGCCGAGACGCATCGACTCCCAGGCCTGGACGCGGCGCCGGCGCGAACCTTCATTGCTGCCGAGCCAGATGATTTCCGACGATCCGCCGCCGATATCGAACATCACGATCGACTTCGCGTCGCGGTCGGCGAGATCGCCGACGCCCGCGGCCGCCAAATGCGCCTCGGTCTCCCGATCGACGATTTCAAGCGACACGCCGAGTTGGTCGCGCACCTGATCGACGAAGGCGGGGCCGTTGACCGCCGAGCGGCAGGCTTCCGTGGCGATGGTGCGGGCGCGGGTCACGGCGCGCGCCGCCATCTTGTCGCGGCAGATGCGCAGCGCCGCCAGCGTACGCCCGATCGCCGCTTCGCTCAACCGGCCGGTGAGGGACAGCCCCTCGCCGAGGCGCACGATGCGCGAAAACGCGTCGATGACCCGGAAGCCGTCGGCGGTCGGCCGCGCGATGAGCAAGCGGCAGTTGTTCGTGCCGAGATCGAGCGCCGCATAGGTCGGACCGCCGCGACCCGCAGACCGACCCTGCATCGCCGCGACCTCGGCGCCGGCCCCGAGCGCGGGGCTCGACGAAAAAGCATCTGACAAATTCAAACCTCAAAAAGCCCGGGGCGGGCAGGCCCATCCGCCGGCCATATTCGCCGCCGACTCTAACAAGCCTGTCAGCCAATGCAATGCGCGCCAGGGGTTTGCGGATTCTTGGGTCGTCAGGTTCAGGGCCTGAAAAACGCGTGCCGGACGCTGTCGCCGACCTTTAGCCCGATCGAGGCGGCGACGCCGCCGTTGACCTCGAGCACCGCGACGCAGGGCGGACCCGACGGGATGATGCGCTCGGACAGCGGCTCGGCGTTCGCCACGATATTCGTGACCACCCCGGCCGGCGAGAGGAAAATCATGTCGAGCGGGATGTAGGTGTTCTTCATCCAGAAAGCCACCGGCGCATTCTGCTGGAATTCGAACAGCATGCCGTGATCGGCCGGCATGAAGCGCCGGTTCATCAGGCCGCGCTCTCGGCTCGCGTCATCGGCCGCGACCTCGACCCTGAAGTCGTGCGTCCCGCTCCCCGTGACGATCTGCAACGGCTCCAGCCCTTCCGCCGCGCGCCGGCCCGATCAGGCCGAGGACGAGGATCAGAGACACGAATACAGCCCGGAACCGAGCGCCGACCCCACTCATTGCGATGCTCCATGGCGCAACCGTCAAGGGCGCGCGCGATGCGACGCGCCCAGCCCTGGTCTTTCGAGGCAGAGACGGGCGCCCGTCAAGCCATGGGCAGACAGCAGCGATCAGTGCGGCGCGAGAACCCGAGATCCGTCGAGCGGGCGCACCTCCGCGGCCATCAGCCCTTTCGGCCCCGGACCGAACCGCGCCAGCATGCTGTCGCCGGGCTTGGGATCGATGAAGCCGTAGCGCCGCATCGTCTCCATGTGGACGAAAATGTCCTCGGTGCCCTCGCCCCGGGTGAGAAAGCCGAAGCCGCGGGTTCGGTTGAACCACTTGACGATGACGATCTCGAAACCGCCGACCGAGGCCGCCTGGACTCGGGTGCGCGCCGGCGGCGGCGGAGGCGCATATCCGGCTTCCGGCTCCGCGACCGAGATGACCTTGAACACCTGAAGCCCGCGCTCTCGACGATGCGCCTCCGCGACGACGCGCGCGCCCTCCCGGAGGGTCGAGAAGCCGTCGCGCCGCAACACCGTCACATGGATCAGAATATCGGCCTCGCCGTCGTCGGGCACGATGAACCCGTACCCCTTGGCGGCGTCGAACCACTTGACGCGGCCCGCGACCTCCACGATCGGGGCCGCATGCTCGCCGCCCTTATGGGAGTCCTGAACCGCAACCAGCGGCTTGACGAGGTCCTCACCCAATTCGGCCCCCTACTCAACGCTTCGGCGACGCCGCGCCGCCCTATCGAACCGACTGCGCCTCGCGGTCGCAAATCCCCGCCCCGCGCGCTGACCGAGGCCAACACGCGACAGGACCGATTCTCTCAACCAAGGATAGCAAATCGGAACGCGTTGAATATAGTCATCACGCGAAACTTGAGCGGGGCTGTGAACAAACAAAAATCCCGCCGAGTCCTGATCGGACCGGCGGGACGCATTGAAGCGGCGCGCGAAGGGGCTCACTCGGCCTCTTCTTCCGGCTCCGGCGGAGGCGCCAGACCCTCGAGGCCGCGCAGAAGGTCCTCCTCGGTCATCCGGTCGAACTGCGGCTCCCCGCCGAGGTCGATCTGGGCCTGGGCGTTCGGGATTGACCATCAGCGGCGCAGCTTCGGCCTCCGGCTCGTCGACCTCGACATGCTTCTGCAAGCGCGTGAATGAGGTCCTCGCGAAGATCGCCCGGCGAGAGCTTGCCGTCGCCGATTTCGCGCAGCGCGACGACCGGGTTCTTGTCATTGTCGCGCGCGACGTTGATCGGCGACGCCGGACGAGATGGCGCGGGCGCGATGGCTGGCCATGAGGACGAGATCGAAGCGATTGTCGATCTTCTCGATGCAATCCTCGACGGTGACGCGAGCCATGGAGACTCCTTCAAGAGACAGGAAAAACGGGGGAATCGAACGCGGCCCTCTACACCGTCAGCGCGCCGGATGCAAGGTTTGCGGCAACGCGCGACGAGCTCCGTGCGCGCCCGCGCCCGCCCGGCCCGCATCCGCTCGATGGCCGCGGCGAAGGCCTCCGCGAACCGCTCCACGTCGGGCGCGGCCGAGGCCCACCCGAGGCTCACGCGGATCGCGCCGCGCGCGAGATCCGGCGCCACGCCCATCGCCGCCAGCACATGCGACGGCGTCACCTTTCCGGATGAACAGGCCGAGCCCGAGCTGACCGCGACGCCGGCGAGATCGAGGGCGATCATCAGGGTCGCCGCCTCGACGCCCGGAACGGCGAAACAGATGCGTGTTGGGCAGCCGCGGCGCGCCAGCGCCGAAAACGACCGCGTCCGGGGCGGCCGCAAGCACCGCGCTCGCGAGGACATCGCGAAGCGCGGCAAGCCGAGGCCGCTTCGGCCGCGATCCCGGCCGCAGGCCGCGCGAGCGGCGGCGCCGAACCCGGCGATCGACGCGACGCTCTCGGTGCCCGCCCGCGCGCCGCGCTCCTGGCCGCCGCCGCGGATCAGCGGCTCGCCGAGACTGAAGTCGGGGCTCGAGCGCGATCAGCGCCCCCGCCCCTTTCGGTCCCCCGATCTTGTGGGCGGACAGCGCGAGCGCGTCCGCGCCGAGCGCGGACGAGGCTGAACGTCGGCGCGCCCGGCCAACTGGACCGCGTCGCAAAAGACGAACCCGCCGGCCGCGTGAACGAGGCTCGCCGCCTCCGCGACGGGCTGCACGACGCCGGTCTCGTTGTTCGCCCCCTGCAGCGCAAGAAGCGGCCGTCCGGGCCTCGACACGCCGCGTCCAGCGCAGTCGAGATCGATCCGGCCGTCCGGCGTCAAGCGGCGCGACTTCGACCGCGGCGTTCGGAAACCGGTGGCCGCGGAGCACGGCCGGATGCTCGCCCGCCGCGACGATCAGCCGGTCGAGCGGCGGCTCCGCCGGTCCCACGCCGAAGCGCGGGTTGAGGGCCATGTTGGCCGCCTCGGTCGCCCCGGACACGAAGGTCACGCAACGACGCCGGAACGCCGGCGAGGCGCGCGACCTCGGCTCGGGCGTCCTCGACGATCTGTCGCGCCGCGCCGTCCTTCGGCATGGACGGACGACGGGTTGCCGGTCGTCTCCAAAGCCGCGAGCACGGCCGCGCGCGCCTCGGGCCGCAGCGGGGCCGTCGCGTTGTAATCGAGATAGGTTCTCGTCATCGGCCTTGCCGCGGGCCATCCCGACTCCGACCTGTACGACGGACGCGCCGACAAGCCTGCGTACCGCGCGCATAGCGGTTTTTCCTTGCAATCGCGGGCGCCTTGCGTGCTATGAGGCTGCCTCCGAGGCGAGCCTCCCGTCGACCGCCGAGACATACGCGCGCCGAGCCTGCGCCGCAAGCCGCGCCATCCGTCGCCGGTCGCGCGCGCCTCCGGCGGTCGTCGGAGCCGGCCGACAGGTTTTTGGAGTATTCATGCCAGAGGTTTTCTTCAACGGTCCCGCCGGTCGGCTGGAAGGCCGTTTCCATCCCGCCAAGCAGCGGGGCGCGCCGATCGCGGTGGTGCTTCATCCGCATCCGCAGTTCGGCGGGACGATGAACAACCAGATCGTCTACAACACCTACTACAACTTCGCCGACCGCGGCTTTTCCGTGCTGCGCTTCAACTTCCGCGGCGTCGGACGCTCGCAGGGCGCCTTCGACCACGGCCAGGGCGAACTGTCCGACGCCGCCTCCGCGCTCGACTGGGCGCAGTCGATCAGCCCCGAGGCGCGCGCCTGCTGGATCGCCGGCGTCTCGTTCGGCTCCTGGATCGGCATGCAGCTCCTGATGCGCCGCCCGGAGATCGAGGGCTTCATCTCGATCGCGCCGCCGGCCAACCGCTTCGACTACAGCTTCCTCGCCCCCTGCCCGTCCTCGGGCCTGTTCGTCCACGGCGACAAGGACCGCGTCGCCCCGCTCAAGGAGGTGCTGGCGCTGATCGAGAAGCTGAAGACCCAGAAGGGCATCGTCATCGAGCACGCCGTGATCCCCGAGGCGAACCACTTCTTCGAGGATTGCATCGACGAACTCCAGTCGGTCGTCGGGGCCTATCTCGACAAGCGGCTCGGCATGCCGCGCCACGCCCCGCCGCCGATCCGCAAGGAGCGGGCGAAGCCCGTCTCGACCCGCACCGTCCCCGAAACCGAATAGGGGCGCAGCGTGACGCTGATCACGACGACGGAAGAGCTCGAGGCCGCGTGCCGGCGGATGGCGCGCCACCCGTTCGTCACCGTCGATACGGAGTTCCTGCGCGAGACGACCTTCTGGCCGATCCTCTGCGTCGTCCAGCTCGCCACCGACGAGGAGGCGCTCGCGATCGACGCCCTCGCCGAAGGGCTCGACCTTCAGCCGCTGCTCGGCCTGATGGCCGACGAGGACGTGGTCAAGGTGTTCCACGCCGCGCGACAGGACCTTGAAATCTTCTGGAAGCTCTCCGGCGTCCTGCCGACGCCGCTGTTCGACACGCAGGTCGCCGCCATGGTGTGCGGCTACGGCGACCAGGTGTCCTACAGCGAGCTCGTGCAGTCGGTCTGCCGGGTGGCGGTCGACAAGTCGTCGCGTTTCACCGACTGGGCGCGCCGGCCGCTGGCCGAGGCGCAGATCGCCTACGCGATCGGCGACGTCACCCATCTGCGCGACGTTTACAGGGCGCTGACCAAGCGCCTCGAGGCGACCGGCCGCCGGTCCTGGCTCGAAGACGAGATGAAGGCGCTGACCTCGCCCGAGATCTACGAGCAGCACCCCGAGCGCGCCTGGGAGCGCTACAAGGCCCGCGCCCGCAAGCCGCGCGACCTCGCCGTGCTGATGGAGATCGCGGCCTGGCGCGAGAGCGAGGCGCAGGCGCGCGACGTGCCCCGCTCGCGCGTGCTCAAGGACGACGTGCTGATCGAGCTCGCCACCGCCGCGCCCCGCAGCGTCGAGGCGCTCGCCAACCTGCGCGCTTTTCCGCGCGGCATGGAGCGCTCGCGCGCCGGCGGCGAAATTCTGGAGGCGATCGAGCGGGGCCTCGCCCGCGACCCGAAGACGCTGCCCAAGATCGAGCGCGAGCGGCGCAACGGCGCGAATATCGGCGCGACCGTGGAGCTGCTCAAGGTCCTGCTGCGGCAGGTGAGCGAGGAGAGCGGCGTGGCCGGCAAGCTGATCGCCACCGTCGACGACCTCGAGTCGATCGCGGCCAACGACAAGGCCGGCGTGCCGGCGCTCTCCGGCTGGCGTCGCAAGCTCTTCGGCGAGCGGGCGCTTGAACTGAAGCACGGCCGGCTGGCGCTGACGGTGGAGAACGGCAAGGTCGTCACGCTCGAGTGGCACGACGCCGAGGAACCGCCGCCGCCGGCCTGAGCCGAGCGAAGCGCCCTCGAAAGGTCGCGAAGGCTTCCGGCCCTATTTCTTTTTCGCAGTTCGGCTGCGCTCTGCGACGCCGGCGCGCGGACCCGGGTGGTCGGGCGCGCCGGTCGACATGCGGCTCGTGGACGGCGGATCGCTGGCGGGAAACGACTTGTCGAGCGCCTCGTCGAGATCGCGCTCGTCCCGATCCTTCCGCCCGCCGGGCTCGTCCGGCTTCCTTGTGGTTCCTGTCATCCCGGTCTGCTCCGCCCTGATCCGCCGAGCCCAATCGTCATCATCGGCTGAGAGGCGGAGCGAAAGTGTGGCGATCGGCGCCGGAGCCACGACGACTGCAACTGCGGCCACACCAATCCTTGAACAGGTCGGGTTCGTTGCGGCGGCCTCGTCGGCATTCGATCGGCTTTCCCGGCCGCCCAAAAGCCGCCGCCTTAAATTTCGCGGGCGACGGATCGCCGCTCGCTGTTGTGCGGCGCAGCTCCTCGAAATTCCGGATCCCGCGATGGCGACGCAGCAACAGCGCGAAGCGCCGCAATCAATCTCCCGGGCCCGTCATCTTGGGGCTATACTGGCCGCCGAACCTCGATCGGAGCCGCGTGACCATCCTGACGGTGAGGCATCTCACGACCTACGCCTACGCCGCCCCCGTGCGGCTCGGCGAGCATCGCATGATGCTGCGCCCGCGCGACAGCAACGACCAGCGGCTGTTGAACGCAAAGCTCGACATCGAGCCCCGTCCGCACCGGCTTCGATGGATCCACGACGTTTTCGACAACTGCGTCGCGATCGCCGACTTTGTCGGCGACACCCGGCGCCTCAGGGTCGAGAACGCGATCACGCTCGAGCACATCGCGTCCGACGACCTGGAGTTCCAGCTCGAGGAGCGGGCTCGCACCTACCCTTTCTCCTATGACGCGGACGAAATGCCCGACCTCGCCCGGGCGATCGAGCGCCACTATCCCGATCCGGCCGGCGACCTCGAGCGCTGGGTTCGACGTTCGTCGACCATCGGGCGGCCGACCGAGACAGCCGCGCTGCTGATGACGCTCACGAATGCGATCAAGGAGGGCCTCGTCTACGAACGGCGCACCGCGAAGGGAACGCAGAGCCCGATGCAGACGCTTGCGACGCGGCGCGGCTCCTGCCGTGATTTTGCGACGCTGATGATGGAGGCGGCGCGGGCGCTCGGCTTCGCCGCCCGCTTCGTCTCCGGCTATATTTATGTGCCGAGCCGCGACTCGGAGGAGAGCCATCGCGGCGGCGGCTCGACCCATGCGTGGTGTCAGGTCTACTTGCCCGGCTCCGGCTGGGTCGAATTCGACCCGACCAACGGCATTGTCGGCAATCGCGATCTTATCCGGGTCGCCGTGGCGCGTGACGCCCGACAGGCCATTCCGCTGCACGGCTCCTACTGGGGCAACGCCGAGGACGAAGAGGGCATGGTCGTGTCCGTCACGGTCCGTCGCCTGCCGGAACTGGAACGCGCCGATCGGTTTCGAATAGCGCCCGAACCTGAGTTGTTCTGACCCGACTTAACCTTCGCCGCGCGCAGATTCGGCCGCGCCGCTTGATCGACCCAAACCGAGGAGCGCCCCATGCTGATCGAAGCGGGATTCGACATCGCTTTTGAATGCCCGGCCCCGACGCCGATGCTGCTTCAGCTCAACGTCCATCCCTCGCGCGACGCCGACCTGCTGACGTCGGACAGGATCGCCTCGGATCCTCCGCTGCCGATGCGGAACTATCTCGATCTTTTCGGCAACCGGGTCACGCGGGTCGAGGTTCCGGCCGGGCTCGTCACCTTCTCCGACCGCTTCGTCATCGCCGACTCGGGCGAGCCTGACCGGCCGCTGCCGGATGTGCGGACGACGCCGATCGCCGATCTGCCCGACGACGTGCTCTTGTTCCTGGTGTCGAGCCGCTATTGCGACAGCGACAAGCTCGCCGATTTCGCCTGGTCGCAGTTCGGAGGCCTGTCCGGCGGCGCCGGGTCGTGCAGGCGATCTCCGATTTCGTTCACGCGAAAATCCGCTTCAACTACAAGGATGCGCGCTCGACCCGCGCGGCCAGCGATTCCATGCACGAAGGCATCGGCGTCTGCCGCGACTTCGCCCATCTCGCCATCGCGCTCTGCCGCTGCATGAACATTCCCGCCCGCTATTGCACCGGCTATCTCGGCGACATCGGCGTTCCGCCGGACGTCAACCCCGGCGATTTCAGCGCCTGGGCGGAAGTCTTCCTCGACGGCCGCTGGTGGACGATCGACGCGCGCCACAACCATCCCCGCATCGGCCGGATCGTCATGGGCCGCGGCCGCGACGCCGCCGACGTCGCCATGTCGACCGCCTTCGGCGTCGCCAACCTGAAGCGCTTCGAGGTGATGACGGACGAGAAGTCGCAGGGCGGCTGACGACAGCTGACGACAGTTTCGCGCCCGTCTGAGGCGTCATCGCGAACGCTTTCGCTCCTCGGGATGACGTGCGCCAGTAATTCTCCGTCTTTCATCCCGCAATCCGCTTGCACAGATATCGGCTGCAAGATTTTTCTGTAAACATCAAGTTGTGACGGGGATCACTGCAGTTTGCGAACCTTCTTGATAAGGCGGCCACGGTAACCTTGAGCGCTGCAGCGCCATTTTCAGGAAGAAGGCGCTACCAGGTGTCAATTGGCAGTGCTTACAATACTGAAATATTATGAATGGAGGCGATTATGGCGAAATTAGAACGAGGCATTTCTGTCAAAAATCTCTATGGAGGCCGTTTCATTCCGCCGGAAATTGCTACGCGTCCCCTGCATGCTCTTGGACAGCAACTGGAAACCGAGTTCAAAGAGCGCGTAAAAGTCCGGGAGCAGCTTGCGGAGCAGACGGCGAAGCTGCGCAGCCCGCTTCTCGAACTTGTCAAGAAGGACCCTCGCGCGGCCGACGCCGTGAGCGGGATGCGCCGTCTCTTCACCTCCGCTCAAGATCGAAAGCATCGCGCTCCGCATCGTGTGCGGGCGAAAGAACGGGTCTTCAGCGGGTCAATCGGCGCGATCTCAGGTTCCGCCCTTTGACTATCAATGGACGTGGAGCGCCGTCTCGGGAAACCCTGGGCAAAATAGTGAAGCGGCCGATGCAGGTTCCGGCGACATGTCCCTCAACATCTGGACTGACCTGAACAATGGCTCGAGCATCAGCGGCCGTGCAGCCGTAGGAACCTATTTCTATCCGCCGGCAGAAAATGGAAGCCTGCAAATCTGGTCGACCCCCGGATTCACCGACGATTGGGGCGACTGGTGCACCTTTGACAGCGCGAGCGCCGACGCCTGGATCGGCCTCTATGTCGGCAGTTACGACTTGACCGGGGCGTTCACCGGGGCCGTTGTCGATCAGCAGGTGTCTCTGTGGAACGATAGTTCCTGGTGGAGCGGCGTCGGATCGCAGCAAGGCTCAAACAGCGGCTTCGGCCTCTACGCGCCGCCAATCCAGGTCGATCAGGACCATCAATACGCGATCTGGGTATGGATTGGCGGGGACGTTTCGGCCGCCGGCTGGGGCACATTCTCCGGGAGCGGCGCCGGCGACGACCTCTATGTCACGGTCCCATCGATTACCTGGGAGCTCGGCTGACAAGCGCATTTTCTAGAGCTCCAGCGGCATTCCCGCTAAGCGTATGCAGATCGATCTCTGGCGGCGCGCCGCGCAATTCGTTGTGGTGCGCCGCATGGCCTTGGTCCGAGAGCCTCAGCCCTCGCCCTCGCCCTCCCCGCCAGCCACCCCGCCATCCGCTCGTACACATCGCGCCGGCTGAGCAAGTCGAGGTGCCCCGTCTCGCAGGCGACCCACTGGCGGTCCGGCGCGAAATTCAAGTCCCGCGCGGATCCTTGTGCCGGCCGAGGGCGCTCATGACGGGGACGAGGCCGTCGCCGAGCAGGCGGTCCTTGAGGTCGCCGGACGGAAGCGGCGGTGGTGGCGGCGATGGCGTAGCAGGCGACGCCTTCGGGCAGAGGAACAGGGCGGCGGGGATCGGGCTCGCGGGCGAAGCGGTCGCGGCCCTGCCAGTCCTCATCCACAAGGTTCGCCGTAGCGCAGGTCGGTGACGCCGGCGCTGCGCATCTTGCCGAGCCGGCCGAAGGCGGCGGCGTAAGGCGTCTTGCCGAGGATCACGTCGACCCAATTGCCGACCCGCTCGAGCGGCGCGCCATGGTGGGGCGTTCCGAGAAAGACGAGTTTCTTCGAGCTTGCCTCCGCCACGCGTGGCCCGCCGCCTCGGCGTGGAGGCAGGCGCTGCGGGCGACGAGCCCGCCCATGCTGTGGCCGACGATGACGAAATCCTCGATTTTTGACCGGCCATGCGGCGACGAGCGCCTCCAGCGCCTCGGCGAAGGCGCGGCCGTTGGTCGAGACGTGCAGGCCGGAATTGTAGGAGAGAGCGACCGGCGTATAGCCGAGGTCGCGGGCGAGCGCCGCGCCGTGGTCGTGGTTCTGGCGCATCCATTGCAGGTCGCTCATGCAGAGCCCGTGCACGAGCACGGCGAGCTTGCCTGTCGCCTCGGGAAAGGCTTCGGCGAGCGCTTGCTCTTTCCAGAGCGAGCGGCCGCCCGTCGCGGCGAAACCGCATTGCCAGCGCCAGCGGATTGCCGGTGTCCGCGAGATGGTCGCCGACGACGCCGTTGAGCACGGCGAGCGCGATCTCGCGCCCGCGCGACGCCGGCTGATCGTCCGGATTCGGACCGACGAGCGCCGCAGCGCCGCCGAGCCCCTTGCCCGGTCAGCCGGAACGCGCCGCGCACCCCGCCGTAGACCAGCCGCGTGACGCCGCCGGTCAGCCCTTGCGCCAGCGGCGCCAGTCCCGGCGTGTCGAGGATGGACGTGTGCATGTGCTCGACAATCCCGGTCACGCCGTGCGCCGCGTCGGCGGCGAGGCGGCCGAGGCCGAGGACGTCGGAGAGCGAGAGGGCGGCGGGCTTGGCGGGCATGGATGCTCCTTTGGCGTCCTGCGCGAGCGGCTGCGTGGGAGGAGTCTGATCCTGTCCGGGCGTTTGGGTATTCGGGCGGCGGCTCACGGCGCGACGCCTGCGCGCAAGCAGACCTTTGTCTCCCCAGGCGCTCCACGAGCGACAGCCGCAAGCGCCGGAATTCCGGCCGACCGATGGACGGGATTGCGCATTGCGCCTCTCCAAACAGTTCTGTATGGAACGGCTATCACCTCGATCGCGGAACGTCAATACAGTAGTGTATGGAAATGCGGGACAACCGACTGGGACCGGCGGAATGGGTGAACGCGGGCCTCAACGCCCTGGCGAAATACGGATTCGCCGCGCTCAAGGCGGATACGCTCGCCAATCGCCTCCGCGTTTCTCGCGGCAGCTTTTATTGGCACTTCTCACATGTCTCGGCGTTCCACGCGGCGATCCTGAGCCGCTGGCGCGAGATCGCCGTCGAGAGCATCCGAGACAGGATCGAGGGCGCCGCGGATGATCGCCTGAAAGCCGCTCTTACCCGCGCGTTTTCGACAGACCTGGAGACCGAGCGCGCCGTGCGGGCCTGGGCGACCTTCGACGAGCAGGCCAATTCAGCCGCCGAAGCGGTGGACGCGGAGCGAATGCAACACCTCCAAGACCTCTTGGTCGGCGCCGGCGTTCCTCCGAAAGCCGCCGAAACGCGCGCTCGCATCATGAACTGGGCTTATCTCGGCTTTGCCCTCTCGTCGGCGCGCGCAAACGATGCGGCGTTAAGAGGCTTTGTCAGCGACCTGACGCAGCTCGTTCGCCCGACGTCTCCGCCGCCAACCGACGAGACCCGGGGGCTGCGTTCAGTCACGCGAACGCGGCGGCGACCGGCCGAGCGCTGACGTCGCCGGTTCTCCCCGCGATCTTCGCGATCTCCCGCATGATCCGCAGCGTACCGCCGAGCCGGAGGCGGTGGCGGAAACGGGCTGGCGAGAGCGACCTTTCCGGCGGCGTGTCCGGGGACGATCGAGCGGTGGCGGACGGCGGCTTTTGGCAGGGGTGAGGCGAGAGATGCTAGAGACGGCGCCATGGACGTCCTGCTGTTTCGCGCGCTGGGTCTGCTCGGCCTCGCCATTCTCGTCGCGCTGGCGGCGCGGCGGCTGCGGCTGCCTTACACGGTCGGGCTCGTGCTCGCGGGCGCTTCGCTCGCGCTCTTTCGCGTCGACGCCGGCCTTGCGCTGACGCACGATCTGATCTTCGACGTCGTCCTGCCGCCGCTCTTGTTCGAGGCGGCGCTGAACATCCCCTGGCCGGCGCTCAGGCGCGATCTCGCGCCGGTCCTCGCCCTCTCGACGATCGGGGTCCTGATGTGCGCCGCGGTCGTCGCGGGCGGCCTTGTCTACGGACTGGGCTGGCAGGTCGAGCCGGCGCTGGCGTTCGGGGCGCTGATTGCGGCCACCGACCCGATCGCGGTGATCGCGCTCCTGCGGCAGAACGGCGTCACCGGGCGATTGCGCCTGCTGATCGAGGCGGAGAGTCTCGTCAACGACGGCGCCGCGGCGGTCCTGTTCACCCTGATCCTCGCCTGGGCGGCCCACAATCCGAACGCCACAAGCGGTCCTCTCGGCGTTGTCGCGGCGCTGATCGCGATCGCCGGAGGCGGTCTGCTGGTCGGACTGCTGGTTGGCCTCGGTTCGGTGCTCGTCGCCGGAAGTTCGGACGATCACCTGGTCGAGACGGCGGTCACGGCCGTCGCAGCCTTCGGATCGTTCCTCATCGCCGAGCGCGTCGGCGCCTCGGGCGTGCTGGCGACGGTGACGGCCGGGATCGTCATGGGCAATCTCGGCGTCCTGGGCCCAAGGGACGGCTCCGGCCTCGCGCTCACCGCGCACGGGCGGCAATTTGTGATCGAGTTCTGGGAGTTCGCGGCCTTCCTCGCCAATTCGCTGGTGTTCCTGCTGATGGGCTCGGCGATGGCGAGGATCGATTTCGCCCGCGAGGGCTGGCTCGCTCTGGCGCTGGCCGTGCTCTTCGCCCTCGCCGGCCGCGCGATCGCGGTCTATCCGGTCTGCCTCATGTTCGCGCGGACGCGCTGGGCGGTCCCGCTCAATGAGCAGCACCTCTTGTGGTGGGGCGGATTGCGCGGCGCGCTCGCGCTTGCGCTGGCGCTCGCTCTGCCCCCGCACATTCCCCAGCGCGAGGACATTCTCATCGTCGCCTTCGCGGTGGTGGCCTTCTCGGTGATCGTCCAGGGCCTGACCGCGCCCTTCGCGCTGAAGGCGCTCGGGCTCACGCCGGCCAGGGGCTAAAGCGGACGCTTGCTTTTCGCTTGCCGATCAGTGTCATTCGCGGGCTTGGCTTTGGGGAAAGAACTCAATGCGCCGCGTCATCTGGGCCGCCGGAATCCTCATTCTCGTGGCGCTATCTTTCGCCGCCGGAAGAATGACGCTGGGTTACCGCGCTCTGCCGGAAATCATCGCGACCCTGCCCGGCGACGAATCGCAGTTCAGCCGCGAGCTCGACGCCCGATTTCGCGAGCGCTTTCCGGTGGGCAGCAGCGAGGACAAGCTCCTCGCCTACCTCGTCTCCGCAAATTTCGTTCCCGACTGGCGGCGGCGCGACGAACCCAACGCCAGCATGTTCGTCTGGAACGGCCTCGTGTGCAGCCGGGTCGCTCGCGTCCACTGGCGCGCGGACGCGAGCGGCGTCCTCACCGATGTGAGCGGCGCCTACGAAAGCCAGTGCCTTTGATCGAGCCAGCCCCGGCCGGAGCCGGCCGTCAGGTCACGTCCCCTTCGAGGACGCCGGCCTTGGCGACCTTGGCCGCGCGCAGCTTCGCGACTTCCGGCACGTCGACGCCGATCAGCGGCCGGAGGTACTTGAAGAACGCGTCCGTCACGTCGTTGGCGGCCGCGTTGATCAGTTCGTCCTCCATCACCCGGGTCTTGCCGGCCACGGTCTCGATCGGGATCAGCGGATAATCGACGGCGTAGTCGCCGACCCGCTTGATCGAGACCGAGCCGGTCTCGGCGCCGCCGACGGCGTATTGCACCGCCTTCTCGCCGACCTCGCGCGCTTCGCGCTGGTCGACCTTGCTGACGCAGCCGACGAACGAGCGCTGCAGATAGCCGAAGGTGTCGCCGCGCACCCGCTTGATGCCGAGCTTGTTCTTGATCTCCTCGCAGAGCAGGTCGGCGAGCGCGCCGGTGCCGGAGAGCTGCACGTTGCCGTGGGCGTCCTTCTCGGACTTGCCGACGAGCTTGGTGATGATCGCCTCGCCGGTTTCGTCGTGGATGCCCTCGGAGGCGGCGATGATGACGCGGCCATGACGCTCATAGACGTCCTTCACGTCGGCGAGGAACTTGTCGACGACGAAGGTGCGCTCCGGCAGGTAGATGAGATGCGGGCCGTCGCCCGGATACTTCCGCGCCAGCGCCGCGGCGGCGGTCAGGAAGCCCGCGTGGCGTCCCATCACAACGGCGCAATAGACGCCGGGCAGCGCCGCATTGTCGAGATTGGCGCCGGCGAAGGCCTGGGCGACGAAGCGCGCCGCCGACGGGAAGCCCGGCACGTGGTCGAAGCCGACGAGATCGTTGTCGATGGTCTTGGGGATATGGATCGCGCGGAGCGCATGGCCGCCCTTCTTGGCCTCCTCCGCGACGATGCGCACCGTGTCGGAGGAATCGTTGCCGCCGATGTAGAAGAACGTGTCGATTGCGTGCGCCTTCAGGACCTTGAAGATCTCCTGGCAATATTTCAGGTCCGGCTTGTCGCGGGTCGAGCCCAGCGCCGAGGCCGGCGTCGCCGCCACCGCCTCGAGGTTGTCGACGGTCTCCTGCCCGAGATCGACGAGGTCGTCGTTGACGATGCCGCGCACGCCGTGCCGCGCGCCGTAGACGTGGGAGATGCTGGAAAAGCGGCGCGCTTCGAGCGCCACGCCGACGAGCGACTGATTGATGACCGCCGTCGGGCCTCCGCCCTGAGCGACAAGGATCTTGTGGGACATGCTGCCTCCCTTCACTGCAATGCGCTCGCCGGGCCCGTCGCCCGGCGCCAGAGACTGGCTTTAGGAGGCGCGCGCGACGCGCGCAAGACGCCGAGGCCTTTTCCCCGCGCCGCGGCGCGCCGCGAGCCGAGCGACACAGTGACGCGGATCGCGGTCCCGGCTTGGGGCGGAGCGGCGGGCGCCTCCGTCTTGCCAAGCCGCGGACGATCGATCAGGCTTTGGTCGACAGCGAGGCGGGAGCGATGAAGCCGGATTCCTTTTCACCCGTTGCGAAGCTCGACGAACTGGCCGGCGACGGACCCTTTGCCGTCTCGGCGAACGGGCGCGACGTCGTCCTCGTCCGGACGCCGGCGGGGTGGCGCGCCTTCGAGGGCCGCTGTCCGCATCAGGGCGCGCTTCTGGGCGAGGGCGAGATCGAACCGGGCGCGCTCGTCTGCCGCAACCACCGGTGGCGGTTTTCACTCGACACGGGCGAGCGTCTCGGCGGCCCGGAATGCCTCGCCTCCTTTCCCGCGACCGAGCGCGACGGTCATGTTTACGTCGACGTCTCCGGCTCGAAGGCGGCGGCGGCCGAGAGGCAAACAACGGCGAAACGCCCGCTGAGCTCGGTTTCAGGTCCGAAAGGCCTGCCGGTCCTCGGGAACGCCCATCAGATCGACGCCGCCCGGCTTCATCTGGTGCTGGAGGACTGGAACCGCAAATACGGCCCGACGTTCCGGTTCCGCGCGGGGTCGCGGATCGCCTACGCGACGACCGATCCCGCCATGATCGAGGAGGCCTTGCGGTCGAGGCCCGAAACGTTTCGCCGCACCGTGCGTTCGGACGAGGTCATTTCGGAAGCTGGGATCAAGGGCGTCCTCAACGCTGAAGGAGACGCCTGGCGCCCGCAGCGCAAGCTCGCGGTGGCCGCGCTCGCGCAGCGACACCTCAAGACGCTTTATCCGCACATCCGGACCGTGTCGGGACGGTTCAAGACCCGATGGGAGAAGGCGGCGGCGTCCGGCGAGACGCTGGACGTGGTCGAGGAGATGAAGCGCTTCACCGTCGACGTGACGACGCTGATCGCCTTCGGCCACGACTCCAATACGATCGAAGAGGCGCACGACCGCATCCAGGATCATCTCGAGCTGGTCCTGCCGACCATCTCGCGCCGCATCGTCTCGTCATTCCCGATCTGGCGCTATGTCAAGCGCCCGAGCGACCGCCGGTTCGAGCAGGCGCTCATGGCGGTGCGGCGGTGGCTGGAGGCGCTGCTCGCGGAGACCCGCGCCCTGCTCGCCGCCGATCCGGACCGCGCCGCCCGACCCTCCAACTTCATCGAAGCGATGCTGGTGGCGACGGACGAGAGCGGGAAGCCGTTCTCGGACCCGACGATCATCTCCAATCTGATCACGATGCTGCTCGGCGGCGAGGACACGACGGCTTACACCTTGACCTGGGCCGTCCACGAGCTTTGCGAGGCGCCGCGATGGCGGGCCGAGCTCCGGCGAGAGGCGGACGACGTCCTCGGGGCCGGCGACTTCGCCCAAGATGTCGACGCAGTCAACGCGCTCGCCGTCGCCAATGCGGTCGCGAGCGAAACCATGCGGCTCAGGCCCGCCGCCCCCGTCAACGGGGTGACCGCCAACGTCGACACGACGCTTGGCGATTTCATCGTCCCCAGGGGAACGACGATCCTCCTGCTCCTGCGCCCCAACGCCGTCGACAGCGCCCATTTCGCCGACCCCGCCGCCTTTCGGCCCGACCGCTGGCTCGAGCCGATCGGCGCGCATGACGTCGCCGTCTACGCGCCCTTCGGCTCGGGACCGCGCCTGTGTCCGGGCCGATCGCTCGCCCTCATCGAGATGAAGGCGGTGTTGTCGATGCTGTACAAGGCCTTCGACATCGAGCGCGTCGGCCGCGCGGAGGACGTCTCCGAGCGCTTCGGCTTGACGATGGGGCCGGTCGGGCTACGCGTGCGGGTAAAGGCGCGCGCGAGCGAGCGCCGCGCCGCCTGACCGCTATTTCGCGAACAGGTTGCGCGCCCCGGCGTCAGCCGCCGCGGGCCTCGTCTTCCGAGCGGCCGCAAGATAGGCGTTTGCCTCCCCCTCCAGCCTTGCGCCAGCGCGATGTGGCGCCCTCGTTGTCATGCGTATCCGTCCGATTCCACGCCGCGCGCGTCTGTGGCTCGTCTGGCTCCTCGTCGTCTTCGGCGCGATGAACGTGTTCGGGCCGCCGCTCGAGGCCTACCGGGTTGCGGGCGACCCCGCCGATATCGGTTGGAAGGCCCTGCGCGCCAGGCAGACTTCGGTCGAGCGGCTGTTGACGACGCTGCGCGACGATGGCGACGTCGAGCGCTATTTCGCCTACGCACAAGCCGCGCTCGGCCGCCCTTACGTCGCCGATTTCGTCCGACCCGCCGGCAGGACCGGTCTGGAAGGCCCGCCCGACGCGGCCCGGATCGCGACGCCCTCGCGACCGCTCCTTCCCTGGCGCGATTTCGCCGTCGAATATCCGCCGGGCATGATGGCCGCGGCGCTGCTGCCCGCTTTCTTCGCCAGCGACGAAGACAGGTATTTCCGCCTGTTCGCGCTCGAGATGGAGGCGGCGCTGACGCTCGCCGTCTGGCTGGCCGTGGGAACCGCGGACCGGCTGAGGCCGGGCTCAGGCGACCGCGCGCTCGCTCAGGCGACGCTTCTCACGCTCGCGCTCGGCGTGATCGCGGTACGACGCTATGACCCGATGGTCGCGCTCGCTATCGCAGCGGCCGTCTATTTCCTGGCTGTCCGCCGCCCGGCTTGGAGCGGCGTCGCGCTCGGCCTTGCCGTCGCGCTGAAAGGCGTCCCGATCCTGCTCGCGCCGATTTTCGTGATGTATGCGCTTGTGGGGCCGGTTCGCCGACCCGGCCAGGGCGCGCTCCGCGATCTCGCCCTGCAGCGGGGCCCCATCGTCCGATTCCTCGCCGGGCTCGCTGCGGCCACCGCCCTCGCCGGTCTCCCCTACGTGCTGATCGCCGGCCCGCACGCCCTCGACGCCTTCGCCTATCACGGCGCCCGTCCGATCCAGATCGAGACGATCTACAGCGGGGTCTTGATCCTCGCGCGCGCTTTCGATCCGGCGATCCTGAGCCGGGCTTTTGCTTACGGCTCGCTGAACGCGATCTCGCCCGCCGAGCCGGCGCTGCGGACGCTGGCGAGCGGGCTCATGATCGCCGGGGTCGTCGCGAGCTGGGTCTTCGCGGCTGCGCGCATCCGCGCGGCGGAGGACAAGGCCGGCCGGATCGCCGCCGTCCTCGATGCGAGCCTCCTTTGCCTGATCGCCTTCCTCACCCTCGGAAAAGTGTTCAGCCCGCAATATTGCGTCTGGCTGATCCCGCTCGCCGCCGCGGCCGCGCCCTCAGCCAGCGCCCAGAGTCGCCGCCTCCTTCCTTTCGCCTTCCTGCTCGTCCAGGCCGAATACCCGTTTCTTTACGGGCTCCTCTACTCGACGCTGGCCCCGGCGACGGGAGCGCTGATCGTGCTGAGGACGGTGTGGTTCTGGCGGTACGCGGGGGCGGGCGGGCGAAGCGGCGCTCACTCCGGCCAGAACGCGTCATCGACCGCCTGCTCGAACCGATAGGGCGCGGTTTTCGGAAACGCGCTCTCGGGCAAGCCCGTCTCGCGCGCGGCCCCGATGACAGCGAGTTCGTAGGCCTCGGCGAAGAACTCATCGAGCCTGGCCTTGAGACTCGGATTGTCTTTCAGGTGGCTGCGAACACGGATGCGCTGCTCGCGGACTCTCGAGCTCCAGCTCGGGCTGCGGTAGCCCGGCTGAAAATGCCATTTAAGCAAATGAAGCAGCAGAACCGTCAGCCGATTGACGAGTTCGCGCTTCTCCCCCCGTCCCATGCTCTCGATCTCCTCGGCGATGTTATCGATGTCGGCCGCATCGAGCCGGCGCGCCCGCAGCAGCTCCGCCTGCTCCATCGCCCAGGCGTAAAAGTCGTTCTCGTAGACGTTGGACATTTCGAAGTCCCAATGAGGCTCGATGAGAATTATCGATCCAAGGCGAAGACGGCGCAAACGCCGCGCCGGCGGGCTCCGCTCCGATCGCGACCGTCCGCGTCAGAAGCCGCCGGCCCATCGTCGAGCCGACCATGGCATTGCCCGGTCAGTGAACATTATCTTGACGACACGGCGCCTTCCGTTCTATGTTTGTTCCAATAAGGGGCGGAGTGGTCCGCCCAGGGGCGCGGTAGGTTAACATGCGCTTTGGTCACTCCCAGGGACAGGTTGTCAAATTTCCCCTGCGCCACGTTTTGGCGCCGAGAAACGCGCGCAACCGTCTGAAGGGTCGATCCGCCGCCACCGCTCAGATAATCCGCGAGCCCCACGCCAAGCGTCGAAGAGCGATGGAGTCGCGCAAGGGAGGTCCTAATCCTCTGAATTCGCTGGCTCGCGTAAAGTTATGCGAAGTCCAATTGAGGGCGTCTCCGCTTTCGGGTCCGATCGCTTTTGCATGGAGCCGATAAACAGCGACGGGTGGACGGCCGCCCCGCCTTCCCCGACATCCACAGGCTCAGCCCCTCGACCCCCGGGCCGGCGCTTGCGACAATGCGACATGGATTCGTCGATTCTCAAAGCCGTCGGTTTCGTCCACCTCCACGTCCACAGCGCCTACTCGCTGCGCGAGGGCGCGCTGACCATCGAGACGCTCGCCAAGCTCGCCAAGGCCGACGCCATGCCGGCGCTCGCGATCACCGACACCAACAACCTGTTCGGCGCGCTGGAGTTTTCGGAAAAGCTCGCGAAGTCGGGCGTCCAGCCGATCATCGGCGCGCAGGTCACGGTCGACTTCGGCGACGCGCCGCCCTCCTCCTCGCGCCTCGCCGAGCTTCGCCTCGCCCGCGCGCCGATCGTGCTCCTCGCCCAATCCGAGCCCGGCTACAAAAACCTGATGCGGCTCGTCTCCTCCCTCTGGCTCGATCCGAAGGAGGGCGACGAGGCGCACATCCCGTTCGACGCCCTCCTCGGCGCCGGCGGCCTGATCGCGCTGACCGGCGGCCCGAGCGGCGCGCTCGACCGACTGCTGGGGGCTCACATGGCCGACCTCGCCGAGGCGCGCCTCGAGCGGCTGGCGCAAGACTTTCGGCGACCGGCTCTATGTCGAGCTGCAGCGCCACGGGCTCGAATCCGAGATGGTCGCCGAGCCGGCGCTGATCGACCTCGCCGACCGCCTCGGCCTGCCGCTGGTCGCGACCAACGAGCCCTTTTTCGCAGCCCGCGCCGACTACGAGGCGCACGACGCGCTCCTCTGTATCGCCGAGGGCGCCCTGCTCTCGACCGCGGAGCGCCGCCGGCTGACGCCCGAGCACCGCTTCAAGACCCGCGCCGAAATGCTGTCGCTGTTCGCCGACCTGCCCGAGGCGGTCGAGGCCAGCGTCGAGATCGCCATGCGCTGCGCCTATCGGCCGCAGACCCGCAAGCCGATCCTGCCGCATTTCGCGCTTCCGGGCGGCGAGGCGGTGGACGAGGAGCAGGAGTTGCGCCGGCAGGCGCGCGAGGGGCTAGAGGCCCGCCTCGCCCATCACGGGCTCGCGCCGGACCATACGCAGGAGGACTACGAGAAGCGCCTCGCCTTCGAGCTCGACGTGATCGTCAAGATGAAGTTCCCCGGCTATTTCCTGATCGTCGCCGACTTCATCAAATGGGCGAAGGCGCACGGCATTCCGGTCGGGCCGGGGCGCGGCTCCGGCGCGGGCTCGGTGGTCGCCTGGTCGCTCACCATCACCGACCTCGACCCGATGCGGTTCGGGCTCCTGTTCGAGCGCTTCCTCAACCCCGAGCGCGTGTCGATGCCGGACTTCGACATCGACTTCTGCCAGGAGCGGCGCGACGAGGTGATCGCCTACGTGCGCGATCGCTACGGCGCCGACCGCGTGGCCCAGATCATCACCTTCGGCTCGTTCCTCGCCCGCGGCGTGCTGCGCAACGTCGGGCGGGTGCTCGAGATGCCGCTCGGCCAGGTCGACAGGCTCGCCAAGCTCGTGCCGCAGAACCCGGCCCATCCGGTTACGCTCAAACAGGCGGTCGCGGACGAGGCGCGGCTGCAGCAGGCGGCGGCGGAGGACGAGCGGGTCGCGACCATGCTCGCCATCGCCGAAAGGCTCGAAGGCCTCTATTCCAACGCCTCGACCCACGCCGCAGGCGTCGTCATCGGCGACCGGCCGCTGACCGAGCTCGTGCCGCTCTACCGCGACCCGAAGGCGTCGATGCCCGCGACCGAGTTCAACATGAAGTGGGTCGAGCCGGCGGGGCTGGTGAAGTTCGACTTCCTCGGCCTGAAGACCCTGACCACGCTGCAGAAGGCCGTCAATCTCGTCGCCCGCAGGGGCGTCAGGATCGACCTCGGCACGATCCCGCTCGACGACGCAAGGACCTACGCCATGCTGGGCCGCGGCGAGACGATCGGGGTGTTCCAGGTGGAAAGCGGGGGCATGCGCAAGGCGCTCGCCGAGATGCGCGCCGACCGGTTCGAGGACATCATCGCCCTCGTCGCGCTCTACCGCCCAGGCCCGATGGCCAACATTCCCACCTATTGCGCCCGCAAGCTCGGCCAGGAGAAGGCGGACTATCTGCACCCGATGATGGAGCCGTCCTTACGCGAGACCTTCGGCGTCATCATCTACCAGGAGCAGGTGATGCAGATCGCGCAGGCGCTTGTCGGGCTATTCGCT
Source organism: uncultured Alphaproteobacteria bacterium (assembly GCA_963783275.1). Lineage (GTDB taxonomy): Bacteria > Pseudomonadota > Alphaproteobacteria > Rhizobiales > Beijerinckiaceae > Roseiarcus. The sequence continues at coordinate 381,035 of CAWANA010000017.1, read as the reverse complement.
CGGCGAAGCCGACATGCTGCGCCGCGCGATGGGCAAGAAGATCAAGAAGGAGATGGACGCCCAGCGCGCCCGGTTCGTCGACGGCGCGGTCGCGCGCGGCCTGACGAAGGCCAAGGCGGACGAGATCTTCGACCTGCTCGCGAAGTTCGCCGACTACGGCTTCAACAAGAGCCATGCGGCGGCCTACGCCCTGATCGCCTACTGGACGGCCTGGTTCAAGGCCAACCATCCCGCGGAGTTCCTCGCGGCCTCGATGACCCTCGACAAGGGAAACACCGACAAGCTCGCCGAATTCCGCGGCGAGGCGCAGACGGCTCGGCATCAAGGTCGCGCCGCCCTCCGCCAACGCCTCGGAGGTCGATTTCGACGTGCGGATCGCGGGCGACGGCGCGGCGACGATCGTCTATGCGCTGAGCGCCGTCAAAGGGGTTGGCGAAGCGCAGGCTGCGGCGCTCGCGGCGGCGCGCGGACAAGCGGCCGTTCGCGTCGCTCGCCGACCTGGCGGGCCGGCTCGATCCCCGGCTCGTCAACAAGAAGGCGCTGGAGAGCCTCGCGGCGGCGGGGACGTTCGACGAACTCGAGCCCGACCGGGCCGTCGCGTTCGCCTCGATCGAGCCGATGCTGGCGATCGCCAATCGCGGCGCCTCGGAGAAGGCGTCCGGCCAGAACGCCCTGTTCGGCGAGGCGGAGGCCGAGCCGATAAGGGTTCGGGCCAGCCCGTGGACCGAGGCGGAGAAGCTGAAGCGCGAGTTCGACGCGGTCGGGTTCTTCCTCAGCGGCCATCCGCTCGAGGCCTACGATTCGGCGCTGAAGCGGCTGCGCGCCGTCGCGCTGGGCGGATTTCGTGCGCTCGGTGCGCGGCGGCGCCACGACCGCCCGGCTCGGAGCGAGCGTGCTCGACCGCACCGAGCGCCGCACCAAGACCGGCTCCAAGATGGGGATCGTGCAGCTCTCCGATCCGTCCGGCCAGTACGAGGCGATCGTGTTCCAGGAGGGGCTGAACCAGTATCGCGACCTCCTGGAGAAGGGGTCGGACGTGCTGGTGACGCTGCAGGCCAATGTCGAGGGCGAGGACGTGCGCGCCCGGATCGTCGGGCGTCGAGCGGCTCAACGACGCCGCCGCAAAGGTCCACAAGGGCCTGCGCATCTTCGTGCGCGACGAAAGCCCGCTCGCCTCGATCGAGAGCCGGTTGACGACCCAGGGCGACGGCGAGGTGTCGCTGGTGGTGATGCTGGGGCCGAAGGAGGGCGAGGTCGAGATCCGCCTGCCCGGCCGCTATAGCCGTCAACCCCGCGGTCGCCGGCGCGCTGAAGGCCGCGCCGGGCGTGGTGGCGGTGGAACATGTGTGAGAAGGCCGGGAAAGCCGCGACGCGCGCGCCGCGAAAGGCTTGCGTCCGCGCTTGGCCTTCGCTATTGACGCCGCCTTGAGCCGATGCGATCGCTTCGCGACGGTCCCGTTGGGGGATAGTTCAACGGTAGAACAGCGGACTCTGACTCCGTCAATCTTGGTTCGAATCCAGGTCCCCCAGCCAATCAGCGTAGGAATTGGCGGCCGCTTCGGGCTCGCGGCTTACGCTCCCGTCAGATGTGATACATCTTGATAAGCTCCGGAGGGTCCGTCAGCGCGCGCATCTCGTGGTCGAGGACGTAGGCGATGGCGTTGCTCGCCTCGGCCATGACCGCCGGACCGCGCAGGCCTTGAGGTCGTCGCAGTCTGCGCAGGGGCGGAAGGCGGTGACCGAGGCGCAGGGGATCGGCGCGAGCGGCCCGTCGAGAACGCGGACGATCTCGCCGATCCGGATCTCGTGCGGCGGCCGGGCGAGACGGGCCCCCCATGGCGCAACTTGGTCAGGATGTCGTCGAGGAACTTCTTCGAGATCGAGTTGGTCTACGCGATGCCGGCGACCTGGGCGAGCGCGCCCGGCTCGATCCCGGCAAGATGCACCATAGGCCATACTTCCCTTTGTTCGTCAGCACTGTTCGTCCTCGACGTCCGCCCTGGCGAATCGGAGTTCGATACTCCCTTGCGCATCCGCTCTATGCATAGTAAATTGATAGACCTTGTTAAAAAACAAGCCTCAATCGCCACGCGTCCGAATTCGGAGCGCCCTTGCCCGTCAGGAACTTCGCCCCATGAGCGCGCTGCGCGAGAGCCGTAGAAGCCCGGAAGACGACGTCGACCTCGTCGCCGTCGTCGCGGAGTTGCGTGCGTTGAGAACGGCGTCCCAGACCCGGCGCTATCGCGGCGCGCCGCCGCCGCTGCCGTCGCGCGAGATCGTCATCGAGGTCGTCGAAGACATCGTGTCCGCGCTTTATCCCCGCCATTTCGGACCCGTGGACCTGGAGCCGAACGACGTCGACGCCTTCATTCTGCGCGCCCTCGAAACGGCCCTCTCCGCGCTCCGCCGCCAGATCGAGCTCGAGCTCTCGCTGGCGAAAGAATGGAAGGGCGACCGCCGGATCGACTCTGCGCTCCGGGCTGGAGACGCGGTCGAGGCGTTCGCGGCCGCGCTGCCGAAAGTTCGCGCCGTGCTCGACACCGACCTCAGGGCCGCTTTCGAGGGCGATCCGTCCGCGAAGAGCATCGACGAGATCGCGTTCTGCTTTCCCGGCTTCGCCGCGATCGTCCGCCATCGCCTCGCGCATGAGCTTTACGAGCTCGGTGTCACAATGATCGCGCGCATCATCGCCGAGGACGCGCATTCGGCGACCGGCATCGACATCCATCCGGGCGCTCGGATCGGCGAGCGGTTCTTCATCGACCACGGCACCGGCGTCGTCATCGGCGAGACGGCGATCATCGGCCGCAACGTGCGCCTCTATCAGGCCGTCACGCTCGGGGCGAAGCGGTTCGAAGCCGACGCGTCCGGCGCGCTCGTCAAGAACTAAACCGCGCCACCCGATCGTCGAGGACGACGTGGTGATCTACGCCGGCGCCACCGTTCTGGGACGCGTGACGATCGGCAGGGGCTCGGCGATCGGCGGCAATGTCTGGCTGACGCGCGACGTCCCTCCCGGCAGCAACGTGACCCAGGCGAAGGCGCTGAACGAGACGTTCGACGACGGCGCAGGAATCTGACCAATGGACAATCGATCCGCAGTGCAGACGGTCTGGCGCGCCGCCCGCGACGGACTCGCGCGCCTCAACCAGATTCTGGCCGAAGGCGACCGCGCCGAAGACGCGGTGTTCCTCGTGCCGCCGCGCGGGCCGGAACGGACGGACGACGTCGGGCAGCGGCTTGACGAAGCGCGCAATGACAGACGATCCGGTCAAAAACCCCGCCGACCGCAAGCCGGGCGCTGAGAAAGGCGCCCGCGCAGGTCTTTCTGACCGAACGGCGGGCCTCGACCTGGAAGGTCCTACGCCGACGTCTCGCCGCCCCAGCAAATCGCGGCCTGCAACGCCTCGATTGGGCGGCGGGCGGGCCAGCCGCGAAGGCGTCGTTTCCCGCAATCCAAGTTCGCGGTCCGGCATTTGAAGCTGTGTGGCGCGCGGACCAATTGTTGTGTAGCGTGCCGAAGCAAACTTCCGATCCTGGTCTGGCGCGGGAAATCGGAGGCGTCCAAAGTTGGGAGGCGATCCGATGAGCGAGCAAGACAGGTTGCAGCGAACCGTTCTTCCAATCCCGGATCAGCCGCACGTGGGCCTGACGACCTACGACGCCAAAGACCCCGACACCAGATATCCGCCGATCCGGCAATTGCGCCCGCCTTCGGGCGCGCCGAACGTCCTGATCATCCTCATCGACGACGTCGGCTACGGCGCTTCCAGCGCCTTCGGCGGTCCGTGCCATACCCCGAACTTCGAAAAGCTCGGCGCGAACGGGCTCCGGTTCACCCGGTTCCACACGACGGCGCTCTGCTCGCCGACCCGGCAGGCGATGCTGACCGGCCGGAACCATCATACGGTGGGCATGGGCGGCATCACGGAAATTGCGACCTCGGCGCCGGGCTACAACTCGATTCTGCCGAACACCTGCGCTCCGCTCGCCCGCACCCTCAAGCTCAACGGCTACTCGACCGCGCAGTTCGGCAAATGCCACGAGGTGCCGGTCTGGCAGACGAGCCCGATGGGTCCGTTTGACGCGTGGCCCAGCGGCGGCGGCGGGTTCGAGTATTTTTACGGTTTCATCGGCGGCGAGACCAATCAGTACTACCCGGCGCTCTACGAGGGCACCACGCCGATCGAGCCGGAGAAAACGCCCGAACAGGGCTATCACCTGACCGACGACCTGACGACCAAGGCGATCAACTGGATCCGGCAGCAAAAGGCGTTGATGCCCGACAAGCCGTTCTTCACCTACTTCGCGCCCGGCGCGACCCACGCGCCCCATCATGTGCCCAAGGAATGGGCGGACAAGTACAAGGGCAAATTCGACCACGGCTGGGACAAGCTGCGCGAGGAGACCTTCGCCCGGCAGAAGACGCTCGGCGTCATTCCCGAGAATTGCGAACTGACGCCGCGCCATCCCGAGATCCCCGCCTGGGACACGATCGCCGCCGAAATGAAGCCGGTGCTCGCGCGGCAAATGGAAATCTATGCCGGCTTCCTGGAGCACACGGACCATCACGTCGGCCGTTTGATCGATGCGCTCAAGGACCTGGGCGTCCTCGAGGACACGCTGCTTTACCTGATCATCGGCGACAACGGCGCCTCGGCGGAAGGCTCGCTGCAGGGCTGTTTCAACGAGATGGCGCCGCTGACCGGCTTTCCGCAATTGGAGACCGCCGAATTTCTGACCGAACGGCTGGACAAGTTTGGCGGCCCCGAGGCCTACAATCACTATGCGGTCGGCTGGGCGCATGCGATGTGCGCCCCCTACCAGTGGACCAAGCAGGTCGCCTCGCACTTCGGCGGCACGCGCAACGGAACGATCGTGCACTGGCCGAAGGGGATCAAAGCCAAGGGCGAGGTCCGCACCCAGTTTCATCACGTCATCGACGTCGCGCCGACCATTCTGGAAGTGGCCGGCCTGCCCGAACCGGTCTTCGTCAACGGGGTGCAACAGCGCCCGATCGAGGGCGTCAGCATGCTCTACGCGTTCAACGACGCGAAGGCCGCCGACCGGCGCGAGACGCAGTACTTCGAGATGGCGGGCAATCGCGGAATCTACCACAAGGGCTGGACCGCGGTGACCCGTCACAGGACGCCGTGGGAAACAGGGCAAGTCAAGCTGCCCGCGTTCGACGACGATAACTGGGAGCTTTACGACACCACGACGGACTGGACGCAGGCGAAGAACCTGGCCAAGGATCATCCCGACAAGCTGCATGCGCTCCAGCGGCTGTGGCTGATCGAAGCGGTCAAGTACAACGTCCTGCCGCTCGACGATCGGTTCGCTGAGCGCGCCAACCCGGACCTCGCCGGTCGGCCGCAGTTGATCAAGGGCAATCGGCAAATCCTGTTCCGCGGCATGGGACGGCTGACGGAAAGCTCGATCGTCAACACCAAGAACAAGTCGCACGCCCTGACCGCCGAGGTCATCGTTCCCCCGTCCGGCGCCGACGGCGTCATCGTCGCCCTCGGAGGAATCATCGGCGGCTGGAGCCTCTACGCCAAGGGCGGCAAGCTAAAGTATTGCTACAACTTTTACGGCGTGAACCGCTACACGATCGAGGGCGATACGACGATCCCGCCGGGCGCGCATCAGGTTCGGATGGAGTTCAAGTACGACGGCGGCGGGCTCGCAAAGGGCGGCGCGGTGACCCTCTACGTCGACGGCGGGAAAGTCGGCGAAGGCCGGGTCGACATGACCGAGCCCATGGTGTTCTCGGCCGACGAGACCTGCGATGTCGGCGACGAATTCGGCTCGCCCGTGACGTACGACTATCCGATCCCAAAGAAGTTCAGCGGCGAGGTGAGTTGGGTCGAGATCGACCTCGGCGAGGACGCCGTGAGCCTCGATCACCTCATTACGCCCGAACAGCGTCTGCAGCTCGCCCTGGGGACCCAGTGAGGCTTTGCGGAGAAGCGTCATAAGACGGGTTCGCCAGGCCGTCAGCGATTGCCCGAAGTTCTATTCGCTTGCCGGAGCGACTCGGAACGGCGACGCGTCGGCTAGAACCCGTTCGCTCGATCCTTACTGACGGCTCGCTCTCCGCGCACTGCCGCCGACCCGACTATCGGTTGCGGTCGATCGCACTCCGCAGTTTCGCCGACCCGGCGGCCTCGGCCGCAGCGCGTCAGCCGTCTTCGGCGACGGGTTGCCGGGCGGCCGCCGCGCGGATCGCCGGAAGGGCGGCGAAAGCGGCCATGCCCGCGGCCATAGCGAGCACGAACAGGCCCGCGCGCCCGTCGAGAAAACCGATATCCGCGATCGCCGGACCCGGGCAGAGGCCCACGAGACCCCAGCCGACGCCAAACAGAAGCGAGCCGCCGATCAGTCGGCCGTCGATCGCCGTCGCCGTCGGCAGATCGAGCGGTTCGCCCGCGAGCGTTCGGCCGCGCCGAAGCGCGACGCGGAAAGCGGGAAAGGCCGCGACAATGGCGCCCCCCATCACGAAGGCGAGCGAGGGATCCCACGGGCCGGCGAGATCGAGGAAGCCCAGCACCTTCGCCGCGTTGGTCATGCCCGAGAGGCAGAGGCCAAGGCCGAACAGGAGCCCGACAAGGAGCGGAGAAACCCTTCTCACGGAACGCCTCCACCAAGAACGTGACGGACGACGAACACCGTCGCAAAGCCTGCGACCATGAACGTCAGGGTCGCGGCGAGCGAGCGCGGCGACAGTCTCGCCAGACCGCAGACGCCATGACCGCTGGTGCAGCCGTTGGCGAGGCGCGTGCCGAACCCGACCAGAAGGCCGCCCGCGATCAGCGTCGCGGGTCCGGCGGCGATCGTCGGCGCCGGGGTCTGAAACAGGAAGCGGGCGATGAAGGGCGCGAGGATGAGGCCGAGGATCGCCTGCGCCCGCCACGGCCAGTCGCCGGGGCGCGGCGGAATGAGGCCGCCGAGGAGCCCGGAGGCGCCGAGAATGCGGCCCTCCTGAAGAAGCAGCCACGCCGCGGCGAGGCCGATGAGCACGCCGCCCGCGAGCGCCGAGAGCGGCGTGAAGTGGGTCCAGTCGATTGTCATGGCGCGGTTGTCCCGGGTCTCCCGCTCCGCCCTCGCGGAACGGATGATGTCGTCGCGTCAGGCATCAGTGCGAGCCCGTCCTCGCTCAGGCGCACGAGCGCGGCGGTTTCGGCGGACAGGGTCGCTTCGGACATCATGGAAAGCGCCTTCACGCGAGGTGGGCGGCGCATCTTATAATGTCCATAAATTTCGTCAACTAGATAGTCTAAGTGTTCGTTTTTCCTCAGGAATTCATCAAAAAACATATAAAATTTGATCGCGCGGGGTTGATATCCGCCGTCCCGCGGGCGTACAAGCGCGCAAATCACAGAACCACAATTCAAAAGCTATGAGGCTGGGATATGGTTGATGACGTCGAACGCCGGACGCTGAGCGAGAGCGCTGCGCGGCAGCTTGCGAACGCCACCAAGACGCGGGCGCAATGGGGCGGCATCACGCCGCGGTTTCTGGTCAACTTCCTGACCTGGACGCCGGTCGAAGCGGGCATCTTCCGGCTGAACAAGGTCAAGGACGCGGCCGAGGGAACGGCCGCCGACGTCGAGTGCAGCCCGCCGCGGGACGCCAACCCCGACCTGCCGGAGACCTACGTCGATTACGTTGATGCTCCGCGCGAGTATTTCCTGAAGGCGGTGACCACAGTCCTCGACGTGCAGACCCGCGTCTCCGACCTCTACAACCAGCCGTTCGACCAGGTTCAGGAGCAGCTTCGCCTCTTGATCGAGAAGGTCAAGGAGAAGCAGGAGAGCGAGCTCATCAACAACGCCGAATACGGCCTTCTCGCCAGCGCCATCGCGTCGCAGCGCATCCGCACCCGCAAGGGCCCGCCGACCCCGGACGATCTCGACGAGTTGCTCACCAAGGTCTGGAAGGAGCCGAGCTTCTTCCTCGCCCATCCGCGCGCCATCGCCGCCTTCGGCCGCGAATGCACCCGCCGCGGCGTGCCGCCGCCGACCGTCACCCTGTTCGGGACGCCGTTCATCACCTGGCGCGGCGTTCCGCTGGTGCCTTCCGACAAGGTCAAGATCGAGGGGGCGGACGGATCGGAGACGAGTTCGATCCTGCTCATCCGCACCGGCGAGAAGAAGCAGGGCGTGGTCGGCCTGTTCCAGCCGGGCGTGCCCGGCGAAGTCGCGCCGAGCCTTTCGGTGCGCTTCATGGGCATCAGCTCGAAGGCGATCGCCTCCTATCTCATCTCGCTCTACTGCTCGCTCGCGGTTTTGACCGACGACGCGCTCGCGGTGCTCGAGGGCGTCGAGGTCGGCCGGTACCCCGAATACACCCATGATTACGCCTGATCTCACCGGCTCGCCGGTCTCCCCGGCGGAAGCCCAGCCGGTCGCGGCGGGGGCGTTCGTCCCCGACGTCGCCGCGATCGAGCGCCTCGCCAACGCGTTCTTTCAGACCCTGAACGGCGGCGCGCCCCCGGCGCTGCCGGCGGTTCCTGCGTCTCCGCCCGCGCCCTGGAGCGCGCCCGCGCCGACCTCGCCCTCGGTGGCCGCGGCCGCGGTTCCGATCCAGCCGCCGATGGGGGCGGTCGAGCCGCCGCTGAGCGGGCTTCCCTCGTCCGTTCCGGCGCGCTCCTTCGGCGGGGCCTCGGCGGGCTCGGCTTCCCCCTTCGCCCTCGTCCAGTCGCGCGCGGTCGCCCCGGCCGCGTCCCAGACGGCGATCGCCGCCCCGCGCGTCGATCCGCTCCAGTCGGGCGAGCGGCTGTCGCCGGCTGCCGGTGGACCCGAGCCCGGAGGCTTACGCCCTGACGCCGGGCGCCGCGCCGGCGCCGTCCGCGGCTTCGCTTTCGCCGTTCTCGGCGCCGCTCGATCTCAGCGCGGCCATCGGCGCCCTCGTCGCCGCGACCGGCCTTTCGGCTGCGCCCGCATATGCCGCGCCGGGATATGCGGCGCCGGGCTATGGCGCCTCGGGTGCGCCCGCCCCCGGGCTCAGCGAGGTTTCGCACGTTTCGGCCGTCGCGCCGCCGCCTTCGGCGCTGGCCGCCTCCAGCCAATCGACGCCCTCCCCGATTTCGCCCGAGCCTTCCGCGCCGGCTGCTTCGCCAAACGCGTTTCCGGACGCAGGCTCGATCGCGCCCCGCTATGCGCCGTCGGCCGACGGCTCGCCGTTCGGGACGAGCGCCGATCTCGACGCCTTCCCGCGCGGCCTGACTGGGCTTCCGCAGACCTCCGCGCCGCCGAACGCCGGGCTCATCCGCAACGCCGACGCCGCGACCGCGCCGCCGACCGTGGCCTCGGCCGGAGCGCCCTCGGTCGCCATCGCCCCGGTGTTCACGCAGGCGAGCTCCGGGGTCCGCACCTACGACGCCGCCACGATCCGCAACGACTTCCCGATCCTGCAGGAGAAGGTGCATGGGCATCGCCTGATCTGGCTCGACAACGGCGCGACCACTCAGAAGCCGCAGGCGGTCATCGACCGGCTCGCCGCATTCTACGCGCACGAGAACTCGAACGTGCATCGCGGCGCCCATACGCTCGCGGCGCGGGCCACCGACGCCTACGAGGCGGCGCGCGACAAGGTGCGAAGATTCGTCAACGCGTCGTCGCCGAAGGAGATCGTGTTCGTCCGCGGCACGACCGAGGGCATCAACCTCGTCGCCCAGGCCTGGGGCCGGCGCAACGTCCGGGCCGGCGACGAGATCGTCGTCACCTGGCTCGAGCATCACGCCAACATCGTGCCCTGGCAGCAGCTCTGCCTCGAGACCGGCGCGCGGCTGCGCGTCGCCCCGGTCGACGACCGCGGCGACATCCTGCTCGACGAATACGAGAAGCTGCTTGGGCCCGCGCACCCGGATCGTCGCGCTGACGCATGGTGTCGAATGCGCTCGGCACGGTGACGCCGGCGCGCGAGATGATCGCGATGGCCCACCGCCACGGCGCGCTGGCGCTGGTCGACGGCGCGCAATCGGTGTCGCACCGGCGCACCGACGTCCAGGCGCTCGACGCCGACTTCTTCGTGCTCTCGGGCCACAAGATGTTCGCGCCCACCGGCATCGGCGCGGTCTACGGCAAGCAGGCGATCCTCGAGACCATGCCGCCCTGGCAGGGCGGCGGCAACATGATCGCCGACGTCACCTTCGAGCGGACCGTCTACCAGGCCCCGCCCGACCGGTTCGAGGCCGGCACCGGCAACATCGCCGACGCGGTCGGCCTCGGCGCCGCGATCGACTACCTCGACACGATCGGGCTCGAGCCGATCGCGGCCCACGAGCACGAACTGATCGAGCAGACGGTCGCGGGCCTGCGGTCGATCCCGGGGATTCGCCTGGTCGGCGCCCCGCGCGAGCGGGCGGGCGTCGTCTCGTTCGTCGTCGACGGCTGCCGGACGGAGGACGTCGGCAAGGCGCTCGACCGCGAAGGCATCGCGGTCCGCGCCGGCCACCATTGCGCCCAGCCGATCCTGCGCCGGTTCGGCCTCGAAAGCACGGTCCGCCCGTCGTTCGCCCTCTACAACACCGCCGAGGACGTCGACGCCCTGATCGCCGCCGTCCGACGCATCGCCCTCCAGGCCCAGGCAGGCTCGCGCTAAAGCGCGCGCCTTCCAGGACCCGGGGGCCCCGCTCGTCGGCGCGCGTCGCAGCCGAGGGGTTCCCGGTCGTTCGCCTATTCTCCGTGTGCGCTGCGCGCGCGAGGCGGCGCGCGGGAGAAGAATTCCTCGAAACCGCCGCCCTCGCGCTCGCCCGGCGCCGTCGCCACGGGTCCGACCGCACGCCCCAAACCTGCGCGCCGCACAAAGTCTAGTGCGACTTCACGTCACGAGAGGTTCGCGCTCTTATGAAAATGGGCTTAATTGTGCGCCGACCGGCATCGAGATCTTGTCCGCGAATCCAAGTGGGCGCTTTGAGAGGAAAGAACCAAAATGGCGTTGTTCGACGCTCTGATCGACGACCTGGCGCACCGCTCGGGACTGGGCGGCGCCGCCGCGCCTCTCGCCAGGGAGGCCCTGGCTCTGATCATCGGCGCCGATGGCGGAATCGCGGGCTTCGTCGGGCTCTTCAAGCGCGCCGGCCTCGGGCCGATCGCATCATCCTGGCTGGGCAAGACGAATCCGGCGCCGCTGTCGACATCCGAGCTTGAAGCGGCGCTCGGCGCGCCCGCAATCGATGCGATCGCGCATCGGGTCGGAATCGCCCTGCCCGCTACGACAGCGGCCCTCGGCTACGCGCTGCCGAAACTCGTGGGCCTTCTGACGCCTCAGGGCGTCGTTCCGGCTGCGCTTCCGGACGAGGCTTCGGCTTTTCTTGCGCAACGCTCCGCCCATGCCGTCGCTGGCGACGATCACGGGCGCGCCAGCGAGGTCAAGCAGATCCGCACAGGCTCCGTCGCGCCCGGTTGGCTATGGCCGCTCGTCGGGATTGCGTCGGTGGTCGGCCTGGGCTGGGCGGTGTGGCCGATCCTGTTCCCGCCGCAGGCGGCGACGATCCAGAGCGCAGCGTCCGCCCCGGCGCCGGCGGCAGCCGTCGCGGAGGCGCCGAAACCCGCTCCCGCCCCCGCCGCAGAAACCGCAGCGCACGCTCCGGCTGCCGTCCCCGCCCCCGCCGTTCCGCCCCCGGCTGTCGCCGAGGCGCCGAAGCCAGCCCCGGCGCCGACCGTTCCCTCGACGCTCTCCCTCGCCGACGACAACGGCGTCGCCAACGTCTCGGGCGCCGTTCATGACGACAAGACCCGCGGCTCGATCCTCGACGCGCTGAAGGCCGCCTTCGGCGCCGACAACGTCAAGGGCGACGTCGCAGTCGACGCGACGCGCGCCGACGTCCCCTGGCTGCCCAAACTCGCAGCCGCGCTCCAGACGCTCAGGATCCCCGGCCTCAAGGCGACCTTCGACGGCGCCGCAATCAAGTTCGGCGGCGCGATCCCCGGCGCCGACCGGGAGAAGATCGCAGCCTCGCTCGGCTCGATCTTCGGCAGCGGAGTGACCGTCAGTTCGCTCGCCCCCTCGCCTGACGACTGGGCGGCCACGGCCTACGCGAGGGCGGCGACGGCGCTCGGCGCGCTCAAGGCCGGCGCCAGCGCCGCCGACGTCGTCGCCGCGCTCAACCTCTCGACCGTCCATTTCGACACCGACAGCGTCGAAATCCCGACCCAGACGATGAGCTTCCTCGAGACCGCCGCAGCAAGACTGAAGGCGCTCCCGGCCGGTTCCGAAATCGAGATCGCCGGCTACGCCGACGATACCGGCGACGCCGAGGCCAATCTCGCGCTGTCGCAACGTCGCGCCGTCGCCGTGCGCGACGCGCTGGTCAAGGCGGGCGTCTCCGCCGACCTCCTCGTCGCCAAGGGTTACGGCGGGGCCGATCCGATCGCCGACAACCAAGAGGGCCGCTTCCGCAACCGCCGCATCGCGTTCCACGTGCTGAAGGCGCCGGCCGCCGCGGCCGCCGAGACCGCCGCGGCCGCTCCGGCCCCCGGTCCAGCCGCCGCGCCCGCTCCGGTCCCCGCTCCAGCGCCCGCGGCAGCCGCCGCCGCGCTCGCGCCGGCCGCAGTTCCGGCCCCCGCTCCCGCTCCGGTCCCCGCTCCAGCGCCCGCGGCAGCCGCCGAAACCGCCGCGCCCGCGCCGGCCGCAGTTCCGGCGCCCGCCCCCGCCCCGGTCCCCGCTCCAGCGCCCGCGGCAACCGCCGCGCCCGCCCCCGCCCCGGTCCCCGCTCCGGCGGTCGCCGAGGCGCCGAAACCAGCCCCGGCGCCGCCGCCCGTTCCCTCAACGCTCTCCGTCGCTGACGACAACGGGGTCGCCAACGTCTCCGGCGCCGTTCACGACGATAAGATCCGCGGCTCGATTCTCGACGCGTTGAAGGCCGTCTTCGGCGCGGACAACGTCAAAGGCGACGTCGCGGTCGACTCCGCACGCGCCGACGCGCCCTGGCTCGACAATCTCCGCGCGGCGCTCGGCGCGCTCAAGCTTCCCGGCCTCACGGCGAGCTTCGACGGCGCCGCGATCAAGCTCGGCGGCGCGATCCCCGACGCCGACCGGGAGAAGATCGCAGCCTCGCTCGGCTCGATCTTCGGCAGCGGGGTGACCGTCAGTTCGCTCGCCCCGTCGCTCGGCGACTGGGCGGCCACGGCCTACGCCAAGGCGGCGGCGACGCTCGGCGCGCTCAAGACCGGCGCCAGCGCCGCCGACGTCGTCGCCGCGCTCAACCTCTCGACCGTCAATTTCGACCTCGACAGCGCCGAAGTTCCGACTCTGACGACGACCTTCCTCCAAACTGCCGCACCAGCCCTGAAGGCGCTCCCGACCGGCGCCGACATCGAGATCGCCGGCTACGCCGACGATACCGGCGACGCCGAGGCCAATCTCGCCTTGTCGCAGCGCCGGGCCGACGCCGTGCGCGACGCGCTGGTCAAGGCGGGCGTTCCCGCCGACCTTCTCGTCGCCAAGGGTTACGGCGGAGCCAATCCGACAGCCGGCGACGGCGCCGAAGAAGGCCGCTTCCGCAACCGCCGCATCGCGTTCCGCGTGCTAAAGACGCCGGTCGCGGCGCCCGCCGCCGCCGCCGCCGCTGCCGCTCCAGCGACCGCGGCGACCGCCGAAACCGCCGCGCCTGCTCAGGCCGCCGCGCCCGCCCCCACTCCCGCTCCCGGGGTCGCCGAGGCGCCGAAGCCGGCGCCGACCGTTCCCTCGACGCTCTCCCTCGCCGACGACAACGGCTTGGTCGCCGTTTCCGGCGCCGTTCCTGACGACAAGACTCGCGACTCGATCCTCGACGCGCTGAAGGCCGCGTTCGGCGCCGACAACGTCAAGGGCGCCATCACGGTCGACGCCGGCCGCGCGGCCGGCGCGCCCTGGCTCGCCAACCTGCGCGCGGCGCTGGACGCGCTCAAGCTTCCGGGCCTCAAGGCGACCTTCGACGGCGCCGCGATCAAGCTCGGCGGGGCGATCCCGAGCGCGGACCGGGAGAAGATCGCAGCCGCGCTCGGTTCGATCTTCGGCGACGGGGTGACCATCGGCTCGCTCGTCGCGTCGCCAGGCGAAATCGAGACCGCGGCCAACGCCAAAGCGGCGGCGGCGCTGGGCTCGCTCAAGGCTGGTTACAGTGGCGACCAGGTCGTCAGCGCGCTCAACCTGTCGGTCGTCAATTTCGCCACCGACAGCGCGGACGTTCCGGAGTTGGTGTCCGGGTTGCTGAACGACGCGGCGACGACGATGAAGGGGCTTCCATCGGGCACGGTCATCGAGATCGCCGGCTACACCGACTTCGACCGGCGACCCGGACGCCAATCTGGTCCTGTCGCGACAGCGCGCCGAGTTGGTCCGCGATGCGCTGATCAAGGACGGCGCGCCCGAGGACATGCTGGAGGCGAAGGGCTACGGCGCCGCCGATCCGATCGATAGCAACGACACCGAAGAGGGCCGTTTCCACAATCGGCGGATCGAGTATCACGTGACCAAGACTCCCTGAGCGGAGCTCAGGGTCGCGGATTTTCCGGGCGATTCGTCACTTAGATAGGGCGCCAGAGCGTCCCATCGCCCGCTCATCGTCGCTTCGCGGGATGGACGCCCGCGAAGCGCCAGCAGGACACCGAGGCCAGATCGAAACGACGGACGCCGGCCGAAAAACAGGCCTCATGGCCATTGCGGCGCGCGGGTCTCGCAACTAATGTCCGCCGCGTTTTCCGCCGAACCGTTCGACGTCGGCGGCGGATTGGGGCGTCGCCAAGTGGTAAGGCAGCGGATTTTGATTCCGCCATACGGAGGTTCGAATCCTCCCGCCCCAGCCAGTACAAGCTAACTCCCTGCGATCGCTAGGAAATCGCCTTAGGTGAGGCGACTTTCCACATCCTTGGCGCACATGGCTGGTACACCAGGGAGCCAAAGGTGCCCGCCATCCCCCATGTCGTCCGCCGCGGAGCCGTCTATTATTGGCGCCGGCGCATTCCCGCCACACTTGCCGAATCAAAAAGATCTGCTCCACGAAGCGGTCGTCGAGCGGATAGACCTCATATTTGGCCGCTTGCTCGTCGAACAGCGTCTGCATCGCCTTCAGTTTGTCGGGCATCTTGTCGGCAAGATCGATCGCCTGCGAGAAGTCCTGGTCGCAGTGATAAAGCTCCCACTTGTCGCCGTCGAAGTTGCCGACGGAGCCGGTCGAAGGCCGTCGCCACCCAGCCGTCCTGATAGATCGCGCGATGGCCGCCAGTTTCGAAATACTGGACGTCGCGGGTCGAGGGCGCGGCGGCGTCGTTGAACGTGTAGAGCATGCTGACGCCCGCGATCGGCTTCTGGGTGATCCCATTGACCTTGGTCGGCGCCGTGACGCCCGCCGCCTCGTAGATGGTCGGCACGATATCGATCACGTGGTGGAACTGCGTCCGCAAGGCCCCCTTCTCCGTGAGGTGCGCCGGCCAGGTCACGACCATGCCGTTGCGCGTCCCGCCGAAGTGCGAAGGCACGCTCTTCATCCACTGGAACGGCGACGACCCCGCCCACGACCAGCCGACGGGATAGTGGTTCTCATGCAGCGGGCCGCCGATCTCGTCGATGACTTCGAGTTGCCGCTCGACCGTGTCGGGGATGCCGCTCTGGGTCATCATGTTGTTCAGCGTGCCGGACGCGCACTCCGCGGGACGCTCGTAGGGTGGAGTTGCGCGTTCTGACTGACTAGACCCGCAGCATCGTCTTGATCGCACGCCGCTCGTCCATCGCCCGGTACCCCTCGGCGACGTCGGCGAGCGGCAGCGTCAGGTCGAACACCTTGCCGGGATCGATCTTGCGCTCGAGCACCATGTCGATCAGATCCGGCAGGAACCGGCGGACCGGGGCAGGACCGCCGAGCATGCCGGTCTGCGAGAAGAACAAGGCCTGCCCATCGAGCTGCACGCCGTGCGGCACGCCGACATAGCCGATCATGGCGCCGGGACGCGCGCACCGGATCGCTTGCTTCATCGACTCGTCCGTGCCGACGCACTCGAGAACGGAATCCGCGCCGATACCGTCGGTCAACGCCTTGACCCGATCGACGCCGGCGTCGCCGCGTTCGGAGACGATGTCGGTCGCGCCGAATTCGAGCGCGAGGTCCTGCCGGGTCTTGTGGCGGCTCATCGCGATGATCCGCGCGGCGCCCATCTGCTTGGCGGCGAGCACGCCCATGAGCCCGACCGCGCCGTCGCCGACGACCGCGACGGTCGAGCCCGCCTGCACGCGGGCGGCGTCGGCCGCGTACCAGCCGGTGCCGAGCACGTCGGAAACAGCGAGCAGGCTCGGGATCAGATCGTCCGGAGGCAATTCCGGCGTCGCGACCAGCGTGCCGTCGGCGAGCGGCACGCGCGCCCTCGGCGCCTGCGCCCCGGTCATGAACTCGCGCTGCTGGCACGACGACTGAAAGCCGCGGCGGCAATGCGGGCAGGTGTTGTCGGAGATGCAGAACGAGCCGACCACGAACTGGCCCGGCCGGACGCTTGTGACCGCGCTGCCGACCTCTTCGACGACGCCGCAATATTCATGGCCCATCGCCAGCGGCTGCGTGACGGGGTTCAGCCCCCGGTAAGGCCACAGATCGGACCCGCAGATGCAGGACGCCGACAGCCGGATGACGGCGTCGGTCGGCTTGAGGATCTTCGGCTCGGGGACCTCCTCGCACCGCACGTCGCGCGGCCCGTAAAGCATAGTCCCATCATAGTGCGCTCTCCTTGTTGGTCGGCGCTTCGTTCGCGCGGCCCTCGAGAGCGCTCGCGAAATCGTCGACTATTTCGGGGCGAGTTCGCCGTACCAGTAGGAAGCGGTGACGCCGCCATCCATCAGGAAGTCGCTGCCGGTGATGAAGGCGCCGTCCGGCCCCATGAGGAGCGCGCCGACGTTGCCGACCTCGTCCGGCGTGCCGGCGCGTCCGACCGGGCAAAGCTCGATCATGCGCCGATAGCCTTCGCCGCGCGGGCCGGTCAGTTCGTCCTTCGCGAGCGGCGTGATGACGATGCCGGGGCTGATCGTGTTGACCCGCGCGCCGCGCTTGCCCCAGCGCACCGCCTCGGCCATCACGCGCAGCGAGTTGCCGCGCTTCGAGAGCTGGTAGGCGTGGAGCGAGTCCTTGACCTGGTCCGGCTGGAGCATCGGAAGCGCCAGCAGTTCGTCGGCGGGCGTCTGCGCCAGCGCCGTGTTCTGCTCGGCGGTCAGCGCGCCCAGGCGGTGCCCGGACTGCGAGGCGATGACGACGGCGGACCCGCCGCGCGCGATGACGTTGCCGAACTCCTCCAGCACCAGCGCGGTGCCATAGAGATCGACCTTGAGGATCGTCGCCGGCGACGCCTGCGAGGGCGAAACGCCGGCGGCGTGGATGACGCCCGTGACGTCGCCGATCGCCGTGGCGGTCTCGACGAGCGCGTGGACCGAGTCGCGCGAAGAGACGTCGACGGTCGCGGTGCTCACCTCGAAACCGGCGTTGCTCAGGACCTTGGCCGCCGCGTCGGCGTTCTCCTGGCGCAGATCGGCCAGCAGAACATGCTTGCCCGCGCTCACCCGCCGCGCGATCGCCTGGCCGATCGAGCCGGCGCCGATGACGACGATGACGTTACTCATGACAGTGTCCTTTCCGGGCCGGCCTCCTCGAAGGCCTTCCGAAGAATGGGGATCGCCGAATTCGCGACCGGCCAACCCGCATAGAAGGCGAGATGGGTGACGAGTTCGGTCAGTTCTTCCCGCGTCACGCCGTTGGCGAGCGCGCGGCGGACATGGCCGGGGAGTTCATGGGTCCGGTACAGGGCGACGAGACTCGCCACGGTGATCAGGCTGCGGTCGCGCTTCGACAGGCCGGGTCGTTCCCAGACCTCGCCGAACAACACGCGGTCGCTGAGATCGGCCAGCGCCGGAGCGATGTCGCCGTAAGCCTTCTGGGCGGGACTTGGTTCCTTGGCCATCACTTCTCCTCCCTGGCGTACTGCTCGTCCGTCACTTTCTCCATCCAGGTGACGGCCGAGCCGTCCTTCATTTCATCCACCAAGAGAAAACTGCTGCGGAGGGCTGACGCCTGCTCGGATAGTAGAGGTGGTAGCCGGCAAACGGCGGGCACCACTCCTCCAGCACTCGGACCACGGCGGACCGCCGCCCTGTCGGTCACGTCCAGCATTTCGGCGTGGAAGGCTCTGGGATACCGCTCGACAAGATCGCTGACCTTGGCGGGGTTCCGAATGGTTCCGATGACAATGTCGCCGCGTGCGAGAAGTTGTTCGGCGAGATGACGGCCGAAGCCGCTGCTGACGCCGGTAATGAGCCATGTTCTGTGCGCCATCGAAAGGTCTCCTCTCATCGCTGTGGTCCTGCCACGTTCAACTCGCGGCGACCGATACACGTCCACGCGTCGTGCTCAGATCGTCCCGCACGCGCTGGGGCTCCCCCTCGGCCGGCATGTTGTCCGCATCCCGCACGCCGTCGAGCGCGCCGGCCGGATCCGCTTCGAGCGCGGCGAACAGCGCGTCGAAGTCGTGCGGTGCGGCGCCGGTTTCGGCGACCAGTTCGAACGTCTTGCGCAGCGCCTGCTCCGAGGTGAGGCTGCGCACCAGCACCTCGGCGATCTGGCGCCGCGCGACGACGCCGTCGCTCGGATCGCCGGCGTGCCGCGTGTCGCCCTGGAGACAGACGAGCCGCTGCTTGTCCGGCTGCGTTGTAATCGAACCAGCCGGGACGGACGATCGTGTAAGGCAGGCCGCTGGCGCGCACGAGCCTTTCGCGACCGCCGCTTCCAGTCATGGGCTTCGGTGGCGCGGTTGTAGCCGGCCGGCGCGGTCGGTGACGCCGATCGAGGTCATCAGGGCGATGCGCGCGCTGCGCGAACCGAGCGCATCAAGAACGTTGCGCACGCCGCCGTAGTCGACGGTTTCCGCGCCGACCTTGCCGAGGCCGTCGGAACCGAGGGTGAAGACGATGGCGTCGACGCCGTCCGCCAGCGGCGCAAGCGTCTCGGGCCGCGTGACGTCGCCGACGACGACCTGCGCCTCCGGAGGAAGCCGGCGCGCCTTCGCGGGGTCGCGCACCAGCGCACGCACGGCATAGCCCTGCCGGAGCGCCTCCTCGACGACGAGGCGCCCGATGCTGCCGGTCGCGCCGACGACCAGCACGGTCATTTGGGCAGCGGTCATGATGCCGCCTCCCGGTTCGCCGTCGCGCTCATGCGGGCGCGACCTCGTTGACGGCCCGCAGGCCGTTGAGCGTGCGGGGATAGCCGATGAACGGCAGCAACTGGGTCAGGACGTCGATCAGCCTGGCGCGGCCATTGCCCGACATGGAGGTTCGCGGCGACGTGGCCCTTGACCTGGGCGTCGCAGCCGCCGAGCGCGACCAGCATGCTGAAGGTGAGGAGCTCGCGCGTC
Organism: uncultured Alphaproteobacteria bacterium; assembly: GCA_963783275.1. Classification (GTDB taxonomy): domain Bacteria; phylum Pseudomonadota; class Alphaproteobacteria; order Rhizobiales; family Beijerinckiaceae; genus Roseiarcus. The sequence goes on along the minus strand of CAWANA010000017.1, from coordinate 361,662 downwards.
GGAATGTCGATGACCTGTGCGGGTGAGTTGTCGCCGAAGCAATTGGCCGACAGGAAGCGCTGGATGTGCTGCTGGTCGGCCGGCGCGGAGGCGTAGAGCTTCTCGACCTGGTCGTCGCCGATGATCTCCTTCTGGACCGCGAGGCCCTTCTCCATCCGGGTCTCGGGCGTGGTCGTGGACTGGCCCGGCAGCGGCAGTGCGACGCCGCGCTCGGTGAGAACCTCGTTGGTGGCGTGGATGAAGTCGAACACCTTGGCGATGCCGACATAGGGCACGGCCTGATAGACGATCTCCTTGATCTCGACCGGCGTGACGCCGACGGCGAGCGCCGCGCCGAGCATGACGCGATACTCGCCGAGCGCCTGGCAGGCGATGATCGAGGCGAGTTGCACCATCAGCCGGGTGCGGGCGTCGAGCGACCCGTGAGCGAGCACCTCGTCGAAGGCGAAATTGTCGAAGGTCTCGATCAGTTCCGGGTCCGTCACCGCGAGCTTGGAGACGTGGCCGGGAAAAGCTCGTCGTGGTTTTTTTGCGCGCGCGCGTTGGGCGGCATTGTCGTTCTCCTTGTCGTAGCCCGGGCGGAAAGGCCGCCGCCGGGCCGAACGCGTTTCAGCGTCCGGTCAGTTTCTCCAGGGCTTCCGGGTAGCGTTCGCCCTGCACTTCGATCTTGGCGGCGGCGCGCTCGATCGCGGCGAGGTCGTCCCGCGTCAGAACGACTTGCGCCGCGCCGATGTTCTCTTCCAGTCGATTGAGCTTGGTCGTGCCAGGGATCGGGACGATCCAGGGCTTTTGCGCCATGAGCCAGGCGAGCGCGATCTGGGCCGGGGTCGCCTTTTTCCGAGCCGCGATATCGGCGAGAAGATCGACCATCGCCTGATTGGCCTTCAGCGCCTCCGGCGTGAAGCGCGGCAGCTTGGAGCGGAAATCGTCGGCGCCGAATCGCGTCTGATCGTTCATCGCGCCGGTCAAAAAGCCCTTGCCGAGCGGGCTGTAGGGAACGAGGCCGATCCCAAGCTCCTCGCAGCGTCGCGATCACCTCCTTCTCGGGGCGGCGGAACCAGAGCGAATATTCGTTCTGGAGCGCGGTCACGGGCTGGACGGCGTGGGCGCGGCGGATGGTCTGGACGCCCGCCTCCGAGAGGCCGAAATGCCTGACCTTGCCCGCCGCGATCAGGTCCTTGACCGCGCCGGCGACCTCCTCGATCGGCACGTCGGGATCGACCCGGTGCTGATAGAAGAGGTCGATCGTTTCGATCCGCAGGCGCTTCAGCGACGCCTCGGCGACCTGCTTGATCCGCTCGGGCCGGCTGTTCAGGCCCGCCAGGGATTCGCGCCGCCGGGCTCGAGGTTGAAGCCGAACTTGGTGGCGATCACGACCTTGCCGCGGAAGGGTTCGAGCGCCTCGCCGACCAGTTCCTCGTTGGTCCAGGGACCGTAGACCTCGGCGGTGTCGAAGAAGGTGACGCCCTTTTCGACCGCCGCACGCATCAGCGCGATCATCTCGCCCCTGTCGTGCGGCGGCCCATAGGAGAAGCTCATCCCCATGCAGCCGAGGCCGATGGCTGAAACCTCGAGGCCGTTCTTTCCAAGTGTGCGCTTTTGCATGGTGTCCCTCCGAAGTCGCGAAGCTCCTGCGAGAAATTAGTCCGTTCCCTGCCCTGCGATTAGCCGGTAAAATGCGCATGGAGTTATGAGGAGGAACTCATGAATTCGCCGGCTGCCGCCAATGACCTGATCGCCTTCGTCGCGGTCGCGCGGGAGCGCAGTTTTACCCGCGCCGCGGCAAAGCTTGGCGTGTCGCAATCCGCCCTGAGCCACACGATCCGGGGCCTCGAGGAGCGGCTGGGCTTGAGGCTCCTCACCCGCACCACCCGCAGCGTCGCGCCGACAGAGGCCGGCGAGCGCCTGCTCTCGACCGTCGGCCCGCGCTTCGACGAGATCGACGCGGAACTGGCCGCGCTGACGGAAATGCGGGAGAAGCCCGCCGGCTCCATTCGCATCAACGCCGCCGAACACGCGGCCAGAACCATCCTCTGGCCAGCCCTGGAGCGGCTCCTGCCGGACTATCCCGACGTCGCAGTCGAGGTCGTCGTCGACAACGCCTTGACCGACATTGTCGCCGGACGGTTCGACGCCGGCGTCCGGCTGGGCGAACAGGTCGCAAAGGACATGGTCGCGGTGCGCATCGGCCCGGACATGCGCATGGCGGTGGTCGGGGCCCCGGCCTATTTCGCAAAGCGAGGGACGCCCAAAACGCCGCATGACCTGACCGACCACGTCTGCATCAACCTTCGCCTGCCGACCCATGGCGGCGTCTATTCCTGGGAGTTCGAAAAGGACGGGCGCGCGCTGAAGGTGCGGGTCGACGGACAGCTGACGCTGAGCAATCTCGACTTGAGGATCAGCGCGGTCCTCGCCGGCTTCGGCCTCGCCTACGTCCCGGAGGATCAGGCCGCGCAGGGGATTGCGGAAGGCCGCTTGATCCGCGCGCTCGACGACTGGTGCGCGCCGTTCTCAGGCTATCACCTTTACTATCCCAGCCGCCGCCAGCAGCCCCCGGCCTTCGCCCTGCTGGTCGACGCCCTGCGCTACAGAACGGGGTGAGGCGGAGGCCTGTTCGACCGTTCAGCACATCCGGCGCCGCCCGCTGCAATCCGGCGCTTTAGTCGCCGCGCCGGCGGAAAGGTTCGACCTGTCGCGACGCTTGGTTCCCACGCGCGGGCACGGCCGCGACGGGGGCGGACGGCCGGAGTCGTGCGTTCGAGCTGCCTGACGCCCAGACGCTCCTCGAGCGCGCGAACGCCGTCGCTGCCGAGGACTTCGCGGTCTGCAATCGCGCCGCAGCGCCGGTGAAGCTGCGGTTTCGACGACGCGGGCGAAGCTCTCAAGGCCGGCGAAGCTGTCCATCGGCCGATTGTACGATACAGCGTACAATCTGTCCAGAACTGCCGACTGCACTCGGAGGGCCAGTTGAACCATAGTCGGTTAGGCGCAATAACGCGCCGTTCAGGAGCACGAGATGCTTGATCGGATCCAACAGATTTCGGCGCCGGCCGCAGGTGCTAGGGAAGTCCTCGACGTTTTCGGGTCGCCATTGTTCGTCCTGTCGGACGGATCGTCCCTGCCGTTCGTCGTTGGGGAGGAGCACGTGCCTGCGGGCTACGGCGTTCCCACCCACATTCACGATGCCGATGACGAGTTCTTCTACATTCTCGAGGGCGAACTGACCGTCGTCGGCCCTGAGGGGGAGCAGACGGCGGGCGCGGGCGCGTGCGTGAAGCTCCCGCGGGACATCCCGCACGGCTTTCGCAACGCCACCGACTTGCCGGCGCGGATGCTGGTCATTTTGTCCCCTGGCGTGCAGGCGCTCGAAATGTTTCGCCATTTTGACCGGGAGGGACGTAAGGCGCGGCTCGCGCCCGAAGCCATCGTGACGATCGCTGGCCAGTACGGCGTGCGGTTCGTGTGACCGGAAGAGGAAAGGCGCTCCTCGGCGCGGGCCAGCCGTTCGTCGGGCGTCAAAGGCTTTTGCGGCTATGGCCGCCAATGTATGCTGCAAGTTCGCCCCGGCCCGTGACGGGGTCGGCGGCAGGGAAAACGTCGTGGCCGTGAGCCGAGCGAAAATATGCCAGGGGTGCTGGCAACAGATGGGCGTGCCGGTGCCCTTGCGCGGCATCGCTTCGGCGCCGTTTCGCGCCTTCGGGATTCGACCGAGTCGGATGAATCCCAACACCTGCACGATCTGCGAGCTGATGTTCACCAAAGTGATGAAAGCGCGCCAGATCTCCATCGATGCGACGGTCCTTTTCGCCGATCTCAGAGGCTACACGACCCTGTCGCAGTCGCATTCCGCCGGAAACGTGTCGACGCTTCTCGACGCCTTCTACGATGAATGCGCGGAGGCGATCTGGGAGCACGACGGACTTTTGAACAAGACCATGGGCGACGCCGTGATGGCGGTGTTCAATTTCCCGTTGCGGCGTGAAGACCACGCAAAGCAGGCCGTTCGTGCGGCGCAGGCGATTCAGCGACGATGCAAAGAGAGGCGCGAATCGCTGGTCGAGGCGTTCGGCGCCGACAAGGGGACAATCTCCGTCGGGGTCGGGATCAACTCTGGCAAAGTCAGCTTCGGTGAATTCGGCCGAACGCATTCCGATCTGACCGCGATCGGAACCGTCGTGAACACCGCGTCGCGGGCGCAATCGGCGGCCGCGGCCGGGGAGATCCTGATGACGCAAACCGTTTACGAGCGCGCGCGGTCGGAACTGGGCGAGCGGTCTGCTCGGGAGTTCCAGTTGAAGGGGTTCGACGCGCCGATCAGACTTTGGGCGGCCTGAAGTCCCACTGGACGGCACGCGCCCCCGCCGAATGTAAGACCGGTCAACGTCGACACTGGCTCGGGAACGGCCTTCATGGCGCCGTCGGAGCGGCCCGGAGCGGCCGCAAAGGGCCGGATACAATCCGTTCGCTCACCCCGAAACGCTCGCGGAGCTGGGAATCGTCCCGTCTGGAAAATCATGGCGTTTACCCAAACGCAAAACAATTTCTTCCTAATTATCCGAATTCCGGGTAATTTGCTTCCGTTGACCGCAAATTCGCCGTCAGGAGTTCGACCCCCATGACCGACCATCCTTCCGATCCTCTTTCGACCGATCCCGTCCTCACCGGCGCGCGGATTGTCGAGCCGCCTATGCCGCCCGCAGCAGAGGCGCCCGTAGCGGACGCGCCGGCGCCCGAACGGGCGGCGGCTGTCGCCGAGGACGCCCAAAAGCGCCTCGACTGGCGCGCCCGGCGCAGGCAGGCGGCGGCGCTGCGGGACGCCTCTTTCGACTGGCTCGCCGATGGCTTTACCCACCAGCAGATCGCCGCGGCGCGAAAGGTCAGCGTCGAAGTGGTGCGGCGGGACATCGCCAAGGCGATCAGGGCGCGACAGGCCGAGACGCGCGAGGGCCACGCGCAATTGCAGATCGCCCGGCTGACCAAGGGGCTGGCGGTGGTCGCCCACCATATCGAGCGCGGCGACATCTCCGCCGTCGGGCCGCTGGTGAAGGTCGTCACCGCGCTCGACCGCTATCACGGGCGCGACGCGTCGGCTGCGACCGCGCCGCGCGAGGCGCCGTCCGAGGTCCCCTCGCTCTCCGCGCCGCCGCTCGCGCTGATCCACGCCGACCCGATGACCGACGCGCAGGCGGCGACCGGCGGGGACGACGGCCTGTAGGGCGGGGTCGCCCACCCGCCGGGCGCGGTCAGCGATCGCGCCCGGCATCCCATGCCATCCGTAAACCTTTGATATCCTTGAATCTCTCGATCGAGAACCGCCCGCTTATACAGCTAAGCCGTTGACATTGTTAAGGTCTTGTCAGAAAACGCCGCTCAAGCGGGCGTCGAGCCGCCAAAGCCGGCCCATCAGGCCCTTGCGCTTTCCCCCCCTTTCGCGTATCACCCGCCCCCTCAGAACCGCCCGGCTGGGCTGCCGTGGCGGCTCTTTTCGCTCGTTCCGCAGCGACGGAGCTTTCGCTCCGCTACCATCACAGGGCGTCAAGCCCGGGAGAGCCAAATGCCCAAGTTGAAGACCAAGGCCAGCGCGAAAAAGCGCTTCAAGATCACCGGGACCGGCAAGGTCATGTACGCCCAGACGGGCAAGCAGCACGGCATGATCAAACGCACCCCCAAGCAGATCCGCAATCTGCGCGGCACAAGCGTTCTGTTCAAGACCGACGGCGCCAACGTCAAGAAGTACTTCCTGCCGAACGGCTAATCCCCTTTTCCGGAGTTTTGAACGATGTCGCGCGTCAAGAGGGGCGTAACCGCCCACGCCAAGCACAAGAAGGTTCTCAAGCAGGCCAAGGGCTTCTTCGGCCGCCGCAAGAACACCATCCGCGCCGCCAAGGCGGCGGTCGACAAGTCGTTGCAGTACGCCTACCGCGACCGCAAGAACCGCAAGCGCGAGTTCCGCGCCCTGTGGATCCAGCGGATCAACGCGGCCGTGCGCGAGCATGGCCTCACCTACAGCCGGTTCATCTCGGCGCTTTCCACCGCCGGGATCGAGGTCGACCGCAAGGTTCTATCCGAGCTCGCGATCAACGAGCCGGCGGCCTTCGCCGCGATCGTCGAGCAGGCGAAGGGCCATCTGCCCGCGGCGGCGTAACCAAGCGGACCCAATGCATCCTCCGCCGCCTCCATGCGTCCCGCGTGGGGCGGCGGTTCCGTTTCCGACCCAGAGTTCGCGATGTCCAACCTCGCCGCCTTGCAGGACGAAACCCTCGCCGCCATCGAAGGCGCCGCCGACGAACCGGCGCTCGAAGCCGTGCGCGTCGCCGCCCTCGGCAAGAAGGGCTCGATCTCGGCCCTGCTCGCCACCCTCGGCAAGCTCACGCCCGACGAGCGCAAGACCCAGGGCGCAGCGATCAACGCGCTGAAAGACGCAGTGACGGCGGCGCTCGCATCCCGCCGCGGCGTCCTGAAGCAGACCGCGCTCGAAGCCCAGCTCAAGCGCGAGGCGCTCGACCTGACCCTGCCGGTGCGGCCGGCGGCGATCGAGACCGGCCGCATCCATCCGATCAGCCAGGTGACGGACGAGATCGTCGCCATCTTCGCCGACATGGGCTTCTCGGTCGCCGAGGGCCCGGACATCGAGAGCGACGACTTCAATTTCACCAAGCTCAACTTCCCGCCGGGCCACCCCGCCCGCGAGATGCACGACACCTTCTTCCTCGCGCCGGACGAGAAGGGCGAGCGCAAGCTTCTGCGCACGCACACGAGCCCGGTTCAGGTGCGCACCATGCTCGCGCAAAAACCGCCGATCCGGGTTATCTGCCCCGGCCGCACCTACCGCACGGACTTCGACCAGACCCATACGCCGATGTTCCACCAGGTCGAGGGTCTGGTGATCGATCAGAGCGCGACGCTCGCCAACCTCAAGTGGGTGCTCGAGGAATTCTGCAAGGCGTTCTTCGAGGTCCCGAAGGTCGGGATGCGTTTCCGGCCGAGCTTCTTTCCCTTCACGTCGCCCTCGATGGAGGTCGACATCCAGTGCCGCCGCTCGGGCGGCGAGATCCGCTTCGGCGAGGGCGAGGACTGGCTCGAGATTCTCGGCTGCGGCATGGTGCATCAGAACGTGCTGCTGAATTGCGGCATCGACCCCGAGCTCTACCAGGGCTTCGCCTGGGGGCTGGGGATCGATCGCGTCGCCATGCTCAAGTACGGCATGCCGGACCTGCGCGACCTGTTCGACGCGGACCTGCGCTGGATCGACCATTACGGCTTCAAACCGCTCGACGTGCCGACGCTTGCGGGGGGCCTGAGCGGGTGAGGCCCGCGGTGCGCATCGCGTCGAAAGATGTTAGGCGATGACCGAATACCTTCGAGTCCAGGAGGCGAACCGTGAGCCAAGACGAAGACGCCGCTCATGCTATCGCGTCGGCCGCAGCGCAGCGGCTCGGCGACGAGGCGATCCGGGACATTCGAGTGTTCCCGGAGGAGGACCACATCGGTGAGCCCTCGTTGAGCGTCTTGATCGACCTGACCGACCAGCGCTTCCGCCCGTCGGGCGCCCACCTTATCGAGCTGGTGATGGCGATGAGAGACGCGCTTCAGGACGTCGGCGATACGCGATTCCCCTACGTCAGCATCAGCGCTCCCGGCGACGAGCAGGCCGAAGACACGCGCAGCGCGGCATGACCCCGTCAGATGTGGAAGCTCGCTGAAGACCAGCTGGACATCGCCGAATTCCTAGCGACCAAAGCGGATGCGCGAAAGCCTAGACAGGCCGCGTTGCGCCTGGCGGTTTCGGCCGCCTATTACGCGTTGTTCCAGGCCCTTTGCAAAATGTGCGCCGACACCCTCGTCGGATGGACCCAGCCCTGGCAAGCGTTCACGCCGATCTATCGCTCGATCGACCATGGCCGGACATTGACCCTTCTGAACGAGCGCGGACCTGAGCGAACGCACCCGCTCGGGCCTTCGGTTGGCAGAATCGGCGCCGCGTTCCGTGAGCTGCAGATCGCGCGAGAATGGGCCGATTACAGCCCGGAGCCGCACCCCGAGCCGCGGCGAACCGCCGACGGCGTCTCCTTCTCTCGGGCTGAGGCGGTCGCGCTCGTCGCAGCGGCGCGCGCCGCGGTGGACGAACTGGAAGGACTGGACAGCGCCACAAAACTCAAGCTCGCGAGTCTGCTGGTCACGCGATCGAGAAAAGAAGCACGACGATGAAATTCACCCTCTCCTGGCTCAAGGACCATCTCGAGACGCAAGCCTCGCTCGCCGAGATCGTGGACGCGCTGACCCGCATCGGCCTCGAGGTCGAGGGGGTCGAGGACCCCGGCGCGAAATACGCGGGCTTCGTCGTCGGATACGTGGTCGAGGCGACGCAGCATCCTAACGCCGACCGGCTCCGGGTGTGCGTGGTCGAGGCCGGCTCCGGCCCGGTTCAGGTCGTGTGCGGCGCGCCCAACGCGCGCACGGGGCTCAAGAGCGTGTTCTCGCCGGTCGGGACCTATATCCCGGGCAAGCAGATCACGCTCGCCAAGGGCGTTATTCGCGGCGTCGAATTCGAACGGCATGCTGTGCTCGGCGGCCGAGCTCGAGCTCAGCAACGACCACGACGGCATCATCGAGCTGCCGGAGGACGCGCCGGTCGGCGTCGCGTACGCGCGCTGGGCCGGGCTCGACGATCCCGTCATCGACGTCGCGTTGACGCCGAACCGGCCCGACGCGACCGGCGTCGCCGGCATTGCGCGCGACCTCGCCGCGGCCGGCCTCGGAACGCTGAAAACGCCGAAACCCAGGACCTTCGACGGCGCCTTCGACTGCCCCACCCAGGTGCGGCTCGAATTCGCGCCGTCCGACGCCCATCTTTGCCCGGCGTTCGCGCTGAGGCTCGTGCGCGGCGTCAGGAACGGGCCTTCGCCCGATTGGATGCAGAATCGCCTGCGCGCGATCGGGCTGAGGCCGATCAGCGCGCTCGTCGACATCACCAATTACGTGACCTTCGATCGTGGGCGGCCCCTGCATGTGTTCGACCTCGCCAAGGTCGAGGGCGACCTGACGGTGAGGCGAGCGCGGTCGGGCGAGAGCGTGCTCGCGCTCGACGGCAAGACCTACGCCCTTGATGAGAGCATCGTCGTCATCGCCGACGCAAGAGGCGTCGAATCGATCGCGGGCGTCATGGGCGGCGAGCATTCGGGCTGCGATGACGCCACGCGCGACGTCCTGATCGAGAGCGCGCTCTGGGACCCGACCAACATCGCGCAGACCGGCCGCAGGCTCGGCATCGTGACCGATGCGCGCTACCGATTCGAGCGTGGCGTCGATCCCGACTTCTGCCTGCCCGGCTGCGACCTCGCGACCGAACTGGTGCTGTCGATCTGCGGCGGCGAGCCGTCGCGCATGATCGTGGCCGGCGAACCCGAAGCGCCCCGGCGGACGATCGACTTCCCCTACAGCGAGGTGAAGCGCCTGATCGGCGTCGAGGTTCCGCGGACCGAAGGCGAGGCGATCCTCGCCCGGCTCGGCTTCGGCGTGGACGAGGGCAAGATCCTCGTACCCTCGTGGCGCCCGGACGTGCAGGTGAAGGCCGACGTGGTCGAGCAGATCATCCGGATCGCCGGCCTCGAGCGCGCGCCGCCGGCCCCCCTGCCCCGCCTCGACGACGGCGTCCCCGCGCCGGTGCTGACGCTCTTGCAGAAGCGCACCCGCCTCGCCAAACGCACTCTGGCCTCGCTCTCGTTGCGAGAGGCGGTGACCTGGTCGTTCATCTCGAAGAGAGCCGCGGAACTGTTCGGCGGCGGCCAGCCTTCCCTCGCGCTCGCCAATCCGATCGCGGCGGACCTCTCCGACATGCGCCCGAGTCTCGTGCCCGGCCTCGTCGCCGCGGCCGAGCGCAACGCGCGCCGGGCGCTGACCGACGTCGCCCTGTTCGAGGTCGGGCAGATCTTCCTGGGACCCGGCGACACGGATCAGCGGATGGCGGCGGCCGCCGTCCGGCGCGGGCTCGCCAAGGCTGGCCAGGAAGGCCGCAACTGGCGGGGCGGAGGCCCGGTCGACGCCTTCGACGCCAAGGCCGACGCGATGGCGCTCATCGCCGCGCTCGGCGTCGCGAACGCGGTCCAGGTCGTCCCCGGCGGCCCCGACTTCCTGCATCCCGGCCGATCCGCGACGCTTCAGTTCGGCCCGAAGACCATCGTCGGCTGGTTCGGACAGTTGCATCCGAGCGTCTGCGAGGCGCTCGACGCGGAAGGACCGATCGTCGCCTTCGAAATCGTGCTCGACGCCGTTCCGGCGCCGAAGGCGAGGCCGACCCGGGCCAAGCCCAGGCTCGACCGGTCGGACTTCATGCCCGTCGAGCGCGATCTCGCCTTCGTGGTCGAGGAGAGCGTGCGCGCCGGCGATCTCCTCAAGGCGGCGCAAAGCGCCGAGCGCGCGCTCGTCTCCGAAATCGGCGTCTTCGACGTCTATCAGGGCAAGGGCCTGCCGGAGGGAACGAAGTCGATCGCGATCACGGTCACGCTGCAGCCGCGGGAGCGAACACTGACCGATGCCGAGATCGAGGCAGCCGTCGCCCGCATCGTGGCGGAGGTGTCCAAGCGGACCGGCGCCACGCTTCGGGGCTAGCGGACGATGCGCGCAAGTCTGCTTCTTGCCGTGTCGACCGCCCTCCTGCCGGCGATGGCGCTCGCCCAGGACGATCCTGCCTGCGCACGGTTCGAGGAGCCGCTCGCCTATAACGCGTGCCTCGCGAGCCACGGGCCGAAGGCGAACATCGGAGCCGCGCCCGGCGGCGGCGCCCCTCGCCAAACCGATCCCGACAGCGAAGAGCCGCAAGGCCGCGCCCGTGAGGTCGGAGCGGGCAGGGAAGCGCCGGCCGAGCCGCAGCGGCGGGTGCACGGCGCCGCGAACGTCATCCGGCGCCACGGCCGTATTCATATGGAGTTCCGGCTTCGATGAGCCGGGCGACGAGCGCGACGCCCAGGCCCGCGGATGGCCGGGACGCCGCGCTCCCTTCCCCGCGCGGTGGGAGGTCCGGCGCGGAGGCGCCGAGTGGTCCAGTCCCCCTTGGAAAGGCGCCGCCCGGCTATTCCCCTTTGAGCGGCCGAGCCGCTCCCTCGGCCGTCAACACAAGCTAACGCGGCCAGCGGCGTCGGGCTGTGAGGATTGTCACAGCAGCGCTTCCTCGCCGCCGCGCCCGGGTCCCGGACTGTGATCCCCGTCACAGTCGTGGGCGGCGCCGCAGCGTACAGCGGCGGGCGTGACGGCGCCGGCGTCGCTCCGTCCGAGAGAGCATGACAACCTCGTTCCGCGGAAACGGGACGGGGTTCGATATCGTGCGCCAAGCTTGACGTCGCAGGGAAGGTCGTCCACGTTCCGTCAAGAGGTTTGGCGGAAGCATGTCGGCCCCCAGCACCCTTGCAGCGCACCCCTATTTCCGGACGCTCGACGCGGAGACGTGCCGGGTGCTCGATCGCCAGTGCGTCTGGCTGCGCACCACGATGGGCGCCTGGATCGTCGACCAGTCGGCCAACGACCGCGACGTGTATTTCATCATGTCCGGGCAGTTGCGCGCCGTTCATAACAATGCGCGCCAGGAACTGATCCTGAACGATATGAACGCGGGCTCGATTTTCGGCGAGATGGCCGCGATCGAGGGCGCGCCGCGCGCGGCCAGCGTATTCGCCGTCGTCGAACTCGCTGGTGGCGAAGATGCCGGCGCACGTCTTCGTCGATGCGATGTACAGCCACCGCCCGCTGTGCGAAGCCGTGGTCAAGACGCTCAGCCAGAGGCTCCGCGCGATGTCCGGCCGGGTCAGCGAGCTCGGCGCGCTCAATGTCCGCTGTCGCCTTCATGCCGAACTGCTGCGCCTCGCCCGCCGCGACCGCGACGATGAGCGGCGCGCGATCATCGTGACGCCGCCGAACCAGTCCGAGCTCGCCGCCCGGATCAACACCCGGCGGGAGACCGTGTCGCGCGAGATCAATGCGATGGAGCGCACCGGGCTGATCGAGCGGCGCCGCGGCGCGATCGTCATCACCGACGTCCTGCGGCTCAGCGCGGAGATCCAGCACGCCAACAGCGGCTGACCCTTTTTCCGGACCTCGGCGTGCGCTTCGTCGATCGTCCGAGCGATTTCAAGGCCTTGTGCGCAACATAAGTGTTCACCCCAGGGGCCGACAGGTCGTTTGGCGCATTTTCGCCCCATTTTGCCCTGCGCCCCGAATGGCTCTTGTAACGATTCCAAATAAATACGCGCATATTTTAATCCCCTTTCTCATCCAGACCTCACCGTTTCAGGCGTAATCGCCGCCGGTTTCCGTCCTGTCCGGCGCGACGGCGAGGGGCGGGACGGCGCGGGTCAGGGCGAGCGGCGGCGCCGGCAGGCGCTGAGGCGCCGCGGGCGCCGGTTCGGCGGAGAGCGTTGGGGCGGCGAGCCCGTGATAGCGGTCGAGGGCCGCGACGGTTTTCAGGAACGGGCCGACCGCGGCGATCTCACCCCGGCCGACGCGGATGTCGAGCAGCGCCAGCGCCTTGGTGATCCGCGCGATCTGGACGCGGGCGTGAGCCTCCGGCGCCCGGATCTGCCGCGCCGCGATCGCCTGGTCGATCTCGCGCCGCACGGTCGCGACGCTGACGCCGCGCGCTTTGGCGATCTCTTCCTGGGTCCATCCGTCGGCCAGCGCCTGGAAACTGGCGTCGCGAATCTCGACTTTCGCAGCGCGTCGCTTGCGCCGACGGAGTTGCGCCTGTTCGGCTGCGGAGAGGGGGGCGGGCGTATCGGTCATGGTCATTGGATTTCGCTCCGGTCTATCAGAAGGCCAACGGGAGCAATATAGCCACGGTTCCGTTTTTCGGAAAGCATTTGTTTTGGATTTTCACGCTGGCTGAGGGTGAGCATCCTGAAATGGTTAAGCGAGGCCAGTCCGTTTTCCAACGCGCGACCCCGGGTTCCATGGGATTGGCGGCGGCGTCGAGAGGCGGGTAAAAGGCGCCATGGTCACGAAAAACCACCCCGAGGGCCTATCCTCAGACCTGCGGCCATGATCGCGGCCAGCGACCTTGTCCGCGCCCGGGACGGCGACGTCCCGGGCATCGTCGCCCTGATGAACCGGGCCTACCGCGGCGGCGGCGAGTCGACCGGCTGGAGCACGGAAGCCGAGTACATAACCAGCGACCGGACGACGGAGACCCTTCTTCGCGCGGACCTCGCCGCAAGCCCGGAGGCGTCGCTCCTGACATGGCGCGACCCGCGCCAAGGCGCGCTGAAGGGCTGCGTCTGGCTCGAACCGCTCGGCGGCGGCGCCTGGTATCTCGGATCCCTGGCGGTCGAACCTCAGGAGCAGAACGGCGGCCTTGGCCGCGCTCTGCTTGCCGCCGCGGAAAACTGGGTGTGCGAACGCGGGGCAAAACGCGTCCGGATCAGCGTCATCAACGTCCGGTCCGCGCTGAACGCCTGGTATGTTCGACGCGGCTATCGAGAAACCGGCGAGACGAACCCCTTTCCCTACGGCGACAATCGCTTTGGGGTCCCGCAGCGGGACGATCTGTGTTTTGTGGTTCTGGAGAAGGAGCTCAGGGTTGCTGCTGGAGGAAGCCCAATGCAATACAGATAGAGGACTGCTAGGGTTCTCGGTATCGTTTTCGAAGCAAGAAATCCCTTCGGGCAAGAGCAGGCCACTCAACGCTCGATCCCGCGATATTGCCGCTTTCTTAGGGCGTCCCGAATTCCGCCAGCACATTCTCCAGTGGGTCGGGATGAACTTTCACTGTACCGGTGAAGGGATGATCGATCGACACGATCACCACCAGCCCTAAAGTCACCAGCGTCGACAGGATGCCGGTCATGCACACCTGCGCCAACAGGTTGCGACTGCCGAAAAAGAGCGTGAAGCCGACGGTCAACAAGGCGCCGGCAAACAGGACGGCCCAAACGACGCTCGGTACGAGGCCTGTCGCCAAATGTAGCCTGATCCGGCGGGCCGAGGTGATGTTATCGACTTGGGTGAACACCTCCGCCATGTCCGCTGTCTCCCGCGCTCCGGTGCGACCGAGCGCAAGCGCGGAGTCGTAGACAGCAATGAGCGCCCGTGTGGTCGACGGGCTTTCTGATTCCTTCTCCATCGCCGGCCATTCGTCCTCGATCGCCGTTCTTGCGTAAGCGGTGACCAATTCTCGAAGCGCCACGGCGGCCGGCTCCTTCCCTTCGGCGTAGCGCAGAAGCGCCGCGACGGCCGCCGCCTCCTGATCGACTGCGTTCTCGGCGTTGCTGAACTTTTCCCACACGACGATGACCGCGAAAGCGAGAAGTACGGCGTAGATCACGCCCACGGTTGCGAATTTGAACCCGGCAATTTCATTGTTCTCGACAAGCTTCTCCACCCCGACCCGCCGATGGATGAGCACCTGTGCGGCCATCGCGATCGCCGTGGGGATGACGACGAGGAGAACGATCGAGATGGAAAGTGGAAGGCTAGACAGAAAGTAAGACAATCGGGACGCCCGTTCGTGGGCGCTGCGCTGCCCGAATCGTTCGAGCAGTCGGCGCAAATGATTGTTAGCGTGAATATCCTGCGTGTCCAGGCGGCGGCCGCCCTCTCGCGGATTGCTGATCCTGTCGGGCTTCCGGCATGCCGTCAGGAGCGCCTAACAGCCGCTTTCCGCTGCTCTCCTCGGACCGGGGCTGATGGGCAAGGCAGGAACGGATCGAAATTACTCGTTCGCGAAGGCGAAGCGGACGACCGCTCCTCTTCAGCAAAGCCGCCACGCCCATCGGCGTCGGCGGCGGCGCCTGCGGGGAGACTGGGTAAGACCAGCGATGACTCGCGCATAGTGGCCCGGAGTCGCCCATGAGGCGCCGCTGGTCTTCCGGAAAAGCGCGCTCATGCCAGACGCCACGTACTCCCGATCGGGCGGGACAGTCGCCGCTCATTCGCGCCTTCCCTCCCTTTCGCGCCGGGCGGGCGGTAGGCCATGCGGCAATGGCCGGCGCAATAGGCTCGGCCCTCGGCGGAGCTTGAGCCCGCAATAGGCGAAATCGCCGCTTCTCGGATCGCCGAGCGGCCATCGGCAGGCGGTCTCGCGCATGTCCTCGAACCGCAGCCGCCGCATGGCCCCGACCTCGGCGCCGGCGAACGTCCAGGCGGGCTTTCGCGCGGGTCGAGAGGCGGCGCCGGGCGAACGGCCTTGGGCTTCCGTCGCCGGCTGCGCGCCTTTCGGGAGGCGCGGCCGGGCCGATCCGACGCCGCGCGCGCGCCCGCCGCGGCCGCCGTGGAGCGTGATCCCGATCCGGTTCGCCTTGCCGATCACGGCGTTGCGGGACTCCGCGCCGAGCGTGGCCGCGATGACGCTCGCGCTCAACCCCTCGGTCGCGAGCCTCTTCAGACTCTCGACCGCTTCGTCTGTCCAAAGCATTTCGCTGCCCCAATTCTTCGCGGCGGATCGCTTCGTGGCGTTCGCGACCCGGACGGCCGCCTGGGTGGAGGGCCTGAAGCCGGGCATTCGTTCGAACGATCGACGCGAGAACGAAACGATCGGGCCGCCCGGCCGGTTTACGGAAAATTTCCAATTCTCTGAGTAGCTTGCCCGATGGGCGCGACCGCGCAACCGGCGATTTCGAACCGTCCGCCGAACCGGGTCTATACGGTATAGTTGCCGCTGAGGCCGGAATGCGCATAGCTTGCATTCCGAACCGGTGGAGAGCGTCATGCCGCGCGGCCGCTCGGACCTTGCGAAGCCCGCGAGAACGCCGCCCTATACCTCGTATCGGACGTTCAGGACGTTCATCGAGGACCTGCGCGAGCACGGTCTTCCCTCGCGGGTCGATCGCAGCGTGCTGACGCGCTTTTCCGGCGTGGTCGGGATGCAACTGACCCACGCGCTGCGCTTCCTCGGCCTGATCGAAGACGATGGCCGTCCAACCCAGCGCCTCAGGGAGCTTGTGAACGCTGAGGACGCCGGGCGCTGGCGAGAGACGCTCCTCGACCTCCTTCGCCGCGAATACGCGCCCCTGTTCGCGATCGACCTCGAATCCGCGACGCCCTCCCATTTCCACGACACGTTCCGGAAGGCGTTTCCGGCGGCGGACGCGGTCGTGCAGAAATGCGTGACTTTCTTTCTCTACGCGGCCAACGACGCGGGCCTGACAATGAGCCCCCGGGTTCTGAAGGGCCGGAAGCCCCGGTCCACGTCGCCACGAAGGAGACACCCGCCGCCGGCCTACGAAGCGCCGCCGCCGTCCGCACGACCGGAGGGGTCCCGCATCGAGGAGCGAAAACCCTCAGAAATCCTTCTCACGCTGCTCGAACCGAAAGAGATGGACGACGAACAGCAGGCGGCGATCTGGACGTTGATGAAGTATTTTCGCTCAAAGGGGTTGTGAGAGGGTCGAAGCCGGCGTTCGCAGGGGCGGCGTCCCGCCGCCCCATCGCACCCTCCGGGAGTCGCCTCAGTGCGGGCATCTCCACCAGTCGCCGTCCTCCTGATAGTCGCACCCTCTCCGTTTCAGCCTGGACCCGAGATCGTCGCGTCGCGCGCAGGCTTTTTGGGTCTTGGGGTCGTCGCCCGGCCCCCCCTTGCAGGCGGTATTCGCGGCGAGCCAACCCTGAATCATCGGCGACTGGGCGTGGGCCGCGGCGGGGACGAGGCCGAGCGCGGCGACCATGAGCAAGCGTGTCAGCGCGATCCGCGACGCCTGCAACCGTTGCGCCGCGCCAGTTCGGGCGGATGTCGAAGACTGTGCGAGAGACCTCATCCGGCCAAGATAATCGCCCATTGTGGCGCAAGCTTTGCAGCGAATGCAGGCTTGCCCCTCTTCGGCAAATCCACACTCGCGAAATTGGGATCGCCGGCGCCGTCTTGGCCTCGGAAGCGAGCCTTCCTCCGCGACATGGCCATCGAGGGCCGTTTGGGGATAACCTCCCGACTCGCGGGAGGGGGCGAACCGCGCGAGGGCCGTCCCCGGCGGGGAGGCGATTGGAGACCGGCCATGCTGATCCGCTACGGCTATGAGATGACGTTCGCCTGCAGCGCCCCGACGCCCATGATCTGCCAGCTCGACGTCCATCCCTCCTGCGTCCCCGCGGTGCGGGCGGAATCGCCGTTCGCGGCCACGCCGCACGTCGAATCGTGGCTCTATGCGGACGTGTTCGGCAATCGCTGCCGGCGATTCAACGCGCCGGCCGGAGACCTCACGATTGCGAACGCGGGCGTCATCGAAGTGAGCGCCCTGCCCGACCCTGTCGTCCCCGACGCGGCGGAGATTTCTGTGGCGGACCTGCCCGACGATACGCTGCTCTATCTCGTCGGCAGCCGGTATTTCGAAACCGACAAGCTCAGTCCGATCGCCTGGAGCCTTTTCGGCCAGGCGCAGCCCGGGTGGCCGCGGGTGCAGGCGATCTGCGACTTCGTCAACCGCCACATCGCCTTCGATTACCAGAGCGCGCGGGCGACGCGGACGGCCTATGAAGCCTACGAGGAACGCGTCGGCGTGTGCCGCGACTTCGCGCATCTCGCCGTGGCGTTCTGCCGCTGCATGAACATCCCGGCGCGCTACTGCAACGGCTATCTCGGCGACATCGGCGTGCCGCCGGATCCGGCGCCGATGGATTTCAACGCCTGGTTCGACGTGTTTCTCGGCGGCCGGTGGCTCACCTTCGACGCGCGGCACAACATGCCGCGCATCGGCCGCATCCTGATCGCGCGCGGACGCGACGCCGCCGACATTCCCCTGGTCAACTCGTTCGGCCCGCACGTCCTCAAGTCGTTCGCCGTCGTGACCGAGGAGACGCGTTCCGTGACGTCAGTCTGATCCGCGACGGCTTGGCGCTCAACCGCCGTCGGCGAGCTGCGACGCGCGCGCCTCGCGGAACGAGACAAGCCGCCGCTCCGTTCGTCCCAGAGCGCGAGCCGGACGCAACCCAGACTGTCTTTCAGACTGAGCCGTGAAACTTCGCCGAGTTCCGGATGGTCCCTGATCACCGTCTGCAATCTATAGAAGGGGATGCCGCTCGACAGGTGATGCACGTGATGGACGCCGATATTGCCGGAAAACCAGTCGAGCGGCGGCGGCAGTTCGTAGAGCGAGCTGCCATGCAGCGCCGCCTCCGGCTGGCTCCAGTCCGCGGTCCGCTCCCAGGTCGTCCCCTCGAACTGATGCTGAACATAGAAGAGCCAGACGCCCGCCGTCGCGCCGATCACGACGATCGGCAGATGGACGATCAGGACCGGCGCAAGGCCCGACGGCCCAGATCAGAAGCCCGGCCGCCAGCAGAATTCCGGCGTTGGTCGACATCGTGCTGAGCCAGGGCATCGCGCCCTTGCGCATGAAGCCGAGCGGCAGGCGGTTCTCGATCAGGAAGACATAGGCGGGGCCAATGCCGAACATCACCAGAGGATGGCGGTAAAGCCGATAGGCGAGCCGGCTCGCGCCAGGGCCGCGCGAAATATTCGCGGACCGTCAGCGTGTCGATATCGCCGATCCCGCGCCGGTCGAGATTGCCCGACGTCGCGTGGTGGATCGCGTGCGAGCGCCGCCAGAGATCGTAAGGGGTCATGGTCAGGACGCCGATGGCGCGGCCGACCCATTCGTTGGCCTGCTTATTGGGAAAGAACGCGCCGTGCCCGCAATCGTGCTGGATCATGAACAGGCGAACGAGCAGCCCGGCGGCGAACGGCGCCAACGCGAACGAGAGCCAGAAGAGGCCGTGACTCGAGGCCATGACCATCGCGCCCCAGAGCGCGGCGAAAGGCGGGAAGGTGACCAACAGCTCCAAAGTGGCGCGGCCCGTGTCCGCCTGGCGGTAAGGCTTGAGCGCCAGCGCCCAGTCGCGGGCCGCCCGTGCGGGCCCGATCGATTCCGTTCTCGACATCTTTTGAAAACTCCGCCCGACGCGCCGTCTTGAATGAAGCGTCGCCGAACGGCCGGTCGACTGCGCTTGCGAAAGGATGGTCTGGATGATCCTTGCGGCGTCTCGCTTTAGCGAACGCCGCCCTCGAATGTCCCCGACGGGGCGCTGACATTCGGTCCAAGCAGGCTCATTATACGCCAACGGATGCGAAGAAGCGATGACGATTCGCGTCCCGGCAAGCAAAAAGCACGCCGTCCGCCCTCGGGCGCCCGCTCGCGGGTCGCGAAGCCGCAATTCGGCGAGCGTTCTGCCAGACTCCGCTCCTGTGAACCCGCCGATCCCCGAGGCGCTCCGCTTGACGACGATCGATCCGGCGCTCTCTTGGAGCCCGATTCGAACCGAGCCTATATCTCGCGCCCGCCGCGGCTGCGACTCCCACCGGGAGTGCGAGTCCGGCCCCCAGCCACTTGAAAGGCGTCGATGCTGCTTGCCGTTCACATCCTGGTCCAGGCCGGGTTCATCGTCAGGGTGCTGCTGCGCGCGCATCGCGATCCGGCGTCCCGCATCGCCTGGATCGCGGCGATCCTGGCGCTGCCGGTCGTTGGCGTCCTGGCGTACTTGCTCCTGGGCGAGACCAATATCGGCCGGAAGCGTATCGAGCGTATGAAAGAGGTCATGGCGGCGCTGCCCGATATCGCCTCCACACCCGGCTTTGACGCGCCGGCGGTGCGGCCCCAGATCCCCGAGCGTCACCTTCCGCTGTTCCAGGTCGGCCGGTCTGTCAGCGGCTTCGAACCCGTCGGCGGCAACCACGCGCGCCTGATGGCGGATTTCGAACGCCGCGATCGACGCGATGGTGCACGATATCGACCACGCCGCCGATCATGTTCATGTCTTGTTCTATATCTGGATGCCGGACGCCAACGGCCGCAAGATGGCCGAAGCGCTCAAGCGCGCGGTCGCCCGAGGGGTGACCTGCCGTGCGATGGTCGACGACCTCGGGTCGCGCCTCCTCATCAAATCGGCTCTCTGGACGGATATGGGGGCGGCCGGCGTGAAACTGGGCCGGGCGCTCAAGGTCGGCAATCCGCTCTTGCGGGTCTTTGCCGGACGGATCGATCTTCGCGACCATCGCAAGATCGTCGTCATCGACAACAGGATCACCTATTGCGGCAGTCAGAACTGCGCGGACCCGGAATTCCTCACCAAAGCGAAATACGCTCCCTGGGTGGACGCGGTCATGCGGTTCACGGGCCCGGTCGTCCGGCAAAACCAGCACCTCTTTTCCCACGACTGGATGGCCTACGAGAATGAGGACATCCGGGAGATCCTGCTCGAACCGATGGAGCCGCCGGAGCCCGGATTTCCCGCGCAAGTCGTGGCGAGCGGCCCGACCGGCCGCTACTCCGCGGCGTCGGAGATGTTCGAGACTTCTGATGTACGGCGCCCGGCGCGAACTCTTCGTCACCACCCCCTATTACGTGCCCAACGACGCGATGCAGGCGGCGCTCTGCGCCGCAGCCAACCGGGGCGTCGACACAACGATCATATTCCCGGCCCGCAACGATGACTTCGCCGTGGGAGCAGCCAGCCGAAGCTACTACGCCGACCTGCTCGCGGCCGGGGTGAAGATCCACGAATATGGCGCGGGGCTCCTGCATGCCAAGTCGATGACCGTGGACGGGGAGGTCACCCTGATCGGCTCCGCGAACATGGATCGTCGAAGCTTCGACCTGAATTACGAGAACAACATTTTGTTTTGCGATGCGGCCGCGACCGCGGAAATGCGCGAACGGCAGCAGAGCTATCTCGCCAAGTGTCGGCAGATTACCGCCGAGGAGGTGGACGGCTGGAGCTGGCCGCGGCGGCTGTGGAATAACGCCGTCGCGACGGTCGGACCGGTGCTTTGAGACCTTGCCTCCGGCTGCGCCCTGCCCTGCGTGATGCGGCCTGCGCTCCCGACAGGCCGGTCCCGCTCCCGGCGTCGTTTTGCGGGACGCGTCCGTTGCCTCGGCGACGGGAATGCGCGAGAACCGGTGGGCTCGGTCGGCGGGCGCGGCGGCAAAGGCGATGACGGCGTTTCCGGTTGTTCTCCTCGTGACGGCGGCGACGGCGCTCGGCGCCTATCTCCTCCTGTTGTGGTTCCGAAAGGCGCGAAGGCCGGTGCTGATCGGCTTCCATGTGCTGCTCGGGCTCGGCGCGGCGGAGACGCTGATCGTCTTCCTGCACACGAGCGGCCTCGACGAGGAGTCCCCGGCCCGGCGCCTCGCGCTGGTGGCGGGCGGCTTTTTGGCCGCCGCGATCGCCTCGGGCTTTTCCGCGCCGCTGTTCGGCAGGAGCTACCGCGGGACGGCCAATTCGCTGCTGGCCATGCACGTGGCGAGCGGCCTCGCCGGATTCCTGGTCGTTCTCGCGTTCGTGTCGAGGCTCTAGGCGCGGAGTTCGCAACCAACGGCGCTCCACGGGGCGTCTGACTTGAGCGAGCAGTTGCGGCGGCCCGCCGCTTCGCCGACGAGACGAGGATGTCCGAAAGCCGCATTCGTACCCGCTCCGGGCTCGCCGCGCGCCGTCGCGAAAGGGGTTGCCGAGGATGATGAAGCCCACGCTCCTCCTGATCGGCATGGCCGTCGCTTTCCTTCCGGCGACCGCTCTCTGCGATCCGACGATCGCAAGCTGGCCTTCCTCGTTGAGAGACCTCGCGCGGGGTTGCCGGACCCTGGACTTACGGCATTGGTCGCATCCGACGCGCGGCGTCCTGGAGCATGCGGACATCGCGATCAAGGAGGTCGACCTCTGCAATTCCGGTCTCTATCCGGTCTTCACCGTGGCGCTCAAATATGATCTCAACGGGCCCAACGACAGCTATTACAACCGGTTATATTGGGCGTTGGCGCAGGCGAACGGCTTTCATTCCTTTTCCCTCGTCGACACGGGATTCGGCCTGATCGCGAATATCGCCGTCAAGGACAGACGGGACATCGCCGTCGGCTACGAGGCGTTCACGCCTCAGGCGAAACCTTGAGGGCGGTCCGACCCGCTCACTTCCACTGCTTGAGGCACGCCGCCGCCGCCCTCCCGTTCTCGCGCACGGCGCCGCGGTCGATCTTGCCCTCCTCCGCGAGGCCCATAATCGTCGCCCGGACGTCGGGGCGCCCATTGCCGGCGGCGAAGTCGGCGGCGACCGCGGCGTAGATCGTCCTGGCGTCGGGCGGAAGGCCTGCCGCGCAGGCGTCAGCCGCCGCCGGATCGGCGCGAGCGAGCGTCGGCGTAAGCAGAAGCGCCACGGTGAAAATTCGGAGCATCGGAATTCTTTCTTTGGGGATTGCGGCGACACATTTACCACGTCCTGGCCGGTCTTGTCCCGGCCATCCCTGCCGCGCCGCCGCTTCACGCCTCGCGAGCCGCGATTTGCCGGAGACGAAGGCGCCGCCTCGACGGCGGCGGGAGGCGCCAAGCCGGAAATAGCCCTTGACGCGGGACCGCCTGAATGGCCGGGACGGCGGGGCAAAAGGCAAAGCCCGCCGGAAGCGGCGCGCTTTCAGCGCGCCCTTGACGGGCTTGAGGCTCGGAAAACAAAAGATCGGCAAGAGATCGATGGTTATTCTGTCGTGGGCGCCGCTATCGTGGGACGCCTATTGGCTAACGAGGAGCGGGGGGCGCACAGAGGAGAAGCGGATGGCCGACGATGCCGATCTCACTTGCGTATCGACCAGACGGTCGTCCAAATTTTCGGCTCCAGGGAAGGGAAAAGCGCTTCCGTTCGTCCTCGCGGCAGCTGCGGTTGCGCTCGCCGGTTGCAACGCCAATCAAGGCGTCGATGTCGCCGCACGGACGACGGCCCCGGGGGTGGTCGCCGGCCCCTACTTCCCCAATTACAATCCTTACAATCCGATCGAATACGCGCAGACCAGCGGCGTCTACGGCGGCCGTTGACGGCCCCTCGCGCCGGACGGGCGACGACCTAAGCCTTGCGCATGACGTTCACATCCTGGGAAAGTGATCCAACAGGCGGCGATTGCCGTATCGCAGGTAAGCCCGCCAAAGCGCCGTCGTTGGCGCTCGCGTCAATCGAAAGCGATGCGCCGCGCCGGATGCGAGCCGGCGCATCGTGAACGTCGGGCTGGAGCGGCCGACATGGGGGTTCCGCAAACGCCCGGTCGGGGCGCCGCGTTCGTCGTGGGGATTCCGGGCGGCACAACAGAGGACGCTTACATGACGACAAGCATTGGAAAATTCTTTGCCCTGATCATTGAGCGAGATGGACAGGAACTCGCACGCGACGTCATTCGCGCCGACGGCGCCGCCGACGCTCGACGGCAGCTCATGCAGCTGGCGCGTCGGTATGAGATCGACTCCTTCGATGAGCCGATCCATTGCCGAGTTGAGGAACTCTCCGAATAGGGGCGGACGGGACCAAGTGTCGAACGAACCCCCGTACGACTTGGGGTTGCGCCGCCACGGCGGCCCTGCTGACGCGGCTCGACTTGCGCGCGCCGTGTCGGCAATTGGTGATGGAAGCATTTGTCACCGTAATCCCTCGTCTCCACGGAAATGGAGGACGCAAATGCGGGTCCCGATCCTTCTGGCGGCTGTGGCGCTCGCGCTCACCGGCTGCAACGCCAATCGGGCGGTCGATCTCTCGCCGCGGACGACCTCCCAGGTCTTCGCCGGTCACGACGTGGAGACCAATCCTTACGATCCCACCAGCTATGCACAGAACAACACCGGGCGCGGCGGCCACTAAGCGCCGGTAAGCGCGACAAGGCGGACGGCTTGGCCCGCCGGAGGCGGCGCGTTTTCAGCGCGCCCTTGTGCCGGGCGCGGGAAAGGCGTGTCGGAAGCCGGTCGTGTCTCAGTTTGTGACACGCTATCCGGAAGCCCCACCCCTTGACGATGCCCGTGGCGTCTGTTTCGGTCACACCCGCGGGGAGGACACGCGCATGGGGACATACCGCCGCGTCCAGGACTTTCTAACGTGCGCTGGCCTGATTGCGGCGGTCCTGTCCCCCGGCTCCTTGGGCGCGGCCGAAAGACCGCCCGAAGCCCTCCAGCAGATGCGCGCCAAATTCGCCGCGGCGGCGGCGGGGAACGATCTGCCGGCCACGATGGCCTTGACGCACTTCCCGCTCAAGAACGCGGCGTACGGGGATGCGCCATCGATTTCCCGGGCCGCCTTCCCGGCGCGCTTTCGACAGCAAGGCTACTCGGAATTCGCAAAGTGCCTCAAGTCCGCCCCGCTCGAGGTCGACGTCAAAGCCAAACCGAAGTCGAGCGCCTGGTTCGTCAATTGCGACGGCAACGTGTTCCACTTTTCCGAGATCAGCGGTCAGTGGTTCTACAGCGAATATGAAAATATCAACGAGTGATCACCCGGCGGCGCCGCCGCCCTCGCCTCGCGACGTACGGCGACGCTTGCGGGACGCGGATGGCTCGGCGTGGGCGCGCCTGTCTGTCGACGGGCTTCGGCGCTGAGCTCGCTCGGTACGGTAACGCGGCCTTTCTTGGTCTTGTGCGTGAACTGGCGATGGCTGCCCCTGGTCGCCACCTATATCCATCCGTCGTCCTCAAGACGACGGACGATGTCCTTGACCGTCGTCGGGACGGATCACAGACCACCAGCGCGGCGCTCCCCGCCGTCGACCTCTCGCATGGACCGCTTCCGAGCCTTCCTAGGCCGGCAGCATGATCACCTTCGTCTTGACGGGCGTTCGGGGATAGAGGTCGAGCATATCCTGACTGAGGAGGCCGGTGCAGCCGCTCGTGACGCCGGTCCCGATCGAGTTCGGGATCGCTGGTGCTGTAGATCGTGCAGAGCGTGTACTTGCCGTCCTGATAAAGGTAGAGCGTGCGGGCGCCGAGCGGATTGTCGAGACCTCCCGGCATGCCGCTTGGCGTATTTGCCCGCCTCGGGCTGGCGCTGGATCATCTCCTTGGGCGGCGTCCAGACGGGCCACTCGGCCTTGCGCCCGACATAAGCGTCGCCGTTCCACAGGAACTCGGGCCGGCAGACATTGGCCCCGTAGCGGGTCGCCTTTCCTTCGCCTTCGATACGATAGAGAAAGTAATGGCTGGGATCGATGATGATCGTGCCGGGCGCTTCAAGGCTGTCATAGTCCACGATCTTTCGAAAATACTTGGGATCGATCTTGCTGACGTCGACCGCCGGGATCGGGAACTTCTCGTCGGGGACCGGCCCGTAGTCCTTCGCCGCCTCGGCGCGGAGCAAGTCGTCCGTGTTCGCGCATCCCGAGAGCGCCAGCGCGCCGAGACCGGCGGCGGAGCCGAACAGAAACCAACGCCGGTCGAGACGCGCCGACCGAAGTTTTGGCGGAGCTCCCGCGTTCGTCGCGCCCGCATCGACGCATCCACGGTTCATGATCATGCTCTCGGCGTTCCATGATGTCCTTTTGCCCCGACTCGGGACGAGTTCGGCGCGCCAGCGGCATCTTTTGCCGGCGCACAGCGCGATTGGCAAGCCGAGGCGCTTTGTCGAACACGGGCTCGTTGCGCGTCGCCGAGGCGCGGGGCGACGGCGCGCCAGCCTGCAAGGTCACCGATATCGGTCGGGCGGCGCAGGCGTCCGGCGACGAGACTGCAGCCGGCACTCGTTGCCGCCCGCCGGAGGGTGGACGGGGAGGGAGAACAGGGATTTCCGGGCGTGTCACCGGAACCCCACACCGGGCGTGTCACCGGAACCCCGGAACCCACGGAACCCTCGCACCGGAACCCTCGGAACCCCGGAACCCTAAACCCTAACCGCTTCATTCAGTTAGGGATTACACCGCGATCAGGAAACAGGCGCAACACGCCTCTTAAGGCGGGTCGATCTCGCAAATACTCGAGGGCGGGATGTGAGCTCGTACACTCGCCTAGACTGAGCAGTTGTCCCCAACAAGCTTCGCCGTCGAACGCGTAACACACAGACTGACCGATCAATGACCGCAAAGGCCCGCCGTCAGTTTCGAAAACCTCAAAGATCAATTCCGAGCCGGAAACGGCACTTTCTGTACGCGATATAATGAAAATTGGGTTAGCCACCACTACCGCAGGGCCCGATTCGCGAGAAATAGATAAGCAAGTCATCGCGACTTTTAACTCCTTTATGATACATCAATTAATAGTGGACAGCTTCTCGGAGCACCGGAGAAAAAACACTAAGTACGGGTCCGTGATAACTAGGACGTCTCCATCCCACGAAATTGGGCTGGTTCCGGGTTGAATTTCCTCAGCAATAACACTCATCTGCTCAAGGGCCGAAGTGACGCTTGAACCAACAGGCGAGTCCCCGATACAAACTGACCTGACACGATCGATTATATCCTGATAACCAAAAGATAATTTAAGCGGGTCCTTCTTTATTGCTAGCAATATAGAACGGTAGACATCGCCGCTCGTGTTATCAATGAAATTGTGCACTTTCCGTTCGGTTCCTCGTACTCGGGGCCCGGTGTGAAGCGCCGTAACCATTTTCGAAAAGTCCGAAAAAGACGACGTGCGTAACAAGGTCTCGTTGATTTGCTCACTTGTGACACTCAACCGTTCCTGCGTATTGAGCGGCGAGCTCAGGCCTAAGACATAACATAGATTTAAGCAAATACTTTGCATCAATTGAGGAGAACCGAACGCCTCATCAGCAAAGCGCCTCTCAACGGTTGGGGCAATTTCCGCGCTCAACGCCGAAAAGCCTCTTCTTGCAATCTCAATCAATTCATCAGAAGTCCAGTAATTTAGGTCGACAGCTGCAACTCGCCCGCGAAGCTCTGGATTGCTGCGAACGACATCATCAGAGCGATGGGGAACCGACGCTGTAATTATTTTGACACCGCTTTCTGCGGCTGCTTTGATCTGCTTGCCAATCTCGTCTCGTACGTCTTCCTTAATATAATGAAAATCGTCTATGAAAACGACAAATTCACTATTCGCAATCTCTTTTGTGACCTGAAAAAGGCCGCCGCGAGCAAAAGTCTCTGTATTTGATGACGATGCCGTATTAGATCCGCCCGCCATAATCTTGCCAGAGCCTTCCGCCACGAACGGAATCTTTAATTTTCCTCCAACGTCTGCGTTAGCGGTTATAGTGTAGCCATTTGAACTGGAGCTACTAATTGTTGAAGGCGAGCCCATCCAATTGAGGACACGGTCCCAAAGATTATCAGCACTAGTAATCGCCGCCCCGACAATAGGAATCAGGCAATCTTGCGGAACCACTTTTTTGATAAGGACGGTCTTTCCAGACTTGGACGGCCCGGAGACAGAAACAACCATATTCGGTGTTTCGTAGTATTCCCGCAGCCTTTTCTCAAGTTTATGTTCTGCCCGATCAACATAAGTTACAGTTGGAGTGTCGTTTGGTGTAAAAATCTGCTGAATTTTCATATTACAAGACCCACGTTCTAGGAGGGGGAGTACCTCCTCCTCGCGCCTCCGCCCGCTTGCTGGCGGCCGCTACGCGGCGCCCCGAGCGGCTTTCGAGGCGGCCTTCTCGGCCCGCTTTCTCTCCTGCCTCCCCCAGCGCGTGCGGTCCCCGCGCCCCGCCAGCAGACCGGCGATGCTGATATCCTCGTCCAGCTCTTCCCAATGCAGCCCCATGCGGCCGATCTCGACGCGCTCTCGCTGCTCCGGAGTCGCGTAGAGAAGACGCGGGAACCAGGCGAACGGGACGCCCATCGTGCGGCCGTCGGAAAGCTCCACCCACATGGACGCGTCGTCGAAGCGGACGGACTTACGCCGAAATACTCATTCCACGCCCTCAGAAAGCCTTGCCGCTCCTCGCGAACAGTCCGAACCAGCCGGTTCCAATTCGCGCGCATTAAAGCCGTAATTTCCCGCGACCGCAATGTCGGGCTCAAACCAGATCTTCGCTTCGTTCCCACTGGCGCTGACATGGAGATGCGGCGGCTCGCGCGTAGGGCCCTCGTCGGAGAAGAAAGCGAAGCGGAAGCCGTATGAGGACGGTCGGCAAAACCGGGCGTTACGCCGCCGCCTCCCCGACCTCGACATAGTCGGCCCAGCTCGACGGCTTTGGGATCGGAAGACCATCCTCACGCATCCCCTCGAGGTGGAATTCGATGGCCTGGCGGATTTCGGCTTTCACGCCTTCCAGGGTGTCCCCGACCGACACGCAGCCGGGCAAATCCGGGACGTACGCTGAAAAGTTCCGCTCGCCCTTCTCGATCACGACGGCATAGCGCATTGGGTTAATCCTTGAGGCCTGCCTGCCGGAGGATGCTCTTCAGCGTGCCCGGTTGCAAATCGGCGCTCATCTTTCCTGGCACAGTCACCCGCCCCGACTTGGTCTCATGTTTGAACTGACGGTGGCTGCCTTTGGTTGCGACAAGCGTCCACCCGTCGCCCTCAAGGCGACGGATGATCTCCTTGACGGTCGTCGGCATAGAGTCACGAGCACCCCGTCGTGCTCCCGCACGTATCGCACTTCAGGCACGTCCCGTTGCGCACCATGGTGAAATTCCCGCACTCCGGGCAGGCCTCGCCGACGTAGCCCTTCATCCGCGCTTCCGCCCGCTTGTCGGCCACCGTCTCGTGCGCCGGGGCGAACGCGACGCCGCCGATCTTCAGCGGCGCGGGCTCGGCGGGGTCGCCTTTGAGCGCGGTCGCGCCCTGGACGTAGCCGCCGGCCCCTGCCCCGCCCGACGCGCGCACCGCCGGCGCCTCGCCGCCGGTCGACGCCCGCGCACCAGCATCAGCTTGTCGCCGGGTCGGCCGCGCACGAGGCCGTTCGAGATCACCGCCGCCGCGCCGGGGCCGGGGCCGGCCGCGGGCGCCTTGTCCTGGCCGACGCCGCCGCCGAGCACGGTCGCGCCGATCTCTTCCGGGGCGACGTGGGCGAGATCGTTGCGGCCGAGGTAGGAGATCGCGAGCTCGCGGAAGATGTAGTCGAGGATCGAGGTCGCGTTCTTGATCGCGTCGTTGCCCTGCACGAAGCCCGCCGGCTCGAAGCGGGTGAAGGTGAAGGCCTCGACATATTCCTCCAGCGGCACGCCGTACTGGAGGCCGAGCGAGATCGCGATGGCGAAATTGTTCATGAGGCTCCGGAAGGCCGCGCCCTCCTTGTGCATGTCGATGAAGATCTCGCCGAGCCGGCCGTCCTGGTACTCGCCGGTGCGCAGGTAAACCTTGTGGCCGCCGACCACCGCCTTCTGGGTGTAGCCCTTGCGGCGGTCGGGCAGCTTTTCGCGCTCGCGCGTGCGCTCGACCCGCTCGATCACCCGCTCGACGATCTTTTCCGCGAGCTGGGCCGCGCGCGCCGGGGCGGCGGCGGCGATCAGGGTCTCGAGCGCCTCGTCCTCCTCGTCGTCGCTCTCGATCAGCTGGCTGTTCAGCGGCTGCGACAGTTTCGAGCCGTCGCGGTAGAGGGCGTTCGCCTTGAGGCCGAGCCGCCAGCTCAGCATGTAGGCGTCCTTGCAGTCCTCGACGGTGGCGTCGTTCGGCATGTTGATGGTCTTCGAGATCGCGCCCGAAATGAACGGCTGCGCCGCCGCCATCATGCGGATGTGGCTCTCGACCGAGAGATAGCGCTTGCCCGTGCGGCCGCACGGATTGGCGCAGTCGAACACCGGATAATGCTCGAGCTTCAGGTGAGGCGCGCCCTCCAAGGTCATGGCGCCGCAGGCGAAAATGTTCGCCGCCTCGATCTCGGCCCTGGTGAAGCCGAGCGCCGACGAGCAGGTCGAAGCCCGGCGCGTCGTAGCGCTCGGCCGGGATCTTCAGGGCTCCGCTCAGCGTCTCCGCGCCGAGCGTCCACTTGTTGAACACGAAGCGGATGTCGAAGGCGCCCTTCAGCGCCCCCTCGACCTTCTCGATCGCCGCCTCCGGGCACGCCCTTGGCGCGCAGCGCCGCGTGGTTGATCGCCCGGCGCGTGCGCGAGCGTCGCCCGGCCGACGGCGTAGGCGATCGATGTCCTCGATCGCCGTCTCGCCGTAGCCGAGCGCGCGCAGCGCGTCGGGCACGGCGCGGTTGATGATCTTGAAATAGCCGCCGCCGGCGAGCTTCTTGAACTTCACCAGCGCGAAGTCGGGCTCGATGCCGGTCGTGTCGCAGTCCATGACGAGGCCGATCGTGCCGGTCGGGGCGACGACCGAGACCTGGGCGTTGCGGTAGCCGTGCGCCTCGCCGAGCGCCAGCGCCGCGCTCCAGGCGGCGCGCGCCGCTTCGCCGAGATGGTCGAAGGCGGGGCCGCATCTTGGCGAGCGAGGCGTGGTCGAGCGGGGTCGGGGCGACCGACAGGCTCTCGTAGCCGGAAACCTCGCCGTCGGCGGCGCGCTTGTGGTTGCGGATGACGCGCAGCATCGCCTCCGCGTTCGGCTTGTAGCCGGGGAAGGCGCCGCTCTTGCGCGGCAAGCTCGGCCGAGGTCGCATAGGCGCGGCCGGTCAGACCGCCGAGAGCGCGCCGCAGATCGCCCGGCCCTCGTCCGAGTCGTAGGGGATGCCGCAGGACATGAGGAGGCCGCCGATGTTGGCGTAGCCGAGGCCCAGCGTGCGGTACTCGTAAGAGAGCCGCGCGATCTCCTTCGAGGGGAACTGCGCCATCGCGACCGAGATTTCGAGCGTCAGCGTCCACAGGCGGACGGCGTGCTCGTACGCAACGAGTTCAAAGGCTTTGGTGTCGGGGTTCAGGAACTGCAAGAGGTTCAGCGACGCCAGATTGCAGGCCGTGTCGTCGAGGAACATGTATTCCGAGCACGGGTTCGAGGCGCGGATCGGCTCCCGACGCCGGGCAGGTGTGCCAGTCGTTGATGGTGGTGTGGTACTGGATGCCGGGATCGGCCGAGGCCCAGGCGGCGTAGCCGATCTTCTCCCACAAGTCGCGGGCCTTGAGGGTCTTGGCGGTCTTGCCGTTGAGCCGCCATGTCAGGTCCCAGTCGCCGTCCGGCCTCGACCGCGTGCAGAAAGGCGTCGGTGACGCGCACCGAATTGTTGGAGTTCTGGCCCGAGACGGTGAGATAGGCCTCCGACTCCCAGTCGGTGTCGTAGGTGTCGAAGTCGAGCTGGTCGTCTGGCCCTGGCGGGCCTGCTGGATGACGCGCTTGATGATCCCGTCCGGCACGTCGTTCTTGCGGGCGAGCTTCACCTCGCGCTTGAGCGCCGGGTTCTTCTCGACGTTGAAGCAGTCGTCGCCCGAGCCCTCGCAGTTGACGCAGGCCTTGAGGATCGCCTTGAGATGGCGCTTGACGACCTTGGAGCCGGCGGCGAGCGAGGCGACCTTCTGCTCCTCCTTCACCTTCCAGTCGATGTAGGATTCGATGTCGGGATGGTCGACGTCGACCACCACCATCTTGGCCGCGCGCCGCGTCGTGCCGCCGGACTTGATCGCGCCCGCGGCGCGGTCGCCGATCTTGAGGAAGGACATCAGGCCCGAGGAGCGGCCGCCGCCGGAGAGTTTTTCGTTCTCGCCGCGAAGGGCGGAAAAGTTCGAGCCGGTGCCGGAGCCGTACTTGAACAGGCGCGCCTCGCGCACCCACAGGTCCATGATGCCGCCCTCGTTGACGAGGTCGTCGGAGACCGACTGGATGAAGCAGGCGTGCGGCTGGGGATGCTCGTAGGCCGACTTCGACTTGACGAGCTTGCCGGTCTCGAAGTCGACGTAATAGTGGCCCTGGCTCGGCCCGTCGACGCCATAGGCCCAGTGGAGGCCGGTGTTGAACCATTGCGGGGAATTGGGCGCGGCGATCTGGCGCGCCAGCATGAAGCGCATCTCGTCGTAATAGGCGCGCGCGTCCTCGTCGCCGTCGAACACGCCGGCCTTCCAGCCCCAATAGGCCCAGGCGCCGGCGAGACGGTCGAACACCTGCTTGGCCGAGGTCTCCGAGCCCGCGCGCTCCGGCTTCGGCAGCGCCTCGAGCGCCTCCTCGTCGGGGACCGAGCGCCACAGGAACGAGGGGACGTCCATCTCCTCGACCCGCTTCAGGCGCGCCGGCACGCCGGCCTTGCGGAAATATTTCTGGGCGAGCACGTCGGCGGCCACCTGGCTCCAGGCGGCCGGAACCTCGATGTTGTCGAGCGCAGAACACGACCGAGCCGTCCGGGTTGCGGATCTCGCTCCTGGTGGTCGCGAAGGCGATCCGGTCGTAGGGAGAAGCGCCCGCTTCGGTGTAGTGCCGCTCGATTCTCATGTCTTCTCGCCCTCAAGTTCTCGTGAAGCGATCCGCCCCCGGCGCCCGCCCCTGCCCCAACCCTTGAAACGCGAAGCGCCGCTCCGCGTTTCCTCATGTCCCCGCGCGCCATGCAGGCGCAGATGCGCGCCGTCCGGCTGTTCGCCGCCCGCCCCGCCTCATCTGCTGTCACTGACGCGTCCGTCGGCGGCGCCTCAAGCGCCCCCGGCCGATGGCCTACGGAAAACCTACGCTTTCGAGGCTGGCGCGCTTGGGCGCCGCAGCCCCTGTTCCCGAACAACTCGAACCTACGACTCTGTCCCCTGAGCGTCAATCCCTTGTGACGCCCGACGTCACCTGACACAACATATTGTGGATAAAAATGTATAAGACAAGGTTAATCGCCCTGCCGATTGACAGCATCGTCCGAGTCGGCGCGCTTCCGCAAGGGGGTCGCGGCGTCTCTGATCCGCGCAAAGTTCGACTGGACAGCGCCTGCCCGCATCGCCATAGTCCCGCGCGCGTTGGGATCCGGCGCTTTTTCCTCGACCGGCGGCTTATCGATGGACCTGAAGCAGTTTTTCCTGCGTTTCGCCACCTGGTGGAACGGGGCGACCCTGAACACGCTGTTCTACACGAGCCGTCATGGCGAACTGGTCGGCCACGACCAGTTCGGCAACGCCTATTACCGGAGGCCTGGCATCGATCCGTCGCTCGGCTTCGAGCGCCGCTGGGTGATCTACAACGGCGTGTCCGAGGCCTCGATGACGCCCGCCGGGCTGGAACGGCTGGCTGCATCACACCGTCGACGTCGCGCCGAGCGAAGAGGACTACAAGCCACACCCCTGGGAGCTGCCGCATATCGGCAACCCGACCGGCACGCCGGCGGCGATCCGGCCCAAGGGGTCGACGCTGAACCGCGGGCCCCGCCAGCCGAGCGCCGGCGACTACGAGGCCTGGAGCCCGGGGTCTTAAGTCTCCCGCCTTCATTCCGCCGCCCTTGACCGTCAGATCGGCCCGCATGACCTCGATGTTCGTTACAGCCGCGCGCCGGGCGGCGAGACTTATGATCGCGCCCTGCATGATCGCGCTCGGCCTGACTGGCTGCGCCGGCCCACGCCGACAAGATCGCCAATCCGGTCGCGGTGTTCGACGGGCTCGACAAGATCACCGGCCGCATCATCACCTTCGAGGTCGCGCTCAACGAGACGGTGCAGTTCGGCACGCTGCAGGTCACGCCGCGCGTCTGCTACTCGCGCCCGCCGGCCGACACGCCGCGCACCGACGCCTTCACCCAGGTCGACGAGATCGACGAGCAGCACACGTTCAAGCGGATCTTCTCCGGGCTGGATGTTCGCCGACAGCCCCGGGCTGCACGGCGTCGAGCATCCGATCTACGACGTGTGGCTGGTGGACTGCAAAGGCGGAACGACGGTCATCAAGGAAACGCCGCCGGTCAACACCGCGACGACGGACACGGGCAATCCCGACGCCGCCGGCGGCGCCGACGCCCAGGCCTCGCCGCAGGTCGAGCCCGCGCCGCAGCCGCCGAAGAAGAAGCCGAAGCCGAAGCCGCCCACGGTGGTCGCAGCCCCCCTGCCCGCGCCCGAGGGCGACAACGCGCCGCTCGACCTCGGCGGCGGGACGAGCCCGGGCAACGCCCGCACGCGATAGAGGGGCATGCGATTCGCCCGCATTGCGCTCTGGATTGCAGCGCCGCAATTTGCGGAAAGCCTTTTGACACGAGCCTATCCCTTGCGATAGCAGCGAATAAGCGCGCGTTAGGCGCAGTTTCCGGAGGCGGCATGATTCGGCGCTCGGCTGGCGCGTTTGGACGTCTCACTCGGCGCGCGGGTTTGTTTGCGGCGCTGAGCCTCATGGCCGTCGCCGCCCGGGCGGACGACCTGCCGCTGTTGCCGGCGCCGCTCAACGGACTCGGCAGCCTGCCGTCGCCGTTGAACCTCCTCCTGCCCAATTACAAGACGATGGCGCCGCCCGCGGTGTGGAGCGGCTTCTTCGCCAGTCCGCAGCTCGGCTACCAGACGGCGCAATTCAGCGGGGACGGCGGCCGCTACCTCAAGAACGCGCAAGGGTTCACCCTCGGTGGAGAGGCCGGATACAATTTCCAGGTCCAGCAGTTCGTGTTCGGCCCCGCCGCCGACCTGACCTACGCGTTCATGCACGGCGACTCAAACGGCGGCCTTCTCTACAGCGATCGGGCTGACATTCACTGGTTCGGCTCGGCGCGGGCGCGCGCCGGCTACGCCTTCGACCGGTTCATGATCTACGGGACCGGCGGCTTCGCTTTCGGTCAGATGGAGATCGACGGCCCGTTCGCGTCGAACAGCCGGACTCAGCCCGGATGGACCGCCGGCGGCGGTTTCCAATATTTGTGGAGCCCGACGACGATCTTTCAGGCGGAGTACCGCCGCGTCGAGCTCGAGAGCCAGGACTTCTACGCCCTTCCCCTTTATCAGACCAAGGTCGGCGTCGGCATGAACCTCTTCCACGCCGGGTTCTATTTCAAGTTTTAGGGTCGACCGCGCGGAGGCGGTCAGCGACCGCCTCTCCAGGGCCCGAGCGCGAAGCAGGTTTACCGCCCCGCCAGCCACCACGTTCCGGCCGCGAGCGTCACGAGCGTCAGCGGCAGGCCGACCTTGAAATAGGCCCAGAAGCTGATCGGCGCGCCTTCCGCCCGCCCCTGCTCGGCGACGATGAGGTTGGCGACGGACCCGAGCAGCGTGAAATTGCCGGCGAGCGTCGAACTCATCGCCACGATGAGCCACGCCTTGCGCGGATCGCCGAAGGTCGGGACGAACGGTTTCAGGGCCAGCACCGCGGGCACGTTGCTGACGATGTTGGACAGAACCGCGGTGAAGCCCGACAGGCGCCAGGGGATGTCGAGGCCGACGCTCTTCGCCATCGCGATCCGGTCGGGCGT
The DNA here is from genome assembly GCA_963783275.1 of uncultured Alphaproteobacteria bacterium. GTDB lineage: Bacteria > Pseudomonadota > Alphaproteobacteria > Rhizobiales > Beijerinckiaceae > Roseiarcus. Next base: position 326,777 of record CAWANA010000017.1, on the reverse strand, counting down.
GAGCAGCCGCCCGCTCGGCGCCGGCGACCACGACGAAGAGGCCGGCGAACATCATCAACAGCGGCCCGTCGACCTCGTGGTAGATCCGCTCGGGCTTGATCGAGCGGGTAACAAGCAGAAACGCGCCGCCGAGCACCGCGGCCTTGGCCGGCTCGACGCCGGCGAAGAAGGCGACGGCGAGCGCGACGCAGACGAGGCTCGCCTTGGCCGCCTGACCGCCATGCATCCGGCCGCGAATGAGATGCGGCTCGAGGTCGCCCTTGAACGCGAACTCCTTCCGGTAGACCAGCCACACGACGACGACGGTCGCGATCGAGACCGAAGGCCGCGACCGGCGCGAGAGACGCCGCGAAGTCGGGATAGGAAATGCCGGAATAGGCGCCGATCACCATGTTCTGCGGATTGCCGGTGATGGTCGCCACGCTGCCGCAGTTGGACGCGGTCGCAGTCGCGATGAGATAGGGCAAGCGGGTTGAGGCCGAGCGCCCGCGTGACCGTCAGCACCATCGGCGCCATGACGAGGCAGATCGCGTCGTTGACGAGGAAGGCCGACAGCACGCCGGCAAGCAGCGTCACCGTGACGAGAAGCGCGAACGGCCGGTGGGCGTGCTCGATCGCGAGCGCGCCCGAGCGCCCGGAAGGCGCCGGAAACCTTGAGATGCGCGACAATGATCATCATCCCGAGCAGGAGCGCGATGCGTGTTGAAGTCGATCGCGTGGAAGGCGTCGTCGAGGCTCAAGGGGCCGAGCGCGATCATCGCAGCGCCGCCGAGAAGCGCGATGCCGGCGCGGTCGAGCCTGAGGCCCGGAATGCGCCCAAGCGCGATGCCGGCATAGGTCAGCGCGAGAATGACGAGCGCGGCGAGGCTCGTGGCGCTGAAATTGGTGGACGCGAGGTTGGCGAGAGTCATGAGCGCGCGGCCTGAGGGGCCGCCTCGGGCGCCGCTGCAGCCTCGCCGCGCGTCTCCGGCATGAACGCAAAGAAGACGAGGCACGCGAGCGCCGCGACGGCGCCGAGGAACCAAAACGAGACCGAATAGCCAAAGTGATCGGTCACTTCGCCAGCGATCAGCGCGCTGACCGCGGCGCCGACGCCTTGCGTGGTCGCGACCGCGCCTTGCGCCAGATTGTACCGGCCGGTCCCGCGCATGATATCGGCGATCAGAAGCGGGGTCAGCGCCTGGTAGATCCCTGCCCCCACGCCGTCGAGCAACTGGACGCCGAGAAGCCAGAAGGCGTTGTCCGACACGGTATAGAGCGCGGCGCGGATCGGCAGCGCCGCGAAGGCGATGAGGAAGATCGGCCGGCGGCCCCACCGGTCCGCGTTCCACCCGACCACGAGCGCGATCGGCAGCATGACGCCTTGGGCGGCGACCATGCAGAACGACAGCATCGCGGTCGCCTCCTTCGGATATTGCAGGGCGAGCTTTTGTCCGACGAGCGGCAGCAGAGGCGCATTGGCGAAGTGGAACAGGAGCGCGCAGCCTGAGAAAATCGCGAGCGTCGGCGTCCGAAAAAGGATGCCGAGTCCTTTCGCGCCGCCGTCGTCGACCTCGTCCTTGCCGAGATCGCGGGCCCGGTCGTGATCGATCGCATCCGCCGGTATCGACAGGACCGCCGCGGCGGTCAGCGCGGCGAAAACGGGCACAAGCAGGAAGACGACCCGCTGAGAAAAGAGATACCCCACCCCCCCTGCGACAAGCGCGATGACGATGTTGCCGCCGTGGTCGAAAGCGGAATTGCGGCCGAGCCGGCGCGCCAGCGCCTCTCTGGTCACGAGGCCGAGGGTGATCGCCGCGACCGCCGGCACGAACGCGTCGCCCGCAAGCGACAAAATGCCCGTCGCGAGCGCCATCGGCCAGAAGGTCGGATACAGGACGATGATCACCGCGGCGAGGCTCATCGCCGCCATGGTGGCGACGATCACGGCGCGCTTGGCGCGCGTCACGTCGATTGCTGCGCCGATCGGGGTCTGGAGCGCGATGCCGAGGAGTCCGCTGCCGGTCGAAACCAGCCCGACGTCGGTCTGGGTCCACCCGCGGCCGGTGACGAGATAGACGTTGATGAAGGGTCCGAACAGGTTCCGGACGTCCGCCGAGAGGAAATTGAGCGCGTCGAGCGCATAGGCAATCGGCATCGCGAGCCCTGCGGCGGCTCGATGGGCTCGCCGACGGCCGGAACGTCCAGGCGTGGGATTTGTTCCACTCTGCGATCGGCGCGTCTCGCCCCGCCCAGAAGGCGTCCGGAAAGCACGTCCGTCTTTCTGCGGGCTACGGCGCGCCAGACTAGCGCGAGATCAGGCCGCGACCGCCGGTCCGCCTGCCGGCGAACAAGGCCGTCAATCCGGCGAAGCCGATCAGCAGAAACACCCAGTTGAACCGATCATATTTCGCAGCGCTGGGCGCCGTCGCGCCGCCGCCGCCCAGCAGCGCCCTGTCGACCGCTAACGCCCAAGCGTCGGCGGTGTCCTCCGCCGACGAAAGATCCGTCGAATAGAGCTTCGGCTGCGCCGATGCATCCGGGTCGTTGCGAACGTCGCCTGCCGGCTCTCCGAAGCCGAACGCGTTCCAAAACCCGGCGCCGTGCAGTTCGGTTGACGCCCGAGCCATCGGCGACATCACCATCACTGCGGCAAACAGAACCACCCGCCACAACATTGTTTCCGTCCCGTGACCATCATACCGCGTCGCTAAACCTCACGTTAGTCGACTCCTGGTTGTAGTCAACGGGTATTCGCAAACGAATGTTGTCGTCGTTTACTCTCTGTGGGCTTTGGCCGGCCTTTCCGGCGGCTCTCCGGCTTTCCGAAGGGAGCGCGCCGAAATATGGTAATCTTCGGAGAAGACCCCATGCCGCTTGCGCTTTTTGCAGCTTTTGTCGCGGCGACTGCGGCGCTAATGCTGATCCCGGGTCCGAACGTGGCGCTGATCGTCGCCAACAGCCTTCGCTTCGGCGTTCGCGGCGGGCTCCTGACCGTGCTGGGGACGAGCGCCGCGATGGTCGTCCAGCTCGCTGTGGCCGCGCTCGGCGTCACGGCGCTCCTCGGAGCGCTTGGCCAGGCCTTCGACATCCTGCGATGGCTCGGCGTCGCCTATCTGGTTGTACTCGGCGTGCGGTCATGGAGCGCTCCGGCGGAGGATCTTTCGCGGACACAGGCGGTTTCCCCGGGCAGGACGTTCGGCCGCGGCTTTTTGGTCTCGCTGACCAACCCGAAGACGCTTGCTTTCTATGCGGCCTTCCTGCCGCAGTTTCTCGACGCCAGCGCGCCGCTCGGCCGCCAGATGGCCATTCTCAGCACGACCTTCGTGGCGACGGCGCTGATCGTCGACGGGGGCTGGGCGCTGCTTGCGGGCCGCGCGCGGCCCGTCCTTTCCCGCTTCGGCCGCGCGCGCAACCGGCTGACGGGGGCGGTGCTGATCGGCGCGGCGGTCGGGCTTGCGCTGGCGAGGCGGTAGCGCTCAAGACAACGGCGCCCGCGCCGCCAATCGACGATCCTTTGACCCTTTGGCGTCGCCCCGTGGCCGGCGCGTCAGCGGTGGCGCGCGGCAATGACGGCGTCGCGTAGCACATTGACCTCATTGCGCGATTCCTGCAACCGCCAGGCGGTCACGTCGCGGATCGACAGCATGCCGATAAGCTTTCCGCGGTCGACCACGGGCAGGTGGCGGATGTGGTGCTTGTTCATGCGGCTCTCCGCATCGGCCATGCTGTCGTCCGGACCGCAGGTGACCACTTCCTTGGTCATCAGGTCCCGGACGTGACGCTCCGTGAGCCTGCCTCCCATGCGGGCGAAGCCGCGCACGATGTCGCGCTCGGAGATGATGCCGATCAGCCCGTCGCCTCCTGCCCCACAGACCGGCATTGCGCCGATGTTGAGGGCGCTGAGCCGCTCCGAGACCGTGAGAATCGGCTCCTCGGGCGTGCACTTGGCGAGCACCTGCTTGTTCGAATGCAGAACCTCGATCACTTTCATGAATTCCCTCCCGACTTTGCCGCGCTTGCCGCGCGTAGGCTTTTCAACCGAGACTCCCCCGATGGAGGACGTGGTCAACGCCAGATTGCCCGTGGCGGCGGCGTTTTTCAAGCCGGAAGACCGCTGAACGCTCAGGGACTCTTTGGCGACGCATGGCGAGCCTCCGCCGCGGGTGCTAAACCCGCCCGCCCGTTCTCCCGGTCCAAAGGCTTCCATGCGCAAGCGCGCCGACATCGTCCTCGTCGAGCGAGGGTTCTTCGCCAGCCGCGCGCGGGCGCAGGCGGCGATCGCCGCAGGCCTCGTCAAGGTCGACGGCGAGGCCTTGCGCAAACCGTCCGACGCAATCGGCGAGGGCGCGGCGATCGAGGCCGAGGCGCCGCACCCCTATGTCTCGCGCGGCGGGATCAAGCTCGCCGCTGCGCTCGACGCCTTCGCCCTCGATCCCGAGAACCTCGCCTGCCTCGACGTCGGCGCCTCGACCGGCGGCTTCACCGACGTGCTCCTCAAGCGCGGCGCCAGACGCGTCGTCGCGTCGACGTCGGCCACGGGCAGATCGATCCCCGGCTTGCGGCGGACCCGCGCGTCCGTTCGCTCGAAGGGCTCGATGCGCGATCGCTAACGCGGGAAGCGCTCGGCGAGGCGCCCGAGGCGATCGTCTGCGACGTGAGCTTCATCTCGCAGCGGCTCGTCCTGCCCCATGTTCTGAGCCTCGCGGCGCGGCCGGCGTGGCTCGTCAGCCTGATCAAGCCGCAGTTCGAGGTCGGCCCGGCGGAGATCGTCAAGGGGCGGGTGAGGAGCGAGGCGGCGCTCGCGCGCGCCTGCGCGGACGTGCGCGCAGACGTCGAGGCGCAAGGCTGGACGGTCCTCGGCCTTATGCCCTCGCCCGTGCCCGGCGGCGCGGGGGCGAAGGAATTCCTGATCGCGGCGCGCCATGATTGAGGTCGACCGAGGATCTCGCGATCGTCGAGGCTCGACGCGCGCGGCGACGGCGTTGCGGAGAACGCGCGCGGTCGTTCCCGGCGCCCTGCCCGGCGAACGCGTCAGGGTCAGAACGTTCGGGCCAGCGAGCCGAGCTGGTCGAAATCCTGGACGCGAGCCCGGAGCGGGCGACGCCGTTCTGCCCGTGGTTCGGACGCTGCGGCGGCTGCGCGGCGCAGCACATGTCGCGAAACGCTCTATCGCGCACTGGAAGCGCGGCCTCGTCGTCGAGGCGCTCGCGCGCGCCAGGGTCGACGCCGAGGTCGGGCCGCTGATCGACGCGCATGGCGCGGGCCGGCGCCGGGCGACCTTTCACGCCCGCTTTCCCCACGGCGCGCCGGACGAGGTCGGCTTCATGCGGGCGCGCTCGCACGACATTGTCGCGATCGACGCCTGCCCGCTGTTCGCGCCCTCGATGGCCGGCGCGGTCCCGGCGGCCCGCGCCCTCGCCGGCGACCTGCGCGGACTCGGCAAGCCGCTCGACATCGGCGTGACGGCGACGGGCGACGGCCTCGACGTCGACCTGCGCGGCTCCGGCCCGCTCGGGCTCGCCGAGACGCGCAAGCTCGTCCGGACGCGCCGAGGCGCTCGACCTCGCCCGGGTCTCGAACCACGGCGCCGTCGTGGTCGAGCGCCGCCCGCCGCGCGTCGCCTTCGGCGACACTCTCGTCACCCTTCCGCCCGGCGGCTTCCTTCAGGCGACGGAGGCAGGCGAAGCGCGGCTGGCGGCCGTCGCGGTGGAGGCGCTCGAGGGCGCGAAAAAGGTCGCGGACCTCTTCTGCGGCGCGGGCGCCTTCGCCCTCCGCCTCGCCCGCACGCACGAGGTCGCCGCCGTCGACTCCGACGCCGCGGCGATTCGAGCGCTCGCAGCGCGCCGCGGCCGAGGCGCAGGGCCTCAGCACGGTCGGCGGCGGAGACGCGCGATCTTTTCCGCCGGCCGCTTTCGGCGCGGCGAGCTCTCCGCGTTCGACGGCGCGCTGTTCGACCCGCCGCGCGCCGGCGCCGAGGCGCAGGCGCGCGAATTTGCGGCGAGCGGCCTGCCGCTCGTCGTCGCCGTCTCCTGCAACGCCGCGACCTTCGCCCGCGACGCGCGGATCCTGATCGACGGCGGCTTCCGGCTCGAGACGGTCGCGCCGATTGACCAGTTCCGCTATTCGCCCCATGTCGAAATCGCCGCCGTCTTTCGCCGTCGCCAAGCGAAGCCGCGCGCGCGGAGGCTCCTCGGATGACCAGTTGAACGCCAGGCCGCCCTCGACGCCCTCGCGCGCATCGTCGGCGGCGGCCACGCGCTGACCGATCCCGAACTCGATCGCCGGCGCGCTCGTCGAGCCGCGCGGCCTCTATCACGGGCAAGGCGCTGGCGCTCGTTCGCCCCGGATCGACCGCCGAGGTCGCAAGGGTCCTGGCCTTTTGCAACGAGGCGCGGATCGGGGTCACGCCCCAGGGCGGCAACACCGGCCTCGTCGGCGGCCAGACGCCGGACGAAACGGGCGATCGAGATCATCCTCTCGACCCAGCGGCTGAGGACGATCCGCGAGATCGACCCGCACGCCGACGTGATGATCTGCGAGGCCGGCGTGACGCTCGCCGAGGCGCAGGCGGCGGCGCTCGAAGCCGACCGGCTCTTTCCGCTGTCGCTCGCCGCGGAGGGCACCTGCACCATCGGCGGCAACGCCGCGACCAACGCCGGCGGCGTGACCGTGATCGCCTACGGCAACGCCCGCGACCTCGTCACCGGCGTCGAAGCGGTCCTGGCCGACGGGCGGATCGTCAACGCGCTCTCGAAGCTGCGCAAGGACAACACCGGCTACGACGTGAAAAGCCTGTTCGTCGGCTCCGAGGGCACGCTCGGCGTCGATCACCGCCGCGTCGCTCAGGCTCTTTCCCAATCCGCGGGCGCGGGCGACCGCCTTCGTCGGGCTCGAAAGCCCTCGAGAAGGCGCTCGACCTCCTGCGCATCGCGCGCGAGCGGCTCGGCGCGGGCGTGACCAGCTTCGAGCTGATCGCCCGCTTCGCCTACGACATCACGGTCCGCCACGGCCTCGCCCGCGCGCCGCTGACCGGCGACCATCCCTGGTACGTGCTGATCGAGGCGTCGTCGCAGATCGCGGCGGGCTTCGAGGAGGCGTTCGGGGCCATGCTCGAAGCGGCGTTCGAGGCGGGCGTGATCGACGACGCGGCGATCGCCGCCTCGCTCGACCAGCGCCATGAATTCTGGACGCTGCGCGAGTCGATCCCGGAGGCGCAGATCCGCGAGGGCGGCTCGATCAAGCACGACGTCTCGGTCGCGGTCGGCGACGCGCCCGCCTTCCTCGACGAGGCGACGCAGGCGGTCGAGGCGTTCGAGCCGGGCGCGCGCGTCTGCGCCTTCGGCCATCTCGGCGACGGCAACATCCATTTCAACGTGTCGCAGCCGGTCGGCGCCGACAAGGCGGCGTTCGTCGCGCGCTGGGACGCGATGAACGAGGTCGTGCACGGAATCGTGGCGCGGATGGGCGGCTCGTTCTCGGCCGAGCACGGCGTCGGGCGGCTGAAGCGCGCACCTGCTCGCCGCGACCAAGGACCCGGGCGCGCTCGCGGTCATGCGCGCCGATGAAGGCGGCGCTCGACCCGAACGGGGTGATGAATCCCGGCAAGGTGCTGTAAGGCCCACCGCCGGCGGACGAGCGCGCGCCGCGCAAGCGCCTGCTGAAGCCGCGCCCGCACCGACATCCGGCTCGTCCAGCAAGTTAACGATCGATTACATTCCTTGTTGACGTTGTATGCACCCCTGCTAGGGATGTGAAGTGTTGTTCACACCATCTTCCCGGGGGATACCCGTGCGTATCAAACTCTCTCTGCTGGCCGGCGCCGCCGCGCTCGCCCTCTCGCTGACCGCAACCGCCGCTTCGGCGGGCGTTTCCTTCTTTCCCGGCCCAAGCATCAATCCGGCGACGGCGCCTGACGTCGCGCCGCCGGTGACCGATCTGAACAACGCCGTCATCGTCAAGTTCGGTCACGACAACGCTTACGACGGTTGGGATCCCTACGGGGACACCGAAGGCGGATATGCGACAACCGACGAGACCCACGCGTGGCTTTCGATCGCCCCCGGCGGATCGGCGACGAAGTCGGGCCTGAACGGCTCGCTGTCGTTGATCTGGGGTTCGCCCAATTACGGCAACGAAGTCGATTTCTACGACGGCGCGGTCAACAGTTCGGACCTCGTCGGCACGGTCGTGACGTCGGATCTGCCGGGCTGGTATCAGAATACCGGCGCGCCGGGCTACAGCGTCATGTTCACCGGCAATTTTACCGCCGCGGTGTTCAGCGAGACGGCCGGCGGCGACTTCGAAATCGGCTTCACCAACGCCGTTCCCGAGGCCTCGACCTGGGCGATGATGGGCCTCGGCTTGCTGGGCCTTGCGTACGCCGGCTATGGCGCGCGCCGCACGCCGGTCGCCGTCGAGCTCTGACGGCTGCGATCGCGCTCGGACAATCCCTCGATCCATATCGGCGATCCCCTTGGCTACGAGGTTTCCCGAAGGGTAGACTCTGCGCGGCGCCGCAGTCGCGGCGTGATTCGACGCCCGCCGCTTGCCGGCGGCGGGCCGGGGTTGAGGACTATCGAAGGCGATGCGGCGCAGCGGTATCGCCGCTTTGTTCCTGGCCCTGTCGATCGGCGCGGGCGCTTCGCCTGCGGCTGCGGATTGCGCGCCGAAAAGCTTCGACGGCGCGGCGTTCACGGTCTGCGCCTTCGATCCGCATCACGACGACTTGCGCTTGTTCTGGAAGGGGCCCGACGACCGCCCGTTCGGCTCGCTCGGCGCGGTCGCCGACGTCCTGCGCAAACAGGGCGAGCGGCTCGTCTTCGCCATGAACGCCGGCATGTTCCGCGAGGACCAGTCGCCGGTCGGGCTCTATGTCGAGAAGAGCCGGCTCGTTCACAACGCCGACACGCGCGGCGACGGCGCAACCAATTTCCATATGAAGCCGAACGGCGTGTTCTGGATCGGCGACGGCATCGCGGGCGTGACCGAGACGGGCCGTTACCTCGCCGCTCCGCCCGCCGCCCGCTACGCGACCCAGTCGGGTCCGATGCTGGTGATCGACGGCCGCATCCATCCGAAGATTCGCCCCGACGGCACCTCGGCCAAGATCCGCAACGGCGTCTGCGTCGACGACCGCGGCGAGGTCGTTTTCGCCATCGCCGACGAGCCTGTGACCTTCGACGCCTTCGCGAGGCTCTTTCGCGACGGCGTGGGCTGCCGCAACGCCCTGTTTCTCGACGGCTCGCTCTCGTCGCTCTATGCGCCCGAACTCAAGCGCGACGACGAACTCATGCCGATCGGACCGATCGTCGGGGTCGTGAAGCCAGCCGCAGAAGGGAATCGGCAGTAGCGAAGGGAAATGGGGAACCGTCATTTGTGCCTTCGCGTTTTGTGTGCCTACTACATTCCCGGCTCGTCCAGTCTCCGCAAGCGGAGCGCATTCCAGCGCGCCAAAATCAACACCGTAAATATCTGTTGACACCGTAAAACCAGACGCCTAGCGTCAATTGGGGAACTGGGCAGAGCGAAATGCTTCTGAGTTGGGGCTATGGGAATGATGTGGACATCGTTGAGGCTGGCGGTTGCAGCGGCGAGCATGGTGGGCGGTGTGTCTTTGGCGTCAGCAAATGTGCTATATGACAACGGGCCGAATTCTGGATCTCCCGGCGGGGTAGATGTGGCGTTTCAGGCGGTCGAAGAGTCGTTTACGTTGTCCAGCGCCGCGACCGTTAATGGTATTATCTTCGATCTTTGGACATCCTTTAATCCTGATACGTGGCAGTCCGGTACGGTATATGAAATCGACTGGGGAATTTCGCCTATCGAAGGTAGCTTCGCAGACGATGGGACAGTTCCAGTGGCAATGGGCAGTGGTTTTTCAGTCTCCGGCGAAGCCATCCATGAATTTAGCGCTTCGATCGGTCCAGTTGAATTGACGGCTGGTACATATTATCTCACCTTACAAAACGCCGTTGCTTCGAGTTTTGCTCTGTGGGACGAAAACAATGGGCCTTCGACGGCAGCGACTTCCACCAACGGCGCGCTGGCCAGTTCGGAGACCTTCCAGGTGACCGGCCAAGTGACTGAAACGACAGTACCGGAGGCGTCGACCTGGGCGATGATGGCGCTCGGATTTCACGGGTCTCGGGCTCGCCGGATATCGCGCCTCGCGCAGGCACGCCTCAGTCGCCGCCTGACCGCGCGGATCGCAGCAACCCGTTATATTAGGGCCGCCTTCGGACGGCCCTTTTCTTTTCGGAGCTCCATCCGGCCGTCCGATCACAACTCCTATGATGAGTGCGTACGCGACATCCCGGCGAAGAACTGTGGCAGCCTGACCTGAGTCCGAAGTCGACGAGCCCCCGGTGGACTGCGAGTCCGATCAGGATCGCTACGCTGACGACGAGTCGCGAACGCGGCGGCGATCGGGTTCCTGGTTCAGTAGGTCGGCGCCTGGCGGTCGCCCGCCCCCAAGGCCCGCTGGAGGATCGGCGCATCGACCCAACGGCCGAATTTGTAGCCGACCGATCGCAGAACGCCGACGCGCTCGAACCCGAATCGCCGGTGCAGCGCGATCGAACCGGCGTTGGCGCTGTCGCCGACGACCGCGATCATCTGCCGCCACGGGCCGGCTTCGCAACGTTCGATGAGGGCCCGGAGCAACGCAGTCCCTACCCCGCGACCGCGCAGCCCGTCCGCGACATAGACCGAGTCCTCGACCGTGAAGCGATAGGCGGGACGCGCATGATAGGCGCCGGCGTAAGCATAGCCCACCACCTCGCGATTCCGCTCCGCAACGAGATAGGGCAGGCCGTTCTCGATCGATGCGCGGCGGCGGGCGAGCATCACCTCGAGCGAGGGCGGCGTCTCCTCGAAGGTCGCGAGCGAGGACAGGACGTAATGCGCATAAATGTCCTGCACGGCCGGCATGTCGGCCTCGACCGCGTCGCGGACGACGATCGCGTGCGCAGCATTCTCGTCCTGCATCATGGAAACAGCCCCCGCGCCTGCTTGGCCCTCATTACCCGCTCGACGCCGATCGCCATGGCGGCGGTGCGGTTGGCGACGCCGTCGCGCTTCGCGCGGGCGACGACCGTCGCCCAGCTGCGATCGAGCGCGCGCTCGAGCCGGTCCATCACCTCGTCGCGCGACCAGAAGTATTGCTGCAAGATCCTGCACCCATTCGAAATAGCTGACGATGACGCCGCCGGCGTTGCAGAGGATGTCCGGGATGACGAAGATCCCGTCGTTGCGCTCCGCGAGCGCCCGGTCGGCTTCGGGCGTGGTCGGGCCGTTGGCGCCCTCGGCGAGGATCGCGGCAGCGCAGGCGCCGGGCGAGATCGGCGTCGATGACGCGTTCGACCGCGCAGGGCGCGAGCACGTCGCAGGGCTGCTCGAGGAGCGCCCGCGCGTCGATCGTCGCCTCGGTCGAGAAGCCCGCGAGGCTGCCGGCGCGCGCGGCGTGGTTCACGAGCTCCCGGGCGACGAGGCCCTTGGGGTCGTAATAGGCGGCGGCATGGTCTGAGACGCCGACGATCTTGACCCCGCGCGCGGCGAGTCCGAGCGCGGCGTGCGAGCCGACGTTGCCAAAACCCTGGATGATCGCGGTCGCGCCGACCGGATCGATCTCGAGCGCCTCCATCGCCCGAAAGGCGAGGAAGGCCACGCCGTGGCCGGTCGCCTCGCGCCGGCCGAGCGTGCCGCCGGTGTCGACCGGCTTGCCGGTGACGATTTCCGGCACGGTGACGCCCTGGTACATCGAATAGGTGTCCATGAACCAGGCCATCACCTGCTCGTCGGTGCCCATGTCGGGGGCCATCACGTCGACGCGCGGACCGACGAACGGGATCATCTCCTGCATGTAGCGGCGCGACAGATTCTCGAGCTCGCGCAGCGACAGCGCATGCGGATCGACGGCGACGCCGCCCTTGCCGCCGCCGTAGGGGAGATCGGCGAGCGCGCATTTCCAGCTCATCCAGACCGCGAGCGCCGCGATCTCGCCGATGTCGACGTTGGCGGCGAAACGCGTGCCGCCCTTGGCGGGACCGAGGGTCAGGTGATGCTGGACCCGGTAGCCGGTAAAGACCTCGGTCCGTCCGCTGTCCATGTGTATCGGGCAGGAGACGACGATCGCCCGCTTCGGAAACAGGAGACGGTCGCGCTCCTCCTCGGGAATGGCGAGATGGTCGGCGATGACATGGAACTGTTCGCGCGCCATCTCGAACACCGGGCCGGAATAGAGGTGTTTCATGCGGCGGCTCCTTCCTCCTCGAAGTCCGGCGCCGCGTTCGGCGCGCTCGCTGCTCCCGCGACGGGACAACTCGGGTTTCAGCATAAGGATCGAAACCGGGCGGAATTGGAAGAGCGCGCCGCCTGAGGGCGTCTGAACCGATTTGCGGAAAATGAGACGCCGGCTCGCGGAAATCGAGACGCGCCTACGGTTGGAATGTGCTTAGTCGTCGTCCAGGCAAGCACGGACGCTCCCGGGGGAAAAGAAAAGATGACTCGAATTTCAGGCTCGCAGCCCTGGCTGGGCTCCTCGTCGATCCGGGGACGGGCGATCGGGAAAGCGCGAATTCGGCCGCAAAACCTGGGCGCAGCCGCGTTCGGACTGGCGCTTGGGCTCGCGTCCTCTCACGCGGCCCTCGGGGAAACCCTAACGACATTCCTGCTTGGCGCCGGGGGCGGCGGGGGCGGGAGCTCCAATCTTAGCGACAACGCCGGCGGCGACGGTCTGCCCGACGTGCCGACCGGAGGCGGCGGGGGCGTGGCGCCGAGCGGCGAAAACGGCGGCGGCGGCGCGGGCCTGTTCGCCGGCGGAACGACCGGTCCGGGCGCGGGGTCGGGCTCGGGGGGCTCGGCGCCCCCCACTTTTGCCGGAGGATCGGGCGGTCAAGGCGCCGCGGGCGCCGGCGGTGACGGCGGCGCCGGCGGCTACGGCGGCGGGGGCGGCGGAGGCGGCGCCACGATCCCCGTGGGCGACTACGTCAATTACGGTGCGGCCGGCGGGGGCGGAGGCGGTTACACCGGCGGCGACGGCGGAAACGGCCCGGAAGACGAGCCGCAAGGTTTCGGCGTGACCGGCGGCCAAGGAGGCGCGTCGAACTGGACTCCCGATTTTGACGGATCGAACTTGAGCTTTATCAGCGACTTCAACCATCAAGATCAAAAAAACGTCGGCCTGGCCGGGATCGACGGCGAGGTCCAGATCACGAACAGCGCCTATCAGACGACGTTTTTTGCGTACACCGGAGGGGTCGTTTATTACACGATCCCAACGACGGGCACTTACGAGGTCGACGCAACCGGCGCGCAAGGCGGGGGCGCCTATTATTACGAAACCTTGGGCGAGGGCGGCGCCGGCGCTCTTGTCGATGAATATTTTAATTTCACCGCAGGCCTGGAACTTGAGATCGTCGTCGGCGGCGGCGGTCAGCCGGGCTCGGCCTACGGATTTGCGGGCGGCGGCGGCGGTGGCGGCGGCGGCAGTTTCGTGTTTGCGGTCACAACCGTCGCCACGCCTGTCCCCGTCCCCGAGACGCCCGCCTGGATCATGGCGCTCGTCGGTTTCGGCGTCGTCGGCGCCGCCGCTCGGCGGGCCGGGCGACAGCCCCGCCCAGCCTAGGAAGGGCCAGGAGGTCGAGCGGGAGCTTACCCCCTCCTCTTCCAGAAATCCGCCTGCAGGGCCGCCGCCTCGTCCTCGAGCAGCGGCCCGACGACCTCGGTCGGGCGCTGGCCGGCCTTGAAGACAATGTCGCACGGCAGGTCGAGGGTCGGATTGTCCTCGTGCGCCCCGGTCTGCGCTTTAAGCGCCTTCTCGGTCTGCCCGTAGACCACCCGGCCGATCCCGGACCAATAGATCGCGCCCGAGCACATCGCGCAGGGCTCGGCGGAGGTATAGAGCGTGCAGCGCGAGAGGAACGCGAGGTCGTAGGCGCGCGCCGCCCTGGAGGCGAGCAGGCGCTCGGCGTGGGCGGTGCGGTCGCGGCCCTCGCTGGTGAAGCCATTCCCCTGCTCCATCAGAAGCTTGCCGTCGCCGTCGGCCAGCACCGAGCCGAACGGATGATCGCCGGCTTCGCGGGCGCGCCTGGCGACGTCGAAAGCCTTGCGAAGAAGCGTCTCGTCGTAAGGGCGAAGCGAGGCCGTCATGGTAACTCCTTCATGCCGGGGCCCAAAATCAAACGCCTCGGCGCGCACCTATGCGCTTCAGCCCTGCCCTCGCCCGATGTCACGCGCGCCTGCGCGTGGGCCGCAACTTACACAATCACGAAGAGCGCCCGGCGCGCAACAGGCGGATCCGATGCGCTTGGCGCCGCGGTTTTGATCACTCCGCTTCTTTCCTGAGCAGCTACCGGTTCGTCGACGGTCCCGCCGGTCGTCAGTCCAATTCATTTGACACCGGCCCGCGCAGCGATAGGGTCCGGACGACGGCGCGGACAGCGGCGACAAGGTTGCGCCGTCTGGGATGCGCCGCTTGACGCGGGCGCGGAGCGGTCGCCATCGGCGCCGATCTTGCGTCGAACCCGCCTGGTCGATCGCGTTTCACGCCGGGAAGCGAGGGGTTTGTCGAATTGAAGGTTGAGGCTCCCCCGCGTCTGGAGCTGATTGGCGTCGGCAAGTCGTTTCCCGGCGTGCGCGCCAACGACAACGTTCATCTCAAGGTCAAACCGGGCGAGATCCATGCGCTGCTCGGCGAGAACGGCGCCGGAAAATCCACGCTCGTGAAGATGATTTACGGCATCCTCGCGCCCGACGAGGGCCAGATCCTGTTCGACGGGCGCCGACGCGCATCTCCAATCCGCGGGCGGCCCGCCGCCTCGGTATCGGCATGGTGTTCCAGCACTTCTCGCTGTTCGAGGCGCTGACCGTGCTGGAGAACATCGCGCTCGGGCTCGACGCGCGCCTCTCGCAGCGCGAGCTGCTCGCGGAGTTCCACAAGGTCCTCGACGCCTATCAGCTCAAGCTCGACCCGCGCAGAATCGTCTCTACGCTCAGCGTCGGCGAGCGGCAGCGCATCGAGATCGTCCGCGCGCTCCTCCTCAATCCGCGGCTCCTGATCATGGACGAGCCGACCTCTGTGCTAACGCCGCAAGAGGTCGAGCAATTGTTCGAGACGCTCCGCCGTCTCGCGGCGAGCGGCTGCTCGATCCTCTATATCTCGCACAAGCTGCACGAGATCGTCGCCCTCTGCGACACCGCCACGATCCTGCGCGGCGGCAAGGTGGTCGGAACCGCCGACCCCAAGCACGAGACGTCGCGCTCGATGGCGGAGATGATGATCGGCGGCAATCTCAAGGAGATTTCGAAGCCCGCGGAGCGCGCTTTCGGTCCGCCGAAGCTCGAGACGCAAAATCTCAGCCTGCCGAAGCCGACCGAGTTCGGAGTTGCGCTGCGAGACGTCACGCTCTGCGTGCGCGGGGGCGAGATCTTCGGCGTCGCCGGCGTCGCGGGCAACGGCCAGAACGAGCTCCTGGCCGCCATGAGCGGGGAGACGCCCGCGCCCGTCGAGTCCGTCATCCTGTCGGGCGAGGCGGTCGGACAGCTCGGCGTCACCGAGCGTCGCAATCTCGGACTCTGCGCCGTTCCCGAGGAGCGCAACGGGCACGCCGCGGTGAGCGAGTTCTCGCTCACCGACAACGTGTCGCTCACCGGACGCGACCGCATGGAGCTGGTCAGCTACGGCCTGATCGACCCGGACAAGGCGAAAAATTATGCGGCCGAGGTGATCCTCGCCTTTACGGTCAAGGCGACGGGACCGGGGGCGCTCGCTGGCTCCCTCTCGGGCGGGAACCTGCAGAAATTCATCATGGGGCGCGAGATCCTGCAGCGTCCCGAGGCGCTGGTCGTCTGCCAGCCGACCTGGGGGGTCGATGCGGGCGCGGCGGCGGCCATCCATCAGGCGATCGTCGATCTCGCCGCGCGCGGCTCGGCGGTGCTCGTCATTTCCCAGGACCTCGACGAGCTTCTGACCCTGTGCGACACGATCGCGGTCATCAACCTCGGCCGCCTGTCGGAGCCGATGAAGGTCGGCGAAGCCTCGATCGAGGAGATCGGCCTCCTGATGGGCGGCGTGCACGGCGATCCGTCGGCGACGGTCGAGATCACGGAGCAGTTGCATGCGCATCCGGCTTGAGAAGCGGCTGACGCCGAGCCGCTTCATGCTGGTGGCGACGCCGGTCGCCTCCGTGCTGCTGACGATGCTGCTCGGCGCGGTGATCTTCGAGCTGCTCGGCTTCGACGGACCGGACGCGATCTACCAGACCTTCATCACTCCGATCGTCGCCCCCTACAAATGGGTCGACGTCCTGACCAAGGCCGCGCCGCTGATCATCATCGCGCTGGGTCTGTCGCTCGGCAATCAGGCCAAGATCTGGAACATCGGCGCGGAAGGCCAGTACGTGATCGGCGCGCTGGCCGGCGCCGGCGTCGCGCTCGCGATTCCGGACGCGCCGGGCTTCGTGGCCATTCCGCTGATGATCGCCGGCGGGATTCTCGGCGGCATGATCTGGGCCGGTATTCCGGCCGTGCTCAAGACGCGTTTCCGCGTCTCCGAGGTGCTGTCGACCCTGATGCTGGTCTATGTCGCGTTTCAGGTGCTGAACTACCTGATCGGCGGTCCCTGGAAGGACCCGAACGGGCACAACTTCCCGCAGACGCCGCCGCTCCCGGCCGCTGAGACCCTGCCCCACACAATCCCCGGCACGGTCGTGCCGCCCGGATTCGTCGTCGCCATCGCGCTGACGCTGGTCTTCTGGGTGCTCCAGTCCCGCTCGGTCTACGGCTTTTCGGTTCGCACCGTCGGCGCCGCCCCGAGCGCTGCGCGGTACGGAGGCTTTGACGCCGCGCGCACGGTGTGGTCGACCCTGATGATCAGCGGCGGCATGGCGGGCCTCGCCGGCATTCTCGAGGTGATGAGCCAGACCGGGCAGATCAACCTCGGCTTCCCGTCGGGCTATGGCTTCACCGCGATCATCGTCTCCTTCCTCGGCCGCCTTCACCCGATCGGCGTTTTCCTCGCCGGCCTGATCCTCGCCGTCACCTATGTCGGCGGCCAGGTGGCGCAGACCGCGGTGCACGTGCCCGAAGCGACCGCGGGCATCTTTCAGGCGACGATGCTGTTCTTCATCCTCGCGAGCGACATCCTGGTGCGTTACCGGCTGCGCGTCGTGCGTTCCGCGCCGCGAGCGGCAACCGCAGGGGCCGCCGCGTGAATATCGCTTTCCTGATCGACGCCCTGGTCACCGTGATCGGCGTCACGACGCCGATCCTGCTGGCCGCGACCGGCGAGCTTGTCGTGGAAAAGAGCGGCGTGCTCAATCTCGGCGTCGAAGGCATGATGCTGATCGGCGCCGTCACCGGTTTCGCCGTCGCCTTCAATTACGGCGATGCGCTCGGCGACTGGGCGCTGTGGGTCGGGGTGATTGCGGCCGGCCTCGCCGGCGCGGCCTCCTCTATGCTGTTCGCCGTGCTGGTGCTCACCCTCCGCTCCAACCAGGTGGCGACAGGCCTTGCGCTGGCGATATTCGGCATCGGCCTCTCCTCGCTGATAGGCTCAGACTATGTCGGCATGACCATTCCTCAATTCGGCCAGTTGTTCGCGGATGCGCTTGCCGGCGACCCGTTCTGGCGGGTCCTGTTCGGCTACAGTCCGCTCGTTTATTTCGCGCTGATCATGGTCGTGGCGGTCGGCTGGTTCCTCAATCGCACAAGGGCAGGGCTTATCCTGCGCGCGGTTGGCGAGAACGACACCTCCGCCCATTCGATCGGCTATCCGGTGCTGGCGATCCGCTACGCGGCGATCGCCTTCGGCGGCGCGCTGGCCGGGATCGGCGGCTCCTACTTTTCGATGGTGATCACGCCGATGTGGGCCGAACAAATGACCGCCGGGCGCGGCTGGATCGCGCTCGCGCTCGTCGTCTTTTCCGGCTGGCGCGCGGGTCGCCTGCTGATCGGCGCCTATTTCTTCGGGATTCTGATGACCCTCGAACTCTACGCCAAGGCGTCCGGCTTCTCGTTCCTGCCATCCCAGTTCTGGGCCTCGATGCCCTACATCATGGCCGTCGCGGTGCTCGCCTTCATGTCGGCTCGCGACGTCGCCGGAACGGAAGCCCCGGCCTGTCTCGGCCGGACGTTCATGCCGAACAGTTGAACCCCGCTTGAAAAGCAAAGTAGGACCAAGGAGAAAGTTATGAGTTTGATTACACGCCGCAACCTGTTGAAGACCGCTGCCGCGGGTCTGGCGGCGCCGGCGCTGGGGCGCGCCGCCTTCGCCGCAGAGCCGCTGAAGATCGGCTACATCTATCTCGGCCCGATCGGCGACTTCGGCTGGACCTGGGCGCACAACAAGGGCCGTCTCGCGCTCGACGCGGCGCTGAAAGGTCAGGTCGTCACCTCCTACGTGGAGAACGTCAAGGAGGACGCGAGCGCGATTCCGATCCTGAAAGACCTGGCGCAGCAAGGCAACAAGCTGATCTTCACGACTTCGTATGGCTACATGGACCAGACGATCGAAGTCGCCAAGCAGTTCCCGGACGTGAAGTTCGAGCACTGCACCGGCTACAAGCACGCCGACAACGTGGGCACCTACAACTCGCGCTTTCATCAGGGCCGCGCCGTCGAAGGCACGCTCGCGGGACACCTGTCGAAGTCGGGCGTGATCGGCTATCTCGGCTCCTACAAGGTGCCCGAGGTCGTGCTCGGCGTGAACGCCTTCACGCTCGCGGCCCAGGCGGTGAACCCGAAGATCACCACCAAGCTGATCATGATCGACTCCTGGTTCGACCCGGCCAAGGAGGCCGCGGCCGTCCAGACGCTGATCAACCTCGGCGCCGACGTCATCGCCCAGCACACCGACTCGCCCGCCGGCCTCCAGGTCTGCGAGCAGCACAAGGTGTGGTGTTTCGGCCAAGGCGCCGACATGAAGAAGTTCGCGCCCGAAGACGCAGCTCACCGCGATCGAGGACATCTGGGGGCCCTACTACATCTCGCGCGCCAAGGCGGTCCTCGACGGAAGCTGGAAGCCGGACGACGCCTGGTGGGGCTTCAAGGAAGGCACGGTCGTCATGTCGCCTTTCAGCCCCGCGGTGCCTGCAGACGCAAAGGCCGCGGCCGAGAAAGTGATCGCGGGCTGGAAGGACGGCAGCTACGACGTCTTCACCGGCCCGATCGCCGATCAGACCGGCAAGGAGCGCGTCGCCAAGGGCCAGAGGATCGAAGACAAGGACCTCGCCGTCATCGACTGGTACGTCAAGGGCGTGCAGAGCTGACACGCACAACCTCGGCGCGTTCGACCGGACGCGCCGGCCAGGAAAGAGCGGGAGCGGGGCGACCCTCTCCCGCTTTTCTTTGTCTGCAGTTCGGGCGGGATGGAAACAGTGGACGCCGGTCTTTCGCGAACCCCACGAAACCCGGAAGCTACAAGCGCGGCGCGAGACGCAGGAAAATTGGTCGGCCATGACTGCGCGTCCGCAGCGCATTTGATTCTCCGCAATCCGCTTTCGACATCTGCAGCTATCTTCGGCCCCATCGTCAGGAGACGGGTGGCAATGTCTGACAAAGTCGCTTCCGAAGTCCCTTCCGCCGTCAACCCGGCCGAGCCGGTCCGCGTGGAGGCTGACGCCTATGGTGTCTATTGGCGGAACCGACCATCCAATACGTTGCCTCCGCCGGATCTCGTCAGCGCCTACAACCGCAACAAGCCGATCGCGCCCGCGGGAGTCGAGAAGCGCAAAGCCACTATCGTCGGCAGTGGAATCGCCGGCCTTGCGGCGGCTTTCTATCTGATCCGCGACGGCCATATGCCGGGGGGCAACATCACCATCCTCGATGAGGTCGACATCGCCGGGGGTTCGCTCGACGGGGCGGGAGACGCAGAGTCCGGCTACCTCCTGCGCGGCGGGCGCGAGATGTGCTTCACCTATGAGAACTTCTGGGACGTCTTTCAGGACGTGCCCGCTCTCGAGCTGCCTCAAGGCTATAGCGTCCTCGACGAGTACCGGCTCCTCAACGACAGCGACCCGACCTATTCCAAGGCCCGGCTGATGCACCGGCAGGGACAGATCAAGGATTTCTCGACCTTCGGCTTGAACCGGTCGCAGCAATGGGAGCTGACCCGCCTGCTCTTCAAGCGCAAGGAAGAACTCGACGACCTCACGGTGGAACAGTATTTCTCGAAGGGCTTCCTGGAGACCAACTTCTGGGTCTTCTGGCGGACCATGTTCGCCTTCCAGAACTGGCACAGCCTTCTGGAAATGAAGCTCTACATGCACCGATTCCTCGACCTGATCGACGGCCTGAACGACCTGTCGTCGCTGGTGTACGCGAAGTACAACCAGTACGACGCCTTTGTCCGGCCGTTGATCGGGTGGCTCGCCGACAAGGGCGTGCGGGTCCAGTTCAACACCCGCGTTTATGATCTCGCGCTGGAGATGGAGGGCGAGCGAAAGACCGTCACCGGGATTCTCTGCATGCGCGACGGCCAGAGGGAGACGATCCCGGTCGGACCCGACGACATCGTCATCGCCCTCACCGGCTCGATGACCGAGGGAACGGCCTATGGCGACTTCGATCATGCGCCCGCGCTCGCCGTCGATCGCCGCAATCCGCCTCCGGAGAGCGGCTGGACGCTGTGGCGCAACCTCGCCGCGAAATCCCCCGTCTTCGGCAAGCCGGAGAAGTTCTGCGGCGACGTCGACAGTTC
Source organism: uncultured Alphaproteobacteria bacterium (assembly GCA_963783275.1). GTDB lineage: Bacteria > Pseudomonadota > Alphaproteobacteria > Rhizobiales > Beijerinckiaceae > Roseiarcus. The sequence continues at coordinate 306,097 of CAWANA010000017.1, read as the reverse complement.
GATCTGGGAATTGGCCACGCTGACGTGCAAGCCGTCGCCCCTTGTCGACAAGTTGAGGGAGCTGGCGGTCAACGACCCCTATTCCGGCAAGGCGGTCACCGGCGGCATCATCACCTTCACCGATTCGAGCTGGCTCTTCAGCTTCACCTGCAACCGGCAGCCGCATTTCCCGAACCAGCCGAAGGACGTCCTGGTCCTCTGGGCCTACGCGCTCTTCATGGATCGGGACGGCGATTTCGTGAAGAAGCCGATGCCGGCCTGCAACGGACGCGAAATCCTGGCCGAGCTCTGCTTCCACCTCGGCATCGCCGACAAGCTGGACGAGGTCGCGGCCAACACCAAGGTTCGCACCGCGCTGATGCCCTATATCACGGCGCAATTCATGCCGCGCGCGGCCGGCGATCGGCCGCGGATCGTTCCGGAGGGTTGCGTCAATCTCGCCCTCGTCGGCCAGTTCGTCGAAACGAATAACGACGTCGTTTTCACCGTCGAGAGCTCGGTCCGGACGGGGCGCATCGCGGCCTACACCCTGCTCGGTCTACGGAAGCAGGTTCCCGACATCGCCCCGACCCAATACGATATCCGCACCCTCCTGAAGGCGGCGCGGACCCTCAACAACAACGAGCCGTTCCTCGGCGAGCGCCTGCTGCACCGCCTTCTCGACAACACCTATTTCGCCCATATCCTGCCGCCGCTTCCGGAATCCGGGACCTCCCGCCTCACGGAGATCGAAGAGGAGCTGCGGGTGCTGATCGGGAAGAGCGGAGAGGCGCTGAAGGAGGCCTCGAACTGGTTCGTGCAGGCTCTGCAGGGCCTCGGCAAGAAAGGTCCTTGAGCGTCTGACTTCTAGGCGCTCAGCTCATGCACCCTCGCCTCGGAGCACACCTTTCGCGCGATCTCGACGAGATGCCAATGATGGGTCAGGTAGATCACCTGCCCGACGCGCCCCATGTCGGCGAACAGTTTCAGCGCCTCCTCGGCGCGGAAATGGTCGAACGTCTCCATGATGTCGTCGGCGACGAAGGGCGCGGGACGGCGCGACCTGGCAAGTTCGTGATAGCCCGCGACCCGGAGCGCGAGATAAAGCTGGAAGCGCGCGCCCCTCGACAATTGCTCGGCCGATTTCGAGCCGCCGTCCGCGCCGAGCGCGATCAGCCTTTCGCTCGTCCCGTCCGGCTCGGCCGCAAGCCCGCGATAGGCGCCGCGGCTGATCTCCGAAAACGACTTCGAGGCGCGCTCCATCATCGCGCCGCGATGCCGGTCGCGATAGAGCTTTAGCGCCTGGTCGGCGGCGGCGACGCCGGCGCGCAGCGCCAGATAGCGCCGGGCGCCCTCCTTGATCTCCTCGATGATTGTCTGCCGCCTCTCCTCGATGCGCGCGACCGCGTCGTCGCCGCCGACCGCAGCGAGCGCTTTCGTGGCCTCGACAAGCGCAGCATAACGCTCGGCATGCTCAGCCTCGTCCGCCGTCGCGCGCACGTCGAGGTCGCCGAGTTCCCGTTCGAGCGCGGCGCGCTCGGCCGCCTTGAGCGCGGCGCGCGCGGCTTCGAACGACTCCGCGACGTTGGCGGAGGCGATCGCGCGCGCCTCCCGGCTCCTCTCGTCGCGCAGCGCGTCGCGCCGCTTGCAGTCTTCGAGCTTCCCGGCGACTTCGGCGAGCGTCACGACGCCGAAGAGGCCGGTCATCGCCGCGGCGAGCTTTTCGTTGATCGCGAGCGCTTCGACGATCGCGCGACGCTTTTCGCGCGCAGCGGTCAGCGCCGTCTCCTTTTCGTCGCGGCGGCGTCGCGCTTCCCGCGCCGAGGCGACGCGCGCGGCGATCGCGTCCGCGAGCCGCCCGGCGTCCTCGTTCTCGGCGAGACCCAGGCCATCGCCGACGGTCGCAACCTCGGCCGCGAAGGCGCCGCGATCGCGCTCCATCGCCGCAATGCGATGTTCGAGTTCGGCGCAGTCCTTGAGCCCCGCGCGCAGGTCGTCGAGCGCCTTGAGCGTCTGCCGCATCGCGCCGACCGTCGGAAGCGCGGCGCCTTCATCGAGCCAGGCGCCCGCGCAGGCCTGCCGCCAGTCCTCGCGCCAGCGCGCGTCGGCGTCCGCGGCGGTCTTGAGCCGCGCCCTCGGCGCGGCCGACTTCCGCGCGTTTCTCCCTGACCTTGGCCCGCGCCGCGTCCGCCTTGATGGCGGCGGCGAGCGCCGCTTCCGCCGCCTCGACGAGACGTTCGGTCGTGTCTTCGGCGTCGTGGGCGACGGCGGCCTCGCGCAGGCTGAGCGCTCAGCGCGCGGCGCGCGCGCTCCGCCTCCTCAGCAAGCCGGTGGAACGCGCCCTCCTTGGCGGCTAGCGCGTCGACCAGCGCCAGCGCTTCGTCCCGCTTCGTTCGCCAGCCTTCGAGAAAGCCGAGCGGATCGCGGCCGGCAGGCAGCGGCGCCGGCAGGAGCACGGCGATCTCGTGCGCGAGTCCGTTAAGCTCCCGGTCCAGAGCCTCCAGCTCCGCCTCCGCTCGCGCGCGATCCGCTTCGACCCCGGCGAGACTCACCGCGCGCTCGCGCTGCGCGGCCAGTTCTCGCGCGTTGGCGAGGCGAGCGGCGCCGGCGCCGTCGTCCGCCCGCATCGCCGCCTCGAAGGCGTCGGCGGTCGGCGCCGTCAGCACGGCGCGGTGGGCGCCCCAGGCGTCATCGCGAGCGGCGCGCAAAGCGGCGGCCGCATCGTCGCCGACGAGATCGGCCGCACGAGCCGCCGCCGAAGCCTCCGCCTTGAGGCGTCCCGCCTCCGCCGCTTTTTGCGCGACCCGGTCGGCTGAGGACTGGCGCCGCGCGCGCAACCCTGCGAGGCGATCCCGCAATGCCGCGGTCTCGGCGGGGCCCGGAACAACGACCGCGGCCAGCGTCTCCGCTCCGCCGTTCCAGGGCTTCAGCGCCTCGATCGCCTCGAAGAGCTTCCGCTTGGTCAGCGCCGCGTCCTCGCGCGCGCTGCGCAAGCGCGACGTCCATTCGTCGCGCCGAACCGCGGCGAGGCGGTTCTTCAGGCGCTCGACCGTCCCGTCGTCGACATCCGTCTGCGGCGCGGCGTCGATGGCCTCTTGAAGCGCGCTCTGAGCCCCCTCCAGCGCCTCGCGCGCGCCGGAAAGCTTCGAGTTCGACGCCCGAGCGCGAAGCGATCAGGTCCTCGATCGCGCCGACCGTCCTTGCAGGAAGAACCAGGGCCGCCGGCTCCGCTTCGCCCTCGCGGCCGAGCCGGCGCAGAACGTCGGCGACGACGGCGCGCCTTGCGGCGAGTTCGCTGCGGCGGACGGGAATGTCCTTGGCGGTGTCGTAGCGGCTGCGCAGATCGCGCCAAGCCGTCGACCCGGCCGGCGATCGCCAAGGCGGCCGGGTCGTCGCCGATCCGCTCGAGCTCTTCTTCGAGCCCTTTGATCGCAGCCTCCAGCGCTCTCCTTCTGGGTCGTGAGCCGGATCGCCTCGGTCTGAAGACGCGCAACCTCCTCCGCCGCTCCGGCGGGAGGCGTGGGAAGGCCGGCGAGCGCCGCCGCCTGCGCGTTCCGCCTCCTCGAGCGCCGCGAGATGGGGCAGAGCCGACAGGAGCCGGCGGATCGCGTCGCGCGCGCGCGCGGCGCTCGCCGAGCGCCTTCGCGGCCGCGTCATGGGCGGCCTCCGCCTCGTCGCGCTGGCGCGATAAGCTCGGCGTAGGTCGAAGCGAGCGTGTCGAGCCTTTCGCGCTCGGTTTTCAGGTCGTCGAGCGCCCGCTTCTTCTCCGCAAGCTCGGTGATCTTGCCGCGCGGCTTGTAGAACCGTTCCGCCCGTTCGCGCAAGCCGTCCAGGCGGCCGCTCATTTCCGCAAGGCCCGCGCTCGCCGAAAACAGGAGTTGGCCGAGATCGCCGCGGCTCTCGAGGATCGCTTCGCCGCCCTTCTCCAGGCTCTCGTCGTCGAGCGAGAACATCGTCCGGAACGCTTCGCGATCGACCCCGCTGAGCTCGGTCCTGAGCCGCGCCTCGTCGAAGGCGAGATTGTCCTTGTCGACGAGGCTCGCCTTGTCGCGCTTCAGGCGCGCGACTTCGACCGTCGAGCCGGCGAGCTCCAGCCGGGCGCCGATCCGCATCGCGTTGTAGGCGTGCCAGTTCGGCACGCTCGCGCGCCCCTTCGCGGCGCCGTAGGCCGACCGCTCCTCGATGCCGAACAGGAGGTCGAGGATCGCCGCGACGGCGGTCGACTTGCCGGCCTCGTTGAGGCCGTAGACGACGTGGAAGTCGGGCCCGGAAGCGGGCCTCGCGCCGAAGTCGATCGCGGTGTCGCTGAACCGGCCGTAGCGCGTGAGATCGAGCCGTTCGATCCTCATGCGCTCGTGTCCTTGCCGGAGGCGCGCAGATAGGCGAGCACGTCCTCGGCGCCCTCCCGCGCAAAACCGGCGAGGGCTTCGGCGAAGGCCTCGGCGTCGGCGCCGAACAGGTCCTCGCGCGAGCCTTGCGGGAGATGGCCGCGCAGCTCTTCCGCGATCGCCTGAAGCTCGTCGCGGAACGCCTTCGATTGCGCGACTTCGGTCTCCATCAGAAGCCTGAGCTCGGCGACCGGATCGGCCGAAGGCGGAGTCTCGGCGCCGGGCTCCGTGCAGCGAAGTTCGATCTTGTCGAGCCAGATCCTGCCGAGATCGGCGCCGATCCGCCGCGCCTCCTCTTCGAGCCTGTCGGCGTCGCTGCGCAGTCGCCAGGCGAGCGGCGTCGCGCCGCTCGAGCGTCAAGCGGGCGACAAGGTGCTCGCTCGCGGTCGCCCCGCGCTCGGCCTCGAGCGCCGCTTCGATCCGCTTCAGCGCCGCGCGCCAGTCGTCGGCGCCCGAGAGGTCGACCCCGACGCGCCGGAATTCGGCGACGCTGGTCAGCCGCTCCTCGACCAGAATGGCGCGACCGTCGTCGATCGTGACCAGCGAGGCCGACTTGGGCCCCGCCTCGTTGATGTCGCGCCCTTGCGGATTGCCCGGCATCACGATCGTCGCGCGGCCCTGCTCGACCGACCGCTGATGGACGTGGCCGAGCGCCCAATAGGCGAAGCCCGTCCCGTGAAGGTCGGCAGGCGCGCAGGGCGCGTAGCGGTCGTGCGCGGGCGAGCCGCCGAGGCTCGTATGCAGCATGCCGATGTTGACCGCGCCGGGCACAGGCTCGCGGAACTTCGACAGGAGGCTCTCGGGCGCGTGCTTCTGGGCGAAGCTCACGCCGTGGATGGCGACGTCGAACGCCCCCGCCGCGAGCCGCACGGTCTCGGCGCGGCCGGAGAACACCGAGACCGAGTCGGGCAACGTCAGCTCCCGCGTGATCCGCGACTCGGCGTCATGGTTGCCGCGGATGACGAAGGTCGGGATCTCGGCCTCGTGCAGCCGTCGAAGCTGATCGGCGAGAAAGCGCGCGGTCTTCATCGACGTCTGCTCGCCGTCGTAGAGGTCGCCGGCGATCAGAAGCGCATCGACTTTCTCGTCGAGGCAAAGCTGGACAATGGACGCGAACGCCCGCCGGGTCGCCCCGCCGACGAGATCGGCGAGCGCCGGGTCGCGCAGCGCGAGCGTGCGCAGGGGCGAATCGAGGTGAACGTCGGCGGTGTGAACGAATCGGAAGGGCATCGGCGCCTCGGCGCGAAGGCGTACCCCCCGGGTTCCGCGAAGTCATCCCGCGCCGCCGCGGAGACGGTGGATAAGCCCGCCGGCCGCCCAACGCGCCGCCCCTTCCCCCAAGCGCTGTGGGGCATAGGCAGCGCCGAAGGCGAAGCCGCCCCGGCTTTCCGACCACGGAAGTCGTCGGACCGCAAGGATCGTCGACCCCTTGCAGTGATATGCAACACGTCGTAAACCTACTCGATATTCCCGCGAAGCGGCTGCGCTTGTTTCCAGGGGGTTTCGATGTCGGGGAATTTCTTCTTGCCTGCCCGCGTAGCGCCATCGAGGGTAAGCGCAGCCGTCGTGCGCGCTTCCCGCAGATACGCGCGTCGGCTCGCTGGACCAATGTTGGTCGGCGTCGCCGCTTGTTTGGTTACGCCCGCCCATGCGATCGTCGACAGCACGACGGAATTGTCGGGAAGCGCCGTTGCGGCATTGGACGGCGAAGCGGAGTTGATTTTGACCGAACCCAAGGTGGGAACGTTCGGTTGCACGGGAGACCTTCTGGCCGGAGGGGCGTACATTCTCACTGCGGCGCATTGCGTCACAGGCGATAAGGATAACGAGACGACCAGCGCCATCTCGATCTCTTTCGAGGGCGGAACGATCACCACTTCGGCGACCAAATATGTCGTCGATCCGGGATGGAATGGAAATATAGCTGATGGCGATGATCTCGCGCTGATAGAGCTCAGCTCCGCGATTACCAAGGTGCAGGGCTACACTCTGTATGATGGGCCGCTTTACTCCAACACCCCAATCATGATTGCAGGGTACGGCGAGACCGGCAACGGAAAAACAGGCGCTCAGGCGGGTACCTTTGGCGTTTTGCACTACGGCTACACTGAATACTTCGCAGAAGACTCCGCGGGACACCTCTATTACGATTTCTCCTCTAATAATATAAACAATACAAGCGGTCAGGAGTCGGCCATGATCGCGCCGGGAGAACTGGGCGGCGGGAGCTTCATCGACATCAATGGGACGTGGGAACTGGTCGGGGTTCACGACTTCAACGAGTGCGTCACAAGAGGCTGCTCTCCCGACAGCGCCTACGGCACAATCGGCGGGGACACGGCGTTGGCCGCCGACCTGTCGTGGATCGATTCGGTCGACCCCGGGGTGACGGTAAACGACAGTTATGCGACGCCGGAGCCGTCGACCTGGATGATGCTCATGATCGGTTCCTTCGGCCTCGGCCAGATCGCGCGGCGCGCGCGCGCCCGCGCCGCAAGCCCAGCGCTGGCGTGATCGAGGCGGCGCGCCGCGAAACGCTGTGATCCCGCCGTCATCCGAAAAAGGGCAAACGGCGAAGATTCCTCTCCCGGTTTGCAACCGGCCGAGCGTCAGGGCGCGTCATTCATTCGGAGCCTGAACGTCTCGCGCGGCTTCGCAATGCAGGCGCCGAACGGCAAGGGAGCGGGAGTTTTACCGAAGTCGTCCCGCCGCCGGGCAGGCGGTGGAAGAGCCTTGGCCGTGGCCGGCGTCGAGGCCGGCCTTGTCGCGCGCCCCGCCTTCGGGCATAGGCGCGCTTACGGCCGGGCGCCCGGCTTCGGAAAAATGGACAGCCTCTTGCGACCCGGACGGCGGAATTCAACGATTTCGGGCAGCGTCGAAAACGAAAGGCTCATGCGCGTCAGCCGCTCGCTGCACGGCCTGTGGCGGAAGGCGGTGCGCGCGCCGGTGAACTCGCTTCGGGCGCGGATTCGCGACGCGGTCGCGGCGCGAAAGCAAGGCGGCCTGCCGGTCTCGGTCGACGAGACGACGGCGCTCAAGCCGTCGTTCCGTTCGAGGGCCGGCTGCCGCCGCCGGGCGCGGAATGCACCGTCGTCGAAGCCCGCCAGTACCGGACGAGGCTCCACCCGCTCAGCGTCAATTCGACCACGACCGAGGCGATGCACTACGTCGCCTCACACGGTCGACGCGCCGGCGATGACGCTCGAACACCTCGTCGATCAGTTCTGGTTCCCGAAGCTCGGGCTCCTGATCTCGAAACAGGGCCTGCATCTGGCGCCATTCCTTCCTCGGACCGTTCCAGTCGGGCTTTCTCACCTCGGTCAAGGAGATCGCTCGACCGGCCGGGGCCGGACGGAGCCCGGGAGGCGCTCTTCTTCCCGGAACGGCTTTCCGGCGCTGCGGTTATCGACGGCGAGCATCTGCTGATCGCGAATTCCGAGCAGCCGAACTACGGCCACTACCTGCTCGACATCGTCCCGCTCATCCATCTCGGCGCGAAAATGCGCGCGCCGATGCTGACCTGGACCCTGAAACCCTGGCAGCGCGCGCTGATCGCCCGGCTCGACGTCCCCGAAAGCCTCATCCGCGAGATTCGGCCGCGGCCGGTCCTGCTCGAACACGCGATCGTCAGCAACCGCCACAGCGGCGTGAGCAGCCAGAACGCCCATCCACAGCACCGGGAGGCCTTCGCCGCGATCCTCGCCAATGTACGCAAGGCCGCGCCGGGGCTCGAGACGCCGAGGCGCGTGCTGGTCTGCCGCAGCCTCGCCAACAGCCGCAATCTCCTGAACCGCGCCGAGATGATCGAGGCCTTGAAGCCGCTCGGCTTCGTGGCCGTCCAGCCGGAGAAGCTGAGCTTCGACGAGCAGGCGCTGACCTTCGCGGACGCGGAGATCATCGTCTGCGAATTCGGGGCGGCGATGGCGAACGTGATGTTCTGCCGGCCGGGAACGAAAGTCGATCGAGATCATCGCCGAAGGGCAGCACGATCCCTGGTCGTCGCATCTGGCCGCGATGCTCGAACTCGAGCACGTCGTCCTGTTTCAGCGCCAGACCGAGGAGGCGCTGGCGAACGCGCCGCGGCATGTGAAGGACTCGACCTTCTCCTATGCGGTCGACGTGCAAAGGCTGGTCGAGACCGCCGCGGGCGCTGAGCGGCGCCGTAAGCGCGTTGAGCGCAAGCGGCGCCCCAAGTTCGCCCAAAGTCGCCCACATGCTCGAGACCCTTTCGACGGAGGTCCAGACATGGCGAAGATGCGCGCGATGGTCGTCTCGAAACCTGGCGGTCCGCTGGAGGCTGTGGAGCGCGACCTTCCCGAACCCGGCCCAGAAGAGGTTCGCTTGCGGGTCCTCGCCTGCGGCGTCTGCCACAGCGATTCCGTGACGGTCGAGAAGCTGTTCCCGTTCATCCAGTATCCTCGCGTTCCCGGGCACGAGGTCATCGGGGTCGTCGACGCGCTTGGGCCCGGCGTCAGGGGTTTCCAGGTCGGCGACCGGGCCGGCGTCGGCTGGTTCGGCGGCTCGTGCGGCTATTGCCGCCACTGCCGGCGGGATTCGGCCTTCGCCTGCGAGACGGTGACCGAGATCAGCGGCGTCACGCGCGACGGCGGCTACGCCACGCACATGATCGCCCGGGCCTCCGCGCTCGCGCATATGCCGGACGACCTCGACCCGATCGAGTCGGCCCCGCTGCTTTGCGCCGGCGTCACCACGTTCAACGCGCTGCGCCACAGCGGCGCGGGCCCGGGCGATCTCGTCGCCGTTCATGGCGTCGGCGGTCTTGGGCACCTCGGGATCCAGTTCGCCGCGCGGCAGGGCTTTCGCACCGTCGCGGTCAATCGCGGCCGCGACAAGGAAGAGCTCGCCCGCAAGCTCGGCGCGAGCGACTATATCGACAGCGCCGCCGAGGACCCGGCGAAGGCGCTCAGCGCCATGGGCGGGGCGAAGGCGATCCTCGCCACCGTCACCAACGCCGAGGCGATGCAGGCGATCGTCGGCGGGCTCGGCCCGAACGGGGTCCTCATGGTGATCGGCGCGGTCGGCCCGCTGACCGTCAACTCGTTCGAACTCATTACGAAGTCCGCGTCGGTCAAGGGCTGGTATTCGGGGATCGCGCGGGATTCGGAGGACACGCTCGCCTTCAGCAAGCTGAACGGCGTCGCCTCGATGAACGAGGTCTACCCGTTCGAAAAGGCCCAGGAGGCCTATGAACGGATGATGAGCGGCAAGGCGCGGTTTCGGGTCGTGCTCAGGATGGACGCTTAAGCGGCGGCCCGCGCACCCGAATGCGGGAGCTTGAGGCCCGACTCCCGCAACGCGTGTTGCAGAATCGCCTCATTCGGCCATACCATTCCGCCAGGGGGCGTCCCGGATGCGCAGCCGGAAGCTGCGGAGGTGGTGATGCCGACAGGTGGCGGACGCCGGCACGGCGCCGCGGCGCGGATGGGCAACGTCCTCGGGCTGACGCTTCTGGCGTTGGGGACGGTGTCGCCCGCGGCTGCGTCCGACCGGTCGACCTGCAAGTATTTCAGCCAGTTGCCGGACGACTGCGCGGCTGCCGAGCAGCGCAAGTACGACAATCTGCGCGGCTATCGCTTCGAGGAGATCGACCTCTACGCCCGCGACGTGATCAAGAAGATCCTTTACGTCAGCATCTACAACACGACCGGTCAGAACGCCGGAGACGACACGCGCGACTCGGCCCCCGCAGTCCTACGCCGAGCATGTGGACGCGAAGAAGATCGCCGCGCGGTACAAGGCCGCGGCGGCGTGGGCGAGCCCGCCCCGCTACTGGGCGGTCGACTGGTTCGCCGACCGGGTCGGCGCGGTGCGTAATTTCGACGGCCTCGACGCGGTCTGGATGGGCAACGGCCAGGCGGCCGAGTCGCGGCTCTCGGCGAAGCCTCCGCCCGACGCCTACCGGTTGGCCCCCTTCGCCGCGCACCGCGATCGAGGGCTTCAAGAAAGGCTCGAAGATCTATCTGCTGGACGACCCCAAAGGGAACACCTGGGTGCTCGCCGCCTACACGACCGCCGGCGCTCCGAGCGCCAGCATCGACGATCTCGACTCGCTCGGCGACCGGCTGAAGCTGCCGCAGGGCTGGAAGTTCCGCAGCCTCACGCTCGACCAGGACCTGATCCTCGAGCCGAAGGGCGGCTACTCCGCCGCGACCGAGGACGACAAGGGCGACGTCTATCATCTCGCCGGACCCGGGCAGAGCAACTTCACTCCTTGAGCTTTCCTTGACGGAGATGATGCGCGATGGAGCGGAAAAAGGCTTCCGACTTCCCCCAGGCGTTGCTGGACCTGTTCGACGCCTATGTTCACGGCGGGATCAGCCGGCGCGCCTTTCTCGACGGCGCGCAGACATTCGCGGTCGGCGGCCTGACCGCCGCGGCGCTGTTCGACATGCTCCGGCCGAACTACGCCTGGGCGGTGCAGGTTCCCCCCGACGATCCGCGCCTCACGTCGCGCAGGGTCAGCGTCCCCTCCCCGAAAGGCACGGGATCGATCGGCGGCTATCTCGTCCGGCCGGCGACGTCCGACAAACTGCCCGGCGTCATCGTCATCCACGAGAACCGCGGCCTCAATCCCTATATCGAGGACGTCGCGCGGCGGCTCGCCCTGGCGAACTTCATCGCCTTCGCCCCCGACGGCCTGACCTCGGTCGGGGGCTATCCTGGCGACGACGAAAAGGGGCTGGCGCTGTTCAAGACCGTCGATCCCGACAAGATGCTGGCCGACTTCCTCGCCGCGGCGGAATGGCTGAAGGTCCAGCCCGGTTGCACCGGCAGGATCGGCGCGGTCGGCTTCTGCTTTGGCGGCGGCGTGGTCAACAAGCTTGCGGTCGCGATGGGCGTCGGACCTTTCCGCCGCGGTCCCCTTCTACGGCATGCAGCCGACGGCCGCGGACGACGGCCAGGATCAAGGCGCCGATCAACGCCCAATACGGCGAACTCGATACGCGCATCACTTCGGGCTGGCCGGCCTTCGACGCCGCGCTGACCGCGGCCGGCGTTCCGCACGAGGGCCACATCTACAAGGGCGCCAACCACGGCTTCCACAACGACACGACGCCGCGCTACGACGAAGCGGCGGCGAAAGAAGCGTGGGGACGGACGATCGACTGGCTCAACACCTACTTGCGGGGTTGAGGGCCGGCCACCGCGTCATCTGCGTCGCCGGACAAGCGCCGGCGCGCTGAAGGTCTTTGACTCGTTCGCGGCGAAGCCGTCACGCGGCGTTCGGTCCGCCCGCCAGACATGCCAACGCCGCCGCTATTCCGCCCGCGAAGCGGATTCCCCTTGCCCGGGCGTTCGTGATCGGGAGCGGCCAAGCTTTGCGCTCGGGTAAACATGCGTCGCCGAAATGCAATTCAGCCTGGCTTGTATACGGTAAGCAACGATGTAGATCTTTTGATTGATGGCCCGCTCATAAATAGGATTGAGAGAGGCAATTTTGGTTCAGTTGCATGGAACATACTTGACCTTAATTTGCTTAGGGATCTTAAATAGTCAATTCACTAGCTTCACATTTCGAAGCGACGAATTAGCGGGGTTGACGACCATGAAATCGACACTCCTTTCGTCTATCGCACTACTCTTCTTTTTGGACCCCGCGGTGGCCCAAGCGCCAACTTGCATCCCGGGGCTCTCCATCTGCCTGCTTCCACAGCCCTTGAACCACCACCGACACGGCCAGACGACGGCTACGGCGGCCGCGACCAGCCACGGCGGCTCAAGCGGCGGCGGAGATTCCGGCGGCGGCTCAAGCGGCGGCGGCTCGGCCAGCGCCGGAGGCGGCGGCTCTTCGGGCGGCGGGTCCAGTGGAGGCGGATCCGGCGGCTCCGGCGGAGGCGGCTCGGGCGGCGGCTCCGGCGGCGGCGGCTCAGGCGGCGGCAGCCCAGGGGGCACCTCGTCTGGTGGAGGCGGCTCAGGCGGCGGTTCCGGTGGAGGCGGCTCAGGCGGCGGGTCCGGCGGAGGCGGTTCGGGCGGCGGGTCCGGCGGAGGCGGTTCCGGCGGAGGCTCGGGCGGCGGCGGCTCGGGCGGAGGCCCAGGCGGCGGCGGCTCGGGCGGCGGCGGGTCCGGCGCAGGACCGGGAGGCGGTGGCGGTGGCGGAGGCGGAGGCGGAGGCGGCAGCGCTTCAACCTCGACGAGCGGATCGGGATCGGCCTCCAGTTCGGGCAACGGTTCGGCAAGCGGCAGCGGCTCTGGGACGGCAACCGCGTCCGGATCCGGCCGCGGCGGCGGGTCTGGAGGCTCGGCCGGCGGCGGCGGTGGAGGCGGTGGCGGCGGCAGCGCATCGGCGTCGTCTTCGGCGGGGGGGACAGCGTCGTCGAGCGGCAATGGCTCGGCGTCCGGGTCAGGCTCGGCCTCCGCTTCCGCTTCGGGCGGGGGAGGCGGGTCCGGTCACGGCGGCGGCCACGGCAAGTAGCTCTTCAACGGTTCGCCGCCGGCGCATCCCGCCGGCGGATGAGCCGGGACATTATGAAAACGTTCGGTGTGTCCGAACGCGACGGCCTGATCCGGCCGGCTACTCCCTCGTGGAACGGCCGGCGGCGTGGCCATGACGGGCTCGCCGCGTCCCGACGCGGCGAGCCCAGCGTTTTCAGCGCCTGACGCCGTCAATCGCCGAAGCCGCGCCGCGCCAAGCTTCACACTCGCGAAACCATGCAATTTTTCCGGGCCTTAACCCTGCCCGAAGGGAACCTTTTCCGCTGCGTCAGGATTTATCTCTCGGAAAACCTCAGCGCTCAGGCTGCCCCTCAACCAGGAGCGGCTCGTGAGTCCAAGCCGCTGGGCCGAGTGAGGAGTTGAGATTTCATGGGTCTCGCAGTCGAAAAGAGCCGGACGATCGTCAGCGCGATGATCGCCGGGCGCAAGTTGACCGCCCAGGACGTCGCCTGGCTGAGGCGGGAAGTGTTCGCCGAGGGCGAAGTGACGCGGGAGGCCGCCGAGGAATTGTTCGCCGTCGCCCGCGCGCGCCTGGACAACGCGCCGGAGTGGATGGAGCTGTTCGTCGAACTGATCACCGACCATGTCGTCTGGCAGTCGCGGCCGACCGGGGTCGTGACCGACGAAGAGGCGCAGTGGCTGATCGAGCGGGCCGACGCCTGCCAGTCGATCGAAGCGCTGGCGGCGCTGGTCAACGTGCTGGCCGAGGCGCACCGGGTCCCGCAATGGTTCGTCGCCGCGGTGCGGGCGCGGGCGGCGCAGTGGAGACCGTGGAGCAGGCGCTGCGGGCGAAGGCGAGCTGAGCCGCGCCGCACGCCGAACCGTTCAGGGTCGCCCGGATCGCTCGGGATGATACCCCTTCTCGCCGATGACCTTCGCCATCGGCCCGCGAAGATCGCCGGTCTCTCCGAGGCGCGCCACGACCGCCTCGAAATCCCACTTCGGCCGCCAGCCGAGCGCGTTCCGCGCGAGCGCGTTGTCGTAGACGCGGTCGATCGAGGCGGCCATCCGCCAGCCGCGCCGCGCATATTCCTCCTGCCATCCCCTCGCCCGCTCCCGCGCGACCGCGGCCGCGTCGGACGCGCAGGCGCGCCGCGTCCTCGCGCCGAAACGGCGTCGTCGCGCTGATCACGTAGAGGCCGAAGCCGATCGTCGGCGCGCGTTCGGCGGCCAGGCAGATGCGCGTCGACCACGTCCTCGATCGCGACGCGGCGGTAGAGAAACTCGTTCGCCTTCAGATTGTCCGCCGCGAACGCCGCCCGCGCGCTCGGGTCGTCGTCGGCTTCCGGAAAGAAGCGCGAGGTTCTGAGCACGATGCAGGGCAGCCGCTCGTTGCGCCAGAAGAGGCGGCAGAGGTCCTCGGCGGCGGTTTTGGTGACGCCGTAGATGTTCTTCGGAACCGGCGCGACCGTCTCGTCGATCCAGGCCGCCGGTTCGCCCGGCGGCGGGAACGAGCGCGTCGCCGAAGGCGCTGGTGGTCGAGGTCATGACGAAGCCCTCGACGCCCGCGCGCGCCGCCTCTTCGAGCAGGATCAGCGCGCCCTTGCACGTTCGTCTCGACGAAGGCGTCCCGCCCATGCGTGCCGACATGCGGCTTGTGCAGCGTCGCCGTGTGCAGGACCGTTCGGACGCCTCGCATCGCGCGCGCGACGACGGCGCGGTCGGCGATCGAGCCGACGACGTCGGTGAAGGGCGAGGCGAGGACGTCGAGCCCGACACGCGGCGCGGCCTTCTGCGCGAAGCGTGCGCATCAGCGCCTCGCCGAGGTGCTCCTGATCAGCCGGTGACGAGAATGGTACATGGGCGACAAAGACTACAAGACTTGCCGCACGCCGGGAATCCGGAGCAACGCTTGTGCGGTCAACCAGCTGAACAGCAGCGCGAAAGCGAACGTCGACCGCGAACTTTACGCCAGCCGGGAAGGGTTGGCCGAGGAGGACGAATTGCGCCCACAGAACAAAAGCATAATGGACAAGATAGATCGCGTAGGCGCTTCGCGCTAGGGAGTCCATCCAGAGACGGCGGGTGCGAACGACGCCTCGAAAAAGCGCGAGGAAGCCGAAGCAACTCGCAACGCAACTGAGCACCCATAGGATCGCTTCCAAGGCGCCCATGTCGTGCGCGGAGAGTACGCTTATCAAGCTTTGGCTGCGCGGAACGAAGATCAGCAAATTGTAAGCGACAAAACAGCCCGCCAGCCACCAGCGCCAGTTGCGCGCCAGCCGCCCTTCCCGCGACAGCAAGCCCCGATCAAGATTATGCGCGCCGACCCAGGACGCCCGCGAAAAACCACACGAGGTAGAGACCGATGCGGCAGACCTGGAAATAAAACGGCTTGGTCAACAACGGGGCCCAGGCGCCAAAGCCGAAGATGGCGAGCATGGGCAAATATATCAGAGCGCAAACAACAACCATGACGCCGAAGGCCGGCAGCGGTCGCTCGGCGAACCACCGGGCGCCCGCCGGACAATCGAAGTCCGCCGCGGAAATCCAGCAAATAGGACCGCCGCGACGACGTCGAAGAGCAACAGCACCCAGACGAACCAGAGCGGGCCTGAAGGCCAGCCGTGCGCGTGATGTTCTCGCGCCAATAGTCGAGGTAGCCTTCAGGGTGACCGGCGGCGAGCCAGCCGGCATAGTAGGCAGCCGGCATGAGGACCGTCACTCCCACCGCGAACGGCAAGCCCAACCGGACCATCGATTTCTCAGAAACGCCGCCGCGCCGGATCGCCTGAGCGAAGGCAGCACAAACAAGCCGGAGATGAAAAACATCAGCGACATGAAAAACACGTCGTTAAAATTCTCGGCATAATCGAGAAAGAGCCAGCGGGCTTCGTCGATGACCGGCGCGCTCGAGGCCAGATAGTTTTTGGAATCGATGTGGGCGAAGTGAGTGTAGGCGAGACTGCTATGGTGCGCGACCACCATGACCGTCAGGGTCGCTCTGAGGTAGTCCAGCGACACGTCTCTTCTAGATTTGACGTCAGTTGTGAAGGGGATCGTGGCGGCGCCCAAGACAGCCTTTCCTCTCGTAGTCCCCTCCGAGACGAAGATTGCGGGTTGCTTCCGCGAGGCAAGCGCGCCAACACCCGGCCTCGGCGAAAGCGCTATGCCGATGCGCCGCGCGGCGCAATGAAAAAGCGGGCCGCGAACTGAACCGCGACCCTGCGCGTTGGTCTTAAAGCTGCTCGAACCCGATCTTGCCGTCCGGCTCCTTCTTCCAGACGTACCAGACGTAATCGACCGTCGTGCGGTCGCCTTTCTTGTCGAAGGAAATGTCGCCGATGACGGTATGGAACGGCATGCCGGAATGCATGGCTTCCGCGACCTTCTTCGGATCGAGCGATTTCGCCTTCTCTGCCGCCTGCTTGATGATCTGCACGCCGGCGTAGGAGTAGAGCGTGTACCCCTGCGGATCGAAGCCTTTCGCCTTGAAGGAGGCCACGGCGTCCTTCGCGTTCGGGATTGTTGCGCGGCTCCGGCCCGAAGGTCATCAGCGTGCCCTCGACGCCGGGGCCGCCGATCTGGCGCGAACTCCGAGTCGGTGATGCCGTCGCCGGAGATCATGACCGTGTTCATGCCCTGGTCGCGCATCTGACGAAGGATCAGGCCGCCTTCGGTGTGCAGGCCGCCCCACATCAGATAGTCGGCGCCCGATTCCTTGATCTTGGAGACGATCGCCGAATAGTCCTTCTCGCCGGTGTTGACGCCTTCGTACAGCACCTCGTTGATCGCCGAACTTGTGCATGTTGTCGCGCGCGGCGTCGGCAAGGCCCTTGCCGTAGGTCGTCTTGTCGTGGACGATCGCGATCTTCTTGCCCTTGAGCTTGTCGCGGGCGAACTCGGCCCACACCAGGCCCTGCTGATCGTCGCGGCCGCAGGTGCGGAACGCGTCCCATAAGCCCGCGGTCGGTCACCTTCGGATTGGTCGCCGAGGGCGTAATGAACAGGACGCCGTTTTCCGCATAGACGTCGGAGGCCGGAATGGTCACGCCCGAGTTGAAGTGGCCGATGACGAACTTGACGCCGTCGCCGACGAACTTGTTGGCGACCGACACGCCCTGCTTCGGATCGGAAACGTCGTCGCCCGAGCTCGACTTCGAGTTTCTGGCCGAGAATGCCGCCGGCCTTGTTGATGTCCTCGACCGCCTGCTGGACGCCCTGGGTCAATTGGGCGCCGAACGAGGCGTTCGCGCCGGTGATCGGCCCGGCGACGCCGATCTTGACCTGCGCCCGCGCCGCGCCCGCAAGCGCGAGCGACAGCGCGATCGACACGAGCATGAGGGACCTTGCGCGCATTTTAACCTCCTATAGCGATTTGTTCGGTTAGCTTGCCGAAGCTAGCCAGCCGGCCTAACTTGTAAAGTGACGAATGACAGTTATATCCTCGATCCGCTTCCCGTCGCGCGCCGGCTCGCTGCCGCTCGTCGGCGGCTCGCTCGCGCTCGATTTCGCCAACACCGAGTCCGGCCGCGGGGACCGACTCGCATCAGAACCATCTGCGCGAAGCGCGGAGAACGTCGCGGACTGGATTGCGCACGCCCCGCTGCTGCCCGCCGATGACGTCGAGCGTCTTGCGCGCGGCGCTCCAGCGCGCGGATCGCGGCGCGGACCTTCTGGCCGCTGCGCTCGCGCTGCGTTCGGCGATCCAGGACATCGGTTCGGCGATCGCCGCCGACGCCGCGCCGCCCGAGGCTGCGCTCGATGCGCTCTCACGCCTTCATGCCCGCTTCCTGTCGCGCGCGGCGCTCGCTGCTCGACGCGCGCGCCTGCCGCTGGGCCTGGAGCCTGCACGACGCGCCGGTCGAGGCCGCGCTCGGCCCGATCGCGCTCTCCGCCGTCAAGCTCTTCACCGAGGGCGATTTCTCCCGCATCAAGCGCTGCGACGGCCACGCCTGCGGCTGGCTCTTTCTCGACGCAGCAAGAACAATCGCCGCCGCTGGTGCGAAATGGAGGTCTGCGGCAATCGCGCCAAGCAGAAGCGGCTCGCCGCGCGGAGGCGCGGCGCTTGAGCCGGCAATGATCCGGGCTCTGCCTGGCCTTCTATCGCCGCGGGCCTGCTCGCCGGCTGTTCGCCGGCGCTGGAGACCGATCAGGCCCGGCTCTGCCGCATGGCGCTGCCCGCGCTCATGGCCGCAGCGGCGCGACGATCGCCATTCTCGCGCAAACGCCCGACCCGGACGGCCGCGGCCTCGCCGTCGCCTTCACCGCCGCAGGCGCCCGGCGAGGCAGCCCGAACGCCATCTCGCCGCATGCCGGTTCCGCGAGCCCGGCCGGCCGCGCGAATCGCGCGATCTCGTCGGCGCTGACCCTCGACGGCGAGCCGCTCGGCGAGGCGCGGCTCTTCGTCCTCGTCCGCTACTGGCTCGGCGACGCCGGAGGGCCGCGCCGCCGACCCCGCCCCGCTCGGCGACGTCAGCGACGCGCCGTCGCTGCCGCGGCCCGCCGCCTACGCCCTGCAGATGGCGCGTCGACGGGCTGCCGCTCGCCGCGATCTACGCGCTGCTCGCCGCCGCCTATTCGCTGATCTACGGCCTGATCGGGCGGATCAACTTCGCCTTCGGCGAGCTCGCCGCGGCGGGCGGCTATGCGCGCGGCGATGACGGCGCTCGCGCTTGCGGGCCTGCCGCCGGCGCCGTTGCTGGCGGCCGCCTTCGTCATGGCCGGCGGCGGTCGCGCTCGGCTGGGGCTTCGCGACGGCGCGCTGCGTCTTCATCCCGCTGCGGCAGGCGCGCGGCCAGCAGACGCTGGTCGCGACCGTCGGCCTCGCCCTCTTCCTGCAGGAGCTTCTGCGCCTCGCCCAGGGCGACCGGACGAGCTGGATGGCGCCCGCGCTCAACCAGCCGTTCGCGCTGGCGCGCTCGCCGCGATTTCGTCGCCGTCGCCAGCCCGATGACCTTCGTCGCGAGCGGCGGTCGCGCTCGGCGTCGGCGCTCGCGCCTCGTCGTCGTCTTCCGCTGGACCCGCGCGGGGCGCGAATGGCGCGCCTATGCCGACGACCCGCTCGCCGCCGAGATGCTCGGCGTCAGCCCCGCCGCGACGACCGCGCGCGCCTTCGCCCTGTCGGGCGCGCTCGCGGGCCTCGCCGGCGCGATCATGACCGCGGCCTTCGGCGCGGTCGGCTACGGCGCTTTCGGCGACGCTGACGCTGAAGGCGCTGGCGGCGGCGATCGTCGGCGGCATCGGCTCGCTGCCCGGCGCGTTCCTCGGCGGGCTCGTCGATCGGCGCGCGTCGAGACCGGCTGGTCGGCGGTGTTCCCGATCGACGACCGCGACATCGCCGTCTATGCGCTCATGATCCTGTTCATCGCGCTCAGGCCCTCGGGCCTCCTCGGATCGCGCGACGCCGACGTGCGCAGCCTGCGACAAACGCCGATCTTGACTTGGCGTCGCCGCCTCCCACATCCTTGGCCGCGCTCAGCAGGGCCGCATGGGCCCGGAGGTTCCATGTCTCAATCTCTTGCCGCGGCGCCGCCGCACGCCCTGCGCGCCGACGCGCTCGCCGGCGTCCGCACGCGGCGCATCCTCGCGGTCTGCCTCGATCTCGTGCTGGTCAGCGTGCTCGTCGCGCTGCTCTGGACCGCCTCGATCGTCCTGACGCTCGGGCTGGCGCTGTTCTTCCTGCCGCCGCTCTGGCCGATCGTCGCGTTCTTCTACAACGGCCTCACCGTCTCGGGCGCGCAAGATGGCGACGCCGGGCATGCGCGCGATGGACCTCGAGATGCGCATGCACGACACCGGCGCAGCGCGTTCCGTTCGTCAATGCGGCGGTGCAGGCGGTGCTCTTCTACGTGAGCTGGTTCTTCCCGCCGATCTTCCTGGTGTCGCTGGTCGATTCGGAGAAGCGGTGCCTGCACGACATCCTCGCCGGCGTCGTGATCGTGCGGCGGCTCTGAATCGCGAGACGGCGCGACGCGTCGAGGAGCTGGCGCGCTCGACGGTCGAGCTGAAGAGGAGTGGAGAACGGCGTGACCAGGGAAGTGCGCGACGCCCCGCAGTTCTATCTGACCGCGCCGTCGCCGTGCCCCTACCTGCCCGGCCAGCAGGAACGGAAGATCTTCACCCATCTGGTCGGCAAGCGCGCCGCCTCGCTGAACGACCTCCTGACCCAGACCGGCTTCCGCCGCTCGCAGACGATCGCCTACCGGCCGGCCTGCGAGAGCTGCCGCGCCTGCGTCTCGGTGCGCGTGCTGGTCGACGACTTCCGCCCAACGACAGCCAGCGCCGGGCGCATGCGCGCCAACGCCGACCTCGTCGGCGCCTTCGTCGCGCCGAAGCCGACCAACGAGCATTTCTCGCTGTTCCGCTCCTATCTCGACGCCCGCCATCCCGAGGGCGGCATGGCCGACATGTCGTCGCTCGACTTCGCCATGATGGTCGAGGACACCCATATCGACACCCATGCTCGCCGAATACCGCGCTGCGGCGCGCGCCCGGCGATGCGGCCGGGCTCGGGCCCGCTCTACGCGGTCTGCCTCACCGACCGGCTCGCCGACGGCCTGTCGCTCGTCTATTCCTTCTACGCGCCCCACCACGCGCGCCGGTCGCTCGGCGCCTACGTCATCCTCGACCATATCGAGAAGGCGCGCGCGCTCGGCCTGCCCCACGTCTATCTCGGCTACTGGGTCGAGGGGTCGAAGAAGATGGGCTACAAGGCCGCCTACCTGCCGCAGGAGCGCCTCGGCCTGCACGGCTGGACGCGGGTCGAGCGGTAGCGGCTCAGCACTCGACGAAATTCACCGCCAGCCCGCCGAGCGACGTCTCCTTGTATTTCGACTGCATGTCGGCCCCGGTCTGGCGCATGGTCGCGATGACGCTGTCGAGCGACACACGGTGGCGCCCGTCGCCATGCAGGGCGAGCGAGGCGGCGGCGATCGCCTTGACCGCGCCGAAGGCGTTGCGCTCGATGCAGGGGATCTGCACGAGCCCGCCGACCGGATCGCAGGTCATGCCGAGGTGATGCTCCATCGCGATCTCGGCGGCGTTCTCGATCTGCCCGTTCGAGCCGCCGAGCGCGGCGCAGAGGCCCGCCGCCGCCATCGACGAGGCGACGCCGACCTCGCCCTGGCAGCCGACCTCCGCGCCCGAAATCGAGGCGTTAGCTTGAAGAGCGCCGCCGATCGCGGCCGCGGTCATGAGGAAATCCGAGAGCCCGCCTGCGTTCGCGCTCCGCGCAATGGTCGCGGTAGTAGCGCAGCATCGCCGGAATGACGCCGGCCGCGCCATTGGTCGGCGCGGTCACCACGCGCCCGCCGGCCGCGTTCTCCTCGTTGACCGCCATGGCGTAGACGCTGACGAAATCCATGATCTCATGCGCGGGACGCGCGTTGCGCCGTGCGCGCTTCGGTCAGATCCCGATAAATGGCCTCGCCCGCCGCGCTGACCGCGAGGCCGCCCGGGAAGCGCGCCCGTTCGCGCGAGGCCGCGCTCGATGCAGCCGAACATGACGGAGAGGATGCGGCCGACATGGTCGTTCGACCGCCTCCGGCCGGGCGCAGCGCGGCCTCGTTGGCGCGCACGAGGTCGGCGATCGACAGTCCCGTCTTCCGCCCGCGCGCCAGAAGCTCGGCGCCCGAGCGAAAGGGATAGGGAACGCCCGCCTCGCGCGACCGCGGCCTCGCCCTCCGCGCCGTCGCGCACGATGAAGCCGCCGCCGACCGAGAGCCAGGTCTCGTCCGCGAGCGCCGCGCCCTCTGCGTCGCGCGCGACGAGCCGCAAGGTGTTGGGATGGCGCGGCGGGGGCGCGACGACGTCGAACACGATCGCGCGCGCTGGATCGAAGGCGATCGCGCGCCGCCCGGCGAGCGGCAGGCGTCTGCGTCTCGCGCACGGCGTTCGACGAGCGCGTCGGCGGCGTCCGGATCGACCGTTTCCGGTTCGGCGCCGCTGAGGCCCAGGATGACCGCCTTGTCGGTCGCATGGCCCCGCCCGGTGAAGGCGAGCGACCGAGCAGCGTGACCTCGACGCTCGCGACCCGCCCGAGGCCGCCGCGCCGGAGGAGCCCATCGGCGAAGGCGGCGGCCGCCTTCATCGGCCCGACCGTGTGCGACGACGACGGGCCGATGCCGATCTTGAAGAGTTCGAAGACGCTGATCATGATTGTTGTTTATGTTATGGCCTCATCATAGACCAAAGCCTGAAGGGGGACAGCTCAGATTATATGCGTCCCGTTCTTGCGAAGTTTGGGCGAATTGTATACGCATTTCACTCGCATTATTAGAGGCTTGTAAAATGAGTGCCGATGGTGGGGTAGGCATTGGAACCCGGCCGACGCACCGTATCGCAGCGCTGGCGCGCGGGCGACATCGACCCGCGTTGGGTTGCGGCTTCCCTTGCCGCCGGCGCCGCTCGGCCTATCTGTATCGCCGAGGAGCGGCCCCATGTTCATCCAGACCGAAGCGACCCCCAATCCCGCGACGCTGAAATTCCTGCCCGGCCGGACCGTGATGGAGGACGGCACGTTCGAGGCGCGCGACCTCGCGGAGGCCGAGCGCTCGCCGCTCGCCAAGGCGCTGATGGAGCTTCCGGGCGTCAGCGGCGTGTTCTTCGCGAACGACTTCATCTCGGTCACCAAGACCGAGGGCGAGTGGCAGCACCTGCGCCCCGCGGTGCTCGGCGTGGTGACGGAATTCTTCCTCTCCGGCGCGCCGCTGATCGAGACCGGCGGCGCCGACGCGGTGACGCCGGCGAGTTCTTCGACGCCAAGGACGCCGAGACGGTCGAGGCGATCAAGGAACTGATCGAGACCCGCGTCCGCCCCGCGGTCGCGGGCGACGGCGGCGACATCATCTTCAAGGGCTTTCGCGACGGCGTCGTCTATCTCAAGATGAAGGGCGCCTGCTCCGGCTGCCCGTCCTCGACCGCGACGCTTGAGGCACGGAATCCAGAACCTGCTCAAGCACTTCCTGCCGGACGTTCAGGCGGTGGAGGCGATCGAGGGCTGACGCCCCGGGGGCTCCGCATGGCCGCCCCAGACGTTCTATCACTGGCTCTTTACGTCGCTCTTCGTCGCGCATGTGGGTCGGCTGGCTCGTCCTCTGGCGGGTGATGGCCCGCCGAGTGAAGGCGCCGGCGCAGTCCGAGAGCTTGGCGTCGCGGCTTTCGCATCTCGTCCCGCTGCTCCTCGCCGGATATCTCCTCGCGGCGCCCCGGGTTCCGTTCGCCGTGCTCGACGAGCCGGTTCGTCCCGCTCGCGATCTGGCCCGCCGCGCTCGGCGCCGCGCTGACTTTCGCGGGTCTCCTGTTCAGCGTCTGGGCCCGGTTCACGCTCGCGGGCAACTGGAGCGACTTCGTCCAGGTCAAGCACGACCACGAACTCATCGTCGAAGGGCCCTATCGATGGGTCCGGCATCCGATCTATACCGGCCTCCTCCTGATGTTCGCCGGGACGGCGCTGGCGGTCGGCGAGTGGCGGGGCGTGCTCGCCGTCGCGATCGCCGCCGCCTCCTTCTGGCGCAAGCTGAGGCTCGAGGAGGCGGTCATGCGCCGGCAGTTCGGCGAGGCCTACGGGACGCTACGCCGAGCGCGTGCCGGCGCTGATCCCGTTCGTGCTCTGATGATACCGAGGGTCGCAGGACTGCCGAACGAAAACATCGAGAGAACGAACTTGACCGCTCGGGCAAAGCTGCGCGCAATGTCCGCGGCGCCGGATCTCAAGGTTCGCGACGCCTTCTAAAACGAACGGCCGTCGATGCGGCGGACATGGGAGGACTGCGCGATGCCCAAGTACCTTTACATCGGAAGCTATACCCACGAGGGGGCCAAAGGCCTTGCGAAGGATGGGGCCGCCGGGCGGCGGACAGCCGTCGCCAAGCTGGCGGAAAGCGTCGGCGGAAAGCTCGATGCGTTTTACTACGGCTTCGGATCGGACGACTTCTACATCACCGTCGATCTGCCGGACAACGCCTCTGCAGCCGCGATCGCGGTTGCGGCCGGCCAGAGCGGCGCGGTGTCGACGAGGACCGTCGTTCTGATAACGCCGGAGGAGATGGACGCCGCGCTCAAGAAGCCGGTTCCCTTCAGGCCGCCAGGGACCTGAAAGGCGGCGTACCGGCCCTCCGCGGGAACGATTGCAGACGCCAAGCGTTGTTTCTGTCCCAAAGGACCGGGAGCGGCGTCATGCGCCTGTTCATTGCGCTCATTCTCATCATCTGTCTCGTCGGCGTCGGCGTCGTCCTTGCGCCGGTGGTCCAGTCCGCCTGGAACAGCGAAACCGCCTCGGCTTTCGCGAACAGTTTGGCGCAGGCTCTGCCGGATGCGCTCGCTTGGCCGGTGCGGCTCGCTCGCGCGAACGCCGGCGCATGATGCGACCGCCCTAACGTCGGGCGCAATCTCCGCACCAGACAAGCACGATTGCACAGCATGATTATGGCATAATAGCGAGCGCTGCCCCTACCCCACCTCCGCGACCTGCCCGTCGCGGATCGTCACGCGCCGGTCCATGCGGGCGGCGAGGTCCATGTTGTGGGTGGCGATGAGCGCCGCGAGGCCGGTGGCCTTCACGAGCGACGCCAGCGTGTCGAACACGTGGCCCGCCGTCTTCGGGTCGAGGTTGCCGGTCGGTTCGTCGGCGAGCAGGATGCGCGGGCTGTTGGCGACCGCGCGCGCGATGGCGACGCGCTGCTGCTCGCCGCCCGAAAGCTCGGCCGGCCGGTGGCGTCTCGCGCTTGGCGAGGCCGAGATAGGCGAGGAGTTCGCGCGCCCGCTTCGCCGCCTCGGCGCGCGGCAGGCCGGCGATCATCTGCGGCAGGACGAGATTTTCCAGCGCCGAGAATTCCGGCAGGAGATGATGGAACTGGTAGACGAAGCCGATCTGGCTGCGCCTTAGCCCCGTGCGCTGATCGTCGTTCATGGTCGAGGTCGGCGCGCCGCCGACCTCGACCTCGCCGGCGCTCGGCCGCTCGAGCAGGCCCGCGAGATGCAGGAGCGTCGACTTGCCCGCGCCCGACGGCGCGATCAGCGCGACCGACTGGCCGGCGTAGAGGGTGAGCGAAGCGCCGTTCAGCACCTCGACCGTCGTCTCGCCGCGGCCGTAGCGGCGCTCGACCGCGTTCGAGCGCCAGCGCGGCGAAGCGGCCCGCGTCATTCATAGCGCAGCGCCTCCACCGGATCGAGCTTGGCCGCCCGCCACGACGGATAGATCGTCGCCGCGATCGAGAGCAGGAGCGCCAGCCCCACCACGGCGAGCACGTCCGTCGTCTCGACCCGCGAGGGAAGCTGCGACAGGAAGTAGAATTCCGACGGAAACAGGTTCTGGCCGGTCAGCCACGACAGGAACCGCCGGATCGGCTCGACATTGTAGGCGACGATCAGGCCGAGGATGAGCCCGACGAAGGTGCCGACGACGCCGATCGTCGCGCCGGTGATGAGGAAGATGCGCATGATCGCGCCGCGCGTCGCGCCCATGGTGCGCAGGACCGCGATGGCGCGGGCCTTGTCCTGCACCAGCATGATGAGGCCCGAAATGATGTTGAGCGCCGCGACCAGCATGATCAGCGCCAGAATCGCGAACATCACGTTGCTCTCGACCGCCAGCACGTCGAAGAAGCTGCGGTTGAGCTGGCGCCAGTCGGTGTCGATCATCGGCCGCTGCTGGGCGGGCTCGATTCTCCGGCGCATCGCGTCCATGTCGTCGGGGTTGGCGACATAGACCTCGATGACGTTGGCCTGGCCCTCCTGATTGAAGAAGGTCTGCGCCTCGGCGAGCGGCATGAAGATGAAGGTGTTGTCGAAGGTCGCCATGCCGATCTGGAAGATCGCCGCGACCGGATAGCTCTTCATCCGCGGCGTGACGCCGAACGGCGTCTCGGCGCCGTGGGGCGCGATGATCGTCACCTTGTCGCCGACCCTGCAGCGCCCAGGTGCTCGGCGAGCTTGGCGCCGACCGCGACCCCCTGCCCCGCGTCGAACCCGTCGAGCGAGCCCTTGGGTGATGTGGCCCGCGACGCCCGGCAGGCGCTCGAGGTCCTGCTGGCGCGATGCCGCGCACCAGCGCGCCCGCCGAGCCGTATTGCGTGGTGGCGAAGGCCTGGCCCTCGACCAGCGGCAGCGCCAGCGTCACGCCGGGAACCTTGCTCACCCGCTCCGTCACCGCGTCGTAGTCGGTCAGCGGCGTCTTCGATCCCCTGCAGGAACATGTGGCCGTTGAGGCCGATCATCTTCTCCATGAGGTCGTGGCGGAAGCCGTTCATCACCGACATGACGACGATCAGCGCCGCGACCCCGAGCACGATGCCGAGAAAGGAGAAGCCGGCGATCACCGAGATCGATTTCTGGGCGTTGCGCGCGCGCGAGATACCGGAACGCGACCATCCACTCGAACGGCGCGAACGGCCGCGTCGCGCGCGAAGCGGCGGCGGTTTCGACGGCGGCGGCGGACGACGAAGTCACGCAGGAACTCCCATCACCGTCATTGCGCGCGCAGCGAAGCAATCCATGCCATCGGACGCGGCGGCATGGATTGCTTCGTCGCTTCGCTCCTCGCAATGGCGAACTGAAGCGCCATCACGCCTTGCCGCCGAGCTTGTCGATCGCCGCCTCGACGCTGACGAGCTCGCGCTCGCCGGTGCGGCGGGTCTTCAGCTCGACCTTGCCGTCGGCGAGGCTCTTCGGGCCGACGATCACCTGATGCGGCGCGCCGACGAGGTCCATGGTGGCGAATTTCGCGCCCGGCCGCTCGTCGCGGTCGTCGTAGAGCACGTCCACCCCCGCGCTTTCCAGCGCCTGATGGATGCGCTTCGACGCGCCGTCGGTCGCCGCGTCGCCGACCTTGAGATTGATCAGGCCGACGCGGAACGGGGCGACCGCGTCGGGCCAGATCGGGCCGGCCTCGTCGTGGTTCGCCTCGATCAGCGCCGCCGCGAGCCGGCTCGGGCCGATGCCGTAAGAGCCCATGTGGACGGATGTCTCCTTGCCGTCAGGTCCATTGACGACGGCTTTCATCGGCCCGGAGTATTTCGTTCCGAAGTAGAAAATATGGCCGACCTCGATGCCGCGCGCCGAAATGCGCGCCGTCTTCCGGCAGCGCTTCGAACGCCGCGGCGTCGTGCTTCTCCGACGTCGCCGCATAGAGCGAGGTCCATTTGTCGAACACGCCCTGCATGGTCGCGGCGTCGTCGAAGTCGATGGTCTCGGGCGGCGTGTCGAAGGTGAGATAGTCCCTGTGGCAGAAGACCTCGCTCTCGCCGGTCGAGGCGAGAATGATGAACTCGTGGCTGAGGTCGCCGCCGATCGGGCCGGTGTCGGCCATCATCGGGAATGGCGGTGAGGCCGAGGCGCTTGAAGGTGCGCAGATACGCGGTGAACATCCGGTTGTAGGAATGGCGCGCGCCCGCCTGGTCGAGGTCGAACGAATAGGCGTCCTTCATCAGGAACTCGCGCGAGCGCATGACGCCGAAGCGCGGCCGCACCTCGTCGCGGAACTTCCACTGGATGTGGTAGAGGTTTAGCGGCAGATCCTTGTAGGAGCGCACGGTCGAGCGGAAGATTTCGGTGATCATCTCCTCGTTGGTCGGCCCGTACAGCATGTCGCGCTCGTGCCGGTCGCGGATGCGCAGCATCTCCTTGCCGTAGTCGTCGTAGCGGCCGGATTCGCGCCAGAGGTCGGCCGATTGCAGCGTCGGCATCAGAAGTTCGATCGCGCCGGCCCGGTTCTGCTCCTCGCGCACGATGGCGCAAATCTTCTGCAAGACGCGCAGGCCGAGCGGCAGCCAGGCGTAGATGCCCGCCGCCTCCTGACGGATCATGCCGGCGCGCAGCATCAGCCGGTGCGAGACGATCTCCGCCTCTTTCGGCGTTTCCTTGAGGATGGGCAGAAAATAGCGGGTGAGGCGCATGGGGGCTCGCTTCGGGCGTGCGAATCGGACGGGGCGCGAGGCCCCGCGAAACCGGCCTTATGGCCCCACAGACGGGGAAAGGGCAAGCCGCGGACCGGCATTCGTTGTCTGCGCGGCCTCACGTCAGGAGCTTTGCTCGCCGTCCGTGGGCTTCGAGCACGGATACGGCCTTGCGGTCGAAGGAGACGAACGTGTCCGCGCCGAGCGCGGCGCCGTCGAAAGCGATCACGCCGTCTGCGAAGTCGCCGCCGGCTTCGAGCGCGGCGAGGCCCCATTCGACCGCAGGCCGGTCGACGACGACGTTGCGCGTCTCCATAAGGCCGCGGATCGCGCCGCGATGTCGGCGCGGGACTGTCTCGTAGCGGCGCTGAGAACCCATACGAATTCGCACAGCGCCTGCAGGCTGACCGCGACCCTCTCGGCGCCTTCGAGCGCCTCGATCGCAAGCGCGCTCTGCGTCGCGTCGTCGCCCAGACCACGCGCAGCAACACGTTCGTGTCCGCTGTGATCTTCATTCCTCGCCGGCGCCCGCGGTTGCGCCCGCTTCGGCGATCGCCTCCTCGATCTCCTCGATGCGTGAGCCGCGCGCCGCTGGTCTTGTCCTTTCAGGAAGCCCTGGAGCTCGCGAAACGAACGCGTCCGACCGCTCCGCCGTCGATTTCGGCGCGCCCGTCCGGCAAGCAGATCGACTTGGATCTTGCCGCCCGGCTCAACGCCGAGATGCGCCAGGATATCCTTTCGGAACGTGACTTGCCCGCGGGCGGTGACGGTCAAAGTGGTCATGACTGGCCTCATATCGACAACTGTAATGCATTCTTGCATTATTTGCAAGGTCCCGAGGTCACGCTAAGGTCGCGCCGGCAGTCCCTCCTCCCCCTCCCCCGGCTCCGCCCCGTGCGTCGTCGCATGGCCCGGGCGCACGATCCGGTCGTCGAGCGCCGGCGCGGGCGCGGGCGACCAGGGGCGGTTCTGCAGCGTCGCGCGGTCGGCTGTGAGCGCGAAGCCGCCGTCCTCGCGCCAGCGTCAGCCCGACCGCGCCGAGCCTGGCCAGCGCCTTCTCGTCGAGCACGAATTTCGCGCGCAGTCGGCGGGCGCGGTCAGCGCGCTCACCACGATCTCGGCGCGCTCGCAATCCTCGTCGAACGCCATGCGGTCGAGGACGACGAAGGCTCATCGACTCGCCCTCGGGCAGCGCGGCGACGCAGCCGAGCCGGTCGCAGGGCGCGTCCGGGATCGCGCGCCTGCGCGGGTCGCGTCCGTCGCCGTCGGCGGCCAGCCATTGCTCGGCGGCGAAGGCGTTGAAGCGCTTGCCGACGATCATCAGCTTGCCGTCGGCGTCGCGCACCGCCGCCTGCTCGCCCGACGGCGCGACGAGGACGTCGTAGCGCGGCCCGCTGCATCGCGCCGATCAGGCCGACGACGCGCGAGGGGAATGGCGCTCGAGCGAAAGACCCATGTCCGCCAGATCGTCGCGCTGATCACGGCGAGCGCGAGGAACGGCAGCGCGTAGGGCGCGAACGCCCTGCAGGTGCACGGTCGAGCCCGGCGCCTCGGCGATGAAGCGCGCGACCCACAGGATGAACCTGATGCCGAGCCCGACGTAGAGCCAGACCGGCGCGTCGAGCCCGAGCGGATAGAGCGCCGCGCCGAGGAGCGCGCCCGGCACGGCGAAGAACTCGATGATCGACAGCGTCAGCGGATTGCCGATCAGCACATAGGGGCTGAGATCGTGGAAATGATAGGCCATGAACGAGGCGGTCGCGCTGGTCGCGCAGGCGGTGGCGAGCAGCAGCGCCAGCGGCTTGTGCAGGATCTCGCCGATGAGCAGGGTCCGCGGCGGCGGCCGGCCCCGCTGCGGCAGGAACGGGATCGGGATCGGTCTCCATGCCCGGCGAGCCGCGCCTCCATCACCGCGACCAGCGCCGCGACCGCGGCGAACGAGAGCTGGAAGCTGACGCCGAGAATCGCCTCGGGCTCGATGACGATGACCGCGAAGACGGCGAAGGCGAGGTTGCGCATGGTCAGCGCGCGCCGGTCGATGATCGACCGCGCCGAGCACGATCAGCGTCATCACCAGCGCCCGCTCGGTGCCGACGCGCGAGCCGGTCGCGACGTCGTAGAGGAGCGAGCCCGCCATGGCGACGACGCGCCGCCCATTTCTTGATCGGGTAGTTCAGCGCCAGCGTCGGCGACAGCGCGAGCAGCCGGCGCGTGACGACGAAGAAAATGCCCGCGACCAGCGTCATCTGCACGCCGGAAATGGTGATGATGTGGAAGATGCCGGCCTCGCGGATGAGGTCCTTGGCGTCGTTCGACTGAGGAAGTCGCGCTTGCCCGTCACCATGGCGGCGGCGATCGCGCCCTCGTCGCCGCCGATGATCCGGTCGACCCGCACGGCGAGGCGGTTGCGGGCGTGGTCGATCGCCGCGGCGAAGCGCTGGCGAAGGCTCGCGTCCTCCGGCGGCGGCAGGACCTGGATCGCGCCGAGCGTCGAGCCGACCGCGCCGACGCCGGCGAAGAACGCGTCGCGGGCGAAGTCGTAGCCGCCCGGGCAGCGACGCGTGCGAGGGCGGCAGGAGGCGCGCCTTCAGCGCAACGAAATCGCCCGCGACCGCGATCGGGCGTCTTGCGCGTCGTGACGCGGACGCGCGCCGGAACCTTGTCCGCCGGCATGCCGTCGGCGCGCTGCGACCGCGATCACCATGCGCGCGCCGACCGGCCTCAGGTCGACCTCCTCGACGTATGCCGGTCAGCGACACGATGCGGATGCGGTCGAGCACCGGCGCCGCCACGCGCGCGGTGCGCAGCGACATGGCGAGGAAGCCGGCGAACAGCGCGGCGAGCGCGAGCGTCACGCCGAACGCGACCGGGCGCGCGCGCGCGAGAAACGCGAGGCCGAGAAGACGAGGGTCAGCGCGATCGGCGCCCAGAGCGCCGGCTCGCGGTCGGCGGAGAGATTGAGCGCGACGCCCGCCATCGCCGCGACCGGCAGCCAGAGGAAGAACCGCCGCTCCTCGACCTCGCGCGCGAGCGCGCCGTCGAAGGCCTTGCGCCAGTCCGGGCGCCCAAGCGGCGGCGCGCGACAGCCCTGCGGCGGCCGCCAGAACGCCCGCGCGCCCCGAAGTGCCCATGCGTCAACATAAGCACGAGGCGGGCGCGGAGGAAAGAGGCGCCCGGCGACGCCCGACCCGTGCGCCGTCGCTTCGGCGCCCGCATGCGGAACTCGCAGGCGCGCTCGACTGTTGTTTGATCTGCAACAGTAAGTCGTCTCATATGCGGATTGTCTCGTTGGAGATCCCGGCGATAATGGCGCCATCGTCCACTCACCCTTGGGATTAGCCATGATCGACAATCGCACCGCGCCCTATGGCGTGTTCCTTCTTCGCCTCGCGCTCGCCCTCCTCTTCTTCGCTCACGCCGGCCTTAAGATTTTCGTCTTCACCCCGGCCGGGACCGCGCAGTTCTTCGGCTCGGTTGGCCTGCCGCCGGCGCTCGCCTATTTCACCATCGTCTGGGAGCTTCTCGGCGCTGTCGCGCTGCTCATCGGCGTGTGGCCGCGGCTCGCGGCGCTGGCGACGGTTCCGATCCTGCTCGGCGCGATCCTCACCGTCCACATCCACGCGGGCTTCTTCTTCACGAGCCCGAACGGCGGCTGGGAGTTCCCGGCGCTCTGGATCGTCGGGCTGATCACGGTCGCGCTGGTCGGAGACGGCGCCTTCGCACTGGTTCCGACGCCCGTTCCGGGCGCAACGGACGCCGCTCGCCGCCTGCCGCGCGCGGCCTGACGCGACAAAACCTACGACGCTTCGCGCCCGTCGCCTTGAAAGGCGGCGGGCGCTGTCGCTTGCGAGCGCTTCATCGCCTCGCGTCCGCCGCCCCGCAATCCCCAAGCACAGCGCGGAGCTGCGCTTGCAGCGGCCCCGCGCCGGGCGCGTAAGAGCCGTCGATCGCCGCGGTGCCGATGGTGAAGGCGTCGGCGCCGGCGGCGCAGACGGCGATCGACCCGCTCGGCGCAATCGATCGAGCCCGCGGCCACCACCAGGCCCTTGTCGGCAAAGCCGCGGCGGCAGGCCGCGACGAGATCGAGCGGCTCGGCCTCGGTCGCCCGGTAGGCGAGAATATCCACGCCCGCGCAGCCGAGCCTCGCGAAGGCGCGGCAATGCGCCTCCACCTCTTGCGTCCGCCCCGCCGAGCTTTGTCGGATGGCCGGCCGGCCTTCCGGCGAAGGGCAGGTAGCGCGTCGGGCTGCCTTCGAGGATGCGAACGCCCTCCTCCGCTCCCACGCCCCCCATCAAAAAATCGACGCCGAGGTCGCGCCCGAGCGCGATCGAACGCAGTTCGTCCGCGCGCGAGGTCGAGACGATCTCCATCCACACCGACGCGCCGGAGCGGCGGATGCCGGCGACGAGCCGCCGCAACGTCTCCGCATCCGCGCCGATATCCTTGAATCCGATATGCTCGAGGCCGAGAGGCCTGACCTCATCCACGAGGTCGAGCGCATTGGCGACGGTCGCGTCGTCGCGGGTCAACATGAAGATGAAGTCCATCGCCGCGCCTCAGGCGCTCCCTTGCGCCGCATGACGCTATCACCGCCCGCGCGCCCTTGGGAATGCGGCGCGAGCGCGCAAGCCATTTGTCATCACCGCGAACCGCGGGCGTGATAGGAACCTTTGCCTCTCCGCCCCCGTCTGCTAGACACGCCGGCTCGCTTCCTCGCTTCATCCGAGCCCTTCCCAAATGTCCCACGTCGTCACCCGTTTCGCGCCCTCCCCGACCGGATTCCTCCACATCGGCGGCGCGCGCACGGCGCTTGTTCAACTGGCTCTACGCACGCCGGTTCGGCGGGCACGTTCCTGTTGCGGATCGAGGACACCGACCGCGAGCGCTCGACGGAAGCCGCCGTGGACGCGATCCTCGACGGGCTCCAGTGGCTCGGGCTCGACTGGGACGGCGACGCGATCAGCCAGTTCGAGCGCGCTTCGCGACATCGCGAGGTCGTCGACGAAATGCTCTCCATAGGCGCGGCCTATCGCTGCTACGCGAGCCCCGCCGAGCTCGAGGAGATGCGCGAGACGGCGCGGCGGGAGGGCAAGCCGATGCGCTACGACGGCCGCTGGCGCGACCGCGACCCGTCGGAGGCGCCCGCCGGCGTCGCTCCGGTCATTCGGCTCCGGGCCGCGCAGGAGGGCGAGACGGTCATCGACGACAGGGTGCAGGGCAAGGTGACCTTCGCCAACAAGGACCTCGACGACCTGGTGCTCTTGCGCTCGGACGGCAATCCGACCTACATGCTGGCGGTGGTGGTCGACGACCACGACATGGCTGTGACCCATGTCATCCGCGGCGACGACCATCTGACCAACGCCGCCCGCCAGACCCAGATCTATCAGGCGCTCGGCTGGCATGTCCCCGTCTGGGCGCATATCCCGCTGATCCATGGGGCCGACGGCGCGAAACTGTCCAAGCGCCACGGCGCGCTCGGCGTCGAGGCCTACCGCGCCATGGGGTATCTGCCCGCGGCGTTGCGCAACTATCTGGTGCGGCTCGGCTGGAGTTTTGGCGACAAGGAGTTCTTTTCCGCCGACGAACTCGTCGCCGCCTTCGATCTCGACGCCATCGGCCGCTCGCCCTCGCGCTTCGACACCGCCAAGCTCGACAACATGAACGGCCATTTCATGCGGGCCGCCACCGACGACGAACTGTTCGCCGCGCTGATCGATACCCTCCCCTACCTGCCGGGCGGCCCGGAGGTTCTCGCCGAACTCGACGACACGAAGCGCGCGCAGTTGCGAGCGGCGATCCCGGGCCTGAAGGAGCGCGCCAAGACGCTGGTCGAGCTGCTCGACGGCGCGGGCTTTTTGTTCGCGACCCGGCCTTTGCCAATGGACCAGAAAGCCTTCGACATCCTCGAGAAGGGCGGCAAGGCGCATCTTGCGGCGCTCGCGCCGAGGCTCGCCGCCGCGGAGTGGACCGTCCCTGCCCTCGAGGCCGTGGTGCGCGCCTACGCCGAGGAGACCGGCCTCAAACTCGGCGCCGTCGCCCAGCCCCTCCGCGCGGCGCTGACCGGCCGCACCACCTCGCCCGGCATTTTCGACGTGCTGACGGTGCTCGGCCGCGAGGAGAGCCTCGGTCGGATCGAGGATCAGGCGGGGGCTTAAACGACTGCCCCGAACAGCGCGCCCGCGCCCGCGGTGACGCCCATCGCCAGCGCGCCCCAGAACGTGACCCGCAGAGCCCCCAATGCGCTCGGCGCGCCGCCCGTCCACGCCGCGAGCGCCCCGAGAGCGGCAAGAACGAGCAGCGACGCCGCCGGCACGGCGTAAAGGAGCGCGGCCTCCGGGGCGAGCGCGGTCACGATCAGCAGCATGGCCGCCCCGACCATGAAGCTTGCGGCCGACGCCAGCGCGGCCTGGATCGGGCGGGCTTTGCCCCACCCTCAAAAGCGCCGTCCCCGCCGGGCGGTCCGGGGCGATGCTAGCGCATGGGCGTCCGCAGGGCGAACGCCGCTGCTCATTGACATGCGTTTCGCATGCAAATATGCATTCTGCATGACAAAGACGCTGCAAGTGCGGAATGTTCCGGACGCGCTCCACGGCAAGCTGAAGGCCAGGGCTGCGCTGGCCGGACGGTCGCTATCCGAATATTTGCTCGGCGAAATCCGCGAATCCGCAGACAGGCCGACGATCGAGGACTTGCGCGCACGGCTCGCAAGCCGCGAGCCGATAACGCCCTCGCAGCCACCCGCGGACGCCGTCCGGGCCGAGCGCGAAGGATCGTGATCGTCGTCGACGCTTCGGCTTTGCTCGAAGTCCTCTTGCGGACGCCCGCCGCGGCTGGCGTCGAGCGGCGGTTGTTCGCGTCGGGAGAGACGCTGCACGCGCCGCATTTGATCGACGTCGAGGCGGCGCAGGTCCTGCGCCGGTATGCGCGCAATGGCGACCTCGGCGCCGGGCGCGGCCGGCAGGCGCTGGACGACCTCGCTGACCTCCCCATCCGACGCTATCCGCATGACCTGCTGCTGCCGCGGGTCTGGGAATTGCGAGACAATGTCACCGCCTATGACGCCGTCTATGTCGCGCTCGCCGAAGTCTTGCAGGCGCCGCTGCTGACCCGCGACCGCCGCCTCGCCTCCGCCGCCGGGCATCGGGCGCGGGTGGAGTTGGTCTGAATCGATCAGGCTTTCCGCGCGTAGGAAACCGATCGTGGGCCGGACTGGCTCCCATGCGCATCGCCGCCGCGCGCTATTCGTCCTGTGAAGCGCCCCCTCGCCGCGCGAAGCCGGAGAAGGGATCTGGCGCCGTACGGCCGCTCAACTGTCCATCTTGAGCGCCGCGATGAACGCTTCCTGGGGGATCTCGACCTTGCCGAACTGGCGCATCCGCTTCTTGCCGGCCTTCTGCTTATCCAGAAGCTTGCGCTTGCGGGTGGCGTCGCCGCCGTAGCATTTGGCGGTGACGTCCTTGCGCAGGGCGCGGATCGTCTCGCGGGCGATGATTTTCGCGCCGATCGCGGCCTGGACCGGGATCTGGAACATGTGCGGCGGGATCAGCTCCCGGAGCTTCTCCACCATCGCCCGGCCGCGGGCTTCGGCCCGGTCGCGATGGACCAGCATCGAGAGCGCGTCGACCGGTTCGCCGTTGACCAAAATCGACATTTTGACGAGATCGCCAGGACGGTAGTCGGTCAATTGGTAGTCGAAGGAGGCGTAGCCCTTGGAGATGGATTTGAGCCGGTCGTAGAAGTCGAACACCACCTCGTTCAGCGGCAGTTCGTAGACCACCATCGCCCTCTTTCCCACGTAGTTGAGGTCGACCTGGGTCCCGCGCCGGTCCTGGCACAGCTTCAGGACCGCGCCGAGATAATCGTCGGGGGTGAGGATGGTCGCCTTGATCCAGGGCTCCTGGATCTCGGCGATCTTGACCGGATCGGGCATGTCGGCCGGATTGTGCATCTCGAGCACGGATTTGTCGGTCAGCACGATCTTGTAGATGACCGAGGGGGCGGTGGCGATGAGATCGAGGTTGAACTCGCGCTCGAGCCGCTCCTGGATGATCTCGAGATGCAGGAGGCCGAGGAAGCCGCAACGGAAACCGAAGCCGAGCGCGGCCGAGGTCTCCATCTCGTAGGAGAAGCTCGCGTCGTTGAGGCGGAGCCTGCCCATCGCGGCGCGCAGAGCCTCGAAGTCGGCGGCGTCCACCGGAAAGAGGCCGCAGAACACCACCGGCTGGGCCGGCTTGAAGCCCGGCAGCGCATGCGCTGTCGGACGCTTGTCGTCGGTGATCGTGTCGCCGACCCTGGTGTCGGCGACCTGCTTGATCTGGGCGGTGATGTAGCCGACCTCGCCGGGGCCGAGTTGGTCGGTTTCCGTCATCTTGGGACGGAAGACGCCGATCCGGTCGACCTCGTAGGCGGCGTCCGCCGCCATCATCCGGATGCGCATGCCCTTCTTGATGAACCCGTCGAGGACGCGCACCAGCACCACGACCCCGAGATAGGCGTCGTACCAGCTGTCGACCAGCAGGGCTTTGAGCGGCGCCTTGTCGTCGCCTTTCGGCGGCGGCAGGCGGGCGACGATCGCTTCGAGCACCGCTTCGATATTGAGGCCGGTCTTGGCCGAGATCGCCACCGCCTGCGAGGCGTCGAGGCCGATCACGTCCTCGATCTGCTGCTTGATCCGGTCGGGCTCGGCCGCCGGAAGGTCGATCTTGTTGAGGACCGGGACGATCTCATGCCCCGCATCGAGCGCGTGATAGACGTTGGCGAGCGTCTGGGCCTCGACCCCCTGGCTCGCGTCGACCACCAACAGCGAGCCCTCGCAGGCGGCGAGCGAGCGCGACACCTCGTAGGCGAAGTCGACGTGGCCGGGGGTGTCCATGAGGTTCAAAATGTAGGTCTTGCCGTCCTTGGCCTTGTATTCGAGGCGGACGGTGTTGGCCTTGATGGTGATGCCGCGCTCGCGCTCGATGTCCATCGAATCGAGCACCTGCTCGACCATGTCGCGCTCCGCCACGGTTCCGGTCTCCTGGATCAGCCGGTCGGCGAGCGTCGACTTGCCGTGGTCGATATGGGCGACGATCGAGAAGTTGCGGATATTTTCAAGTCGGTGGGCGGTCATGGCCAGCCGGGATAGCAGGGCGCGCGGGGGAAGGGAACCGATTTCGGGCGGTCGCCGCGCGCAAAGCCTCGGCTCGTGGGTTTCCGCCTTTGGTCGAGGTCCCCGGATTCTCGGGGTTTCGACGTTGCGCCTGAAAATCTCCTATGTTAGGCAACGCCCGCCCTTGGGGTCGGATCGGCCCGCACGCGCTTACGCGAAGCGGAATCATAACGAATTCCTAGGGTTGGCGAGTTTCCACACGCAATCGCCGCAAGCAAGCGACGCCTTCACGAGGTGACGGGTTTTGGCACAAGAGGACACACTCGTTTCCGGCGTCGCCGGCCGCTACGCTTCCGCCCTATTCTCGCTTGCCCAGGACGACCGCCAGACCGAACAGGTCGCCGAGGCGCTGGAGAAGCTCGACGCCCTGATCGCCCAAAGCCCGGATCTCGAGCGGGTCGTGCGCAGCCCCGTCTTCTCCGCCAACGATCAGCTCAAAGCGCTGGATGCGATCCTCGCGAGGGAGGGGATCACCGGAATTGCTGCGAACTTCGTCCGGCTCGTGACGGTGAAGCGGCGGCTCTTCGTCCTTCGTGAGATGATCGCCGACTATCGCAAGCTTTATGATGCAAGCCGCGGCGTGACGCGGGCCGAAGTGACCAGCGCCTCCACGCTCTCGGGCGAGAACCTCGAGGCGCTCAAAGACCAGCTCAAGGCCGCGTCGGGCGGCCGGGACGTCCACCTCGACGCCAAAGTGGACCCCTCGATCATCGGCGGCCTGATCGTCAAGCTCGGCTCGCGAATGGTCGACGGCTCGCTCCGAACCAAGCTCAACGCAATTCGCCTAGCCATGAAAGAGGTCGGCTGATGGATATCCGCGCCGCAGAAATTTCTTCGATTCTCAAGAGCCAGATCGCCAACTTCGGCGCCGAGGCGGAGGTCACCGAGGTCGGCCAGGTGCTGAGCGTCGGCGACGGCATCGCCCGCGCTTACGGCCTCGACAAGGTGCAGGCCGGCGAGATGGTCGAGTTCGAGAACGGCACGCGCGGCATGGCGCTCAACCTCGAAACCGACAACGTCGGCATCGTGATCTTCGGCACCGACCGCGAGATCAAGGAAGGCCAGACCGTCAAGCGCACCGGCGCAATCGTCGACGTGCCGATCGGCAAGGAACTGCTCGGCCGCGTCGTCGACGCGCTCGGCAATCCGATCGACGGCAAGGGCCCGATCAACGCGACGAGGCGCGCCCGCGTCGACGTCAAGGCGCCCGGCATCATTCCGCGCAAATCGGTCAACGAGCCGATGGCGACCGGCCTCAAGGCCATCGATGCGATGATCCCGATCGGCCGCGGCCAGCGGGAACTGATCATCGGCGACCGCCAGACCGGCAAGACCGCGATCGCGCTCGACACGATCCTCAACCAGAAGCCGCTCAACCAGGGCGACGACGAGAGCAAGAAGCTCTATTGCGTCTACGTCGCGGTCGGCCAGAAGCGCTCGACCGTCGCCCAGTTCGTCAAGGTGCTCGAGGAAAACGGCGCGCTGGAATATTCGATCGTCGTCGCCGCCACCGCCTCGGATCCTGCGCCGATGCAGTTCCTCGCGCCGTTCTCCGGCTGCGCGATGGGCGAGTTCTTCCGCGACAACGGCATGCACGCCGTCATCATCTACGACGACCTGTCGAAGCAGGCGGTCGCCTATCGCCAGATGTCCCTCCTGCTCCGCCGCCCTCCCGGCCGCGAGGCGTATCCGGGCGACGTGTTCTACCTCCACTCCCGTCTGCTCGAGCGCGCCGCCAAGCTCAGCAAGGACTTCGGCTCCGGGTCGCTGACCGCCCTGCCGATCATCGAGACGCAGGCCAACGACGTCTCGGCCTACATCCCGACCAACGTCATTTCGATCACGGATGGGCAGATCTTCCTTGAGACCGATCTCTTCTATCAGGGCGTCCGTCCGGCGGTGAACGTCGGTCTGTCGGTGTCCCGCGTTGGTTCCTCGGCGCAGACCAAGGCGACCAAGAAGGTCGCCGGCAAGATCAAGGGCGAACTCGCCCAGTACCGCGAGATGGCGGCCTTCGCCCAGTTCGGCTCCGACCTCGACGCGGTGACGCAACGCTTGCTCAACCGCGGTTCGCGTCTGACCGAACTCCTCAAGCAGTCGCAGTTTTCCCCGCTCAAAATGGAAGAGCAGGTTTGCGTGATCTATGCCGGCGTCAACGGCTACCTCGACAAGCTGGCGCTGAACCAGGTGCGTCCGTTCGAGGATGGTCTTCTCGGCTTCCTGCGCTCGAAGCACCCCGACATCCTCGATTCGATCCGGTCGACCACAGATCTGAGCAAGGAGACCGAAGCCAAGCTCAAGTCGGCGGTCGAATCCTTCGCCGCGAGCTTCGCCTGATTTCCTGATCATCAACCGGACCCCGCGCCTTGACGAGGCGCGGGGCGGAGACGCCAATCGATGCCGTCCCTCAAGGAACTCAGAAACCGGATCGCCTCCGTCAAGTCGACGCAGAAGATCACCAAGGCGATGCAGATGGTCGCCGTCTCGAAACTGCGCCGCGCCCAGGGCGCCGTCGAGGCCGCGCGTCCCTATGCGCAGCGGGTCGAGTTGGTGCTGACCAACCTCGCCGGCGCGGCGACGGGAGGAGAAGGACCCCGTCTTCTGGTCGGATCCGGATCGAACCAGACCCACCTCCTCGTCGTCTGCACCGGCGAGCGCGGACTGTGCGGCGCGTTCAACACCTCCATCGTCCGTCTTGCGCGGGACAAGGCCACCGCGCTCGCCGCGGAGGGCAAGACCGTCAAGATCATCTGCGTCGGCAAGAAGGGCTACGACCAGCTTCGCCGAACCCACGAGAAGCAGATCCTGGAGCTGATCGACCTGCGCGCCGTGCGCACGATCGCCTACGAGACG
Source organism: uncultured Alphaproteobacteria bacterium (assembly GCA_963783275.1). Taxonomy (GTDB): domain Bacteria; phylum Pseudomonadota; class Alphaproteobacteria; order Rhizobiales; family Beijerinckiaceae; genus Roseiarcus. The sequence continues at coordinate 266,435 of CAWANA010000017.1, read as the reverse complement.
GCGCGGCCGATCGCCGACAAGGTCATCGCGCTGTTCGACAGCGGCGAGTTCGACGTCTGCACGCTCTTCTACTCGCGCTTCCGGTCGGTCATTTCCCAGATCCCGACTGCGCAGCAGCTCATTCCGCCGGAACTTGGCGAGACGACCGAGAACCAGAAGGCGCCAAGCTATGATTACGAGCCGGACGAGAGCGAAATCCTGACCCAGCTCCTGCCGCAGGCGCTGACGGTGCGCGTCTATCGCGCGCTCCTGGAAAACGCCGCCTCTTTCTTCGGCGCGCAGATGAGCGCGATGGACAACGCCACGCGCAACGCCGGCGACATGGTGAAGAAGTACACGCTCCGCTACAACCGCACCCGCCAGGCGATGATCACCAAGGAGCTGATCGAGATCATTTCGGGCGCCGAGGCGCTCTGACGCAACCCCTGTCGCCTCGCTGCGACCTTGAGATTGAAGAACGAGGACGTGCTTATGGCCAACATCGCAAACGCCACCGGCCGGATCACCCAGGTGATCGGCGCGGTCGTCGACGTGCATTTCGACAGCTACCTGCCGCCGATCCTGAACGCCCTCACGACCGACAATAACGGCAACCGTCTGGTGCTCGAGGTCGCGCAGCACCTCGGCGAGAACCAGGTCCGCTGCATCGCGATGGACATTTCCGAGGGCCTGGTCCGCGGGCAGGAAGTCACCGATACCGGCGATCCGATCTCGGTTCCTGTGGGCGCCGGCACGCTCGGCCGCATCATGAACGTGATCGGCGAACCGGTCGACGAGGCCGGTCCGATCCCGATGGACGGCCGCCGCGCGATCCATCAGCCGACTCCGTCCTATGTCGAACAGTCGACGGAAGCGCAGATTCTGGTGACCGGCATCAAGGTCGTCGACCTGCTCGCGCCTTACGCAAAGGGCGGCAAGATCGGCCTGTTCGGCGGCGCGGGCGTCGGCAAGACGGTGCTCATTCAGGAACTGATCAACAACGTCGCCAAGACGCACGGAGGCAACTCGGTGTTCGCGGGCGTCGGCGAACGCACCCGCGAAGGCAACGACCTCTATCACGAGTTCATCGAGTCCAACGTCAACGCGGATCCGCACGACCCCGATTCGAAGGTCAAGTCGAAGTGCGCCCTGGTGTTCGGCCAGATGAACGAGCCTCCGGGCGCGCGCATGCGCGTTGCGCTCTCGGGACTCACGGTCGCCGAATACTTCCGCGACGAGGGTCAGGACGTGCTGTTCTTCGTCGACAACATCTTCCGCTTCACCCAGGCGGGCTCGGAAGTGTCGGCGCTGCTCGGCCGCATCCCCTCCGCGGTCGGCTATCAGCCGACGCTGGCCACCGACATGGGGCTCCTGCAGGAGCGCATCACCACGACCACCAAGGGCTCGATCACCTCGGTGCAGGCGATCTACGTGCCCGCGGACGACTTGACCGACCCGGCGCCCGCCACCTCGTTCGCCCATCTGGACGCGACGACCGTGCTGTCGCGCGCCATCTCGGAGAAAGGCATCTATCCGGCGGTCGACCCGCTCGAACTCGACCTCGCGCATGCTGACGCCCGCCGTCGTCGGCCAGGAGCACTACGACGTGGCCCGTCAGGTCCAGCAGGTGCTGCAGCGCTACAAGGCGCTTCAGGATATCATCGCCATTCTCGGCATGGACGAGCTTTCCGAAGAGGACAAGCAGATTGTCGCCCGCGCCCGCAAGATCGAGCGCTTCCTGTCGCAGCCTTTCGACGTGGCGGCGGTGTTCACCGGCACGCCGGGCGTCCAGGTCAAGATCGAGGACACGGTAAAGGGATTCAAGGGCATCATCGATGGCAAGTACGACAGCCTGCCCGAGGCCGCTTTCTACATGGTCGGCACGATCGAGCAGGCCGTCGAAAAGGCCAAGAAGCTCGCCGCGGAAGCGGCTTGAGGCAGACAGGAAGCCGAGGCTTAGCCGATGGCGCAATTTCCCTTTGAACTTGTCTCGCCCGACAAGGTTTTGTTCAGCGGACCGGCGCACTCAGTGGTCGTGCCGGGATACGAGGGCGACTTCCAGGTGCTCGCCGACCACGCGCCGACCGTGGCCGCGATCCGTCCCGGAGTGATCGGCATCGACGGCGCGAATGGCAAGCACCTGCGCGTGTTCGTGCGCGGCGGCTTCGCCGACGTCAATCCGCTCGGCCTGACGATCCTGGCCGAGACCGCGATCCCGTTCGAGGATCTCAACGCCGCGCATCTCGACCAGGAGATCCGGAACGCGGAGGAGGACCTCGCGGACGCGGCCGAGGACCAGAAGCAGGCGTCGCAGGAGAAGCTCGATCGCCTGCGTGAGCTGAAAAACTCGATGAAGCTCGGCTGACGCAAAGCGGGTTCGCATTGGGCCTCGTCGCGGCCCTCTGCCCGTCATCCCCGCGCCAGCGGGCGACCCGGAGCGACCTGCGGCCCTGGATGCCCGCTTTCGCAAGGGCATGACAGTTTTTGAGGCCGCCGAGGGCTCGCGCACGGCTACGGCTATCAGCCTGTCGGACTTAGGACACGCGCAACGATGACCGCTACGATTCTGGTCTCCGCGGAACTACCGAGTAGTTCCATTCGGGATGGAACGCGTCGCTGAGGCGTGTCGCGTCGCGCAGCTTGTTGAAGGCGAACTTGCGCACGAGCGCCATGCTTTGAGCGCCATGGCCGTTGCGCACGCGCGACAGCTCTTCCTGAAAGGGCTGAATAGGCCGCCGCTTTTGCGTGCGCTCGCGGTTCGCGCTAAAGTGAACACGGGACACGGGGTCGCACCGTGGAACCTTCGCTCGCTTCCGGGCGAAGGAGACCTCATCGGGCGCCGCAAGGCGACCGGCTTTCGACGGACCAAAGGCGGATCGGGGGATGCGCGGCGAACCGCACAGAATTCATTTTGCGTCGGCGGGGAGGCTCGCATGACAGGCGGCGCCGTGCTCCTGACCTACCGCCCGCTCGCGGAGCGGGACGCTGCGGCGGAGGTCGGCGCGAGGCTCGCGGCCCGTTTCGGCGGCCGCCGCCTCGTCTTCGCCTCGCACTTGCGACCGGAGCGTTTCGCCGCCAATCGGGCGCTCGTCGCGCTGCTCGGACGAGGCGACAACACGGCGGAAGTCAACCGGTGGCTGTCCGACCTGCGCGGCGCTGTCCAAGCCGGCGTTCCGGTCGCGCTCGTCCTCGTGGACGGCGCCGCACAACCCCCGGCCCAAAATTTGCCGAATGACCCGAACGCCGCCAACGCGGTTGTCGTCGCGCTATCGACCGCCGATTTTGACCGTGACGTCGCCAAGCTGATTGCGATCCTCACGCCGCTCGTCGGCGCCGACGACGCCGATTGGGTCGCCGAGCCCGCGCCCTCGACCGGCGCCCGCGCAATGTCGATCGAAGAGCCGTCCGTGGCGGCTCGCGCCGGCCGCAGCGCGGGCGAAGCCGCCGCGAGCTTCGGCGATCCCGACCTCCCCGAAATGCTGGACGACGAGCCGCCGGATCTCGGGCCGAACGACGCGGAACTCGAGTCCCTCGCCCAGAACAGGTTCGCGCCGCGCATCGCTCCGCCCGCCGGGGCAACGGCGCTCGAATCGGCGCCGTCTCCACCGCCCCCGCCGCCCGCCGTCGCTCCGGCGGCCGAACCTTCGCGGTCCGCGAGCGATCGCGCGGCTCCCTGGACGCCTCCGCTGATGCGGCCGCCGGCCGCCGCGCGGATGCCGGATTCGGCGCCGTGGCCGGCCGCCATTCTCCCGACGAATCGGGGCTTCGCGACCGCGCCTATCGCCGCCTCGAGCCTTGCGGCCCCGCAGCCCCGCTCCCCGCCGGACCCGCGACCGACCGAGGGTTCGCGTTCGCGCAGCGGGGTCTGGGGCGCCGCGCTCGGTCTCGCGGTCGTCGTCGCGGGCGTTGGGTTCGCCTACGTCTTCCGCAATGAAATCGCCGCCTTGATCGATCCCATCGCCAGCAATCTGCTCCATAGGGCGACGCCGCCGGCGAGCTGACCGCGAGCGGCTAAAGTTGGCCGCAAGTCTTCAATTCGTGCCGATCGGCACAGGCGACAAAGCGCATTGCGGTTTCCCTGCATCGTTCCAGCAGATCGCGATCCGACATGAGGCGCGAAAGCGCGTCGGCGACCGCGCGCGCCGAATCATGAGCTCGCTGGCGACGCCCAATTGTCGAACCGGTCTTAGTCGACGGGGCGGATGAGTTTCGATCACGACGCCATAAAGGCCGCCTGCGACGCGATCCTGTCGCGCTGCGCGGGAGGCCAAATGATCACGCCGCAAAATCGAGGGCTGGGATCGCAACAGCGCAAACATTCGCCGGGGGAATGGAATGTCGGCGTCGACGTATTGCTGCCGTCGCGGATCGAGGATTGGGACGCGGGATCCGTGGCCAGGAGCGTCGCGCCCGCTTCTATCGTGCGCCATCGCTCCGCCCGGAGAGATCTGACTTCCTAGGCGATGCGTAGTAGGGAGTAGAAGCTCTCGGCATTTAATTACCGATAGAGGTTGTTTCTTTAACGGTTGGCGTTTTGGTAAATCGTGGCGTTCACGCTGGGACCCCTTGCGCCATATGCGTTGCCCGCCTGATTTGCTCGACGACTGATGTTGGTCGCCTTTTCCACCCCCTGAGGCTCGTCCCGTCATGATACAAACACTCGCCGAACGCTGGCCCGTGATCGCGGTCGTGATTGCGTGCGTGGCGGTCCTCGCCTTCGCTGGCGGCGCAGCCACGAACGTCGGACCCTGGTACAAGGGCCTGAAGTTCCCGCGCCTGAAGCCCCCGGACTGGGCGTTCGGGCCCGGCTGGACGCTAATCTACGTGTTCATCGCCTCAAGCGCCGTCGTCGGCTGGTACGCGGCCGACGCCGAGGACCGGACGACCATGATCTGGCTCTTTGCGGTCAACGCCGTGCTGAACGTCCTCTGGAGTTCCGCTGTTCTTTACGCTGCGGCGCCCCGACTGGGCCCTCATCGAGTGGGTCCCGTTCTGGCTGTCGATCGTGCCGCTGGTGATCCTGATGTTCTGGATCACGCCGCTCGCCGGCTGGCTCATGCTGCCCTACCTGCTCTGGGTCACGTACGCGGGCTGGCTCAACTGGCGCGTCGTCGTGCTGAACGGGCCTTTTGACAGCCGATCGTCCACCGTCGCCGCCGCCGAGCGCGAAGAAACAACCATTCAAGGAGGATGACCTCGGTTTTGGCCGCCGGGCTGGGGGCATTCGCGCGCCTCAGTTCGGACTTAAGCAAAATCGTCGGCGTAGGCTTTCGATGTGCGGAGATCAGCGTTCGCAAGACCATTCGTCAGCGCCCGCATGCGCGCAAGGTTGCCGTTCGCGGCGCAGGGGGATTGTCGGCCTTCCCGGCGCTATTCGCATTTGAGTAAAATTTTGCGGATAGTCTCGTGACGGATGCGGGTCCGCATTGCGCCTGCGACGTTTGGCCCGAGGCACGACAGGCGCCGCGGCGACGCTGTCAGCTTTGACGCGCGGAGCGCTCTCGTCCATGTAAGGCCCCGGCCGGCCAGTTTGGCCAGAGTTCGTCGGGGAGTAAGGCGTTCGCGTTGATGAACCGGGGTTCGCGAAACGGACCGGGTCGCTTGGGCGTGGCGTTGGTCGCCGCGGTCGCTGCGGGCGCGAGCTTCGTCGCCGGCGTCGAGGGCGCCCGCGCCTTCGATTTTTTCGGCCTGTTCGGCTCGGACGATGCGCCGCCTCCCGTCTCGCCGACCACCATCTCCTACTCCGTCGCCATCGATGTCGTCGGCGGCGACGGATCGATCAAGGATGCGGTGCAGGACGCCTCCTCGCTCTACCGGCTGCGCAAGGACCCGCCTCCCGACGGCGACGCGCTCGCGCGCCGCGCGACCAACGACTTCGGCGCAATCCTCGACGCGCTGTGGGGCCTCGGCTACTACAATGCAACGGTGCAAATCTCGATCGCCGGCGCCGCCTCGACCATCGTATCGCCGAACGTCGCCGCCTTCGGGCGCGCGGCCGACAGCTACCGCAACCGCGCCGCCGCGCCGGTGACGATCAGGGTCGATCCCGGCCCGCTGTTCCGGCTTCGCGAGATCCAGGTCGTCAACGGCGCAGGCGAAGTCTATTCGGAAGACGCGCTGCCGCAGCGTGCGGTCGGCCTTAAATCCGGCGATCCGGCGGCGGCGAGCGCGCTCAGGGCGGCCGAGGCGCGGATCGTCGACTATTTCCGCAAGCAGGGACGGCCGCTCGCCAAGGTGCTATCGATCGCGCCCGTCGTCGATCACGCGACGGAGACGATGGACGTGACGTTCTTCGCCGCGCCGGGGCCGGTCGCGCCGTTCGGCGAAGCGACGCTGGACGGGCCGAAAACCTTCGATCCAGCCATCGCCCGCTCGTTTCTCTACATCGAGCCGGGCGACCCCTATTCGCCCAAGGCGATCGACGACGCGCGCCGGAGCCTGCGCGAAATTCCCGCGGTCGGCGGCGTGCGCATCATCGAGAGCAAGACGCTCGACGCCTACGGCCGCCTGCCCTACGAGGTCGACATCGAGGACCGCCTGCCCTACGCGGTCGGCGCCTCGGCCAAATATTCCACCACCAACGGTCCCGCCGGACAGGTCTATTGGGAGGACCGCAACGTGTTCGGCGGCGCCGAGCGGCTGCGCCTGCAGGCCGACATTTTCTACGCGCCGCCATGGTATATCACCTCCGACAGCGTCAAAAGCTTCTCGATCCACGATATCGGCGGGCGCATCTCGGCAAGCTTCCTGAAGCCCGCCTTGTGGGGATCGCGCAACGACCTCCTGCTCGACGCGCTCGGCGAGAAGGTCAGCACCAGCGGCGTGGGCTTCGTCGGCTACCAGGTCGAAGACGCCGACGCGACAGGCGGCGATTCGCCACCGGTTCAGCCAGAATTTCTGGATTCAGGCCGGGATCGAAGGCGCAGACCGGCGTCTCGACGGATTCGCTGGGCCGCATCAACTACACGCTCGTCGGCGTGCCGGTGTCGGCCAATTACGATACGACCGACAGCAAGCTCGATCCGACGACCGGCGTTCGGCTCAACGCCTCCGCCGCCGGCTTTGGCGAATTCTTGGGCTCGACCCTCAATCTCGCGCAGTTCAAGGCGATGGGCTCGACCTATTATTCGATCGATCCGGACTCGCGCTACGTGCTCGCCGGCCGCGTCGCGCCTGGGCGCGGACGCGGGGCCCGATCTCGACGAGATCCCCGCCAACTGGCGCTTCTACGCCGGCGGCGGCGGCTCGGTGCGCGGCTATGCCTACGACAGCCTGGGACCGAGAACGCTTTTCGGCGTGGTCGGCGGCCGCAGCGTGTTCGACGCGTCGGCGGAACTGCGGATCAAGATCACCGACACGATCGGGATCGTGCCGTTCTTCGACGCCGGCAACGCCTTCGCCTCCGGCTTGCCGAACTTCAGCGCGCCGCTCTACGAAGTCCGCCGGGCTCGGATTCCGCTATTACACGGCGATCGGCCCGATCCGCCTCGACGTCGCCTTCCCCTTCCAGCGCGTCCCCGGCAGCGGCCCGGTCGCGATCTATGTCAGCATCGGGCAGGCCTTCTGATGGCGAGAGCGAGCAGTCCACGTCCTCGTCCTGAGGAGCCCGCAAAGCGGGCGTCTCGACGGCCGTTTGGTGACGCGCAGCGCCCGTTGGAGCGTCCTTCGAGACGCGCCGCCTGCGGCGGCGCTCGTCAGGACGACGGTGGTGTCCGTGCGCTAATGCGGCGAGCGTTGCCCGCCCTCGCTCGCCCTCCTCGCGCTGCTGCTCGTCCTTGCCGCCCCGGCGCGCGCCGCCGATTCCGACAAGGGCGTGCTCGCCAACCTCATCTCGCGCGCCCTCTCCTCGCCGTCGATGAGCGTGTCGATCGGCGCGGTCGAGGGCGTGCTGTCGTCCGACTCCACGATCAGCGACATCGTGATCTCGCGACCGCGACGGGCCGTGGCTGAAGGTCGACAAGGCGCGGCTGATCTGGAGCCGGCTCGCGCTGCTCAGCCGGCGGCTCGAGGTCGATCGGCTGACGATCGGGCATATGCAGGTGCTGCGCCGCCCGCTGCCCTCCGACGCGCCCGCCGCCCGACGCCGGCACGCCGCAGCCGATCCTGCCGGAGCTGCCGCTCAAGGTGGTCGTCAAGGACTTCGCGATCCAGGAGCTGTCGCTCGGCGAGCCGGTGGTCGGCGTGGCGGCGCGCCTCGACATGGCCGGCCGGGCGACGCTCGGGCCGCCGTCCGAGGGGCTCGATCTCAGCCTGACCGCGCATCGGCTCGACGCCGGCGGCCAACTCAAGGCGCTGCTCACCTACGTTCCCGCAGACCGACAAGCTGACGGTCAGCATCAATTCCGAGGAGCCCGCGGGCGGCATCTTCGCCCATCTCGCCAATCTTCCCGGCCTGCCGCCGGCCAAGTTCACCTTCGACGGGCGCAGGGCCGCTCGACAATTTCGACGCCAAGCTCGACTTCGCCGCCGGCGCCGACGTCTGGGCGAAGGGCGACGTGAGCGTCGCCCGGCAGGGCGCGGCGCGGCAGCTGACGCTCGACCTCAATTCGCGGCTCGAAGGCATGACGCCGGCCGTCATCCGGCCGGTGTTCGCCGGAGAGACGACGCTCAAGGGCGACGTTCTGTTCAACGACGATTCCAGCATCGTGACGCCCGGCCTGCATCTCGTCTCGGCCAACGCGCGGCTCGACATCGAGGGCCAGAAGACCGCCGACGACCGCCTCGACGTCAAGATCCACGCCGGCGCGATCCCGGGCTCGACCGAGATCGGCAAGCTCGACCTCAACGCCACGATCGCCGGGCCAGCGTCCGCGCCCGACGATCGACGGCGATTTCGACGCCGGCGCCATCCATGTCGCGCAAGGATCGCTCGATCGCGTCACGGCGACCTTCCATGCGAACCCGAGCGGCGCGCTGACCGACGACGGCGACCCGCATCGCCTTCGACGGCGAGGGAACCGTGAAAGGCCTCGCGCTCGCCGATCCCGGCGCTCGCCGAAGCCGTCGGCCGCGATTTCACGCTGACCGCGCGCGGCTCGGCGGCGGCTGGCGGACGAGGTGACGTTCGACACGCTCGATCTCGTCGCGCCGAAGTTCGAGGCGCAATATTCGGGCCTGCTCGCGCCGGCGAAGATGCATGGCAAGCTGCATCTCACGGTCGGCGACCTCAGCCGCTTCTCGCGGCTCGCGGGCGGCAAGCTCGCGGGCGAGGCGCGCATCGCGGCCGATCTCGACGGCGCGCCCAGCTACGGCCTCGTCAGCGCGACGCTCGACGCCCATGCCCAGAGGCTCGCCACGCCCTATCGCGCTGCTCGACAAGGCGATCGGCGGCGAGCTTGCGCGTGACCGGCGTCGCGCGCACGACGCCGGGCGGCGGCTTCGGCTTCTCCGATCTTATGGCTGCCGGCCGCAACGCGACGGCGCAGCTCGACGGCGACTACCGACAGGGCAAGGCCGACGTCGGCGCCACGGTCGAGATCCCGCAGGCGAAGGCGATCGATCCGCGGGTCGACGGCAAGCTCGACCTCGTCGCGCGCCTGACCGGGACGCCCGACGATCTCGGCGCGGAGGTGAAGGCCACGCTCGGCGCCGGCCGGCTGCTCGACCGCAAGACGACGGGCGTCACGCTTCGCGGCCGTGGCGAGCCACATCACCGGCCGCCCCGACGCCAGGGGCTCGCTTGAACGGCGACATCGACGGCCAGCCGCTCGCCGGCTCCGCCCATGTCGCCAAAGGCGCCGACGGCGGATGGTCTCTCGACGATCTCGGACTGAGCCTCGCCTCGGCGCACCTCGCGGGCGCGCTGGCGATCGGCGCGGACCGGCTCGCGACCGGCGAGATCGCCTTCGGCGCCAAAAATCTCGACGATCTCTCGCCGCTGGTTCTCACGAAGCTCGGCGGCGCGCTTCAGGCGAAGATCACCGCCTCGGCCGACGGCGGCAAACAGTCGGCCACGGTCGTCGCCGACAGCGACCGCATGAGCGTCGGCGACAATCGGCTCGAGGGTCTCAAGGTCGACATGACCGTCGCCGACCTTTGGGGCGCGCGGGCGATCGAGGGGACCGCGAAGCTCGCCCGCGCCGCGATCGCCGGCGAGTCGATCGGCGACGTCCGGCTGAACGCGAGGGCGGGCGCCGACGTCACCGATCTCGACGCCAGCGGCGTCGTGCGCGGGCTCGCGGTCAAAGCGCGCGGGCGGCTGAGCGGCGGGACGCCGGCGCGGCTCGACCTCGCGAGCCTCACGGCGGAAGGCCACGGCCGGCGGATCGCGCTCGCCCATCCCGCGACCGCTGGCCTACGGCGACGGCGGGCTCGACATCCAGAACTTCGCGCTCGTCCGTCGACACGGGCCGCCTCACGGTTGCGGGACATGCCGGCGCGAAGCTCGACCTTAAAGTCGACCGCGACCGCGATTCCGCTCAGCCGCGGCGGACATCGTCGCGCCGGGCCTCGGCCTCTCGGGCGTCGCCGACGGCGAGGCGACGATCGGCGGGACGATGGGCGCCCCCGTCGGCGACTGGCGGCTGCGGCTCGCCCGTGTCAGCGCGCCGCAATTGCGCGAGCGCGGGCCTGCCGGCGCTCGACGTCGCGGGTTCGGGCAAGCTCGGCGGCGGGCGCACCACGGTCGATCTCGCGATCAACGCCGGCGCGGGCAATGGCGTCCGCGTGACCGGCTCGGCCCCGCTCGCGGCCGACGGCGCGCTCGACCTCAAGATCGACGGAAGGCTCGACGCCGGCCTCGCCAACGCCCTCCTGTCGGCCGGCGGCCGAAACGCCAGCGGCGCGGTGACGGTTGCGATGCAACTGCGCGGCACGCTCGCAAAGCCCGACGCGCGGGGAACGCTCACGCTCGCGAACGGGGCTTTCAGCGACGACCAGACCGGCTTCAAGCTCACGGGCGTCAGCGCGCTCGTGACGGCGAACGGCGACACGATCCGCATCGACCGCCTCGGCGGCGGCGACGCCGAACGGCGGGACGATCGGCGCGAGCGGCGAGGTGAGGCTCGATCCCGTGCGGCGGCTTCCCGGGAAATCTGCGGATCGTCGGGCAGCGCGCGCAGCTCGTCTCCAACGACGTCGTCGCCGCGACGGCGGACCTCTCGCTCGACCTCAGCGGCCGGCTCGCGCAAAAGCCGTCGATCGCAGGCCTGATCACGATCGACTCGATGGACATCACCGTGCCCGGCCGCTTCGGCGGCGTTGCGGCCCCGATCCCCGGCACGAAGCACCTCAATCCCACCGCGACGGCGCGGGCGAGGCTCGCCCAGCTCGCCCGGGCCAGGGCGAACGGGCGCGCGCCGCTGTTCGACGCGACGCTGGCGCTGACGGTCTCCGCAAAGAATCGCGTGTTCGTGCGCGGGCGCGGGCTCAACGCCGAGTTCGGCGGCGATCTGCATGTGGCGGGCAGCGCGCGCGACCCTGCGGTGACCGGCGGGTTCGATCTCCTTGCGCGGCACGCTGGCGCTGGTCGGCCAGCCGCTGACCTTCACCCGCGGGAAGGTGACGTTTCACGGCGGGGTGATTCCGGAGCTCGACCTCGTCGCCGAGACGAACGCGGCGGACATCACTGCGCGGATCAGCGTCACCGGCCCCGCCAATCAGCCGGCTTTCGCGATCACCTCCTCGCCGAGCCTGCCGGAGGACGAGATTCTCGCGCGGATCCTGTTCCAGAAGCCGTCGGGCAGCCTTTCGGCGTTCCAGGCGCTGGAGCTCGCCAACGCGGTCGGGACCCTCTCGGGCCGCGCCGACGTTCTCGACCCGCTGCGCAAGAGCCTGGGGCTCAGCAACCTGGGCCTCGGGCCAGGCTCGTCGGGGAACGGCCTTCTGGGACTCGGCCGCACGATCAACGACCGGATCAGCGTCAACGTCAGGACCGGCGTCCTGCCGCAGGACAACGGCGTCGACGTCAATCTCGACGTCACCCGCCACATCCGCCTGCAGGCCGGCGTCGACGCCTCCGGGGGAACCGACGTCGGCGTCGGGGCGGAGTGGGAGTTCAAGTAGGGGGCGGTCAGCTGGTCCCGTCGAGCACCACGAACCCCTCGCCCGAGCGGGTCCCGGCGTCGGCCTTCTCGTCGGTCGTCACGACGGTCAGGCCGAATTTGAGGCGCTTGCGGATCGCCTCGCGCACTGCGGGATCCGCCCTGATCCGCGTGATGGTCGAGGCGTTGTCGGCCCCGACCGCCTTGGTGAGCGTGCCGATCTCGGCGGCGTTCCAGCGGAGGACGCCGTCCTGATCGTCGGCGCCGGCGAGCGTGAAGACGCGCTCGCCGAGCGGCTCCGCAGGGTCGGCGATCTCGACCGCGCCGCGCGCGACGACCGCGCCGTTGTCGAACACGGTGATCGAACGGTCGGCGCTCGAAACGACGACGCTCGGCGAATGGGGCGCGCCCTCGTGGCCTTCCGAATATTCGGCCGCCAGCATCGAGGCGTCGACCGCGTTGAACTCGCGCGCGGCGTATTCGCCGAGCACCATGCCGGGATGGGCCACCTCCTCCGGCTGCGAGGCGTCGTCGGCGATCACCACGGTCATGCCGACCTTGGTGATCCCGAACAGCAGCGCGGAGAATTCCTTGGGCAGGCGCACGCAGCCGTGCGAGGCCGGATAGCCCGGCAACTGCCCGGCGTGCAGCGCGATCCCGGACCAGGTCAGCCGGTTCATGTTGGGCATCGGCGCGTTGTTGTAGGTCGACGAGCGGTGGTTCTTGTCCTTCTGCAGGATCTTGAACACGCCGGTCGGCGTCCGGTGGCCGAGCTTGCCGGTCGAGCAGGTCGAGGCGCCGATGCGCACGCCGTTGCGGTAGACGTGCACGAGCTGGTCGGGCAGCGAGACGATGACCAGCACCGGGCCGCCCGGCGAGCGCTCGGGATACCAGGTGAACTCGCCGTTCTGGAGCTGCTCGGCGTATTTGTCGACGCGCTGGGCGAGCGCCGGCGCGAGGCCGAGACCGACGCGGCGACTGCGGCGGCGGTCCGGCCGAACTGACGGCGGTTCATCCGGAATGTGCTCCCCGAAGCTCAGGCGTTCGATCCCATTGACGCGCGATTGATCGTATCCGCGCAATCTCCTCTAAGCAAAGGGTCTATCGAGATCTCAGCCCGTCGAGACGTGAAGGAGCCCTCTTGGCGGAGCACCCCGAAAATATCGTCATCGAGCATCTGCGCGGCCTGCGCAAGGACATCGGCGATATCAAGAGCGACGTGCGGACGCTGAAGGCGGAAATGCAATCCCAGCGCCAGGACATTGCGACCAAGTCCGATCTCCATTCCCTGCGGGCGGACGTCGCCTCCGACATGCTCACCATGCAAAAGGACACCCGCGACCCGATCGTCGGCCTTCGCCGGGCGGTGGTCGAGTATCATTCCGCCGTCGTCGGTCACGGACTCATCATCAGCGAACTCGAGGAGCGGGTTCGCCGGCTGGAGCAGCATCTCAAATTGCCGTCGCTGGAGCCTCGCTGAAGCGCGTTTTGTCGATATGCGGAATGAAGGTGTCCCCGAGTCATGACTGCGACGAGAAGGCGTCATCGTCCCGCGTTCGAAAAGTCGGCACACCGCGAACGAAGTCTTGAAACAGGCTGGGCTGCCGAAGGCGTTCCGACCGTACGCGAGCCCTTGGACTTCCGGATTCACCGAAACACCCGCCGCAGCATCGCCCTTCACCTCCTGCGGCTCCTCGAACCGCAGCGTCACCGGCAGCGTCGCGACCGCGCGGGCCTGTCGCGGACCGAGCCGGACGCGGTCCTTCTCGGTCGTGACCAGCAGCGCGCGCCGCCGCGTCGCCTCCTCGACCAGCGCTCTCGATCTCGCGCGGCGGCGAAGGCGTGGTGGTCGGGAAAGTCGCGCGTCGCCACGACCTGCGCGCCGATCCGTCTCAGCGTCGCATAGAACTTCTCCGGGCGGGCGATGCCGGCGAAGGCGACGACCTCGCGGCCGATCAGCGGCGCGGCGGCGAGCGCGTCCGGCTCGAGGCTCGCCGCGAAGAGCGGCCGGCCCGGGCAACCGCGGCGGCGATCCGCTCGCGCTGGCCCGTCGTCGCCGCCGACGACGATCAGCGCCTGCACGAGCGGCGCCTGCGCCGCGAGCGGCGCGCGCAGGGGTCCGGCGGGAACGCAGAGACCGTTGCCGAAGCCGGTCTCGCCGTCGACCACGGCGAAGGCGAGGTCCTTGGCGAGCGCCGGATTCTGCAGGCCGTCGTCGAGAACAAGCACGTCGGCGCCCGCCTCGACCGCGCGCCTGCGCGCTCGCGACCCGGTCCGGCCCGACCCAGCACGGGCGCGACCGCGGCGAGCAGCAGCGGCTCGTCGCCGACCATCGCCGCAGTCGTGGACGCCCGGATCGACCCGCAGACGGCTCGGCGCGCCGCGCCCCGCCATAGCCGCGCGACAGGAAGGCGACGCGGCGGCCGTCGGCCGATCAGCATGCCGCGCCAGCGCCATCGCGGTCGGCGTCTTGCCCGCGCCGCCCGCGACGAAATTGCCGACGCAGACGACCGGCGCGCCGGCCCGCGCCCCGTCGCGGCGCATCCGGCGCGCGGTGACCGCGCCGTAGACCATCCCGACCGGCTGGAGGAGGCGGGCGATCGCCGTCGGCTTCCGGGCCGCCCAGAAGCCGGGCGCCCTCACCGCGCCGCCCCGCCGAACGGCAGCATCGGCGCGAGCGCCTTCATCGAGCGCTCGACCGCTCCCGACCGGCGCTCGACCGTGTCGCCGGCCGCGCGCGCCATGGCGCGGAGCTTGCGCCGCGTCGGCGAAGAGCGCGATCAGCGCCTCGCCGAGCCCGTCCGGCTCGCGCGATCTCGACGGCGCCGCCCGAAGCGTCGAGGGCGGCGTAGGCGTCGGCGAAATTGCCGACCATGGGCCCGTGCAGGATGGCGGAGGCGAGCCGCGCCGGCTCGATCGGGTTCTGGCCGCCGCCGCCGGCGAAGGACTTGCCGACGAACACGACGCCCGCGAGCCGGTAGAAAAGGCCAAGCTCGCCGATCGTGTCGCAGACATAGACCGACGTTCCCGGCCCCGGCCGCTCGCCGCGCGACCGCAGCGCGCAAGCGAGCCCCTCCGCCTCGATCTCGCGCAGGATCGCCTCGCCCCGCTCGGGATGGCGCGGCGCGATCAGCGTCAGGGCGTCGGGAAACACCTCGGCGAGCCGCTTGTGCGCGCGGGCGGCGATCCGCTCCTCGCCGGCGTGGGTCGAGGCGGCGATCCAGATCTGCCGGCCCGACGTCGAGGCCGGAAAGCTCGGCGAGCTCGCGCCGGTCGGCCGGCAGCGCCGGCGCGTCGTATTTGATGTCGCCGGCGATCAGGACGCGCGGCGCGCCGAGCGCGGCGAGCCGCTCGCCGTCGGCCTCGCTGCGCGCGAGGCAAAGATCGAAATGCTGAGAGAAGCGCGGCGATGAAGCGCGGCGCCTTCCGCCAGCGGTTGAACGAGCGCTCGCTGATCCGTCCGTTGACCATCGCGAGCGGCAGGCCGGCGCGCTTCGTCTCGACGATCATGTTCGGCCAGAGCTCGGATTCGGCGACGAGCGCCGCGTCGGGGCGCCAGTGGAGGAGAAAGCGGCGCAGGAAGAACGGGTTGTCGAGCGGGGCGTACTGATGCAGCGCGCCCGGCGGCAGGCGCTGGGCGAGCAGCGCCGCGGAGGTGACCGTGCCGGTCGTCACGAGCGCGGTCGCGCCCGCGCGCGCGATGCGCTCGACGAACGGCAGGAGCGACACCGCTTCGCCGACGCTCGCGCCATGCAGCCAGACGAGCCGGCCGGGCGGTCGGGCGAGCCCGGCGCGGCCGCGCCGCTCGTCGAGCCGGTCGCCGTCCTCCTTGCCGCGTCTGCAGCCGCAGCGCGAGGAACGGGCCGGCGAGCGGCGTCGCCGAGCGCGGTCAGCGCGCGATAGACGAGCAGCGATAGGGGCGTCGTCATGCCGTTCTCAGGTGCGCGCCGGGATCGGTCGCGCCGACCATCGCGTAGGCGCGTTTGTGCGCCTCGTCGAGGCCCTGCTGCACGGCGAGGCGCGCCGCCTCCATCGCCGCGTCGTCGGCGTCGGGCGCCACGCGCACGATGTCGCCGACGACGACCACGGCGCGGCTGAACGGCAGGCCGAGCGAGGCGCGGTCCCAGGTGTTGAACTGGATGCGCCGGCTCGTCACCACCGCGGTCGGCACGATCGGCCGGCCGGAGAGCTTCGCCAGGGTCACGATGCCGAGGCCGCAGACGCGGGCGCGCTTGGGCACGTCGGCGGTCATCGCCACCGAGGCGCCCGATTCGAGCTGGCGCAGAAGCTGGCGCATCGCCGGGACGCCGCCCTTGTAGTAGACGCGGTCGGCCGGACCGCCCGAGCCGCGCACCGGCGTCACGCCGAGATACTCGAGCGCCGCCGCCTGCGCGCCGGCGTCCTCGTGGCGCGAAATCAGCGCGGCGAAGCGGTCGATCGTGTCCGGCCAGGCGAACGACATCATCAGATGCTGGCCGTGCCACATCGCGCAGATGATCGGCGCCTCGGCCGGCGATCGCCTTGTCGATGTCCTCGGGAACCGTGGTGAAGCGGCTGGTGACCTGAACGAAGCGCAAATACTTCGCCAGCAGGAAACCGATGGTCTCCTGCCAGAACGGCGACCGGCCGATGCGTCTGGCCATTGGGCGCTCAGGCGGTCCTCGTCGGCGGAGCGAGCTCCGGCTCGATCAGGCGATGCAGGTGGACGATGAAGTAGCGCGTCTCGGCGCTGTCGACCGTCTGCTGCGCCTTGGCCCGCCAGGCCTGCTCGGCGCTGGCGTAGTCGGGAAAGATGCCGACGATGTCGATCTTCGAGACGTCGCGGAACTCGTGGGTTTCCAGGGACTTCAGTTCGCCGCCGAACACGAGGTGAAGAAGCTGCGGCTTCTCTTCGGCGGGCGGCTTCGGATTTGGAGCTCGTCATGGTCGGTTGTCCTCGAGGATTCGGCGCGGGGACTGCGTCGCGCGGCTTTGCCCTCGCGCGGGCCAAAACGCAAGCCGCCGGAGCGTGTAAGCGGTCTGCTCCCTTCACGCCCCGGCCGCGGCGCGGAAAGCCTCGAGCAATTGCGGCGCCAACGCGTCCGGCGCGCCGAGCAGGGCGCCGCGGCGGATGCGCGGCTCGATTGTATCGCAGCCGCTCTCCCGCCGACTCGACGAGCCGGCCGCCCGCCTCCTCGAGCACGAGATCGGCGGCGGCGATGTCCCAATCGTGCGAGTTCGCGCCCGGCGGCGGCGAAATCGAGCGCTCCGCTCGCCGCCATGCACATGCGGTAGGCGAGCGACGGCACGAAAGGCCGGATGTCCAGGATCGCGCCGAGTCGCGCGCGCCATGGCGCCGAGGAGGGGCTTCGGGCCGGCGACCGTGTATCCCGGCCCGTCGCTCGGCGCCGCGGTCGCGATCGGCTTGCCGTTCAGCCGGGCGCCCGCCCCGCGCGCGGCGGCGTAAGTTTGCTCGAGCGCCGGCGCATGGACGACGCCGGCGATCGGCCGGCCGTCGACGATCAGCGCCGCCGAGACCGTCCAGCGCGGATCGCCGGCGACGAAGGCGCGCGTGCCGTCGATCGGATCGACGACGATCAGCGCGCGGCGGTCGAGCCGCGCGGCGTCGTCGGCCGTCTCCTCGGAGAGCCAGCCCGCTTCCGGAAAGGCCTCGCCGAGCCGGCGCTTCAGGAACGCGTCGGCGGCGAGGTCGGCCTCGGTCACCGGGCGAGCCGCCGGGCTTTGATTTCACCGCCGCCGACGTCGTTTCGCCCGGACGAAACCAGGCGAGCGCGATCACGCCCGCCTCGCGCGCGGCGGCGGTCAGGAGATCAAGCGCGGCCAGCGCGTCCCGATTCGTGTCGAGGCTCAAGGGCGATGTCCAAATGACGCGGAGAATTGCGCCGCTGGCTTTAGCCGTACCGCTCGGCGCGCGCAATCGTCATGAGCGCTGGGCGGCTCGTCTCGCCGCCCGATCCGTGCTTGAGTGCGGAGAAGGCGTTATGGAGAAACCGCCATGGACTGGGGCCCCGAACAGAAATTCGGCGTCGCGGAGCGCGAAGAAACGGCGAAGCTGACGGGTCGCCAGATCCTTCAGGCGATGATCGACGGGCGCCTGCCCGCCCCGCCGATCAGCCGGGTTCTGTCGTTCAGGCCGATCGAGGTCGGCGACGGCTTCGCCGTATTCGAGGGGGAGCCCGGGCCGGACCTGCTCAACCCGCTCGGCAGCATCCACGGCGGCTGGACCCTGGCGCTGATCGAAAGCGCGACAGCCGCCGCGGTCCATTCGACCCTTCCGGCGGGCGCGAGCTTCGCGACGATCGAGACCAAGGGCAACTTTGCCCGGCTCATCGTTCCGGAGACCGGGCGGGTGCGGGTCGAGGGCCGCGTCATCAACGCCGGCCGAACCCTGGTTTCGGCCGAGGCCAAAATCGTCGACGGCCGCGGGCGGCTGATGGCCCACGGGACCTCGACGGCGATGATCTTTCGCGACATCCGGGACTGATCTCTGACCGCTTCCGTCCGCTTCACTTCGCCGTGAGCCAAGGCTTCAGCCACCGGGCAAGGCGCGGCATGACAACGTAGCTCATAGTCAAGGCGATGAGGCCTGTCAGCACGGCGGTGCGTACGAGAAACGGCAGGAAGCCGAGCAGCGGGCCGATGAACCAGATGAAAAAGCTCGCGGTCGGGAAAATTCCGAGCCAGGTCGCGAGCGTCATGCGCCAGCGCGGCGGGTTGACGCTGGCCGGCACGACCTCGGGCGAAAACCAGGCCTCGAGCCCGGTGATGACCCGATAGGCCGGGGAGCCTTCGGCCACAGCGTCGAGCCGGCGCAGCCAATCGCCGTGCGCGTCCGACTGGTCCCAGCGCCGAAGATCGGCCTCCGTGTCGAACTTGGTGACGACCTGATAGTCTCCGCCCTCGCTCGGGGGCGGGATGACGTCGGCGCTGACGAAGCCGGGAAACGCCTTCATGTCGCTGAACATGCCGCGCAGCAGCGCCTCATAGGCGGCGCCGCAATTGGGCAGCGCCTTGCGGACAGCGACGCGGATGACGGGCGGCGGTTTGACGGCGGCGGACATGCCATTCCCCTACTCCGCCGCCTGTTGCGCCGCTAGGCGACGCGCTGCCGCAGCGAGCGCCGCCCGACTCCCGATCGACCCCGCCAGACCAGGACGTCTCGGAACGCCCGCGGCTCAAGACTCGGCCCGCGCGGCCTCCCTGGCTTCGCCGAGCGCTAGCGCCCGCATCAGCCCGTCGAAGCCGGTGACAGGAATTTTGAACAGGCCCACGTAGGGGTCGCTCAGTTCCAGGATCAGGAACGCCGCGCTCCCGATCGACAGCGCGCCGAGCGCAGCCATCACGGTCGTCAGAAGATTGATCGCCGCCATCAGTCCGTAGCCGAAGAACAAAAGGCACGCCCAGCCCACCACGACGGTAAGAAGGAGATTCGGAACGGGATTGACCAAGCTGCGGATCATCGTGAGCTGGTTGTCGATAATTGTGCCGAAAAGGTCCTTCGCAGTCGCGAGGTGCTGGCGCTGCTCCTCGTTCATCGGACGCAGCCCGGCGAACACGCCGCGCATGGGCATGACTTCGGCGGGAAGCTCCGAATAAGCGATGGTGCGGCGTCCTTTCGGGTCCTCGATCCAGAACCGCCCGCGCGCACGTTTGACGATCTCCCGGATTTCGCTCCGTCCCGCCTCCGCCTCCGGGCCGTAACCCGCGAAGGCCAGATCGAGCAGGACGATCGAGCGGCCGATCGCCTGAAGCTGCGTCTGCTGCGCCGTAAACTGGCCGTGGGCGGTCCAGATCAGGAGGCCGAGCACCAGCGCGAGAAGGGTCGCGTCCAGACCGACGACCGAGCCGATCATGCCCTTGGAGGCGGCGACATACGCGTCCGGCAACAGGGATTGCAGGCCGAAGCCGAGAAGCGCGCTCGCGAAGGTGACGAGCGCTACAATCGCCGCGCGATAGAGAAATACCATCGTCGTTGGTTTCCGTCGCTGTCTAGTCCGGGGACGGCGAGACGCCGTCCCTCCAATTACCCGCGTGATCGCACCGGAGGGAGCGCGTCTCGCCGTCCAAATCGGGAGGGGGCGGCGATATCCAATCGATGTCAGCCTTGGCGTTCAAGCAGCGCCGCCGCGATCGCGGCCCATTCCTCGTCGAGCGAAGTCCGGCAGACGGGCTTGCCGGCGCGGCGATACCAGTAGGCGGCGTTGCCGGCGTCGCCTTCCTTGCGATGCAGGTAGGCGTGGACCCAGTCGCCGTCGCCGCCCTCGTCCGCCTGCGCCGCCTCATGCGCGCCGTCCCAGTCGCCGCGAGCGTCGAGCCACAGCGCCTTGAGCGCGAGGTTGAGCTCCGCGGGCGGCGCGGACGCGGCGAGCGAGGCGCGGAAAGCGGCGAAATCCATGAGTGTCCCCTATCGCGCCTCGCTCCAGGCGAGTCTCAGCGCAAAGGCGCTCATCAGCGCGGCGAAGCCGTAGTCGAACAGGCGCAGCGCACGCGGGTTCGCCTTGGCCTCCGCGACGAATCGGCCGGCGACGAGGATCACGACCGCGTTGACCGCAGTGGTGATCGCGATGAAGCCGAAGCCGAGGATGAACAGCTTTGCGCTCGCATGGGCGTCGCGCGCGTCGATGAACTGCGGCAGGAAGGTCACGAAGAACAGCACGATCTTCGGGTTGGTGAGCGTTGACCAGCAGTCCGTTCGAGAAACGCGGCGCGCGCTCCGGCGGCCGCGGCGACCCCTGCCTCGAGCTTCAGCGCCGTCCCGTGCCGCAGCGCGCGGAGACTGCGAGCCACATTAGATAGAGCACGCCCGCGATCTTGACCGCCTGATAGGCCTCGGCCGAGGCCGCCAGCAGCGCGGAGAGGCCGAGCGCCGCGGCGAGCGTATGGGCAGTCAGGCCGACGTTCGGCCCGCCTGCGCGGCGAACCCCTGCCCCCTGCCTCCCTGAAGGCGTGCGCGACAGGAACAGCGCCATGTCGGCGCCCGGCGTCGCGGCCAAGCAGGACGCAGGCGACGAGGTAGCCGGCGGCGAGCGAAGGACTGGCAAAGATCGGAAACATCGCGTCCCGCAGGGTGGCGCCGAACGCCGCGAAGGTCAAAGCGCGCTCTTGGAGGGGCGGCGTCTCGCCGCCCATTTCGGACGCCCTATGGCGCGCGAGACGCGCGCCCTCCACCGCTGGACACGGCATGCCGCGGCTTTGCTATAGTGCGAGCCATGGCCAGAATCCAAATCGTCCATACGACGGAGTATCGCTACCGCAATCCGCGTCGGCCTCACGCGGCATCGCCTGATGCTGCGGCCGGACGACAGCCATGATCTCCGGCTCCACGACGCCCGTCTCGAAGTCGATCCGAAGCCGTCGCTGATCCACTGGACGCACGACGCCTACGACAATTCGGTCTGCTACCTCGAATGGCCGGAGACTCTCCGCGCCGAGCGCCTGAAGATCGTTTCGACCCTGGATCTGACGCATCACCCCGATGGGCCGCCCGCGCCGGTCTACAGCCTCGACCCGAGCGCCGAATTCTTTCCCTTTTCCTACGACCTCGAGGACCTTCCCGACATCGCCCGCCTCGCCGAGCGGCAGTTGCCGGATCGCGACCGGACGGTTCACGCCTGGGCGCGCCGCTTCGTCGCCGATGTGCGCAACGCCCGCACGCTCAGCGTTCTCGAGGCGATGACGCACGCGATCAAGGCCGAGTTCCGCTACGCGGCGCGGCACGAGGAAGGCACGCAGACGGCGGCCGAGACGCTCGCGCTCGGCTCCGGCACCTGCCGCGACTTCGCGGTGCTGATGATGGAGGCGCTGCGGAGTTTCGGCGTCGCGACCCGCTTCGTCACCGGCTATCTCTACGACGACCTCTCCGGCGAGACGCGCGGCGGCGGCAGCACCCACGCCTGGTGCGGCGTCTATCTGCCGGGCGCCGGCTGGGTCGAATACGATCCGACCAACGGGCTGATCGCCGGCGCGAACCTCATCCGCGTCGGCATGACGCGGACCGCCGCGCAGGCGATCCCGATCGCGGGCGGCTATGTCGGCGCCGCGGACGACGCCGCCGGCCTCTTCGTCGACGTGACGGTCACGGGAGCGCAGTTTTGACGCTCGCCGCCGCAGCGCGGCTTCGTCTCGACCGGCCGCCTGCCCGCGGCCGAGACCGTCGCTGCGCTGGTCGATGAGGCGCACGAGCGCTTCCGCGCGCAATACGGACGGCGCGGTTTCCGAAGTCTATCCCACCCTCGCCCGCGCGCCGGCCGATGGCTTCGGCCTCTGCGTCGTCGGGACCAACGGCGCGGTGCACGCCGCCGGCGACTGGGACGTCCCCTTCACCATCATGAGCGTCTCGAAGCCTTTCGTGTTCGCGCTCGTCTGCGACGTCGATCGGGCCCGAGGCGGCGCGGGAGCAGATCGGCGTCAACGCGACCGGCCTGCCCTTCAACGCGCTCGCCGCGATCGAGCGCGACGCGCATGGCCGCACCAATCCGATGGTCAATCCCGGCGCCATCGCCGACGACGAGCCTTGTTCCGGGCGCGACGCTCGACGAACGCTGGGCGTTCCTCGCTCGACGGCCTGTCGCGCTTCGCCGGCCGTGCGCTCGAACTGGACGAGGAGGTTCTGGCCTGCGCGCTCGCCAGCAACGCGCGCAACCGGGCGATCGCCCAGCTCCTGCAAAGCTACGGGCGGATCGACGGCGACCCGGCGAGGCGCTCGAACTCTATACGCGGCAATGCTCGCTCAACGTGACCGCGAGGGATCTCGCCGTCATGGGCGCGACGCTCGCCGACGGCGGGGTCAACCCGCTGACGCAGGGCGCCGCGTCGTCGATCGCGGAGAGCGGCAAGCGCGCGCTCGCCGTCATGGCGACGGCGGGCCTGTACGAAACGTCCGGGGACTGGCTCTACGACGTCGGCCTGCCGGGGAAGAGCGGGATCGCCGGCGGGATCGTCGCGGTCTCGCCCGGCAAGGGCGCGCTCGGCGCTTTCGCGCCGCGCCTCGACGCCGCCGGCAACAGCGTCAAGGGGCGGCTCGCCGCCCGTTTTCTCTCGCAGGAACTGGGCCTCAGCCTGTTTGCCTCCAGCGCCGAACCATGATTGAAGCGCCGCCCGCCGACGGCCGGCGCGAGCGATATGTCCGGAGCGCGGAAGTCTGAAATGACGTCGATTCAGGTCCCCGGGCTTCTGAGCTTCACGATCGCCATCGTCGTGTTCTTCGTCGGCGCGGGCGTCAACCGGGCGATCAAGCCGCTGCAGAGCTGGAACATCCCGGAGGCGGTGACCGGCGGCCTGCTCGCGGCGGTGGCGACGCTGATCGCCTATGTCGTCTTCCGGGTCGAGATCAACTTCTCGCTCGAAGCGCGCGACATGCTGCTCCTCTATTTCTTCACCGGCATCGGCCTCAACGCCAGGCTCGACGACCTGATCTCGGGCGGCCGGCCGTTCCTGATCCTGCTGGCGCTGACGCTGGTCTATCTCGTGCATCCAGAATCTGATCGCCGCGGGCAGCGTCGCGGCGCTCGGCCTTCCCGCGGGCATGACGCCGCTGCTCGGCTCCGCCGCGCTGATCGGCGGGCACGGCACGACGATCGCCTGGGCGCCGATCATCGCCGAGCGGTTCGGGCTCGCCAACGCGCTCGAAGTCGGCATCGCCACGGCGACGCTCGGGCTCGTGGTCGCGAGCCTCGTCGGCGGTCCGATCGCCGGCTTCTCATCCGCCGCTACGCGCTCGCGGGGCCGAAGACGCCGGACCCGGTGGTCGGCCTGCCCGACGATCCCGGCCGACAAATACGCCGACGACCTCAGCCACATCACCCTGCTGCGCACGCTGCTTGATCCTCAACGTCGTGATCCTGATCGGCTACGCGCTGGAGGAGATCGTCGATCAAGGCCGGGATCAAGCTGCCGCTGTTCGTGGTCTGCCTCCTCGTCGGCATCGTCGTCACCAACACGGTCCCGCGATTTCTGCCCGGCGATGCAATGGCCGACCCGGTCGCGCGCGCTGGCGCTGATCTCCGATCTGTCGCTGAACGTCTTCCTGGCCATGTCGCTGATGAGCATGCAGCTCTGGACGCTCGGCGGACTCGGGCTCGCGCTGGTCGTGGTGCTCGCGGTCCAGACGATCGCGGCGGTCGCCTATATCGTGTTCGCCGTCTTCCCGCTGATGGGGCGGAATTACGAGGCGGCGGTGATTTCGGCCGGGTTCACCGGCATCACGCTCGGCGCGACGCCGACCGCGATCGCCAACATGACGGCGGTGACCAAGCTGCACGGCGCCTGCGCGCGGGCCTTCATCATCCTGCCGCTGGTCTCGGCCTTCTTCATCGACATCGCCAACGCCGTGGCGATCGGGGTGATGGTGCGTTAATCGGAGGGGCGGCGTCTCGCCGCCCCTCGGGCGTCCGCCGTCTTTCGACGGGCTATGGGTGCGCGAGACGCGCACCTCCCACGGAGGCTCAGCCGCCGGCCATCGCCGCCTCGACCTCCGCACGGCGCGGCAGCGGCGCGACCGCGCCGTAGCCCCGCGTCGAGAGCGCCGCGGCGACGTTGGCGAAGCGCGCAGCGGCGAACGGGTCGGCGATGCGGACGAATTCAGTTAGGAAGGCGCCGTCGAAACAATCGCCGGCGCCGGTGGCGTCCACGGCCGTGACGGCGAACGGGGCGATCCGTTCGCGCCGCGCCGCCGTCGCGACAAGGGAGCCTGCCTTGCCGAGCTTCACCACGACGAGGCGCGCGCCGAGCCTCAGATAAAAATCCGCGATGGCGTCGGGGTCGGTCAGGCCCGCAAGCTCGCGCGCGTCGTCGAGCCCCGGCAAGGCGATGTCGCAACTACGCATCGCCTCGTGGATGACCGCGCGCGCCCGCCGCAGCGGCCAGAGCTTTAGGCGCAAATTCGGATCGTAGGAGACGAGCCGCTTCGCGTCGTGGGCGATGTCGATGGCGGCGAACACCGCGTCGGCGGCGGAAGACGAGATCGCCTGGCTGATGCCCGAGCAATGCAGGATCTGCGTCGCCTTGATCCGGTCGACCGGCAGGTCGCTCTCGCCGATCCGGCTCGCTGCGGAGCCCGCCCGCATGTAGGAGAACTGGTGCCCGTCCGGCCCGTGGGTGACGAAATAGAGCCCGGTGTGCGCCCCGCCGTTGATCACGACCCGGCTCGCGTCCACCCCCTCCTTCATCCAGAGTTCCGT
Organism: uncultured Alphaproteobacteria bacterium; assembly: GCA_963783275.1. GTDB lineage: Bacteria > Pseudomonadota > Alphaproteobacteria > Rhizobiales > Beijerinckiaceae > Roseiarcus. The sequence goes on along the minus strand of CAWANA010000017.1, from coordinate 241,297 downwards.
CAGCGCCTGCCCGAACCGGTCGGCGCCGATGGCGGTGAAATAGGCCGCGTCCGCGCCGAGCCGGGCGGCGGCGATCATTGCGTTCGAGGTGTCGCCGCCGAAACCCCTGCACGAAAGGCGCGCCGTCGCTGGCCTGGTTGAGCTCGACCAGAGGCTCGCCGATCGCCAATCAGGTCCGACATGGGCTCACCTCGTCGCGACGGCGACCGCGACGCCCGCCATCACCCCGCCCGCGGCGCGATGGGCGATGCGCATGGCTCTCGCCGAGCGGAACAGCGCCCGCGCGCGATTGGCGGCGAGCGCATAGGCCGTGAGCGTCGCGGCGATGATCGGCGCGCAGATCGCCATGAGTTCGGCGAGCCGCATCGGCGTGAGGTTCTCACGTCGACCACCAGCGGCATGATCGACAGGAAGAACACCATGACCTTCGGATTGCCGAGCGTCAGCGACAGCGAGCCGAAAAAGGCGCGAAAGCCCCGCGAGGCGGGCGGCGGCGCTTCGCCCCTCGTCGCCGGCGCGGTCGCGGTGCGCCAGGCGAGATAGAGGAGATAGGCCGCGCCTGCGTACTTGATCGCTGTGAAGGCGCCGGCGAAAGCCTTGGCGAGCGCGGCGAGGCCCGTCCCGGCGACGACGAGCCAGATCATGTCGCCGACTACGTAGCCCGCGATGAACGGGGCGACGCCGACGAGCCCGTAGGCGATCACGCGCGCGACCAGCGCCGCAAGGCCCGGGCCGGGCGTGGCGACGGCGGCGAAATAGACCGCGGCGAACAGGACGAGGGAGCCGAGCGTCATCGGGCTTTCCGCGCTTTGCGCCGGGCGAGGGTGTTGAGCGCCTCGACCAGCGACGAGAAGAACATCGCCGCGTAAATATAGCCCCTTTCGATATGAAAGCCGAAACCGTCGGCGATCAGCGTCATCCCGATCATCAGGAGAAAGCTCAGCGCCAGCATCAGCACGGTCGGATTGCGGTGGACGAAATCGCCGAGCGGCCCGGAGGCGACCATCATCAGGAGCACGGCGACGACGACCGCGACGACCATGATCGGGAACTCGTTGGTCATGCCGACGGCGGTGATGATGCTGTCGACCGAGAACACGATGTCGATCAGCACGATCTGGAAGAGCGCCGCGGTCACGCCGAGGCGCGGACCGGCGCGCTCGCTCTCCGCCTCGGCGTCCGGATCGACGCGTTCGTGGATCTCGCCCGTCGCCTTCCACACCAGGAATAGGCCGCCCGCCAGCAGCAGGAGGTCGCGCACCGAGAACGCATGGCCGAACACCGTCGCAAGCGGCTGGGTGAGACGCACGATCTCGGCGGCGAAGGCGAGCAGGATGAGGCGGAACACCAGCGCCAGCGCGAGGCCGAGCGTGCGCGCGAGCGCCCGCCGGCTCGCCTCTACGCGGTTGGCCAGGATGGCGATGAAGACGAGGTTGTCGACCCCGAGCACGACCTCCATCGCGATCAGGGTCGCGAGCGCCGCCCAGGCGGAGGGGTCGGCGACGAGCCGCTCCAGCGTATCCATGACGACGCCCCTTGGGACCTGCACCGCGCGGCCCTGCGCCGGCGCAGACGTCATAGGACGGAGCGCGGCGCCTTTCCAGCGTCGTCACGAATCACCTATCGGAGGGACGGCGTCTCTCCGTCCAATCGGGCGGTGAACGGGGACGGCGGGACGCCATACCTCCAGGACTCACTTCCCCTCGAGACGCCCGATCATTTGCCAGATCGCGTCGACCTGGACGCCCTTCTTGGTGAGGTACTGGGTGTCGCCGGCGTATCCCCACCAGTTCCAGCAGCCCATCGGATTCGGCGCCGAGAGGCCGAAGCGCAACAGGCCCGAGGGCAACTCCGACAGGGTCGTCGCATGCGCCTGCGGGTAGAGAACGACGATCCGGTTGGCGTCCGCCCATTCGTTGAGCCCGACATGAGCGTAAAACGCGTCGCCGAGCGTTTCGGCGGACTGCGTGCAGCCGTGCAGCGCGACCTGAAGGCGGCATCGCGCGGGCGCGCCCGGTTCACAAGCCTTCGGCACGTAGAGATATCCGGTGTTCGACAGGCCGTTGGCGAGCGCAAGCCCGCCGGGGACGAATTCGGTCTGATCGAACGGGACGATGCGGCCGGTCGCCGCCGCCGCCGCGGGCCTCAGGTCCGGCCCGTAGATCGCCTTCAGCTCCGCGCCGGCCTGATCGTAGCCGCAGGCGTCGATGAAGGGCGGCGCGTTGGCCGAGCAGGCGCCGCCGTAGCTCTTTGTCACCCAGGAATGCCCGGCCGTCGCGGCGGGGCCGGAGCGATCCTCGAACGTGATGTTCGCCTTCGGCACGCCGAGCGCGAGATAAAGGTCGCGCGCCTTCTCGACCGTCGCGGAGCTGACGAAGGCGTCCGAGCCGCCGGTGAAGAGATAAAGCCTGGCGCGCGCAAGGTTCGACGGCGGGTCGATCCAGCCCTTCGCCGCAAGCTCGTCGACGATCGTCGTATAGGCGGGGACCTCGTCCCGGACAAACGGGAGCTTCGTGCAGCGCCATGTCGCCAGAGCCGCGCTCGCGGTCACGCCGTCCGCCGTCACGTTCTCGACGGCGATGCCGTAGAGGCCGCCTGCGACGAGCGCCGCGCCCATCACCCCGGCCGAATGGGCGATGTGAAGCTGGTTCGCCATGAAGGCGCCGGACGAAAAGCCCGCGACCGAAACCTGATGGGGTCGATCGGCAGAGCGCCGAGCCTTTCCGCCGCCTCTCCCGACGCCGCGTCGATGGCGAGCACGAAGCCCACAGCGGCGGCAAGTCGCGATCCGGTGCAGGATCAGGGTGTGGAATCACAACGCTGATCGTCGCCAAGCCCGGCAGTTTCAAAAGATCAGACACATGCAAAAACGCCCCGCGAAAGCCCCTCGGCTTCCGGGAGATCATAGCCCAAATCCGGTCCGCGGCAATTTCTGCCGCGTCAGCCGCTTAACGCGTCGATCGGCAGCGGCCGGCCGGCCTTGTGGGCGGCGATCCACTTCTCGAGCGCGGCGACGTGCTCGGATTCCTCCGCGACGAACGCCTTCGCCAGCGCCTTGATCTCGGGATCGTCGGTCGTATCGAACACGGCCTGGTAGTAGCGCAGGCCCGCGAGTTCGGCCTGCATCGCGACCTCCAGCGCCTCACCGCGGCCGAGCATCGGATCGGCCGCCCAGATCGCCGCCGCCTCGGGACTCTCGAGGTCCGGCCAGACGAAGTCGGTCGGGCTCAGCTTGGGGATGTCGCGGAAGCCGGAGCGCGCCTGCGCCTCGGCCTGATGCATGCGCGAGTAGTCGGACAATTGCCGGAACAGCTTCGCGACCGCGCTGTTGCCGCTCGAGTGCATCACGTTGGCGAGCTGGCCGAACCGTTCAGCCGCCTCGCTCTCGAGCTTGATTGCGTAAGCGAGAAATTCCTCGACCGATTCCATCATCTCTCCTCCAACGGACGAGCCCGCGCCCCGGTCGGCGAGCCGACGGGGCGCGGGGGATCCTGCGGCGGCGATCAGTGCGCGGCCGCCCATTCCTCGCGCGTGATCCAGGCCTCGAGCACCTTCACCCGCTCGCCCTCGGCCTTGATGAACGGGCGCGCGGCCTTGGCGACCTCGGGCGATTTCGCCGTCGCCTCGGCGGCGACATAGAACTCGTAGCACCGGCGCTCGCCCATGAAGCGCGGCCTTGAGCGCATCGAGGCGCGACAGCGTCGCGTCGCCCGCCCAGAGCGCGTCGCTCTCCGGCGTCGCGTAATGCGGCCAGACGTAGTCGTCCGGCACCTCCTTGCCCGCGTCCGCGCCGCCGGCCTGCGCCTTGGCCCCCTCGGCCAGCGTGCGGGACTGTCCCGCGAGCTGGCTGAACAGCTTCGCGATGTCGTCGGCCTTGCTCGCGAGTTCATCGCCTTGGCGAGGTCGTCGAAATGCGCGGCGGCGTCGGCCTCCACCTTGGCCACGTAGCCCAGGAAGTCGGCGACCGTGGCGATCACCATGCCGCCCTTGTAGCGGCGCGCGGCGGGCGTCGTGTGCGGAGCGACGGCGGGAAGCGTCTTGTCGCCCTCGAAGGTGACGAGAACGTCCTCGTGGCGCACGAAGCACTGGCAGGCGAGACGATGCCGCGGCGGCATGTCGTTGACCTCGGCGTCGACGATTTCCTTCTTGGTGATCTTGCCGAGCTGCTTGAGCATCTCCTTTTCTTTTTCCGTCAGCGCGATCGCGTGCCTCGCGAGCGAGTCGAGGTGCTTCACCTCGATCAGGCACGAGCCGCATTCGCCGTCCTGACAGTCGAACGGGATCGGAATCTTGTTGGCCTTGGCGATCGCCAGGATGGTGCCGCGGTCGCCCGCGACGGCGTAGACGGTGACGTCCCGCGCCATCGACGGGGACGAAAAAGTGATATTGGCCATAACCCTCCTCCGGGCCGACTCTCCAGACCGGCCGTGACGACCGACTTGTCGAGCAAATCGCGGGCCAAGAGAGATTGCATTTACATTCAATAGCTTGGAACAGGCGATAACGCGCGGCGACAACGGCGTGGCGCTTTGCCGACAGGATTGGACGAAAACCAACAGCCGATGTCAGCCTGAAATCAAGGAGGGCCGCCCGATGGCGGCCCTCCTCTCCCTTCCCCCGGGATCGGCGTGCCCCACCGTCACGCCGGATCTTTGTCGAACCGGTCAGAGCCAATTCGTTCTCCAATCAATGTATAAAAAGTCTCAATGGACCGCGTCAATCTCAACCCGGCGTTAACCTTTCCGGGAAAGGATGTCGGGCGCTGCTCTCCTTCAAGCCGTTCGACCTTTCCCGATCGCTCGTCAACGAAGGGGTGCGGCGCCTCGCCGCCCGATAGGCGTCCGGAAGGACGCGCGTCTTGGGTTAGGGGAGCCCGAGACCGCTCCCTCCGACGCTTAGTCCTCGCTCGCGACGCAGCCGTCCGGCGCCGGCTTTCCGTCAAACCGGTCCTTGATCCACGCCAGGTACAGCGCCTCCGACGCGCGGGGCGTACTGTAATGGGTTTGCTCGCCACTGAGCTTCACCCGCGCGACGTTTCCTCCGAGCGCGCACATCTGCTCCCGGTAGAGCTTGCCCATGACGGGGGCGACAACGGTATCTTTCGTTCCCCAAAAGACGATTACGGGGGCCGCTGGCTTCACTGGCGGAACGCTTCCGTCGACCAGCGCCTTGACCCAGGCCGCGGCGTTCGACGGCCTGTCGCGCAGGAGGCTCTTGTAGGCGTCGCCGAAGGTGAAGCTGATGGTGTCGGCGGCGGCGTGGACGCATTTTCCGCGCATGATGTCGTCGATCGCCTTCGCGCCCGCATCCGTGAACACGTCGGTGAGTTTCAGGTTCGGGAACGCGGCCGGGTTCGCCCAGAGCGTCATGGCGAGATGGGTGAAATTGAACACATTGTCGGAAAAGGCGCCGACCAGGGTTGCGAAAGTCTTGTCGGCGTCGGCCTCTTTCGGCGCCAGCGCCGCGACGTCCTGAGGCGCGAGCGCGACGAAGCCGACCATGTCGACGCCGTCGTACGCGGTTCCGGTCTGAGCGAGATAGGCCGTGAGGCCCGCTGCTGCGATCGTCGCCCCTCCTCCCTGCGACCAGCCGTAGATCACTGCTTTCTTGGCCGGGCCCGCGAGCCCCATCGCGCCGACCGCCCGGACCGCGTTGATCGCGTCGCGCGCCTGCGTCGTGGCGACGGCGTATTGATGAACGCCGCCGCCGCCGAGCCCCTGGTAGTCGGTGGCGACGACGGCGTAGCCATCCCGGATGAAAGTCTCGACCGCCGGGACGCCATAATCGGTCCACGAATTGCCGCCGACGAAAAAATACTGATTGAGCGGCTGCGCGGGGTTTACGAGCTGCGAGGGACCGCAGTTTTCGGCCGTGCCAGTCGTGCCATGCGCCCACGAGACGATCGGCCGCCCCTCCTTCGGAGCGTCGCCCGTGGGCGCGATGACCAACGCGGTCGCGATCGTCTTCCGCTCCAGCGTGTCCGACGAGACGTAGGCGATGCGCCAGGCGTCCGCGCCGGCGATGGTCGTCGAGATGCGTTCCCGGCTCAGAACCTGCCCGAGCTTTCCGTCCGGACTGAGTTTCGACGCCTGCTCATGGAAGTCCGGAAGATAGACGGTCGGCGTCTGCGCGGCGGACCGGGAGGCGCTTGACGCCACAACGCCAAGGGCGGCGACGGTCAAGACGATGTATCTTGCGGGAGCCTTCATCATGATCCTCCAGCCGCGCAGCCATGCGCGGCGAACCTGTCGTCCGCGCATGCCGGTGCGCAGCCTCGGCTGCCGATTGCCTATCCTTTGAGACGGCTCAGTGCGACCCCGCAATCGACGCTTACGCGAAAACAGCCAGCCGCACTCGCGGGCCCTGATCCGCTCAGGTATCGGCCACCGGCGCGCCGACGTCGACGCCGGGCGACCCGCCGGTCGCGGCGACGGCCAGGCGAGCCACGTAATGCCTCCAGCCCACGTCGTGGTAGGCGCATTGGGCCGCGTTGGGCAGGCCGCTTTGCGTCAAGCGCAACAAGGTGCCTTCGCCCCGCTCAAGGAGATCGATCTCGACCAGGCTCGATCCCGGCGGGACGTCCTCGCTCCCGTCCCAACCGAAGCTGTAAGCGAGCCGGTGAACGGGCACGACCTCACGGAACGTACCGCGCGCCGCCCGCGCGGCGTCGCCGCCGATCCCTTTGACCAGATAAAGGCCGCCGGGATGAGGCTCGGCCGTCGCCTCGGCCCCCATCCAGCGCAAAATCTTTTCCGGATCGGTCAGAAAGGCGAAAACGGTGGCGCGCGAAGCGGCAATATAGGTTTCTCGTTGAACGACGAGGGGATCCGGCATGGATGCCTCCGGTGAAGGGGCCGCTCACAGGGGATAACTCCCGACAAGGGCGGAACAATGCCAATTTCTGGCGGCTTCTGGGCTTTTGCAGATTGTGCGCGAGCTTCTTGGGAGGTGACAAGGCTCTCGCGCCAAGCCCATGATGGCGCTCCATGCAGATGAATTCGACGATCGCGTGGCTCGTCGATGACGCGGCAGGAAGCGGCGGCGTCGCCGATCTGCTCGCGGGCCTCGGCGCGCATCTTCTCGCCGACGGCCTGCCGCTCGCCGGCGGCGCCCTGACGCTCGACCTGCCGCACCCCTTGATCGCCCGGCGCGCCTGGCTATGGCGCGCGGAGACCGGCGAGGTCATCGAGGGCCTGGGGTTCGCCTCGACCGGCTTGTTCGCGCCGCCTTTGTCGGGCGACGCCGGAAGACAGTGGCTCGCCGGAGTAGCGGCGGGGCCCGTGCATGAGGATTCGGTCGGGCGAGGGGCGGATGCGCCGACCCTCGCCTGGGTCGGGCCGCATCCGTTCACCCCAGGCGAGGCCAATGCGCTGAGCGAGGCGGCGCGCTTCGCGGCGGCGCCCCTTGCAGCGCTCGCCGCGCGGGCGACCTTGACGGCGGCGCTCGAGGCCTATCTCGGCAGGCGGAGCGCCGCGCGCGTGCGCTCAGCGCAGCTACGGCGGGACGAAGGCGAGACCATCGCCGCTGCGCTCCTCTATGCCGACCTTCGTAACTTCACGACGCTCTCCGAAAGCCATCCCCCCGCTAAGGTCATCGCGGCGCTGAATGGGTGGTTCGACCGGGTCGCCGGCGCGGTTCACGCTTTCGGCGGCGAGGTGCTGAAGTTCATCGGCGACGGAGTTCTCGCAATTTTCCCGGTCGGCGACGAAGGTCCGCGCGCCGCCTGCGAAGCGGCCCTGCGGGCCGCGTCAGCCGCTAAGGCCGGCATGGCGCATCTCGATGACGAGCGGCGGGAGCAAGGGTTGCCGCCGTTACCTTTCGGCGCCGCGTTGCATCTGGGCGAAATGTTCTGGGGCAACATCGGCGCCGCCGATCGCCTCGACTTTACCGCAATCGGACCCGCGGTCAATCTGGTCAGCCGGCTCGAAGGACTGTGCAAGCCGCTTCAGAGGACCGTGCTCGTATCCGGCGCGCTCGCAGCCGAGACCGACGCGCCGCTCATCGCTCAGGCGCCCACGGGCTGCGCGGCATCGCGACGCCCTGCGCGGTGTTTGGGTTGCCGGAGACATGAACCGGGGCGGGCCCCTTCAGGCCGCCGCCTTCTTCATCGCCTCGACCGCCTCCTCGGCCTGTCCGAGCCGCTCCTTGCCGAAGAACATCTCCTTGCCCACGAAGAAGGTCGGTATGCCGAACACGCCGCGCGCGACCGCAGCCGCGGTATTGTCGGCGAGCGTTTGCTTGACCGGATCGCTTTGCGACGCTGCGAGCAGGCTTGCCGAGTCGAGGCCGGCCGAGTCGATCGCGCCCTTAAGGACTTCGGGATCGTCGAGCTTGAGTCCGTCCTCCCACATACCCTTGAGGCCCATCTCGAGAAACGCCGGGCCGACGCCCGCTGCGCGCGCCGCGACGTAGCCCCGCATCAGCATCAGCGAATTGACCGGGAAGTGCGGGTTCATTCGAAACCTGTCGAGCTTATGCTTGGCCACGAAGCGCTTGATCTCCAGCATCTCGTATTCGAACTTGCCCTTGATCGGCGTGAAAGCGACGAACGGCGCCTTGTTGCCTGTCGCCTTGAAGATGCCGCCGAGCAGGCACGGATTGATGTCGAGCCGAGCGCCGGTGCGCTCGAGGATGGGCGGGAGCGCCCGATAGGCGAAATAGGCGTTGGGGCTCGCGAAGTCGAAGATGAATTCGATTGTCGGCTGCATCACCACGTCTCCGTCCACGGCCTCAGGTCCATCTCGAACGTCCAGGCGCTCCGCTCCTGGCGGTGCAGCCAGACGTAGTTTTTGGCGATGGCGTCCGGGACAAGGATTTCCTCGCGCGCCCGCTTTTCCGCAGCGTCAGGCATAATGGAGCGGATGAACGCGCCGTCGATCGCGCCGTCGATGACGATGTGGGCGACATGCACGCCCTTGGGACCGAGTTCGCGCGCGAGGCTCTGCGCCAGCGCGCGCAAGGCGTGTTTCGCGCCGGCGAACGCGGAAAAACCCGCGCCGCCCCGAAGGCTCGCGGTCGCGCCGGTGAACAGGATCGTCCCCCTGCCCCGCGGAAGCCATGACCCGCGCCGCCTCGCGGCCCGCGAGAAACCCTGCGAAGGCCGCCATCTCCCAGACCTTGGAATAGACCTGCGCCGTCGTCTCGACGACGGGAAAGCGCACGTTGGCGCCGATGTTGAACACCAGAACCTCGATCGCCCCGATGGTCCGTTCGACCTCATCAAAAAAGGCGGCCATCTCGGCCTCGTTACGGGCGTCGAGCCCGAACGCATGCGCTTCGCCCCCCTCGGCGCGGATGCTTTCGGCGAGCGTCTGCAACGACTCGAGGTGGCGCGCGCGCCGGGTGACGACGGCGGCGAAACCCTCGCGGGCGAAGGCGCGCGCGACCGATGCGCCCAACCCGTCGCCCGCTCCGATGACGACGCAGACGCCGCGGCTCGCTTCACTCATGGGACGACCCTCGCGGCAGGATGAGGAACGCGATCAGCGCCGTTTCTCCCAAGGACGTTTTGGGCTGGGAGACTACGCGGGAGGGCGGCCAAGTCAAACGCCAGATTGGATGCGCCGGTCTCGCGGCCAGCCGGTGATCGCAGCGATCGTTCCCTGGCCCGCCTCCGGCGAAGGCCGGCGCATTCGCCATCGGACGATTGTGTTGGCAAACGTTCGCAGCATCGTTGACAAATGTTCACTTCCCGGGTAGGGTTTTTGGCGATTAGCCCTTTAGGCCTGAACGGCCGCAAACTGGACTGGGGAATGCCCATGATTTCGATTTACTTGCGCGGCGCGGTAGCCGCAGGGGCGATTTGTGTCGCCTCCTCGGCCTTCGCCGGCACGAATCTCGTCTCCGACGGCGATTTCAGCAGCCCGTACGGCGGTTCGGTCTTCACGACTTATGCCGTCGGCTCGACCATCGGGCCGTGGAACGTCACCGGCGACAGCGTAGACCTGATCGGCGGCTACTGGCAGGCCCCGAACAGCGCCCCAAACACAGGCAGCGTCGACCTTGACGGCAATAATGTGGGCGGGATCAATCAGGCCCTCACCCTGACCGCAGGCGAGACGTACGACCTGAGCTTCTACCTTTCCGGCAACCCGGATGGCGGGTCGCCGACGAAAGATGTCACCGTGTCGGTCGGCGGCCTTACCGAGCAATTGACGTATACCGTGACCGGCGCCAATTCGCATTCGGACATGCTGTACGAGCTGGAGACCTTCAGCTTTGTGGCGGGTTCGTCCAATACGCTGTCCTTCGTCAGCGACGACGTCAACAGCGCATACGGACCGGTCGTCGGCGGCATCAGCGTCACCGCTGTTCCCGAGACCTCCACCTGGGCGATGATGGGCCTCGGCCTCCTCGGCCTCGCCTTCGCGGGGTATCGAGCGCGCCGCGATGCGATCTTCATCGCGTAAACCTGCGCCCTCGCCAAGAACGGAAAAGCCGCCTTTGGGCGGGCTTTTTTGTTGATGCGCCGGCATTGGCCGTGGCGTTCTCCTCGAGCGATTTCGCCTTTGCGGCCAAGCCGGAGGTCAGAGCAGCCCCGCGACGCCGCCGTAGAGACCGACGGCGGTCACGACCGTCGAGACGCCGATCAGGCCCCAGAGATAAGGCCCCTGCGGACGCAGCGGCGCCGGCAACGCCTTCACCGCCAGCGCGACGAGGAAGCCGATCACCAGCGGCAGCAGGAAGGCGTTGAGAACCTGCGCCGCGATCGTCAGCCAGACAAGGTCCGGAACGAGCCAGACGACCGCGGCGGAGCCGATCACGCCGGCTGCGTAGACGCAATAGAACCACTTCGCCTCGAACGGGTGATCCTCCAGCGAGCGGCGGTAGCCGGCGATCTCGCCCACTCCCCAGGCGAGCGCCAGGGAGCACACGATCGCCGCCACCAGCGAGGCGCCGAGGACTCCGGCGCTGAACACCAGCCGTCCGACAGTCTCGCCCATCAGCGGCGTCAGCGCCTTGCTGATCTCGCCGACGCTGCCGAGGCCCGTGGAAGCGGCGCCGGAATAGAGCATCGCCGCTGCGGCGACCAGCACGGCGCCCGTCAGACATTGCGTGAGCACGGCGCCGAACGCCGTATCCCAGCGTGCAGCGGCAAGGTCCCCGGGCTGAAGCTTTTTGTCGGCGATAGCCGACTGCTGGTAGAAGATCATCCAGGGGTTGAAGGTCGCCCCGATCACGGCCGCAACCAGGAACATGAAGCCGCTGTCACGGAGCGGCAAGTCGATCGCGTCCCTGGCCATAGCCCCAAGGCCCGGATGCGCTGCCCAGGCGACCGCGAAAAAGGCGAGCTCAAAGAGGCCGACCACGATCGCCGTCCGCTCCACGCGCCGGTAGGAGCCGGTCGCGACGACCGCGAGCAGCGCCGCAGCGGAAAGCGGCAAGGTCAGCCCGCGCGGCAGGCCGTAGAGCTCTCCAATGCCCGCAACCCCGGTGAACTCGGTGATCAGCGAGCCAATCACCGCGGCGGTCAGGCCCGCCGTCGACAGCCAGGCCCAGCCCACGCCGAAACGTTCGCGGATAAGCTCGCCATGGCCGCGGCCGGTGTAGATGCCGAGCCGGACCGTCAGCTCCTGCAACATGTAGAGCATCGGGATCAGCAGGATCAGCAGAGGCAGGAGGCGATAGCCCCACTGCGCCCCGCCCTGCGCGGCGGTGACGACATTGCCCGCGTCGGTGTCGGCCAGCATGACGAGAAGGCCCGGCCCCCAGACCGCGAGCGCGCGGACCAGGGAAGCCGATTTGACGCTGTTCGTCCGCGCTATGTCATCTACCGGCATGGGCGTTCCCGAGATCGGGTGACTTGGAGTCGGACGGGGCTTCAAGTCAACTGACAAATACGCGCACGCGCGATCGCAAACGCTTGGCGTCCGCGGGAAAAGTCCCCATATCTGATCGGGGGACGGCGGGGAACCGGAGGTTTCCCATGCCACAGTCGAATACGCTTCCCGGGCTCGTGTTCGCGATCCTTTTCGGCCTGGGTCTTCTCGCCGCCTATCCAGCCGGGATCGCCGGCGACTACGGCGCGAGCGTCACGATCGCCACCGTGAGTTTCGTCATCGCGGGAATCGTCGCGAGCGCGATCAAGGTCGCCAACCAGTGGGAGCGGATCGTCGTGCTGCGGCTCGGCCGGTTCAACCGGCTCGCCGGTCCCGGCCTCTTCTTCATTATCCCGATTCTCGACATGGTGGCCTACCGGATCGACATCCGCGTCATCACCGCCACGTTCAAGGCGGAGAAGACGATGACGCGCGACACTGTGCCGGTCGATGTCGACGCGGTCCTGTTCTGGAAGGTGATCGACCCTCTGAAGGCCGCGCTCGACGTCGCCGATTACGTTTCCGCGATCAATTGGGCGGCCCAGACGGCGCTGCGCGACGTGATCGGCAAGACGATGCTCGCCGACATGCTGGAGGGGCGCGAGAAGCTGAGTTCGGAACTGCAGCGCATCATCGACGCGCGCACCGAGCCGTGGGGGATCAACGTCATCTCGGTCGAGGTCAAGGACGTGCAGATCCCCGCCGCCCTCCAGGACGCGATGTCGATGCAGGCGCAGGCCGAGCGCGAGCGGCAGGCGCGGGTGATCCTCGGCGATTCCGAGCGGCAGGTGGCGGAGAAATTCGGTGAAGCCGCCAGGACCTACGCCGACAACCCGACCGCCTTTCATCTCCGCGCGATGAACATGCTGTACGAAGGCCTGAAGCGCAGCAACTCCACCATCGTCATCGTGCCCTCGACCGCCGTCGAGACGATGCAGCTCGGCGCCATGCCCACCATGGCGACCGTGGCGGGCGCGATCGCGCACGCCCAGGCGGCGGGAGGAGCGGCGTCAGAATAGCGCCGGCGAGGCTCGCTTGCCGCGTCAGACCGGGCACGGCTTTGCGCCCCAAATCTCGCTCGCGTATTGGTGGATGGTGCGGTCGCTGGAAAATTTTCCGGAGGCCGCGATATTGAGGATGACTTTGTGCGCCCACGCGTCGGGCTTGCGGTAAGTCTCGCAGACCGCGCTGTCCGCGCGCAAATAGGAGGTTAGGTCGGCGAGGTGCATGAACGGGTCGCCGTGGGTCAGGAGCGCGCCGCGCAGCGGCTCGAAAATGCCCGGCTCCTCCCGGCTGAAGTGATTGGAAAAGATCAGGTCCAGCGCCCGGCGCGTTTCGGGCTCGTTCTCGTAGTGCCAGTATGGGCTGTACCAGGGGCGGCTGGCGGCGACCTGCGCCGCTGTGAGGCCGAACAGGAAGAAGTTCTCTTCCCCCGCCTCCTCGGCCATCTCGATGGTGGCGCCGTCGCGCGTTCCCAGGGTCAGCGCGCCGTTCATCATGAACTTCATGTTGCTCGTGCCGCTCGCCTCGTACCCCGCCGTCGAAATCTGGTTCGACACGTCGGCGGCTGGAATGCAGCGCTCGGCGAGCGTGACGTTGTATTCCGGAAGAAACACGACCTTCAGCTTGCCGCCGACTGACGGATCGGCGTCGAGCGTCTTCCCGAGATTGTTGATGAACTTGATGATGACTTTCGCCAGGTAATAGGCGGGCGCCGCCTTGCCGGCGAAGAAAAACGTGCGCGGGGCCACGTCGAGGTCCGGGTTGTCACGCAATCGGTCGTAGAGCACGACGATCCTCAGCGCGTTGAGCAGCTGCCGCTTGTATTCGTGAATGCGCTTGATCTGGCAGTCGAAGATCGTGTCCGGATCGATCGCGACGTCCGTATGGCGCAGGACCCAGTCGGCGAACCGGGCCTTGCATGCGCGTTGCGCGTTGAGAATGTCCGCCCGGAACGCGGCGTCGTCCGCTAGCGGCTTGAGCTTTTTCAGCTCGGCGAGGTCGGTGATCCAGCCGTCGCCGATCGCGGCCGAGATCGTCTCTGCGAGCCAAGGGTTGGCGAGACGAAGCCAGCGCCTCGGCGTGACGCCGTTCGTCTTGTTGTTGAAACGCTCCGGAAAGGCCTCGGCGAGGTCCTTGACCGTCGTCGTGCGCAGAAGCTCGGAATGGATCGCGGCCACGCCATTGGTGCTGTGGGAGCCGACGATCGCCAGGTTCGCCATGCGGATTTGTTTCACCTGGCCTTCCTCGACCAGGCTCGTCCGCGCCACGCGTCCGTCGTCGCCCGGGAAGCGTGTGCGGATGTCGCCGAGCAGCCGGCTGTTGATCTCGTAAATGATTTCGAGATGGCGCGGGATGAGAAGCTGCAACCAGTCGACCGGCCAGCGCTCGAGCGCCTCGGGCAGCAGCGTGTGATTGGTGTAGGCGAGCGTGCGACGCGTAATGTCCCACGCCTCGTCCCAATCGAGACGCGCCTCGTCGAGCAGGATGCGCATGAGTTCCGGCACGGCCAGGGTCGGATGCGTGTCGTTCATCTGGATCGCCGCCTTGTCGGGCAGCGTCCGCCAATCTGAATTCGACTCCCGAAAGCGGCGAACGATGTCGCCGAGCGAACAGGCGACCAGGAAATATTCCTGCATGAGCCGCAGTTCGCGTCCCTGCACCGTGGTGTCATCCGGATAAAGGACACGAGTCAGCGATTCCGCGTTGAGCGCCTCGGCGATCGAGGCGACGAAGTCGCCGCCGCTGAAGCGCTGGAAGTCGAAAGCATGCAAGGCGGTCGCGCTCCAAAGCCGGAGAGTGTTCACGGTCTTGCCGCCGTAGCCGATAACCGGCCGGTCATAGGGGACGCCGAACAGCGACGAGGGACTATTCGGGATCATGCGCAGCGCGCCGCCGCGCAATTCGAACGAGCAGCCGAAGGTCACCTCGACGCTCTCGCTCGGGCGCACCACTTCCCAAGGGTCTGGGTGTCGCAGCCAATTGTCGGGGCGCTCCTCCTGCCAGCCGTTGCGGATATTCTGCCGGAAAATGCCGTGCTCGTAGCGCAGGCCATAACCCATCGCCGGCAATTGCAGCGTGGCCATCGAATTGAGGAAGCAAGCCGCGAGGCGCCCGAGTCCGCCATTGCCCAAGCCCGCGTCGGGCTCCTCGTGAAGGATTTCGATCCACTGATGGCCGTGCTCGTCGAAGGTGCGCTCGACCACGGGATCGAGCATGAGATTCATCACGTTGTTGGCGAGCGAACGGCCGATCAGAAACTCGATCGAAACATAGTAGATCCGCTTCGGATTCTCGCGGGCGTAGGTCTGGTCGGTGCGCAGCCAGCGATCCGCGAGGATGTCGCGAACCGCGCGGGCGGCGGCTTCGTAACGCTCCCGCGAATCCGAGGATTCGGGCTCGACGACGTTGTCGAACTTCAGGTGCCGCTCGTACAGAGCGTCAGGCGCTCCCGCGAAGCGCATGGCGCCGTCGCCGTATCTCTCGATAACTGCGGCCCCATCCGTCTCGGGTTGCTTGAGCCCTTCGTTCGCCGCGCTTTTCTGCGCCATCGGTTCGCCCTCCCAGCCGGCTGACACGTTTCCCGGTTGCTTGTTGACCGGTCTCGTCCGTGCGCCGCCGCCGCGCTCCGGCGAATCCTCGATTTCTTCTCAGGCGTTGTCGCCTCCGGTCGCGCTCGCCCCTTGCGCGACTTGGCCTTTGGCGCCGCCCCAAACCCAGTTCTTGATCTCCGGCATGTCGTCGCCATAGCGGTCGATGTACTGGCGGTGCTCGATCAGCTTGTCGCGCAGCGCCTGCTTCGCATAGGCGGCGCGGGCGGCGAGGCCAGGGACGCGGTCGATCACGTCGTTGACGAGATGGAACCGGTCGAGGTCGTTGACCACGCACATGTCGAACGGCGTGGTCGTCGTTCCCTCCTCCTTGTAGCCGCGGACATGGATGTTGTCGTGGCCGCCGCGCCGGTAGGTCAGCCGGTGGATGAGCCAGGGATAGCCGTGGAAGGCGAAGATGATCGGCTTGTTCACGGTGAACAGCGCGTCGAAGTCGCGGTCGGGAATGCCGTGCGGATGCTCGCTCGGCGGCTGAAGCCGCATCAAGTCGACGACATTGACGACGCGCACCTTCAGTTCCGGCGCGTGGTGGCGCAGGAGTTCGACTGCGGCGAGCGTCTCCAGCGTCGGCACGTCGCCGCAGCAGGCCATCACCACGTCGGGCTCGCCGCCCTTGTCATTGCTCGCCCACTCCCAGATGCCGAGGCCCGCGGTGCAGTGCTTGATCGCCTCGTCCATGGTCAGCCATTGGGGGGCAGGCTGCTTGCCGGCGACGATGACGTTCACGTAGTTGCGGCTCTTCAGGCAATGATCGGTCACCGACAGGAGGGTGTTTGCGTCGGGCGGCAGATAGACGCGCACGACCTCGGCCTTTTTGTTCATCACATGATCGATGAAGCCCGGATCCTGATGCGAGAAGCCGTTGTGGTCCTGGCGCCAGACGTGGCTCGAAAGAAGGTAGTTCAGCGAGGAGATCGGGCGGCGCCACTCGATGCCGTTGCACACCTTCAGCCACTTGGCGTGCTGGTTGAACATGGAGTCGATGATGTGGATGAAGGCCTCGTAGCAAGAGAAGAAGCCGTGCCGGCCGGTGAGCAGATAGCCCTCGAGCCAGCCCTGGCACTGGTGCTCGGACAGCATCTCCATCACCCGCCCGTCGTGGGCAAGGTGATCGTCGTAGTCGAGCGTCTCGGCGACCCACACGCGGTTTGTGACGTCCAGCACGTCCTGCCAGCGGTTGGAATTGTTCTCGTCCGGGCTGAAAAGGCGAAAGTTGCGCGCCTCGAGATTGAGCTTCATCACGTCGCGCAGGTACTGGCCCATGACGCGGGTGGATTCGGCGATCGACCACTCCGGGCGACGGGACCTTAACCGCATGGTCGCGGAAGTCGGGCAGCCTCAGTTCGCGCATCACCGCGCCGCCGTTGGCGTGCGGGTTGGCGCTCATGCGGCGCGTTCCCGCCGGCGCGAGCGCCGCCAGCTCCGGGATCAGGCGGCCGTTCGCGTCGAACAGCTCGCGCGGCCGGTAGCTTTCCATCCAGCCCTGAAGGATGCGGACATGTTCCGGGTTGTCCATGTCGCTCATCGGCACCTGATGGGAGCGCCAGTAGCCCTCCTCCCGCTTGCCGTCGATTTCCTTGGGGCAGGTCCAGCCCTTCGGCGTGCGCATGACGATCATCGGCCACTTGGGCCGGTCCTTGAATCCATTCGTCCGCGCGTCATTCTGGATGCTGCGGATGTCGTTCACGACCTTTTCCAGCGTTTCCGCCATCAGCTCGTGCATCGTCTTCGGGTCGTCGCCCTCGACGAAATGCGGGACGTAGCCGTAGCCGCGGAACAGCGCTTCGAGTTCCTCGTGCGGGATGCGCGCGAGCACGGTCGGATTGGCGATCTTGTAGCCATTGAGGTGCAGGATCGGCAGCACGGCGCCGTCGTGGATCGGATTGAGGAACTTGTTGGAGTGCCAGCTCGTCGCCATCGGGCCGGTCTCGGCCTCGCCGTCGCCGACGACGCAGGCGACGATCAGGCTCGGGTTGTCGAAGGCCGCGCCGTGGGCATGCGACATCGCATAGCCAAGCTCGCCGCCCTCGTGGATCGAGCCCGGCGTCTCCGGCGCGACGTGGCTCGGAATGCCGCCGGGGAACGAGAACTGGGTGAAGAGCCGCTTCATCCCCTGCTCGTCCTGCGCCACGTTGGGATAAACCTCGCTGTAGGTTCCCTCGAGATACGCGTTGGCGACCAGCGCCGGACCGCCGTGACCCGGGCCGGTGACATAGATCATGTCGAGGTCGTGCTTCCTGATCAGCCGGTTGAGGTGCGCGTAAATGAAGTTGAGGCCTGGCGTCGTGCCCCAATGGCCGAGCAGACGCGGCTTGATGTGCTCCCGCGCGAGCGGCGCCTTCAGAAGCGGATTGTCGAACAGATAAATCTGGCCGACCGACAGATAGTTCGCCGCGCGCCAGTAGGCGTCGATCAGAGTCAATTCCTTTTCGGACAACACCTTCGGCATATGTGTTCCTCCGGAATTCCAGATCAGTCGGGCGCCGCCCTCAATCCGATTCGCTCAACGATCTGATTTCCCCCTCGGTTCGCCTCAGGTCGAGGTCCGTCTCGGCCCCCGGCGACAACCCCTCCCTGGCGCGCAGCCAGTGCTCAAGCGCGCGTCCCTCGGGCCGGCCCTCCTGCTCCCAGATCTCGTAAGCGCGTTCCTCGATGAGGCGCTCCCACTCCCGGGCGACTTCCGGGCCGCGTTCGGCGGCGTCTCCGGGGTCGAAGTCGGTCGCGTCGGTCATGGCGTCCCTTTCGTTCCGTCCGGCGTTCCAGCTCGAACCATCCCGTCACAACATTATGACGCCAGCGTAACGCAGGCCCGTCACTCGAAGCCCGCCTCGCGCTCGAGTTCGCGCCGCGCCCGCATCCAATGATCGACCTCGCGTCCCTCGGGCATGCCCTCGGCTAGCCAGATGGCGTGCGCCCGCTCCCGCACCTCCTCTTCCGTCGGCGCCCGCTTCATCACGTCGTCGTGATCGTCGTTGGACAGGGAGCTGCTTGCGGCCTTCGGTCTCTTCGCCATGATTCCACCCTCTTGAAGCTTGACTCGAGTTGCGGCCGTTCCCAACGGCGGACTGTGACGGATCGTCGGCGATTGGGCAACGTCCAACGCGGCGTACTAGCCCTAAGAGACTCCGAATGTTCTTGCACGGCGGCGCAAATTCCGCTCAAATCATGGGAACTTCGGCGGCAAGACCGGAACGGAAGGAGGAGGCGTGCAGCAGAACCTTGAGTCCCGAACGCTCAGCCGGATCGCCTGGCGGTTCGTTCCGTTCTTGATCGTGTGCTATTTTGTCGCCTATCTCGACCGGGTGAACGTCGGCTTCGCCAAGCTGACGATGGACGCCGACCTGGGCTCTGTCCGAGACGGCGTTCGGCTTCGGCGCGGGCGTGTTCTTCCTCGCCTATTTCCTGTTCGAGGTGCCCTCCAACATCATCATGGACAAGGTCGGCGCGCGGCGCTGGATCGCGCGCATCATGCTGACCTGGGGCATCGTCTCCGGGGCGACGGCCTTCACGCGCGAGATCGCCTCGGCGATCGGTCTGAGCGCGGAGCACACCTTCTACCTCCTGCGCGTGCTGCTCGGCTTCGCCGAGGCCGGCTTCTTCCCCGGCATCATCTTCTTCCTGACGCTCTGGTTTCCCGCCTCGCACCGGGCGCGCATCGTCGGCTATTTCATGGCGGCGATCCCGCTGTCGTCCGCGCTCGGCTCGCCCGTCTCCGCCGCGCTCCTCGGACTCGACGGCGTCTCAGGGCCTGCGCGGTTGGCAGTGGCTGTTCATCGTCGAGGCCGTGCCCTCGATCATCCTCGCCTTTGTCACGTTCTTCTACCTGACCGACCGGCCGGCCGACGCTGCGTGGCTCGACCCGCAGGGCCGCGCCTGGCTGCAACGGCGCCTGGCGCTCGAGGACCAGCGGCGCGAGCACGTTTCACCGGCGAGCGCGCTCGCAAGCCTCGCCGACACGCGCGTGTTGGCGCTGGCGCTGGTCTATTTCGGCGCCGTCGCCTGCAATTACGGCATCGGCTTCTGGCTGCCGACGATCATCAAGGGCTTCGGCGTGTCGATCGCGCTGACCGGCTGGATCAATGCGATCCCTTACGTCGTCGGCTTCTTCGGCATGATCTGGTGGGGCCGCCGGTCGGACCGCACGGCGGAAAGGACGATGCATCTGGCGATCGCGCTGTCGCTCGCAGCGATCGGCATCGGCGGCTCGGCCTTTCTGAGCGATCCCGTGTTGAAGATGATCGCGCTGACCATCGGCGCGTTCGGCGTGTTCGGTTCGCTGCCGATCTTCTGGACCCTGCCGACCGCGTTTCTCGCCGGCGCCGCGGTCGCGCCGGGCATCGCAGCAATCAATTCGATCGGAAATCTCTCGGGCTACTTCGGACCGTTCGCGATCGGCTGGATCAAGGACGCGACCGGCAGTTTCACCTGGGGTCTCGTCACCATCGCCGCCTGCGCGGTCGTCGCGCTCGGCATCACGCTGGCGCTCGGCCACGACCCGCAACTCGAACGCGCCCCGGAGGCGGCGGAATGAAACTTTCGGAAAGGGAGGAACGGCGTGAAACGGAGGACACTGCGATGCTGACGCGACGCGCCTTCGCGGCCTGCGCGCTCTGCGCGGCCGGCGGATTCTGGGCGACCGGCGTCGACGCGCAAGGGGCCGCGACCGGCGGACTGAAGCGCACGCTCCTGAAGCAGACTGACGGCCCAATCGACGGATACGTGACCGTCGAGATGCAAGTCGACATCGAACCGAACGCGACGGTCGCCCGCCATACCCATCCCGGCATCGAATCCGGCTATCTCGCTGAGGGCGGCATTGACCTCGGGATCGACGGAATCGGCGCCCTTAACCTTAAGCCCGGCGACGGCTTCCAGGTCCCGACCGGGACGCCGCACGGCGGCAAGAACGGCGCAGCGAAGACCGTCATCATTTCCACCTACGTGGTCGAAAAGGGCAAGCCGCTGGCCTCGCCAGCATAATCACGCATAACAAAATTGGGAGAGCGAACATGTCCATGGAATCCATTCACGCCTCCAACGCCGCGGAGGCCGATTACTGGAATGGCAAGGGAGGGCTGCGATGGGCCGACAATCACGAACGGCACGACGCCTGCTGCGGCCGATCTCGGAGCGGCTGATCGAACTCGCCGACGCCAGGCCCGGTGAATTCGTGCTCGACGTCGGCTGCGGTTGCGGCGCAACCACGCTCGACCTTGCGCTCCGCGTCGCCCCCGAGGGCGAGGCGCTCGGGCTCGACGTCTCCGAGGTCCTGCTTCGGCGCGCCCGCGAACGGGCGCCGGAGGACATGCCCGCGCGCTTCATTCACGCCGACGCCACGGTCTACGAGGCCCCGCCGGGCGAGATCGATCTCGTCGCCTCGCGGTTCGGCGTGATGTTCTTCGCCGATCCGGAGAAAACCTTCGCCAACCTCCGCGCCGGGCTGAAGCCGGGCGGGCGATTGGCGTTCGCCTGCTGGCGCGCGGCGCGCGACAATCCCTGGCTGATCGTGCCCCTGCGAGCGGCCGCCGCGCACGCTCCGCCCCTGCCGGAATTGGGACCGGAAGACCCCGGCCCGTTCGCCTTCGCAGACGAAAGCCGGGTGCGGCGCTTCCTGAGCGACGCCGGCTATGTCGATATCGAGGTCACGCCGGAGAATTTCGACCTCGACGTCGGCGTCGGCGAGGGGCTCGACTCGGCCGTCGACATCGCATTGACGCTGGGTCCGGCGAGCCGGATGCTGGAGGATCAGCCGGAGACGACCCGCGCCGCCGCCGCGGCGGCCATCCGGAAGGCGCTCGAAGCGCACACGGTCGGCGACCGGGTGCCGCTCGGCGCCGCCGTCTGGTTCGTCACGGCGCGCAATCCCCGCCTCGGCTGAGAGTCAGGGACCGCAGGAAGGCGCGCATGGCGAAGGACGCCTGCGCGCCCTCATGGGCATGACTCGCGCCGACCGGACAGGCGCGCCGCGCGAGGCAGCCGCGGCCCATGCAGTCCGCTCCGACCTCTTCACGAAGATGCGCCGCGCAGGCGGCGACGTCGTAGCCGGCCGTCGTGAAGGCCTCGACCGGGCAGGCGCCTAAGCAAGGCTTTTCGAGGCACGCCTCACAGGGACTCGGCTCCGGCGTCGCCTCCGGCAAGTCGAGCGCCTCGCGAAACCCAAGCGCTCCGCGATAGCTGTGCCAAAGGCCGTAAACGGGATGAACGAGCAGGCCGATCGGCGACGGATGGACGCGTTCGGCCCGCTGCGCCCATTGCTGGAACGGCCAATACGGCGGGCCGCCGAACGGATAGAGCGACACCGCCCGGCGCTCTTCGGCGAGCGCATCGATCACCCGTCGGCTGAAGCGATCGAGCGGATCGGCGCCGCCGTCGCGCGCCTCGGGGCTTGCGGCGAATGCGCCAAAACCTTGTCGGCCAGCGACGCCGATGAGCGCGATCGTGCGGACGTCGCGAAGCGAGCCGATCCGCTCGGCGTCGGCGAGGCGAAGGGCGCCGCGCGCGACGAAACCCGACCGCGCGACGGCGGAGACAATGGACTCGATCGTTGGGGCTCGTTGAGGCATGATGGTTTAAATGTATACGATCGAGACCCGGTTGTCCGATCCGGGCCGCTCAGTCGACAAGACCAGGAGGAGGCGTAATTGGACGCAGCCTACATCGCAACCGCAGACGGCGCCTATCTCGCGAGTCCGCTGACCCGGGGCCCCTGGCATCCGGACCATCAGCACGCCGGCCCGCCGTCGGCGCTGATCTGCCGCGCGGTCGAGCGCGCTGCGGAAAACGATGGCTTCACTCACCTCGGGCGGCTGACGGTCAACCTCCTGCGCCCGGCGCCGATCGGCGAATGCCGCATCGAGACGTCCCAGGACTACATCGGCCGCAACGCCGGCCACTACTCCGGGCGGCTGATCGCGGGCGACAAAGAGATCGCCCGCTTCACCGCGCTGATGCAGCGCGAAGACGTCCTGCCGGTGCCTGAGGGCACGCCAGGCCATCCGCCCCCGCACGCACCGAAATCGTGGCGCGACAGCACGGCCGTGACAATGGCGTTCGAGGGCGGCGGCACGGACTTCGGTTACGCCCGTCTGGTCGAGAACCGCGTCGCGGAAGGGAAGCCCTTCAACGGCCCGAGCGCGGTCTGGTTTCGCCTGAACCATCCTCTGGTGAGGGGCGAAGAGCCGAGCCCGTATCAGCGCGTCGCGGTCGCCGCCGATTCCGGCAACGGCATCAGCGCGTCGCTCGACTTCGCCAAGTTCGTGTTCGTCAACTGCGACCTGACGATCAACCTGTTCCGCCGTCCGTTGGGGACATGGATCTGCCTCGAGGCCCGCAGCCTCTTCGGCGGCAACGGCTGCGGCCTCGCCGAGTCCGCGCTCTACGACGAGGAGGGCGTCATCGGCCAGGCGACGCAGTCGCTGGCGGTGCGGATGCGGTAGCTCGCCGCCGAAGTTGCTACGCCTCGGGCGGCGCCGAGGTCATACGAATATCGGGGTTCGACCCGAGGCGCGTCTTACCGGTTCGGATGCGGCGCCAGGCGTCAGCGCGTCGCTTTTTGGGACGAGGTCTTGTCACGACGCCGGCCCTCGCTCCGGACCGGACAGAAACCGCTCCAAAAGCTCGATTTCCGCCCTCGGACCGCGCTGATCGGCGGCCAGCCGCTCGTAGAGATCGGCGAACGCCTCGTACGCTCGGCCGGCGGCGGCGTCTTCGCCGACGAAAGCCGCAATCTCACGCATCTCGGCGACCCATCGATAGGCCTTCGGAACCATGTCCGGCAGCGTCTTGGCGAAGCGCTGAAGGAGCTGTGGCTGGCTCGCCGCCAGTTCCTCGTGGAGCGCCTCGGCGGCGCCAGCTCGGGTCGCGGCCAGGATCATGGCGGCGGCGATTGCGGTCAGGCCTTTGGTGACGCCTGCATAGGACATCTTGAGAGCCGAGGCCGCGCCGACCGGACCGGCGATCGTCCGCACCCTCAGGCCGTAGTCGCGCAACACCTCGAGATCCGCCGCCGACTCGCCTGAAAAGTAGAAGGTTGGACCGACTGCGCCGGGCGTCGGGGGAGCGCCAATGATCGCTCCGTCCACAAAATGGGCGCCGCTCGGCGCGATGATTTCGGCGGCTCGCTTCACGGTTTGAACATCGATGGCGTTGCAATCGACGTAGATCGGTTTGCGCGGGCTCAGCGTCAGCGCCGGTGCAAGACGCTCGGCGAGTGCGAGCGCTTGCGCCGGCGGGACAATCGATAGGATGATATCCGCCCGCGCGACCCGGTCCTCGTCGGCGCCGGTCATGCCGGCGTCCTCGGCGCGGCGCAGGCTCGCGGCGCTGCGCCCGTCGAGCAGGCTCAGCACCCGGGCGCCGTTCTCAGTCAGGAGGCGAGCCACGGCGGCGCCCATGGCGCCGGCCGCGACAATTGCAAACTCACCATCCACGGCGGTTCTCCTCAGGAAGCGCCGCCGAGAGAAGGCCGCGTCAGGCGAACTTCGGATCGAGCTCGCCGCTGGCGTAGCGCTTGGCCATCTCGGACAGAGGATAGATCTTCTTGATCTTCGGCGCCTGCCCCGCGGTGTTGAACTCCTGGAAGCGCAATTTGCAGATCTTGATCATCGCGTCCTGCGCCGGCTTCAGGTACTTGCGGGGGTCGAACTCCTCCGGGTGCTCCTGGAACACTTTTCGGATCTGGCCGGTGATCGCCATGCGGTTGTCGGTGTCGATGTTGATCTTGCGCACGCCGTTCTTGATGCCGCGCTGGATCTCCTCGATCGGCACGCCGTAGGTCTGGGGCATCTTGCCGCCGAACTTGTTGATGATGTCCTGCAGATCCTGCGGAACCGACGACGAGCCGTGCATGACGAGATGCGTGTTCGGCAGCTTCTTGTGGATCTGTTCGATCACGCTCATGGCGAGAATGTCGCCAGTCGGCTTGCGCGAAAACTTGTAGGCGCCGTGCGAAGTGCCCATGGCGATCGCGAGCGCGTCGACCTTGGTCTCGCGCACGAATTTCACCGCCTCGTCAGGGTTCGTGAGGAGCTGATCGTGGCTGAGCTTGCCCTCCGCCCCGTGGCCGTCTTCCTTGTCGCCGGTTCCCGTCTCGAGCGAGCCGAGCACGCCGAGTTCGCCCTCCACCGACACGCCGCCGAGGTGGGCCATGTCGGCGACCTGCTTGGTGACTCCGACGTTGTAGGTCCAGTCGGCCGGGGTCTTGCCGTCGGACTTGAGCGACCCGTCCATCATGACAGAGGTGAAGCCCGACTGCATTGCGGTGACGCAGGTCGCGGGGCCGTTGCCGTGGTCGAGGTGCACGCAGATCGGAACCTGCGGATACATCTCGGTCAGCGCGGCCATCATGTGGTTGAGCATGATGTCGTTGGCGTAGGAGCGCGCGCCGCGCGAGGCCTGGATGATCACCGGGGCTTCGAGCTCGCTCGCCGCCGCGCCGATCGCCAGCGCCTGCTCCATGTTGTTGATGTTGAACGCCGGCACGCCGTAGTCGTTCTCGGCGGCGTGATCCAGCAATTGACGAAGAGTTACACGAGCCATGATCTGTCTTTCCAGCCTGGTTGGTTTCGATTACTTCGCGCGCAGCGCCTCGACGCCCGGCAGCGCCTTGCCTTCCATCCATTCGAGGAAGGCGCCGCCGGCGGCGGACACGTAGGTGAACTGACCGGCGACGCCGGCGTCGTTCAACGCCGCGACGGTGTCGCCGCCGCCCGCGATCGCCTTGAGCTTGCCTTCGCGCGTCAGGAACCCGACCGTCTTGGCGATGGCGAAGGTCGCCGCCTCGAACGGCGGCGTCTCGAACGCGCCGAACGGGCCGTTCCACACCAGCGTCTTGACCTTGCCGAGCGCCTCCTCGATCGTCGACGACCGACTTCGGCCCGATGTCGAGGATCATCTCGTCCTCGGCGACATGATCGACGTCGACCACCCGCGCGGGCGCGTGCGCCTTGAACTCCTTGGCGACGACCGCGTCGACCGGCAGCACGATGCGGCACTTGGCCGCCTTCGGCTTCCGCCAGGATCTTGCGCGCCGTGTCGGCCATGTCCTTCTCGCACGAGCGACTTGCCGATGGCCTTGCCCTGCGCGAACAGGAAGGTGTTGGCCATGCCGCCGCCGATGATCAGGACGTCGACCTTCTTGATCAGGTTGCCGAGCAGCTCGAGCTTGGTGGAGACCTTCGCGCCGCCGACGATCGCGGCGACCGGGCGCTCCGGATTGCCGAGCGCGATGCGTCAGCGCCTCGAGCTCCGCCTGCATGGCGCGGCCCGCAAAGGCCGGCAGCTTGTGCGCGACGCCCTCGGTCGAGGCGTGGGCGCGATGGGCGGCCGAGAAGGCGTCGTTGACGTAGAGGTCGCCGAGCTTGGCGAGCCCTTCGACGATCGCCGGATCGTTCTTTTCCTCGCCCTTGTAGAAGCGGGTGTTCTCGAGCAGCAGGATGTCGCCGTTCTTGAGCTTGGCGATCGCGGCCTCGGCGACTGCGCCCGATGCAGTCGTCGGCGAAGCCGACCGGGCGGCTCGATGACGCTCGGCGACGGCCGCGGCGACGGGCCTCAGCGAATTGGCCTCGTCCGGGCCGCCCTTGGGACGGCCGAAGTGCGCGAGCAGGATCACCTTGCCGCCCTTGTCGGCGATCTCGGTGATGGTCGCGGCGATGCGCTCGATGCGCGTCGTGTCGGTGACCTTGCCGTTCTCGGTGGGAACGTTGAGGTCGACGCGCAGGAGCACGCGCTTGCCGGAGACGTCGGCGTCGTCGAGCGTGCGGAATGGTTTGGGCATGATCGCTCCCCCTCGAATTCGAGCTCGTTGGGATCTTTTCGGCCTTCATCGGCCGCCGGAGCTGAACTCCGGCGGCGCGTCACTCTCAGAAACCTGCGGCGCCGAGCCGTCGCATGACTCGGCCGTCAGATGGTCTTGGCCAGCGCGACGGCGGTGTCGGCCATGCGGTTCGAGAAGCCCCACTCGTTGTCGTACCAGGACAGGATGCGCACGAAGGTGCCGTCGATGACCTTGGTCTGGTCCAGGTGGAAGATCGACGAACGGGGGTCGTGGTTGAAGTCGATCGAGACGTTGGGCTTGTCGGTGTAGCCGAGGATGCCCTTGAGCGGGCCGTGCTCCGCGGCCTTCTTGATCGCCTCGTTGATCTCTTCCTTGGTGGTCGCGCGCTTGGCGACGAACTTGAGGTCGACGACCGAGACGTTCGGCGTCGGCACGCGGATCGCCGAGCCGTCGAGCTTGCCCTTGAGCTCCGGCAGCACGAGGCCGACCGCCTTGGCCGCGCCGGTCGTGGTCGGGATCATCGACAGCGCCGCGGCGCGGGCCCGGTAGAGATCCTTGTGCAGCGTGTCGAGCGTCGGCTGGTCGCCGGTGTAGGAGTGGATGGTCGTCATGAAGCCGTGCTCGATGCCGATGGCGTCGTTCAGCACCTTGGCGACCGGGGCGAGGCAGTTCGTCGTGCACGAGGCGTTCGACACGACCAGATGCTCCTTGGTCAGCTTGTCGTGATTGACGCCATAGACGACGGTCAGGTCGGCGCCGTCCGACGGCGCCGAGACCAGCACGCGCTTGGCGCCGGCCGTCGAGATGGATCGCGGCCTTGTCGCGCGCGGTGAAGATGCCGGTGCATTCGAGCGCGATGTCGACGCCGAGCGCCTTGTGCGGCAGCTCGGCCGGGTTCTTGATCGCGGTCACCTTGATCTTGTGCCCGCCGACGTTGATCATGTCGCCCTCGACCTTGACCTCGTGCGGGAAACGCCCGTGCACGCTGTCGAAGCGCAGCAGATGCGCGTTGGTCTCCACCGGGCCGAGGTCGTTGATCGCGACGACCTCGATGTCCTTGCGGCCGGACTCGACAATCGCGCGCAGCACAAGGCGCCCGATGCGTCCAAAGCCGTTGATCGCTACCTTCGTGACCATGACAATTCTCCTTGGTGCCGCCCGTTGTTCGCGGCCTGCGGGGACCGAGCGTTGATACGACCGCTTGATTTAATGGCCCGGCTACATGCGCCATCGTTGATCTAAAGTCTACACGGTTAGCGCCGTGAATGCGACAATTCGCCTTACTGCTTAGGCCGGCTCTAAAGCCGCGCCGCGGCCGCGTCCGCCACCGCTTCCGGCGTGATGCCGAAAATGCTTGTAGACGCGCCTTGTACGGGCCCGCTCTCGCCGAAACCGGTCATGCCGATGAACGGGCCGTCGCCGATGATCGCGTCCCAGCCCTGCCGCACCGCCGCCTCGACGCCGACCTTGACCTTGGCCGTCGCCGATCACCGACTGCCGGTAGTCCTCGGGCTGGTCGAAGAACGCGTCCATGCAGGGCACCGACACGACCCGCGCCGCGATCCCCTTGCCCTTGAGGAGCGCCTGGGCGGCGACGGCGAGCGAGACCTCCGAGCCGGAGGCGAAGATCGACACCTGCGCCTCGCCCTCCGCCGGCGCGATCTCGTAGGCGCCGCGGGCGCAGAGGTTCTCGGCGACATGGGTCTTGCGCAGCGCCGGCAGGTTCTGCCGGCGTCAGCGCCAGGATCGAGGGCGAATGGGCCTGCTCGAGCGCCGCCTGCCAGCATTCGACCGTCTCGACGCTGTCGGCGGGGCGCCAGAGATACATGTTCGGCATCGCGCGCAGCGACGGCGATATGCTCGACCGGCTGGTGGGTCGGGCCGTCCTCGCCGAGGCCGATCGAATCGTGGGTGAAGACGTGCACGACGCCGCGATCTTCATCAGCGCCGCGAGGCGCAGCGCCGGCCGGGCGTAATCGGTGAAGCAGAGGAACGAGGCGCCCGAGGGGATGAAGCCGCCGTGCACGGCCATGCCGTTGCAGGCCGCCGCCATGCCGTGCTCGCGGATGCCCCAGTGGATGTAGCGGCCGGAGAAATCGTCCGGGCGTGATCTCCTTGGTCGCGGCGACCTTGGTGTTGTTCGAGGGCGTCAGGTCGGCCGAGCCGGTGACCAGTTCCGGCACGGCCGGCGCGATCACGTTGAGCGCCGCCTCGCCGGCCTTGCGGGTGGCGATCTCCGGCGCCTTCTCGGCGAGCTGCTGCTTGTAGGCGTCGATGACGCCGTCGAGGTCTTTCGGCAGCTCGCCGCTGATGCGGCGCTCGAACTCGGCGCGCCGGGCCGGGCTCGAGCGCCGCGAGCGACTTCTGCCACGCCGCGCGCTCGGACGCGCCGCTTGCGCGCCGATCTGCCGCCACGCCGCAAGGATATCGTCCGGAATCGATCGAACGGCTCGTAGGGCCAGTTCAGCGTCCTTGCGGGCGCCGGCGATCTCGGCCGCGCCGGGGGCCTCGCCGTGCGCCTTGTTGGTTCCCGCCTTGGTCGGCAGGCCGAAGCCGATCGTCGTCCTGCAGGCGATCATTGTCGGCCGGTCGGAGTTTTGCGCGTCGCGAATGGCGTTGAGGATCGCGGCCGGGTCGTGCCCGTCGATACGGCTGGCGTTCCAGCCGGCGGACCAGAAGCGCGCCACCTGGTCGACCGAGTCGGAAAGCGAGGTGTGACCGTCGATCGAGATGCCGTTGTCGTCGTACAAGACGATCAGCTTCGCTGAGCCTGTAATGGCCGGCGATGGCGATCGCCTCCTGGCTGACGCCCTCCATCAGGTCGCCGTCCGAGGCGAGCACATAGGTGTGATGGTCGACGACGCCTGGGAATTGCGCAGCCAGCATCCGCTCGGCGATCGCCATGCCGACCGCGGTCGCGATGCCCTGCCCGAGCGGCCCGGTGGTGGTCTCGACGCCGACGGCGGTATGGCCATATTCCGGATGGCCCGGCGTCTTCGAGCCGAGCTGGCGGAACGCCTTCAGATCGTCGATCGTCAGGGCCTTCGTCGCCGCCTGTTCCGGTCAGGTAGAGGATCGAATAGAGCAGCATCGACCCATGGCCGGCCGATAGCACGAACCGGTCGCGGTCCGGCCAGTGCGGGTCGGCGGCGTCGAACTTCAGGACGTCCCGGAACAGGACGGTCGCGACGTCGGCCGCGCCCATCGGCAGGCCGGGATGGCCGCTGTTGGCCTTCTCCACCGCGTCGGCGGAGAGAAAGCGGATCGCATTGGCCAGGGAATCGTGTGTCGGGCTCGTCGCCATCGAGGCTCTCCTCATCCTTGCGCTTTTGAGATCCGCGCCCCCCGGGGGGCGCACGTCATTTTGCGGCCACGACCCCTAACCTGTCAGCGGTCCCACCGCAATTCCGATCGCGTTGCGACTCGTTCAAGTATCGCGTAAACAAAGCATCGCAATGGATGGAAGCGAAACCGCCTTGGACGCTTTGGAGCGGTCCTTGACACGACTCGCCGCCGCGGTCGGTCTGCTCGAACGAGCCGCCGAGCGGCGGATGCGCCACGACGAGGCGCGCGCCAACGCCGAGGAGGAATTCGCGCTGATGCAGGACGACCGCTCGCGGCTCGCCGTCGAACTCGACGCCGCGCTCGACCGCTCGCGGGCGCTCGAAGCCGCCAACGCCGAGGCCGGCGAACGGCTCGCCCGCGCAGCCGAGACGATCGCACGGGTCATCGAACGCATCGAGCCGCCTGCGGAATAAATCGCGGGCCGGCGCAGGAAGGATCGCGCCATGGCGCAGGTTTCGGTGACGATCGACGGAAAGAAGTACCGCCTCGCCTGCAACGAGGGCGAAGAAGCGCGCCTTGAAGCGCTCGCCGGCATGGTCGACGAGAAAATCAACGAACTGCGCAAGGCGTTCGGCGAGATCGGAGACCAGCGGCTCGTCGTGATGGCGGCGCTGACCTTCGCCGACCAGTTCGCCGAAGCGCGCGACGCGTCCGAGGTCGCGAAGGAACGGGCCCGCTCCGACGCGGCGCGGTCCGAGGCCGTCGCCGCCACCCTCGATGGGCTCGGGGCGCGGCTCGAGGACCTGGCGGCGCGACTCGCCGGCGGCGTCGAGGCATGAGGGCGCATCCGGATCAAGCGTGCGATGCCCTGTAGGCCACGCCGCGATCTATGACCTCTGCCGCAACCACCATGAGCGCATCCGCGTCGTCCGGCTTGACGAAGACCTTGTCGGCTCCCGCGCCAAGCGCTTCCTCATGAACCTGCCTGGCGGTCGACGTGGTCAGGACGACGACGGGTAGGTCCGTCAGTTGAAACGTCGATCGCAGGGCGTGAAGGAATTTGATGCCGTTGAGCCTGGGCATATTGAGATCGAGCACGAGAACGTCGGGCAACCGGTTGGTCAGATCCTCTATCGAGATCTGATAGCTCGCGTCGAGGCCGTCGCCGGCGTGCTCGAGAACGACTTCCCGCCCAATTCCTGCCTTCACCCGGTCCAAGGCGCGCTCGAAAAGGAAGACGTCGTCAGGATCGTCCTCGATCAGCATGACACGACAAGGTTTCAGGATGGGCGTTGCGCTGGACATGAACACTATTCTCTCTCGTAATTATTCACACGCCCGCATCAACAGTGAACCCGCAGATTCCGGCGATCATCGGGCCGACGGATCGCGCGCGCCCCTGCAACCGATCCCGATCCGCTGAAGCGAGCAAGAACCTATGGCGCGCGAATCCCTTACAGACCATCGATTCCGGCTGGCGGTCGACGCCTCGCCCGCCGCGATGATCATGGTCGACGCCGATGGAAAGATCGAATTCGCCAACGCCGAAACGTTCAGAGCCTTCGGTTACTCGATCGACGAACTGCTTGGAAAACCGATCGATATGCTGGTTCCGTCGCGAACGCGTCCGGCTCACGCCAAGTTGCGCGAGGGCTTTTTCGCGCATCCCAGCAACCGGCCGATGGGCGCCGGCCGCGATTTGTACGGAACGCGGAAGGACGGCGCCGAGTTCCCGGTCGAGATCGCCCTCACGCCGATCGACGAAGCCGACGGCGTCAACGTGCTCGCCACCATCATCGACATCACGGCGCGGCGCAAGGCGGAGCTGGATCTTGCGCAGCGCGCAAGCGAACTCGAGCTTGCCAATGAACGCCTGACGCAGTTCGCCTACGTGGCTTCGCACGATCTTCAGGAGCCTCTGCGCAAGATCGCGGTCTATGCGGGACTCCTGGAGGAAGCCGTGAAGGCGTCGGACGCCGCTGGCGCAGTGCGGGCGACTTCGATCATATCGGCCTCCGCGGTGCGCGCGCGCCGGATGGTCGACAACCTGCTGACCTTCTCGCGCGTCGGCGGAGCCGAAACCCACACGCAGCCGCTCAACCTGCGCGCCGAAATCGAGCTTGTGCTGACCGACTTGTCGGCGGCGATCGACGAAACCGGCGCGACGGTCCATCTCGAGGTCGAGCCGGTCATCGTGCCGGCCGACCGCGTGCAGCTCGGGCGGCTGATCCAGAACATCGTCTCGAACGGGATCAAGTTTCACAAGGTCGGCGCCACGCCTTCCCTTACGATCCGCAGCACGCGGGTGGGGCGAAGCCAGGTGCGGGTCTCGATCGCCGACGAAGGCGTCGGATTCGACGAAAAGTTCGCCAGCGAAATCTTCGAGCCGTTCAAGCGGCTGAACAGTGTCAAGGACTACGACGGCACCGGCATCGGCCTCGCGATCTGCAAGGCGATCGCGGATCGTTATGGCTGGAAGCTGACGGCGCGGTCCCGCCTCGGCGAAGGCTCGACCTTCGAGGTGACGCTGCCGACGACGGGCTGACGTGAGAACGCCTGGAGGGCGCCCGCCGCCGGGGCGAGCGCCTTCGCAAATCGCGATTCGCTTGTTGCATAACGGTCGTGATTTTATCGCAGCGCCGTCGCAAATTGGGACGCCCACACGGCGAAGATATTTTACACGCAAAATATCAATGACTTACCCGGAGCGTCGCGCGCTGCCCAGCCGGGCGGCGCTGGCCTCAGGATTGCGCGCAGGGGCGCAACGAAGCCCAGGCAAGGAGCCTGTCCCACACGGAAACATCATGTTCAAGCCACTCGCGGCGTTCGCGCTCGCGGCGGGGATCGGCTTTGCCGCAAACGCCGAGACGATCACACTCGTTTACATCGATTGCCCGAAATCCCATCCGTCTGCGCCTTCGGTCCGACACGGCGGGCATCGGCATGCCGGTCACGCGGGACGCCTTTCGTATTACGGCCCGGCCGGGCGCCGTCATCATCGGTTCGTCCACCGCCATCGGCGCGTGCGCTATGTCTGCCTGTGCGCCGTCGCCCCTGACGGACTGGACGAAGGCGGTGGCGCGGCGCTCGCCCGGGCCGCCGCTCTCGACGGCGCCTGGCAGGGCGGTCTGAACTTCGCGTCGGCGGCTTACGGAGGAGGCGGCGGCGGAGGGGGCGGAGGGGCGGGGCGGCGGCGGCGCGGCCGGTTCGCCGGGTGAAGCCTCGTCGACAGACCCGAGCCCATCCGACCCGCAGGAAACCACTGATCCCGCAACACCCATCGACCCCACAGGACCCGCCAATCCCGCAGACCCCATTGACCCCGCAGGACCCATCGACCCCGCAGGACCCTTCGACCCCGCAGGACCCTTCGACCCCGCGTCGCCCAACCTGCCGAATCCCCCTGCGGCGCCCGAGCCCTCGACTTGGCTTCTTTTCGGCCTCGGCGCTGGCGCCCTCATGGCCCTGAAGGCGCTTCGCAACCGCTCGCTTAAGGTGCGCACGGCGCGAATGGGCTCGAGCGAAGGTCTTGCGGCAGAGCTTCAGGAGGGTTTTGCCGTCCCGCCGGCGAATTCGGTGAACGCCGCAATGAAGTCGCGATGCCAGCGAGACAGCGGCGGCCGGTTCTCGACGATGTCGCCAGCGGCCCACAAAATGCGCTTGGCGTCCATCTCGCGCGTGACCTCGTTGTCGGGACAGAGGACATAGAAATCGCCGGCCGACATCCGCTCGATCAGGAAATCGACGACCTGGTCGGCCGTCCAGGCGCCGGCCGGCTTCTCGCCCCCGCCTGGCCGGGTGATGCCGGTGAAGGTGAAGCCGGGGATCAGGAGATGCGCGGTGACCGCGCAGCCCTCGATGTTGCGCAGCTCGTGCGCGAGCGCCTCGGTCACGACCTTCACGCCCGCCTTTGAGACGTTATAGGCGGTATCGCCGGGGGGACAGGTGATCCCCTGCTTGGAGCCGGTGTTGACGATCGCAGCTGGCGCGCCCTGCTTGATCATCGCCGGCGCAAAGGCGTTCACTCCATGGATAACGCCCCAGAGGTTGACCTCGATCAGCCGCCGCCACCTGCCGAGGTCGCCGAGCACTCCGCCGCCGCCGCCGACGCCGGCGTTGTTCATGAGGAACGCGACCTCGCCGAACGCCTCGAAGGCCAGGTCCCTCAGGGCCTCGACCGCCTTCGGATCGGCGACGTCGACCACGGAGGCCCGGACGCTTTCGTCTCGCCCGGCCGCCGCCGCAACGTGGGCCTGAGCCGCTTCCAGGGCCGCCGCGTTCGCGTCCGCCAGAACGACCTTCATGCCGAGGCGGGCAAAGCGCTCGGCGGCGGCGAGGCCGATGCCGCTCGCCGCGCCGGTGATCACCGCGACGCGACCCGGCTGAAGGGCGGGATGAAGAGGCATGAGCGATGTCCTTCCTGAACGAGCGTTGTGCGCAGAAGCTTGACGAGGCCGCGCCCACCCGTTCAAATCACCATAATCTTCGCCATTTTCATGTCCGTCGCCGCCAACGTCCCGCATCCCGGAAAGCTGCTCATGGTCCTCACGCGCGCGCTCCGCTTTGCTTTGCTGGTCGGCGTCATCGCGACGCTTCAGCCAGTCATCGCTCTCGGCCAGAATTTGTGGCCTTTTTTCCAACCGCCGCCCAACGCCCGCCCCGCAGCTCCGCCGCCAGACGCCCACCCGATAACCTTGCCGTCTGACGTCCGTCCGGCGACCCTGCCGCCCGACGCCGATCCCGCCTATTCGACCCCCGTCGACCTCGACGGCCAAGTCGACATGAGCCGACCGACGCGCCGCGCGATCGCCGATCCGACCGGAGAGCCGGCAGGAACGCTCACGATCAACACCAAGCTGCGCAAGCTTTATCTCTCTTTGGGCGACGGGCGCGCCATGGAGTACGGCATCGGGGTCGGGCGGCAGGGCTTCGCCTGGAAGGGCGTCGCTGAAATCGGCCGGAAAGCCTATTGGCCCGGATGGACGCCCCCGCCGGAAATGCTGGCGCGCAGCCCCGAATTGCCTCCGCATCTGGACGGAAGCTTGAGCAACCCGCTCGGAGCGCGCGCGCTCTATCTATTTCAGGACAACAAGGACACGCTGTTCCGCATCCACGGCACCAACGATCCGAGTTCGATCGGCCACGCCGTGTCGTCGGGTTGCATCCGCATGCTCAACGCCGACGTGATCGACCTTTACGGGCGGGTGACGAAGGGCACGCGGGTGGTCGTGCTGTAAGCTCAACGGACGCCCACGGTCGGTCATCGGAAAAAAAACGGCTTTGCCCTTGCGGAGACACTTGCGCGCCTTCGGTCCCCGCCTGCTCGCCTTTCTTGCGGGCCTGATGTTTTGCGGCGCCGGCGTCTGGGGCCTGGAAAACGCGCGATTCGGTTTGTCGATCACGCCGCTCGAGGTCGGCTCGACGCCAGCGACCGTCTACCGGCGGGCAAATATTGGTCGGGCGCCGGCGGTCATTATCGCCCACGGCTTTGCCGGGTCGCGCCAGTTGATGGAAGCCTATGCGCTGACCCTCGCCCAGGCCGGCTATGTCGCCGTCTCCTTCGATTTCGAAGGGCACGGCCGAAACCCGACGCCGATGTCGGGCGATCTCGACCACATCGACGGGACCACCCAGTTGCTAAAACGCGAGCTTGGCCGCGTGACGGATGCGGTTCTGGCGCTCCCGTACGTCGATGGCCGCGTGGCGCTCTTGGGCCATTCGATGGCCTCCGACATCATCGTCCGGCGCGCGCTCGAAGATCCGCGCGTCGACGCCACCGTGGCGATCTCGATGTTCTCGAAAGCGCCGACCGCGACGGCGCCGCGAAATCTCCTGATGATTGCCGGAGGCTGGGAAAGCTTCTTACGCGCGGACGCGCTCAAGAACGCGCGCCTCGCCGATCCGGACGCGAAGGAGGGCGAGACGATCGGGGACCCCGCCCGCAACACCGGCCGGCGCGCAGTCGCGGCGCCGGATGTCGAGCACGTCAGCGTCCTCTATTCGGCGACGGCGCTCCGCGAGGCGCGGTCGTGGCTCGACGCCGTGTTCGGCCGCACGAGCGGCGGCCCGGTCGAAGCCACCGGCGGGTGGATTGTGCTGCTCCTGGCCGGCATCGTCATTCTGGCCTGGCCGCTCTCCGGCCTGTTGCCGCGGGGCGAGCGGCTCGCTCCGAAGCTGCCGCTCAAAACCTTCCTCCCCGCCGCGCTGGCTCCCGCGGTCGTGACCCCGCTTGTGCTGAGCCGGGTCAATACGCATTTCCTGCCTGTTCTGGTCGCGGACTATCTGGCAGTCCATCTCTTTGTCTATGGAATGCTTTCGCTCGGAATTCTGTTCTGGAGCGGCGTGCGGATCGGCCGCATGGCGTGGTTCAGCGGCTTCGCCCTCGCCGCCTATGGCGTTTTGGTTTTCGGCGGGGCGCTCGATCGTTACGTCGCTTCTTTCATGCCCATTCCCGAGAGGCTGCCGATTATCGCGGCCATAGCGGTCGGGGCCATTCCCTACATGCTCTCCGACAGCCTCGTGACGGACGACGGCCAGGCGTCGTTCCTGCGGGTCCTGACGGCGCGCGTCGCCTTCCTGGCGTCGCTGGGCCTGGCGGTGGCGCTGGATTTTCAGCGGCTGTTCTTCCTGGTGATCATCATTCCGGTCATCGTCCTGTTTTTCATCGTCTTCGGCTTCATGGGCCTCTGGGTCGGCCGCCGCACCAATTCTCCGGTCGCGGTCGGGGTCGGATTGGGACTGATTCTCGCGTGGTCGCTCGGCGTCACGTTCCCGATGTACGCGCCGGGGTGAAAAACGATAGCGCGCAGGCCTCCCCTTCGCGCCTCGTCCTGAGCTTGTCGAAGGATGCTCCAGAGCGCACCAACGTCTCCGCTCACTGGAACATCCTTCGACAAGCTCAGGATGAGGTCCGTCATTAAAATACGGCGTGGTCGCCGCGCTCGATCGAAACCTCGCCCTTGATCGAGGCGCGCGTAGAAATCGAACAGCGTTTCCGTCCCGGTCGAGGGCGTCGCCGCGGCGTCGTAACGCCCCGTCGCCGGATCGAGAACGAGCATGGACTCCGACGCGTAATAGCGGCCGATGCGCGCCAGTTCCGCCTTTTCCGCCAAAGTGGGAACGACGCGCCCGAGCGTGCTCAGCACGAACACGATGGAATCGAGAAGCGCCAAGGGCACATGCTTGAACCGCGGCTTGCGCCCCAGCAGGGCGAACAGCTGCTCGCCCTGCTGTTTCGGCGTGATCGCTTCCCCGGGGCCGCCGATCGGCAGGACGCGATTGAAGCGGCTCTCGTCGTCCAGGCATTCGGCGAGAAAGCCGGCCAAGATCGTCGTCGCTGATCGGCTTGCACGCCGTCAGTTCGCCGTCGCCGAAGACCAGGAACGGCTTGCCCCGCTTCACGCGATCGACCTGCCCCGACAGCGACTTGAAGAAGGCGGTGGGCCTGACGATGGAGTAGGTGAGGCCCGACGCCATGAGGACCTTCTCGAACGCGAGCTTCGCCTGCTGAAAGGCGAGAAGCGGCTTTTGAACGCAGATCGCGGACAGGAGCACCATGTGCGCAACCCCGGCTTCCCGGGCGACGGCGAGCGCGTCCACGTGAGCCTGGTAATCGATCGCCCAGGCGTCCTTCGGCGCGCCGGTTCGCGAAGCCAGGCACGAGACCAGCGCGTCGAAGCGCTCGCCGCAAAAGCCGTCGCGGGCGAGCGAGGCCGGGTCGGTGACGTCGCCGAAACGCACGCGCGCGCCCTGGAGCAGCTTTGCGCTGTCCTCGGGCGTGAGCGCGCCCCCGACCCCTGCCCGGGGCCGCACGAAACACACGACGTCGTGACCGCGCTCGACGAGCGCGCGCGCCGTCGCGCGACCGATGGCGCCGGTCGCGCCCAAGACGAGCACGCGTTTCGGTTGGGCGGACCCAGCCGCAGGCGGTGTCGCGACATCAATCATGGGATCGTATGATCAACACAGACAGCGACGCTGGAAAGCGGCCTCCTCGGAGGGAGCGGCGTCTCGCCGTCCCACAGGGCGTCCGTCTTTCGACGGGCTTTGGCGCGCGAGACGCGCGCCCTCCTTCAGACCTTCCCCTGGCGCTGCATCAGCCGCAGCACGGCGCTCAGCGTCGCCTTGAGCGAGGCCATGACGATGTTCGGGTCCATGCCGACGCCATGCAGCGGCGCGGTCGTCGGCGTCGTGGATCTCGACATAGCTCGCAGCGGTGGCGTTGGCGCCGCGGCCGACCGCGTGCTCGGAATAGTCGATGAACGAGAACTCGACCCCGAACGCCTTCTTCAGCGCGTCGACGAAGGCGTCGATCGGGCCGTTGCCCTCGCCCTCGATGGTCGAGGGTCGTCCCGTCGGCCTTGCGCAGGGTGGCGACGAGCTCGCGATTGTCGGGGCTGGTCGGAACCGTCTGCTGCTTGACGAGCGTCATCGGCGCGTCGTCGAGCAGGAACGATTTTCGGAACAGCGACCACAATTCGGGCGAGGTCAGCTCCTTGCCTTCGGAGTCCATCAGCTCCTGGGCGATCTTGGAGAACTCGACCTGGAGCGTGCGCGGCAGGTCGAGGCCGTAGTCGGCCTTCAGGATATAGGCCATGCCGCCCTTGCCGGACTGGCTGTTGATGCGGATCACCGCCTCGTAGTCGCGCCCGACGTCCTTCGGGTCGATCGGCAGATAGGGCACCTGGAACAGCGGGTCGTTGCGCTTGGCCTGCGCCTCGAAACCCTTCTTGATCGCGTCCTGATGCGAGCCGGAGAAGGCGGTGTAGACGAGTTCGCCGACATAGGGATGGCGCTGATGCACCGGCAGCTGGTTGCAGTACTCGACGATCTCCTTGACGCGGTTCACGTCGTGCAGG
The DNA here is from genome assembly GCA_963783275.1 of uncultured Alphaproteobacteria bacterium. Taxonomy (GTDB): domain Bacteria; phylum Pseudomonadota; class Alphaproteobacteria; order Rhizobiales; family Beijerinckiaceae; genus Roseiarcus. Next base: position 202,950 of record CAWANA010000017.1, on the reverse strand, counting down.
TCGAGCGCCGGGGTCGACCCCCTGGGTGAAGAGGTTCAGCGCCATCGTCACGATGTCGACGTTGCCGGTGCGCTCGCCGTTGCCGAACAGCGTGCCCTCGACCCGGTCGGCGCCGGCCATCAGCGCGAGCTCCGCCGCCGCCACCGCCGTGCCGCGGTCGTTGTGCGGGTGGACGGAGAGGAGCACGCTGTCGCGGTCCGAGATGCGGCGGCCGAACCATTCGAACTGGTCGGCGTAGGTGTTCGGCGTCGCCATCTCGACGGTCGCCGGCAGGTTGAGGATCAGCTTGTTCTCGCGGCGTCGGCTGGATGACGTCCTTGACCGCCTCGCAGATCTCGAGCGCGAATTCGAGCTCGGTGCCGGTGAAGCTCTCGGGCGAATATTCGAACTGGAAGTCGGTCTCCGGATTGGCCTCGGCCAGCGCCTTGACCTGCTTGGCGGCGGCGACCGCGATCTCGGTCACGCCCTTGCGTGTCGGTGCGGAACACGACCTCGCGCTGCAGCGTCGAGGTCGAGTTGTAGAAGTGGACGATCGCCTTCTTCGCGCCCTTCACCGCCTCGAAGGTGCGCTCGATCAGCTCCGGCCGGCACTGGGTCAGCACCTGGATCGCGACGCCGTCGGGGATCGCGCCCTCCTCGATGATCGAGCGGACGAAATCGAAGTCGGTCTGCGAGGCCGAGGGAAAGGCGACCTCGATCTCCTTGAAGCCCATCTCGGCGAGCAGGCGGAACATGCGGTTCTTGCGCTCGACGCCCATCGGCTCGATCAGCGCCTGGTTGCCGTCGCGCAGGTCGACCGAGCACCAGATCGGCGCCTTGTCGATGACGCGCGACGGCCACTGGCGATCGGGCAGGACGATCGGCTGGTAGGCGCGGTATTTGGAAATGTTCATGGCTGTCATGACGAACCCTGGAAGCTTTGCTGCGGCTCGACCGGTGGGCGCGGCCGCAATTGACCCGTTGATTGTTGGAATTCCGAGCGAAGGAGCGCGTCCCGGCGCTGTCAGAGCGCCGGGCGAATAAGTTGCAGGGTCGTCAGCTGCGTTCGCATGCGGCGGCTATCAATCAGAGCCGGGCGAAAAAATCAACCGGTTTCGTGCCGAGACGCCGCCCGCCGCGCGCCCCGAAAGGGCCGCCGGTTCCCTCACGCGATTTGAGCCGCGTCAATTCGCGCCGGCCGGAACCCGCTATAGGCGGCCTGACCTGGCGGATTGATGCTATCGCGCCGCTGACATGTTAGACCTTGACGATGCAAGGGCCGGGCCGCAGCCGAGCAGCGCTCTGTCGACACGGGTGGGCGCTCGCGAGTCCGCCAGCAAACAGGATCATGGGAGGTAGTTACGATGGCTCCGCGCAAAAAAGTCCTGATGGCGGCGAGCGGCGATTTGCGCCAGAGCGCCAACGAGACCTGCTGGCCCGCCCAGGCGGCGATGGAAAGCCAGGTGACGGAGGCGCTCGCGGGGTTCGACGTCGAGGTCGAGCGCGCCCATCCTTATGACCCCGCTCGCAAGCACGGCTTCATCGCCAGCCAGAAGGAAGGCCTCGAGATCTTCTCGAAGATCGACCCGGACACGCCGATCATCGTCGCCGAGGCCGTCTGGCAGTACACGAACCACGTCCTGCCCGGCCTCATCGGCCATCGCGCCCCGATCCTGACCGTCGCCAACTGGTCCGGGGAGTGGCCGGGCCTCGTCGGCATGCTGAACCTCAACGGCTCGCTGACCAAGGCCGGCGTCCCCTACTCGCACGCTGTGGAGCGAAACCTTCACCGACGATCTCTTCAAGAAGAAGCTGCACCAGTGGCTGCAGGTCGGGCACGTCACCCACGACCTGTCGCACGTCCACCCCTTCGTTCCGGCCGCGGCGCCGGACAAGGCCCGCGCGGTCGCGCAAGGACGTCGCCCAGACTTTCGCCACGCCCGTGCGATCATGGGCATCTTCGACGAAGGCTGCATGGGGATGTACAACGCCATCATCCCCGACGAGCTTCTGTTCCCGCTCGGCGTGTTCAAGGAGCGCCTGTCGCAGTCCGCGCTCTACGCCGCCTCGCGCGAGGTTTCCGACGCCGAGGCGCGCGCGGTCTACGACTGGCTGGTCAAGAAGGGCATGACCTTCCATTTCGGCAACAACCCGGAGACCGATCTCACCCTCGATCAGGTCCTCGACCAGTGCCGCATGTACATCGCCGCCGCCCGCATCGCGGAGACTTTCGGCTGCGACATGATCGGCATCCAGTACCAGCAGGGCCTGAAGGACCTGATGCCCGCCTCCGACCTCGCCGAGGGCATGCTCAACAACGACGACCGCCCGCCGGTCAAAACCGTCGACGGACGGACGATCCGCGAGGGCCAGGCGATCGTCCACTTCAACGAGGTCGACGAATGCGCCGGTCTCGACGCCCTGTTCACCAACCGCGTCCACCGCGCGCTCGGCCAGCCGGTCGAGACGACGCTTGCACGACATCCGCTGGGGCGACGCCGACCGCAGCGGGACGACCAGCGACTACGTCTGGGTGTTCGAGATTTCCGGCGCAGCGCCGCCCGCCCATCACATCGGCGGGTGGGCGGGCTCCGACAGCCTGCGTCAGCCGCCGATGTACTTCCGCCTCGGCGGCGGCACCGTGCGCGGGCATCGCCAAGCCCGGCCCGATCGTGTGGTCGCGGATCTTCGTCGAGGGCGGCCGGCTCAAGATGGACCTCGGCCGCGCCCATGTCGTCGAACTGCCGAAGGCGGAGACCGAGCGGCGCTGGAACGACACCACGCCGCAATGGCCGATCATGCACGCGGTGCTGCACGGCGTGTCGCGCGACCAGTTGATGGCGCGCCACAAGGCGAACCACATCCAGGTCGCCTACGCCAATTCCGACGCGGACGCCGACCTCGCGCTTGCCGCCAAGGCGTCGCTGGCCGCGGAACTCGGCCTCGAAGTCTCGCTCTGCGGCGCAAGACCCGACGGCACGCCGCTGATGCATTGACGCGCACGACTGCCTTGGTGAGGACCGGCGTGGACTTCGTCTTTACGGAAAGCTGCCGCGCGCCGCGTCGAGCGCGCGCTAGGGGCGTTGCAGCGACGCCATCAGCGTCAGGCGCGCGGTCGCCAGATGGGCTTTGCAGGCTTCGGCGACCGCGGCCGGATCCCGGCTTTGCAGCGCGTCGATGTAGCGGAGATGTTCGCGCATCGCGGCGATGTTGCGCTCCCGCTCGTCGCGCTTGTTCCACTGGTAATGATAGTGGAAGATCATCGAGATCACCTCATAGAAGTCGACGATGAACCGGTTGAGCGACACGTCGTTGACGCAGCGGTGAAAGCGCTCGTCCAGCGCCGAGAAATCGGCAAACCGGCGTTTCGGCTTCCGCCAGCAGCTCGAGATGGGCGTCCTTGATGCGCGCGAGCGCCTCCCAGGCGGGCGTCGTCGGCGGGAAGCGCGACAAAGCGCAGCGCCGAGCGCATCTCGAACATCGCCCGCACCTCGCAGAGCTCCTCGGCGAATTCCGCCGTGAACCCGTGCAGGACCCAGGCGCCGCTCGGGCGGCGCTCGATGAGCCCGAACGGCCTCAGGCGGTTGAGATACTCCCGGATCGCCGAAGCCGAGACGCCGAACTGGCGCGAAAGCTCGAGCACGTTGATCGCCTGGCCAGGCTCGGCAGTCCCCCTGCAAGATCCATTGCATGAACCGCTTTTCGACGACCGCGCCGACCGGCTCGGTTTCCCCTTCCGGATAGAAGTCGGCCGGGGCCGGATGGCGGATGAGCGTCTTGCGCCGCCCGTCGTTGGCGATCAGGCCACCCTCCGAAAACCGCGCCAGCATGGCGCGAACGGTCGTGCGGCTGACCTCGAGCGCCCTCGACCACGATCGGCTCCGATCCGATGTCGGACGCGAGCGCGAGCGCCCCGAGCCGGGAAAGGCCGCGATTGTAGGTGCGTTTGAACAGGGTGTTCGGCTTCATGCGCGCCCTCCCCCGCCCCCTGTTTTCTTGTCCCGCCGGCTTCCAAGGCAAAAAACAACTTGACCCGCGAGGGCTGTCAGTCTTTTATTGATAAGAGACAATGTCAAGCGGCCGGGAGAAGCCGAATTGCGCGCCTTGCTCTGCGTCGAGCCCGGACGACTGGCGGTCGTCGAGCGCGCCCAGCCTGCGCCCGGGCCGGGCGAAGCGCTGGTCCGGATCCGGCGCGCCGGCGTGTGCGGCACCGACTTTCACATCTTCGAAGGTTCGCATCCCTTTCTCGAACTATCCGCGCGTCATCGGACACGAACTGTCGGGCGAAGTCGCCGAAACGGGACCGGGCTGCCGGCTCGAGGTCGGCCAGACGGTCTATGTCATCCCCTATCTTTCGTGCGGGACGTGCGTCGCCTGCCGGCGCGGCAAGACGAACTGCTGCCAGCGCATCGCCGTGCTCGGCGTCCATATCGACGGCGGGATGGCGGAATACGTCTGCGTGCCGGAGGCCAATCTCGCCCCGGCCGACGGCGTCACGCTCGATCAGGCCGCGATGGTCGAATTCCTGTCGATCGGCGCGCATGCGGCGCGCCGCGCCAGTCCCGAGGAAGGGCGACCGCGTGCTCGTCGTCGGCGCGGGCCCGATCGGGCTCGGCTGCATGATTTTCGCCCAGATGCGCGGCGCCTCGGTGACCGCGCTCGACATGCGCGAGGATCGGCTCGCCTTCTGCCGCGACGTCCTCGGGGTCGACGGCACGGTCGTCGCCGGCGCCGACACCCTCGAGCGTCTTTCGGCGCTGACCGGCGGCGACATGTTCGACGTCGTCTTCGACGCCACCGGCAAAGCGGCGTCGATGAACGCCGGCTTCGATTACGTCGCCCACGGCGGGAACTTACGTGCTGGTCAGCGTCGTGCGCGACACGATCTCGTTCGCCGACCCGAAATTTCACGCGCGCGAGATCGCGCTGCTCGGCAGCCGCAACGCGACGCGCGAGGACTTCCTCGAAGTCTTCGAGCGATCCGGGACGGGCACGTGCCGACCGACGCGCTCGCCACCCATCGGGCCCCGCTCGAGCAGTCGCCCGAGCGCTTCGCCGAATGGATCAGGCCGGAGACCGGCGTGATCAAGGCGCTGATCGAGGTTTAGAGCCGATGCCTTTCCAATCCTGCAATCGGGCGCCCGCTGCTTCTTCCGCCAGGCGGCTGCGGCCGCTTTCGCCCTCGCGTGTTCCCGGAGCCCGGACGCTGCGACGATTTGGCGCGGCTGTTCACTTTCGATCGACAGGACTAATCTTTCGCGCAAATTCGGCCGCGCCCTGCGGCCGCATTGGCTTCCGGCACGGGAGCCCCTTCTAGAACGCTGCTGGATGACGCGTCATCCCACGAAGCACGATCCGGGTCGCCGGAATCGCAAGGCCGAGAGCCCGCAAGGCGCTCGATAATGGAGGAAAGACATGAAGAAATTTCTCATTGCCGCCGCCGCCGCGGTCTCGGCGGCCGCGTTGGGCTCGCCGGGTTACGCCGCCGACAAGCCGGTGATCCCGGTCATCGTCAAGGACACGACCTCGCCCTATTGGCAGATCGTGTTCGCCGGCGCCCGCCAGGCCGCCAAGGACCTCAACGTCAAGGTGCCTGAACTCGGCGCCCAGTCCGAATCCGACATCAACGGCGAGATCACGATCCTCGAGAACGCGGTCGCCGAGAAGCCGGCGGCGGTCGTCATCGCCCCGACCCAGTTCAAGGCGCTCGGCGAGCCGATCGACGAGGCGGCCAAGAAAGTGCCGATCATCGGCATCGACTCGGCGGCGAACTCGAAGGCCTTCACCTCGTTCCTGACCACCGACAACGAGGTAGGCGGCCGCATCGCCGCCGACGGCATGGCCGCGGCGATCAAGGCGAAATACGGCAAGGCCGAGGGCGACGTCGCGCTGATCACCCATCTGCCCGGCGTCGGCTCGCTCGAAGCGCGCAACAAGGGCTACAAGGAAGAGCTGGCCGAGAAATATCCCGGCCTGAAGCTGGTCGCCGACAAGGTCTCGGACGGCAACGCCACGACCGGCCTCAACATCATGACCGACCTGATCACCGCCAATCCCGAACCTGCGCGGCGTGTTCGCCGACAATCTCATCCAGTGCGAGGGCGCGAGCCAGGCGATCGCCGAGAACAAGAAGGGCGACACGATCAAGCTCGTCTGCTTCGACGCCGACGACAAGCTGATCGGCTATCTCAAGGACGGCACGATCGCCGCGCTGCTTCTGCAGGACCCCTATCGGATGGGCTATGACGGCGTGAAGACCGCGCTCGCCGCGTCGAAGGGCGAGAAGGTCCCCGCCTTCGTCGACACCGGCGCGAACCTCGTCACCAAGGCCAACATGGACAACGACAAGGAGCACAAGCTGCTCTATCCGCCGAAGTGATCCGAGCTTTGATTGACATGAGGGCGCGCCGGCCACGGCGTCGGCGCGCCCTCGCGCCGTCACTCAAGCGGCCACTGAGCGCGGCGCTTCTTCGCTGCAACCGAGACGAGCGACGTCCGAGAGCGCGACCATGACACCTGTTGAATCCGCTGTTCCGAACGCCGGCGCGCCGATCCTGGTGCTCGAGAAGCTCGACAAGCGCTTCGGCGCGACGCACGCGCTGAAGAGCGTCGATCTGACCTTCGAGGAGGGCGAGATTCACGCCATCGTCGGCGAGAACGGCGCCGGCAAATCCACGCTGATCAAGGTGCTGACCGCCGTCCATCCGCGCACCTCGGGCGAAGTCTACTGGCAGGGCAAATCGGTCCCGCTCGCCAACTCCGCACGAATCGATCGGCCTCGGCATCAACGCCGTCCATCAGGAAGTCGTGCTCTGCCCGCACCTGACCGTCGCCGCCAACATCTTTCTCGGCGACGAGGAGATGCGCGCGCGGCCTGCTCGACAAGAGGCGAATGGAGCGCGACGCGCAGAAGCTGCTCGACGACCTCGGCTTCTCGCTGCCCGCCGGGCGCGCTCCTCTCCTCGCTGACCATCGGCCAGCAGCAGCTCGTCGCGACCGCGCGCGCCGAGCGGCGCGGCGCGAAGTTCCTCATCTTCGACGAGCCGACCGCCTATCTCACCCGCCAGGAAGCGGCGGCGCTGTTCAAGCTGATCCGGCGCCTCAAGGCCGCGGGCGTCACGATCGTCTACATCAGCCACCGCCTCGAAGAGGTGTTCGAGCTGTGCGACCGCGTGTCGGTGCTGCGCGACGGCGCGCTGGTCGGCACGCGCAAGGTCAGCGAGACCAACGAGGCCGACCTCATCGCGCTGATGATCAACCGCAAGATCGATCAGATCTACATCAAGGACACGGTCCCGATCGGCGCGACGATCCTGGAGACCGACAAGCTCAGCGGGCCCGGCTTCCAGGACGTCTCGATCCAGGTGCGGGAAGGCGAGATCGTCGGACTTTACGGCCTGATCGGCGCCGGCCGCAGCGAGTTCGTGCAGAGCGTCTTCGGCCGCCATCCGGCGACCGGCGGCCGCATCGTCTGGCGGGGGCAGGACGTCCGGATCCGCACCGAACGGCAGGCGATGAACCTTGGCATCGCGCTATCCCCGGAAAGCCGCAGAGACCAGGGTCTCTGCCTCAATCTCGGCGTCGGCCTGAACATCAACCTGCCGATCTTCAAGCGCCTGAGCGTCGGCCCGCTGATCAATCTCACGCGAGAAGCCGCGGCCGCGGACAAGCAGATCCGCGACGTCCAGATCAAGACGTCGTCGCGCGCGGCGCCGGTGACGAGCCTCTCCGGCGGAAACCAGCAGAAGGTCGTGATCGGCAAATGGCTCAATCACGGCGCCAAGCTCTTCATCTTCGACGAGCCGACGGTCGGCGTCGATGTCGGCACCAAGGCGGAAATCTATCGGCTGCTCGGCTCGCTGCTCAAGCAGGGCGCGGGCATCATCATGGTCTCGTCCTACCTGCCGGAGGTGTACGAGCTCGCCGACACGCTGCACGTCTTCCGGGCGGGCCGGCTGGTGGCGACCCACGGACACAAGGACGCGATCCCACGAAATCGATCCTCACCGAGGCGATCGGCGTCTAGGGCACGGGGATTTCAAACAACATGACCGATCAAACCCTCACTCAGGACCGTCAGCGCGGCCGGCGGCTGGACGTGCTGCTCGGCCTCACCCTGCTCGGCCTGCTGCTCTTCATGTGGCTCGCGCTTTCGGTCGAGACCACGACCTTCTGGACCTCCAACAACATCGCCAATCTTCTGCGCCAGGGCGCGATGATCGCCATCCTGGCGATCGGCGAAACCTTCGCCATCATCACCGGCGGCATCGATCTTTCGGTCGGCGCGGTCGCCGGCTTCATCTCGATGACGGTGGCCTGGCTGCTGACCCACGATCTCGGCCTCGCCTCTTCGATCGCCGGCGCGGTCGCGATCTCGCTCGCCATCGGCATCTTCATCGGCCTCTTCCACGCCTTCGGCGTCGTGCAGATGGGGCTGCCGCCGTTCATCATGACGCTGGCGACCATGTACGCGCTGCGCGGCATCGGGCTTCTGATCACCAACGGCGCGACGATCTCGATCACCAACACCGACTTCACCGGCTTCTCGCGCGCAGAGCTTCCTCGGCTTCCCCTGGACGGACGGCTCGTGGTTCCAGATCCCGATGCTGTTCTGGATGGTGATCGTCATCGCGATCCCCGCCTACTTCCTGCTCGAACAGAGCCGCTGGGGCCGCTATCTGTTCGCGATCGGCTCGAACAAGGAGGCGGCCCGCCTTTCCGGCGTCAACGTCAAGGCGATCACCTATCTCGCCTATGTCGTTTCGTCCTTCTGCGCCGCATTCTGTCGGCATTCTGCTCGCCATGCGGATCGGCATCGGCAACCCGACGCAGGCCGAGGGCTGGGAGCTGCAGGCGATCGCCTCGTCCGTCATCGGCGGCACCAGCCTCTTCGGCGCGGTGGGCTCGGTGCACGGGCCGGTGATCGGCTCCTTCATCCTGACGACGATCAACAACGGCGCGAACCTCCTGAACCTCAACCCGTTCTGGCAGCGGATCATCACCGGCTTCCTGATCATCATCGTCGTCTATTTCGACACGCTGCGCAGCCGGAAGCGGTGAGCCTCGAGGGAGAGTTCCTCGCAGTCGGAGAACCGACATGGGCATAATTGGCGAGACCGGGATCAAGCCGATCGACCCGGCGGCGATCCCGCAGAGGCGGCTCCGCACCGGCGCGACCATGCCCGCCGTGGGGCTCGGAACGTTCGGCTCCGACGCCGTTCGGACCCGCCGAGGTCGCGGCGGCGGTCAAGGGCGCCGCCGCGGTCGGATACCGGCACTTCGACTGCGCGTCGGTCTACGGCAACGAGGACGCCGTCGGCGCCGCGCTCGAGGCGATCGTGCGGAGCGGAATCGCGCGCGAGGACCTCTGGGTCACGTCAAAGGTCTGGAACGACAAGCATCGCGCCGGAGGACGTGATCGCATCCTGCCGAAAGTCGCTCGCCGACCTGCGCCTCGACTATCTCGACCTGTTCCTCGTGCATTGGCCGTTCCCGAACTACCATCCGCCGGGCTGCGACGTGACCGCGCGCAGCCCGGAAGCCAAGCCCTATATTCACGCGAACTACATGAAGACCTGGCGCGCCATGGAAGAGCTGGTGGACCGAAAGCTCGTCCGGCACATCGGCACGTCCAACATGACCATCCCGAAGCTGAAGCGGGTGCTCGCGCGACGCCCGCATCAAGCCCGCGGTGAACGAGATGGAGCTTCATCCCCATTTCCAGCAGCCCGAGCTGTTCCGCTTCGTGGTCGACAACGGAATCCAGCCGATCGGCTATTGTCCGCTCGGCTCGCCCGGCCGCCCCGAGCGCGACCGCACGCCGGAGGACACCTCGCCCGCTGGAGGATCCGGTCATCGTCGCCATCGCCGAGACGGCATGGCGTTCACCCGGCGGCCGTCTGCATCAAATGGGCGGTGCAGCGCGGCCAGACGCCGATCCCGTTCTCGGTCAATCCCGCGCAACTACGCCGCCAATCTCGCCGCCGCCGCCGAGGACCCGCTGACCGACGACGAGATGAAGGCGATCGCCGGGATCGACCGCAACTGCCGCCTGATCAAAGGCCAGGTTTTCCTCTGGAAGGACGGGCAAAGCTGGGAAGACCTGTGGGACGTCAACGGAGACATCACCCCTCCGTAAGGCGGACCCGGGGCGGTCGCTCTCATTACGAGCCCATTCCCCGGAGATCTTCGTCCGGGCGGCCGGAACAGGCCGGCGCGCGAACGAAGACGATCCGCAACGCCTGAAGGAGACCATCATGACAATCAACGACAAAGTCGCCATCATCACCGGCGCGGCGCGCGGCATCGGCAAGGCGATCGCGGAACGCTACGTCAAGGAAGGCGCGAAAGTCGTCATCGCCGACCTCAACGATGCGGGCGCGAAAGCGGTCGCGTCCCAACTCGGGCCGAACGCGCTCGGGGTCAAGCTCGACATCACCCAGCAGGCTTCGATCGACGCGACCATCGCCGCGACGGTGGCGCATTTCGGCCGTCTCGACATCCTGGTCAACAACGCCGGCCTCTTCGACCTCGCGCCGATCGTCGAGATTACCCGGGAGAGCTACCATCGCGTCTATGCGGTCAATGTCGAGGGCCTCCTGTTCATGCTGCAGGCGGGCGCCAAGCAGATGATCAAGCAGGGCCACGGCGGCAAGATCATCAACTTCGCCTCCCAGGCCGGACGCCGCGGCGAGGCCCTGGTCGCGATCTACTGCTCGTCGAAGGCGGCGGTGATCAGCCTCACCCAGAGCGCCGGCCTCGATCTGATCAAGCACCGCATCAACGTCAACGCCATCGCGCCCGGCGTCGTCGCCAACGAGCACTGGGACCACGTCGACGAGCTGTTCGCCAAATACGAGCATCTGCAGCCCGGCGAAAAGAAACGGGTGGTCGGAGCGGCGGTGCCGTTCGGCCGCATGGCGCGTCCGGACGAGATCGGCGGCCTCGCCACCTTCCTCGCCAGCGAGGACGCCGACTACATCGTCGCGCAGACCTACAACATCGACGGCGGCAACTGGATGAGCTGAGCGATGAAGTCGATCCTCACCATCGGCGAGATCCTCGTCGAGATCATGGCGACCGAGCGGGGGGACGGCTTCCTCGAGCCCGTCAGGCTCATCGGGCCCTTTCCGTCGGGCGCGCCGGCGATCTTCATCGATCAGGCCGCCCGGTTTGGGCAGCCGGCCGCGATGATCGGCTGCGTCGGCGACGACGACTTCGGGCGCGTCAACCTGAACCGTCTGCGCCGCGACGGCGTCGATGTCAGCGGCATCCGCGATCGACCCGGAGGCGGTCACGGGCAGCGCCTTCGTCCGATACCGGCCCGACGGATCGCGCGCCTTCGTCTTCAACATCAAGCAGAGCGCCTCGGGGCGGATCGAACTCGACGACGCCGCGCGAGCCGTGCTCGACCGCAGCGATCACCTGCACGTGATGGGAACGGCCCTGTTCTCGCCGCGGATCGTCGACATCGTCCTGCAAGGCGGCCGCAGGCGGTGAAGGCGCGCGGCGGCACGATCTCGTTCGATCCCGAACCTTCGGCCGGAGATGCTGGACCTGCCGGGCCTTCGCGAGGCCTGCGAAGACGCTGTTCCGCCGATGCGACCTCTTTCTGCCGAGCGGGCCCGAGCTCACCCTGTTCACGACGGCCAAGGACGAGACGTCGGCCGTCGCCGAAATCCTCGCGGGGCCCGTCCGCGCGGTCGTCCACAAGCGGGGCGCCGAGGGCGCGAGCTATTACGACCGCGCGACGCGCGTGGACGCAGCCGGGATTCGCGGTCGAGGAGGTCGACCCGACCGGCGCCGGCGACTGCTTCGGCGCGACCTTCGTCAGTTGCTGGCTGCGCGACATGCCGCCGGCCGAGTGCCTCGCCTACGCCGCCGCGAGCGGGGCCCTGGCGGTCACGCGACAGGGACCGATGGAAGGGGCGCTGCGAGCCGGGCGGAGCTCGACGCCTTTCTGGCGGCGCGTTCCTGGAGACGCTTCGCAATGAGCCGCGCGCTGCCGTCCCTCGTGAGGGAGCGTCTGACCGGCGACGACGCCGGGCGTCACGTCGGTCTGCTCGGCGCATCCGATGGTCATCGAGGCGGCGCTGGCTTTCGGCGCGCGCGCGGGACGGCGGGTTCTGATCGAAGCGACCTGCAATCAGGTCAATCAGGAGGGCGGCTACACCGGCATGACGCCGGCGGATTTCCGCGGGCTTTGTCGAGGCGATCGCCGCGCGGGTCGGCTTCGATCCGTCGCGGATCGTGCTCGGCGGCGATCATCTCGGGCCCAATCCCTGGAAGACCCTGCCGGCGGAGGAGGCGCTGGCGCGCGCCGAGGCGATGGTCGCGGCCTACGCGCGGCCGGCTTCGCCAAGATCCATCTCGACGCCAGCATGGGCTGCGCCGGCGAGCCGGCCGGTCTGCCGGACGCCATCGCCGCCGACCGCGCGGCGCGGCTCGCCGCAGGTCGCCGAGGCGGCCGGCGCGCCTCGCGCCGATCGTCTATGTCGTCGGAACGGAAGTGCCGACTCCCGGCGGGGTGGGCGAAGCGCTCGAAGTCCACGTGACCGAGCCGGACGCCGCGCGCGCGACGATCGAGGCGCATGAGAAGGCGTTCCGGACGCGCGGCCTCGAAGCCGCGTTCGAGCGCGTCATCGCCGTCGTCGTCCAGCCCGGCGTCGAGTTCGGCGCCTCCGACGTCGTCCGGTACGATCGCGCGAAGGCGCGGCGGCTCTCCGCGGTTCTCGACGATCGGCCGCAGTTCGTCTTCGAGGCCCATTCGACCGACTACCAGACGCGCGAGGCGCTGGCGGCGCTGGTCGCCGACGGCTTCGCGATCCTGAAGGTCGGGCCGGCGCTGACCTTCGCGTTGCGCGAGGCGCTTTACGGCCTCGATCATATCGCCGAAGCGCTGCTCGGGACGGGCGAAGACGGAATCGCTCCGCGCCGTCATGGAGCGCATGATGACCGACGATCCGCGTTCCTGGGCGGGGTATTACGGCGGCGGCCCGTCGGAGCAGCGGCTGCTCCGGCATTTCAGCCTGAGCGACCGCATTCGCTACTACTGGGCGATCCGCAGGTCGGTCGACGCCGTCGGATCGCCTTCTCGAGCGGCTGCAGGGACTGAGCATTCCGCCCACGCTCGCCCATCAGTATCTTCCGGGCTTCGACCTCAACGAGGATGCGCCCGCGACGGCGCGCGACGCGATCCGCGCCGCGGTCACGCGCGTGCTTCAGGACTACGCGGCCGCATGCGCGCCGCCGCCTCCCTTCGCCCCCGCCGGCGCTCAGATCGCGCGCGCGACCTCGTAGGCGTCCCAGATCGCGTACATGATGTTCTGCACGCGCCGCGCGTCGCCGAACAGATAGGCCTCCGGCACCTTGTTGCGGACCTTGTCGTAGAGCCGCCGCTCCGAATCGTAGCCGATCGCCAGGATCGCCGAGTCCGCCTTGACGAAGGTCTCCTTGTCGCCGGTCTTGACGATGTAGCCGCCGTCCGCCCGATGCTCGACGGTGCTCGACGTCATGACCTTGACCGCCTTGTACTCCATCAGCTCCTTCAGCATGGCGGAGTTGGCGTGGCAGAGCGGCCCGGTCTCGGCCAGGATTTTGGGCGCGATCTCGACGAGGGTGGTCGTCTTGCCCTTGTCGGCGAGCCACAGGGCGAGCTCGCAGCCGACCAGGCCGCCGCCGATGATCACCGTTTCGTCGTCGGCCGGCTTGTCGCCGTTCAGCACCTCCTCGGCGGTATAGACGTGCGGCTCGTTGGCGAGCGGCAGCATCTTCGGCTTCGAGCCGGTCGCCAGGATCAGGACGTCGGGCATGGCCCGGGTGATCAGGTCCTCGGTCGCCTCGGTGTTGAAGGTCAGCGGCACCTTGAGCTCGCGCAGTTCCCGCTCGTACCAGCGGATGAGGGCGTGCTCGTCCTGCTTGAAATCGGGAACGCCGCCCGGGATCACCACGCCGCCGAGCCGGTCCGATTTCTCGTAGAGGGCGACGACATGGCCCCGCAGCGCCGCGACGCGCGCGGCCTCCATGCCGGCGACGCCGCCGCCGACCACCATGACGTGCTTGCGCTCGAGCGCCGGCGACAGCTTGTAGTCGGCCTCCCGGCCGCAGGCCGGGTTCACCGCGCACGACACCTGCCCGTAGGCGGCGAGCCGTCCCATGCAGCCTTCCTGGCACGAGAGGCACGGCCGGATGCGGTCGAGTCCTGCCGGCCCTGACCTTCTGCGGCAGATAGGGATCGGCGAGCAGCGGCCGCGCGAGGCCGATGAGATCGGTCTTGCCGGACCTGATCGCTTCGACCGCGAGGTCCGGGTCGTCCATGCGCCCGGCCGTGATGACGGGAACGCCGACCGCCTTCTTCAGGATCGCGTTGAACGGCAGGTAGAGGCCCTTCGCCTGGTACATCGGCGGATGGCTCCAGTACCAGCTGTCATAGGAGCCGACGTCGCCGTTGAAGGCGTCGTAGCCGGCCTCTTCGAAGATTTTGGCCGCCTCGATCCCCTCGGGGATGTCGCGGCCCTTCTCCTCGAACTCTTCGCCGGGCATGCCGCCCTTCAGCCAGTCCTTGATGAAGCTTTTCAGCGAATAGCGCAGCGAGACCGGATAGTCCTCGCCGCAGCGCGCCTTGATCGCCTGGACGATCTCGCGTGGCGAAGCGCAGCCGGTTCTCCAGCGAGCCGCCATATTCGTCGGTGCGCTGGTTGAACATAGCGATCGCGAACTGGTCGAGCAGATAGCCTTCGTGAACGGCATGGACCTCGATCCCGTCGAACCCGGCTCTTTGCGCGATCTCGGCCGAATTGGCGAACTTGCGGATGTAGGTCTTCACCTCGACGTGGGTCAGCTCGCGGCAGACCACCCCGGGCAGCCAGCGATGCGGGATCGGCGACGGGCCGACAGGCGTTCCGCTGACGAGGCCGGGCATCGCTGACCCGGCCGAAGCCGGCGGAAAGCTGCAGGAACATGCGCGCGTCATAGGCGTGCACGCGCTCGGTCAGCACCTTGCCGGTCCTGATGAAATTGCAGCGGATTGAGGGTCGCGCACGGCATCGAGGGCATCGCGCAGCGCTCGATCTCGTTCTCGACCATGGTGACGCCGGTCATGATCAGCCCGGCGCCGCCGCGCGCCCGCTCCACGTAATATTCGACGCCCCGCGCGTTGAACGTCCCGTCGGCGTCGCACAGGCCCCCCGGACCGATCGGCTCCATCACGTAACGGTTCTTGATCTCCAGTTTCCCGATCTTGATCGGAGAAAATAGGAGTTCGTGATTTTTGTTCATGATGGACGTCCACGCCCGGAGCAATTGGATGTTCCCGCATGCAGCGGCGCTTCAGAGCTGATGATGACCGAAGTCGTTCGAGGCGATTCCCGGCTCGGCCTGGTGAAGAGACGCTGTCGTCGAGTTTTCGGGTACCACGCAGGGTTGCGGACGGCGATGCGGCATTTCGTCCGGCCAACAGATTTAGGTAAGTAAACGCAAGCGATTACCTTCTCCCGCTTCTCGTTATTGCTGGCGCGCAAGACTCCGGCGGGAACCGCAGTCAGACTCAAGCGCCTGCCGCACGGAGCACGGCTTCGGCCGCCCGCCCGACGCCGTCCTCGGCGCGAACGCGCGCGCCCATTTCGCCGACGCGGCGGCGCATGTCGACGTCGCTCAGCGCGATTCCAATAGCGTCGGCGAGCGCGTCCTTCGTCAGCGCGCGGTGCGGCAAGGGCGCGGGCGCGAGGCCGCGCGCGTGAAGCAGGCGCGCCCACGGGAACTGATCGACAATGAACGGGGTGACGACCGAGGGCTTCCCTGCCCGCAAGGCCGCCCCGTCGTCCCGGCGCCGCCGTGGTGGACGATCGCCGCCATGCGCGGAAACAGCCAGTCGTGCGGCGCCTCGTCCAGCGCATGGACGGATTCGGGGAGCCGATCGTGCTTCAGCCGGCCCCAACCCGCGCTGACAACGGCGCGCACGCCGGTCTCTTGAGCGCGCCCATTACGGCGTCGAGCGTCGCCTCGCGATCGAGGAAAGCCATCGATCCAAAGCCGACATAAACCGGCGGCGATCCCTCCTCGATAAATCGCGCAAGCGCATGCGGCGGCGTCCAGTCTGCGCCGTCGTTGAGAAACCAGAATCCCGTCGTCTCGACATTCGCCGGCCACTCGCGGCTCCTCGGAAGGAGCGCGCCGCTGTAGGCGAGCAACAGAGGTTCTCCGCGCGCGACCGCCAGACGCAAGGGCGGCGCGAGGGTCGGCGGCGGCAGGCCGAACAGGGCGCGCGCTCTTCTGAGCGTCGGCCGCTGGGCGAGCCACAGGGTCTGGTCGAAGGCGTGGTAGATAGCCCGGCTGGCCCAACCAGGCATTGGCGGCGGCGGGCGCTCGCTGGCTGCGAACATGAAATCGGCGGCCGCGATCATCGGCGACCACCAGGCATGCATGCACGGCGCTCGAAGTCGCTCAGCGAGCATGCCGCCGAAGGTATCCATCAGGCCCGTCGCGACGACAAGCTCGGCGCCCGCGCCGCCGTCGAGCACGGCCGCGGCGACCTCGCGATAGTATTTCCGGCTCGCCGCGGCCGACCAGCGGATGAAGGCCGCCATGCCGCCGCCGCGAAAGAAACGCTCGGCCTCGGGCGACGTCATGGCTTCGGCGATGTCGACCGGGATCGGATGGAACGCGAAGCCGCGCCCGGCCGCGAGCCCTGCGTAGCCTTCGGGCGCGACGAGCTTGACGTCAGCGCCACGCGCCGAGAGACGCGCCGAGAGCGCGATCGCCGGCTGGACATCGCCGCGCGACCCCGACGCGAGAACGCAGATCTTCAACTTCGCCCCCTGTTTTGCGGCTCTTTGACGCGCCCGTTCCGCATTCCTGCGGGCGGCGGGTCCGCCGATAGCTAAGGCTCCTTCGCCGCCTCGAAATCGACTCTCGGTTCGCGCCATTCGCCCTTGCCGGGTTGGAGATCACGACGAGGAAGCCGGGCGGCTCGAAGCGGGCGCCGAAGAACGGATTGGCGAACGACCCGTCGGCCAGCGCGAAGCCGAAGCCGCCCGGACTGAGCTGAGGCGCCTCGGTCCGCACAAGGTTGTCGACCGGCCAGCCTTCGTTGCCGGGGATCGCCGTTTTCGCCGGCTGAAGCCCGGTGATCGGGACGCCGTTCGCTTCGCCGGTGACGTCGGTAATCGGATAGAAACCGTCCGCGTCAGGCGCATCGCCGGTCGTGAACACCCCCTTCGCCTCGAACCCGGGCCCGGTGCAGGTCCAACGCCAACGCGTCGACGCCTCCGCGCTCGTGGCCGCCAGAGCCGCGCCGAGCAGCGAATGCAAAAGCGAGCTTCACCGGAACACCCCCGTCGTCATGCGCGAACGCAGGATAGGCGCGGGCCGTGGGCCCCGCAAGGAAGCGGAAGCGGCGGCGGGCGCAGTCTCGACACCCCGCACATTGGCGACCGAGCCAATCGACGCACCCGCGGCCGCCTACGAGCGGCGAGAAAATCGTTCCGAACATGTCTCAATGGAGCGGTCCGGCGCGACCGCGTATGAGATCGGCGGCTTTCTCGCCGATCATGACCGTCGGCGCGGTCGTGTTGCCGCTGGTCAGCGCCGGCATGATCGACGCATCCACGACGCGCAATCCCTCGAGGCCGTAGACCCTGAGTTCGGGGTCCACGACGGCCGTCGGGTCGCTCGCAGGTCCCATTTTGCAGGTGCCGACGGGATGGTACTCGGTGTCCGCGTGAGCCCTTATGTCCCGCTCGACGTCGGCCGGATCGTTCGGGTCGACGGGATAGATCATCGCGCCGCGATAGGGCGCAAGGGGCGCGGCGTTCATGATCTCGAGAGCCCTGCGGGAACCGGCCACGAGGGGCGGAAGGTCGGCGGGATCGGAGAGGAAGCGCGGGTCGATGTTCAGCGACGCGCGCGGATCGAGGCTCGCCAGCGTCACCTGACCTCGGCTCCCCGGGCGCATCAGCGTGACGTGAAGGCAGTAACCGTGGCCGAGATGCCGCTTGCGGGTGTGGTCGTCGACGATCGCGACGACCAGTTGAAGCTGGATGTCCGGCATCGGAACATCGGGCGCCGAGCGAATGAAAGCGCCGGACTCGGCGATGTTGGTGGTGATGATCCCTGTGCGCGACTTGCGCCACTCCTGCACGCCTTTCAGGAGCCGCCAGACGCCAGCCGGCGAAAAGCCGACCGTGGCGTCGGCGCGTGACGACCGCCAGTTGTAGGTCGAGGTGATGTGGTCGTGAAAATTCTGTCCGACGCCTTCGAGGGCGTGAACGACGGGGATGCCCATCGCCTGAAGATCGGCGCCCCGTCCCACGCCGGAAAGCATCAGCAACTGGGGCGAGCCGAATGCGCCGCCCGCCAGGATGACTTCGCGGCGGGCGCGGACCTGCCGGCTCTCCCCGCCGGCGAGATACTCGACGCCGGTCGCGCGTCGATCCAAGAGCGCGATGCGGGAGGCCTGCGCCCCGGTGACGACATGCAAATTCGGCCGGCCGAGATTGGGCGTGAGATAGGCCTTGGCGGCGCTGCATCGCTCGCCGTTGATCTGCATGACCTGACAGGGTCCGCAGCCCTCCTGCCGGGCGCCGTTGTAATCGGGATTGCTGGCGACGCCGGCCGCTTTGCAGGCCGCGAGGAAGGCGTCGTTGAGAGGGCTCGGGCAGCCCAAATAGGCGACGTTGAGCGGTCCGCCGACCCCGCGCCATGCATTTTCGCCGACGCACTCGGCGTTTTCGGCGCGCCTGAAATACGGCAGGACGCTCGCGTAGTCCCAGCCGGGATTGCCGAGCGCGGCCCATCCATCGTAGTCGGCGGCTTGGCCGCGGGTGTAGACCATCGCATTGACCGATGTGCTGCCGCCGATCACACGGCCGCGCGGGGCAAAGCCGCGCCGTCCGTTGAGCTGCGGTTGCGGCACGGTCTCGTAGCGCGCCGCATTCAGCCCGAGCGGCGCGGCGGCGGCGAAGCCCAGCGGCGCATGAATGAACGCGCTCTTGTCGGGCCCTCCCGCCTCCAGAAGGCAGACGCTGACGCTGGGGTCCTCCGACAGGCGCCCCGCCAGGACGCACCCGGCCGCTCCTGCGCCGACGATGACAATGTCGAACTCCATCGCGCTCATAGGGGGTTTCCTCGCTTTTTGGTGTTGGCGGCGGCGCCGCGCGTTTTTTCTCAGATCAACGCGTTCGCCGCCCGTGGGGCCGCATGTCGCTATGCGCGCGCCAAGTCAACTGGCGCTGGACGCCGACTCCATGCGTCGCCGCCGCTTTTCCGCCCAAAGGTCGGCTCCATGAACCCGGCTCGCGTTGGCAAGCGGCCGCCGGTAAACATTGAAACCGTGTCCGGAATGGGTCAGATCGACACAATTTGGTTCGATGGTTCGCGTTGACGTCGGCGACAACACGGCGCCCCCGCCGCCAAAGGTCCCTCATGACCGCCTCGAACGACCCCCTCGCGTGCCCCGACTTGATCGCCGATCGCCGCTACGCCTATGGGCAGGCGGCGGCCGTCGACGGCGATCTCGAAGCGGCGGCGGACATGTTCGAGCAGGCGCTGGAGCGGGCGCCCGACTGGCCTGCGGCGCTGTTCGCGCTCGGCGATGCGAGCGAGCGGCTCGGACGGCGGGACGCCGCCGCCGAGGCGTTCCTCCGGGCGCTCGCCGCCGATCCGTCCGACCCGTTCGGGGCGGCCGCGCGGCTTGCCCTCCTTTCCGGGGCGAACGCGCCGGACGGCCTGCCGCGCGCTTATGTCGCCCGCCTGTTCGACGACTATGCCGGACGCTTCGAGGCGCATCTCGTGGGCGCCCTCGCCTATCGCGGCCCGGCCCTCCTTATCGAGGCGATCGAAGCCGTCGCGCCCGGCCGGCGCTTCGCCTCGGCGCTCGACCTCGGCTGTGGCACGGGGCTCATGGGCGCGGGCGTCCGCGACCGCGTCGCGCGCCTCGAGGGCGTAGATCTTGCGCCGGCGATGGTCGCCAAGGCCCGGGAGGGCGGCCTTTACGACGCGCTGGAGGCGGCCGACGCGGGCGCCCTCCTCGCGCGCGCCGCGCCGGGCGCCTACGACCTGATCCTCGGCGCCGACATGCTGCCCTACGTCGGCGACCTTCACCCGATCTTCGCCGGCAGCCGCCGCGCGCTCGCGGACGGCGGCCTACTTGCGTTCACCGCCGAGACCTTTGAGGGCGACGGCTTCCGCCTGCTGGCGGGCCTGCGCTTCGCCCATTCTCCGCGCCATGTCGAGGACGCGGCCCGCGCCGCCGGCCTCCGCCTCGTCCTCCTACGCCACGCCTGGGCTCGGCGGGAGGCCGAGGTCGAAGCGCCCGGACTGGTCGCCGCCTTCTCGACAGGCTGAAGCGCCCGGCCGCGGGCCGATGGACGCCTCATATTTCTGATGAAGGAAATACTAGGAACAAATATTGTTCGAAAATAGAACTCCATGCTAGTCCTGAAAAATGTGGCCGTCCGGGCCGCGTCGCTCGCGACCATCGAGAAGCGTCCGGCGGCTTGATCCGGGGGTTGGTTGTTCGCGAAAAACACGCGAATGCGCGCCCAAGCCGTTGAAAAGATTGAAAATGGCAAGGGGTCAACCCTTGTCTGGAGTTGGCATGGACTTGGGTTGTCGGCGCCACGGGCACGTTCGGCTTGGGATCGCCGACGTTCCGCGCTTGGTGGCGGTCCCGGTCCCGGCCGCGCGGCGGACGCCGGTCGGCCGCCCCGGGGCAGACGCCCGCCGCCGAGGAAATCCGTCCGCAAGGCCTTGAAAACCCTTAAAACCGGCTCGGGAGCCCGAGACGGCCGTGCCGTCAACGAGGAGGCGTATAGTCTGGCCACGCGACTCCGGCCACCCCGGCGTTGTCGACATAGGACGCCATTTCCACGATCAGGCCATCGCGGACCCGGAAACAAACCCACTCGTCGACATGGGCGATATCGCCCGCGCCGCGATTGCGGAGCCGGATTGTCCGGTGCGCCACGACGCGGTCGCCATCGACGAGAAGTTCGTGGATCTCCCCGCCCAGATCCTCGAACTCGATGTTGACCAGCCGGAGCGACTCGGCGAAGTCCGCGCGGTCGCATGGGTCCGCGATAAGCGGCGGCTTGGTCCAGTCTCCGCGCGGATTGTAGTTGAAGTCCGGGCGCCAGCCGCGCCAGCATCCCCGCGAAGTCGCCTTTCGCCCGCAGAGCGAATATATCGCGGGCCACGCGCTCCATCCACTTGCGGTTCCGAGCGTCCGGCGCCTCGCCTTCCGCGCTCCGCTCCGCCGACGCCGTCGGGTTGCCGAGCGTACGGCCCGGCGCTCGCGACGGCATTGCCCCGGCCGGCTTTCCTGCCGAACGCGGTCGCGGGCATGAACTTCAACGACGCCGGCGGGCAGAAGCCTGGCCGCTTTAGCCACGTCGACGTAGAACGCCGCCTCGACGAGCAGGTCGTCGCGAAATCGGAGATACATCCAGAGGTCGAATTCAGCCGGCGCGCCGGCGCCGCGATTGCGCATGGCGAAGGTCGCATGGATGCGCTGCGGCATTCGCCATCGATAAGGAATTCGTGGATCTCCGTCCTGAGGACCTCGAACTCGGCGTTTATCCTGCCGACCGCCTCGGCGAATTGCGTCCGATCGATCGGGCCGGCGTGGTACGGCCACATCGGCCAGGCGCCGCGCGCTCGATAGGCGAAGTCCGGAGCGAGACGCGCGACGATACCCGCGGCGTCTCCCCGCGCGCGCGCCGCCAGAAACTCCCGCGCCAGCGTCTCGATGTGGCGCCGCCGATCCCGATCGGCCATCGGCGTCACGGAAGGAAAATCCAGCATCACGCCCCGTCGCTCTCAGCCATACGGTCCTTACCGCAAACCGAACAACGACCGCGGATAGCTAGCACCGCTCGGTCGCGACCGGTTTGATCCGGGACAATCTCTCGCTGCCCTGCAGGAAAGATGCGAAGGCCGACCCAGCGAGGCCGAACGGATTGCGGGGTCAAGCTTGCGAAGACGGGCTGCGCGCCCGCATGATCGCCGCGTTGAGCTCGCCGCCGAACACGAACAGGAGGGCGACCCAGTAGAGATAGACGAGCGCGATCATGACCGACGCGAGGCCGGCGTAGGTCGAGATGTAGTTGCGAACGTACTCGCTCAGATACGCCCCGAACGCTTCGCCGAACACGATGCTGGCGAAAAAGGTCAAAGCCACGCCCGGCACGAGGTCGACAAACCGCGGTCGATGAGCGGGCAGGATTCGATGGGCCAGAAACAGCGAAACCGCGAGCATGAACCCGGCAAAGCCCAGGCGCGCATAATTCAGAAGGCTGTGCGCCGCGGCGATCGCCGGGATCCAGGCCGAAAGCGAGTCGAGAATCAGCGGCCCGAGGACCACCAGGAAAGCGAGCGCCAGCAGCGCCAGCGAGCCGACCAGGACGAGCCCGAGCGACTGTAGCCTGAGCAGCCACCAGGGCCTCTTTTCGACCAGGCCGTAAGCGCGGTTGAGCCCGACCCTGAGCGCCTCGATCGCGCTCGAGGCGAAATAGAACGACAGCACCGCGCCGAGGGTCAGCAGTCCGCCCCGCGGCGCGGTCAGCACGTTCTCCACCTCCTGGGAGATCGGCCGGGCGACGACATCGGGCCATTCGGTGAAAATGAGCTTTGCGGCTTCCTTCGCCAGCTCCGCCGAGCCGAGGAAACCGGCGACCGCCGCGACGAAGATCAGAAACGGGAAGAGGGACATGAGCAGCGTCAGGCCGATGTAGCTGGCGATCGCCCAGCCGTCGTCGGCGGCGAACTTCTCCGCCGCACTCCACATGATCGACGCCGTCTTGCGCACAGAACCTTTCCCTCTTCGGCCGCTTTTAGCCCGAACCGCGTTCGCCCTTCCAGTGTCGCCGGACACGGGTCCGAACGCCAGCATGCGTTCGGCTGTTCCTTGCTCTGTGACGACGAAAAGACGCATTGCGACAGGCTCCCGGCAGACGCATGTTGCGCCGCAGCAGCGATGAGACTTTTCAGGAGAAACGCCCGTGACGCTCGACGATCTCGCCCGCCAGGCCCAGTTTACCGCCGAAGGCCTGCTCGAATGCGCTGTCACCGCCGTTCGCGAGCGGGTCTCCACGCACGGCAAGCTCAGCGCCGCCAAGATCGAGGCCGAGCAGCACGCAGCCCATGGCCTGGCGTGGCTCGCCACCTATGTCGAAGCCGATCAAGGAACTCGCCGCCTATGCCCGCCGGATGCATGAGGAGGGCCGCTTCGGCGCGACCGAGGAGCTGATGACCCGGATCGGCCTCGGCGAATATCTCGCCCAGATCTTCGGGGGAATCCCGATGAATCAGGGGGAAATCGTACGCCTGGCCGACTTCGGCCTCAGCGAGTCGGACATCGAACCTTTCCGCGACGAGCCGGTGGTGGATGCGCTGATCAAGTCCGGGAACACGCTGGACAATCGCGCCGCGCTCGCCGAGATCATCAAGCACGCGCCGGACGGCGCGATCGGCGATCCCGGCCTTGACGAGACGCTCGAGGCGATCCGCGGCGAGATGCGGCGCTTCGCGGACGCCGAAGTCGTGCCGCATGCCCAGGACTGGCATCGCGGCAACACCTACATTCCGCTCGAAGTCATCGCCGGACTGTCGGAGATGGGCGTCTTCGGCCTGACGATCCCTGAGACCTATGGGGGCATGGGGCTCGGCAAGGTCGCCATGTGCGTCGTTTCCGAGGAGCTGTCGCGCGGTTATATCGGCGTCGGCTCGCTCGGCACCCGTTCCGAGATCGCCGCCGAGCTGATCCTGGTCGGCGGAACCGAGGCGCAAAAAGCGAAGTACCTTCCCAAGATCGCCAGCGGCGAAATCCTGCCGACCGCGGTCTTCACCGAGCCCAACACGGGCTCCGATCTTGCGAGCCTCAGGACGCGCGCGGCGCGCGAGGGCGACGATTATGTCGTCAACGGCGCCAAGACCTGGATCACCCATCCGGTCCGGGCCGACCTCATGACCCTGCTCGTGCGCACCAACCCGGAGGAGAAGGGCTACAAGGGCCTCTCCATGCTGCTCGCCGAAAAGCCGCGCGGCACGGACGCCGATCCGTTTCCCGCCAAGGGCATGTCGGGCGGAGAGATCGAGGTGCTCGGCTACCGCGGCATGAAGGAGTACGAGATCGCCTTCGACGGCTTCCGCGTTCCCGCCGGGGCGCTCCTTGGCGGCGTCGAGGGCCAGGGCTTCAAGCAGCTGATGGAAACCTTCGAGTTGGCGCGCATCCAGACGGCGGCGCGAGCCGTCGGTGTCGCGCAGTGCGCCTTCGAACTCGGCCTTCGCTACGCCCGGGAGCGCGTGCAGTTCGGCAAGACGCTGATCCATTTCCCTCGCGTCGCCGACAAACTGGCGATGATGGCGGTCGAGATCCACATCGCCCGCCAGATCACCTATTTCGCCGGGCGGGCGAAGGACGCCGGCCGACGCTGCGACCTCGAGGCGGGCATGGCGAAGCTGCTCGGAGCGCGGGTCGCCTGGGCCGCCGCCGACAACGCTCTTCAGATCCACGGCGGCAACGGCTTTGCGCTGGAATACCCGATCTCGCGCGTGCTCTGCGACGCGCGAATCCTCAATATTTTCGAGGGCGCCGCCGAGATTCAGGCGCAGGTGATCGCGCGACGGCTGCTCGAAGGGGGGAACTGAGCGTGCCGTCGCGCGGCGGCGGGGCCACCCCTCGTTCGCGATCGCGAACGATAGGGCGCCTGCCCGCCGCCATTTAGGATCAGAGGACTTCGACCCGCACGTGGGCGACGCCCGCCTGCCGGAAGCCCAGCACGTTGGCGGCCGCCATGCAAACGTCGATGATGCGTCCGCGTATGAACGGACCTCTATCATTGATTTTTACAATCGGCACTTCGTCCGTTATCCAAATTGACGACCCGGACCTGGGTCCCAAAGGGCAAAGACTTGTGCGCCGCTGTCAACCCGACGCTTCGAGGAGCTTGATAAAAAGAAGCTATACCTAATTCAGCAGCCGCAGCTGCGTTCGCAAATCCAAAGACAAACGAACCAACCAAAACGTACTTCCGCATCTACTAGACCTCATTTCCGTTTCAACAGCGCGGCTCATCTGTCCGCCCGATGTGGCGAAAGCAAGGCGACGATTTTTTCGCTTACTTTATGACACTCACATCTGACCGATCGGTCAATGACGCATCGCGCTTTCGGCTTCTCTCGACGAGCGAATCGTCCGCGCTTCCGTCAAATGCCCGCGCGTTTTGCTTGAACGCCGGTTTTCCTATATATGTCAGTCCGATCTTCCCCGTGATCCTCGCCGACAAAAGGGAGCCGGATGCTGCATCTGCCGACCGGACCGAACCGCTTGGAGGGACGGGGAATCGGCATTCGCCGATCTCTCCCCGGAAAGCATACGCGCCGCACGTTCCGGCGGCGGGCTTGCGGGCCGAATGCTGATTGTCACGGTGACAGCAGTCATTTTCTCGATGGCCTTGGCGTTCGCGACGCGGCTCGAAGCCTCCCGAGAGAACTGGCTTCACAACAAAGCCGCCACCGTTCAGGCGGCCCTCGACGCCTTTGATCCCGATCAAAGTCCCCTTCCGCCCGAACTCGCCGCCAAGGTTCTCCGCGCCCTCGGTCTGACGTCCATCGCTGTGCTCGACGCCCGAAGGGCGCCGGGAGATCGCCTCGACCTCTCCGCCGCCGACTCCATCGTGGACGTTACGCATGACGACAGCTCGTTTACGCTCACCATTTCAGAGCTTTATCGCTCGCTCTTCCCTGACGCTCCCACGGTCATTCGGCTCCGAAGCGCCGACCCGCCTCTCGAACTGACGATGGATGAGCAACCCGCTCGCCGCGGCCTTACGTCGCGTCGCAGGCGTGCTCTCCGCAATCCTGGGTTTGCTCGCCGTCGTGATCACCGTGGTCGTCTGGGCCACATTGTGGCAAATGGTGCTTCGGCCGGTACGAAAACTCACCTCGAATATCATTGCCTTCGGCGAACGCCCCCAGGACGTTTCCCGGATCATCGCGCCGAGCGGGCGCGACGACGAAATCGGCCACGCCGAAAAGGCGCTCGCAGCCATGCAGGAGTCGCTCGCGAACGAGCTTGCGCAAAGAAAGCGCTTGTCCGAACTCGGCATGGCGGTCGCTCGAATCAATCACGACCTGCGCAACATGCTTTCCGCAGCGCAGCTCATTTCGGATCGTCTCGCGACGATCGCCGACCCGCAGGCCCAGCTGCTCGCGCCGAAGCTTGTCGCCACGCTCGATCGCGCGATCCAGTTCTGCCAAGCGACGCTGACTTATGGCGCCGGGAGCGAGCAGCCGCCCGAGCGCCGGCGGTTCGATCTGAACAAAATGGTGCAAAACGTGGTCGAGGCGGCCTGCGCCGAGCAGAGGGCGTCTGTCGACTACCATGTCGACATCCCTCCGCACTTCGAGGTTTATGCAGATCCGGACCAAATACTGCGCGTGCTCGAGAATTTGAGCCGCAACGCGGTGCAGGCGCTGACGACCAATGGCGCCGCGGGCCAGCGGCCGAAGGCGATCCGCTTCGCCGCGATCCGCACCGATGGCACCGCTCTGATCGAAATCAGCGACACGGGCCCAGGCTTTCCGCCGGATCAGAAGGACCGAATTTTCGACCCGTTTCAGAAGTCGACCAGCGTGGCAGGGACCGGGCTCGGCCTGTCGATCGCAGCAGACCTGGTGACGCGCAATGGGGGGACCATCGACCTCGCGCCCGCGAAGGCGGACGATTTCTATTGCGGGGCGCGCTTTCTCATCAAGCTTCCGACCCCGGAGCGGGCCGCGCTCGTGTCCTCCGCGCCGCTTCCGCATAACGCGGCGCTCGGCTAAGAGAGCGCTCGTCGGCGCTGACGAACGGTCGGGAAAGCGCGCGGAGAGCGGAGACATGTCCATCGCCAGACAAGCGCTCCGGACGCGGGATATCGCTTTCGTGTCGTCCGGGTCGAAGGAGGCCGAAGAGGCCCGCGACGCTCTCGTCTCGCTTTATGGCGGGGTTTCGCCGGAGGAGGCGGACGTCATCGTCGCCCTGGGGGGCGACGGACTGATGCTGCAAACCCTCCACCGGACGATCAAGTCGCCGAAGCCAATTTACGGCATGAACCGCGGGTCGGTCGGCTTCCTGATGAACGAATATTCCGAGCACAACCTGCCGGAGCGGCTCGCAGCGGCGCTCCCCTCCATCATTCATCCCCTGATTATGAAAGCCAGCGACATTCGCGGCATTGAGACGACGGCTCGGGCGATCAACGAGGTTTCGTTGCTGCGGCAGACGTATCAGGCGGCCAAGCTCCGGATAGAGGTCGATTTGGCGACCCGGCTCAGCGAACTGATCGCAGACGGAATCCTGGTCGCGTCGCCCGCCGGCTCGACCGCCTACAATCTGTCGGCGAACGGTCCGATTCTTCCGCTTGGCGCGCCGTTGATGGCGCTCACGCCGCTCTCGCCGTTTCGCCCGCGCCGGTGGCGCGGCGCCTTGCTGCCTGACGTCGCGCAGGTCGTCATCGAAATCCTCGAGGCCGACAAACGACCGGTCGCCGCCGCAGCTGACCATTACGAGATCCGGCGCGTAACGCGGGTCGAAGTGTCGATGGACCGAGCGACCTCGCTCATTCTCTTGCACGACCCCGGTCATTCGCTCGATGAGCGAATCCTGCGCGAGCAATTCCGCTACTAGGAGGCAGGCGTCCATGGCCAGATCGGCGCGCGTCGTCGGCGAGCGGGTTCTGTCCCGCGGCCGTTTTGAGCTCACCCGGACGGACATCGAAGTCGTCGAGGACCGCGGCGAAACCCGAACGCTTTCGCATGAGGTTTACCGTCACGGCCTCGCTGCGGCGGTGCTCCTCTACGACCCGGATCGGGCGGTTGTGACGCTGGTGAAGCAGTTCCGCGCGGGCGCTTTCCTTTGCGACGGGACGCTCGCGACAATCGAGGTCTGCGCCGGCATGCTCGATGGAGACTTGCCCGCGGCCTGTGTCGTGCGGGAAGCGCTCGAGGAAACCGGCCTCGCGATCGTCGAGCCGCGTCTCGCCTTCGACGCCTTCATGAGCCCCGGCGGCATGACCGAAAAGATCGCATGTTTCGTCGCCCGTTATGCCCAGGCGAACCGGAAGGGCGATGGCGGCGGGGTCGACGAGGACGAGGATATTGAGGTCATCGAGGTCCCCTTCCTCGAGGCGCTCGCCATGATCGAACGCGGCGAGATCGCCGACGCCAAAACGATCGCCCTCCTCTATTTTGCCAAGGTGGCTGGCCTCCTGAGCTGACCGGCGCGCTACGCGCATATTTTTTTGCAGTTCCCGTGGCAGCCGGATTCCCGGGCGCGCTTTCTGCCTCAGATCCCGGCAGCTTTGGGAAATCGGCAAGACGCGTCAGATTTTTTGACGCGTCTCACTTCGTCAATTCCGCGACCTCGTTGTCGATATAGGATTTGATCGCCGGAAACGTTGCGATCTCGATGGCGCTCACCCCCTGAGAGGGGACACCGGCGCTCGGCGACGAGACGGTCTCTGGGGTCGGAACGGCCGTCGGCGCCGTCGCCTGAACCTCCGTCCCCAAATGAGGAAGCGGATCGCACGCCTCGCGGTTGAGATAGAACTCGAAGTGGAGATGGGGCCCCGTCGACAGACCGGTATTGCCGGAGAGCGCGATGATGTCGCCCTGCTTGACCTCGACGCCGGGCTTGATCGAATCCGGAATTTCCGACAGATGCGAGTACGACGTCTCGAAGCCGGCGTGCTGGATGCGGATATGATTGCCGAATCCCGACACCGGCCCGGCGATCTCGATCTTGCCGTCCGCGGACGCGCGCACCGGGGAGCCGATAGGCGCGCCGAAATCGATGCCCGCGTGCAGCCGCAGAATGTGCAGGATGGGATGGAACCGCATGCCGAAGAGCGACGTCACCGGCGCGCCCCTGATCGGGGCGAGAATGCCGCCAACGCTGGCGGCGCCGCTGCTGCCGAGGCTCTCGGCCGACGAAGTCGAAGACGGGCGCGCCTCGGGCATCGGCGTTGAGCTGGCGACCGCTTTCGGGTTGAAGCAACGGAAACGCCCGTCGCTCTCTTCGAACACGTAGCAATCGACGGCGAGCGGGCCGCCGTGCAGGCCGACATAGATCACGCGGCCCGACGATTTCGCCCTGTCGCGAAAATCGCGCACGAACAAGAGCCGCACGGTCTGGTCCGATTGAAGCGGCGCTTTCAGGTCGGCCATGCCCGCGACAAGCTGGATCGCTTCGCGGATGACGTCTTCCGGCACGCCGTTGCGAAGCCCGGCGCTATAGATCCCGTCAGCGACGCTGTAGCGCACCGAAATCTCTGCCTGCTTGGCTGAATTGTCGATGAGCCCGGCCGGGATCGCGGGTTCCGCGCCGTCGCTGTAGTCGCCGCCCTCGCCGAGCGCGACGGTCCCGACATACTCGCCGTTCTCGAAGATCGTGATCTGCATGACCCGGTAGTCGCCGCTAGCGTCCAGAGCGCCGACCGCAAGCGCGACGCTGCCTGGCGGCAGGGTCTGCACATGCAGTTGCGCGGCCGCCGCGCTCTCGATCCCTCGCGCGCTCTCCTCGGCGAACCCGTTGGCGATCAGGAGGTCTCCGATCTTTTCCGCCACGATCGGTTTCAGGACGACGTCGAGAATTTGCGCCTTGCCTTCGGCTCCGCCGGAGCTGATCTCGAGTTTATTGCTGTTGGCGCCGGTCAGGAGCTGGGCTTGAGCGTCGAGGGGTGTGTCGGCGCCGCCGTCGTCGTCCGATCCGGCGTCGGCCTGCGCCTGGGTTTGCGCGCCTTGCGCCTGCTCGGAGTTCATCTGAAGTTCGGCGGCCAAGGCGTCGGCCTCCTGCCCCGCCTCTGGAAACCGCCCCATATAGCCGCCGATGGACGACGCAAGGGTCGAGTTCGACGAAATGAGCCTGCTTGATCGAATAGCCCGGCGCCCCGGGCTTGACCGCGTCGGGGGTCAGTCTCGCGGGAACCGCGATCAACAGATCCTTCGGCGCGGCGACCGCGCCGCGCTGGACGAGCACGGGATCGCCGGGCAGATCGATGATCGAGGAGATCTTGGTTTCGGCGGTCGTCGCCTTCGGCGCCGCCGCCGTTTCGTCTTTCGCCTCGATCGGGGCGTGTTGACGGCGCGCCGCATGGCGCGCCGTCACGCGCCAGACGATGAGTCCGGCGCAAAGACAAGCGATCGCGAGCGACGCCCCAAACGCGAATATCCGGCTCGACGCTTCAACGATCAACCCGTCTCTTTGACCCGCGACGCCCTGCGCCGCATCGCTTCATCACTCCATCAGGTGGGTCTCGACACGCCGGTTCTCAGGGCTGAAGGGGTCGGCGACCCGCGGCTTGGCCTTGCCGAAACCTTTGGCGATCAACGCCGACGCGTCGATCCCCTTGGACGAGAGATAAGCGACGACTGCGTTCGCCCGGCGCTCGGACAGTCCCTGATTGTACTCCTCCGCCCCGGTCGCGTCGGTATGGCCGTCGATCTCGAACTTCTCCCCCTTGAGCCTCGGATCTTGCAGCGCCTTGGCGAATTGATCGAGATTGTCCTTCGCGCCCTGCGTAAGCTTGTCCGAATTGAAGTCGAAGCTGACCAGGAGGTCGAAATGCGCCTGCGAGGGCGGCTGCGGAGTCGGGCATTCGGCTGCTGTTCCGATGCAGATCCCCCGGGTCTTGGCCTTTTCCTTGTAATCGCTCGCAGCGGCCTTGTCCTTGAGGAAAATGTCGACGACCTTGTCCGGCGTGTAGGCCGGATCGGCCGAGGCGGGCCTGACGCTGGCCAGATAAGGAGCCCGCCGCCAGGCACAACGCCGCACCGAGCATGAGTTTCACTGAATTGCGCATCATTCTATCCCCGCATTTTAGCCCGCGCCCCCGCCGGCTTTCAAACCACCCCGACGGCCGCTCGAATGCGCGCCCGTCGGCCCGTGGCGGCGCTTTTCGGCGCGCCGATCGAAGGCTTTGGCCAGGGTCCGGGCCAGAGCCAGAGCCATAATGCTCCGCTTCCATTATACACCGGATGAAATGGTTCTGAGAACTCGGATCGGGTAAAAGAGGGACGAAAAGTGGTTCCCGACCGGCTGTTTCAAGGCTACGGTCGAAGAGGCGAGAGGTCCGAGTGAAAGGACGTCATCGAAGGGATTCGCGATCCGCGCGACTTCCGGATCGTCCCGACGAGTTTGAGCTCCGGAGAACGAGCGGTGGAGGAGAGAACGATATTTCAGCCGCGCGGGTTCGGAAGCGTAAGGCCCGGGACGCAGCTGAACGGCATTTACGAAATCGAGAAGATGATCGCCCAGGGCGGAATGGGCGAGGTTTATCGCGGGTTCAATATCCAGACCGGCGACATCGTGGCGATCAAGATGATCCGCCCGGAATTCTCGAACAATGACGAAGTGATGGAGCTGTTCAAGCGCGAGGCGTCCATTCTCCACAACCTCGTCCACGAAGCGATCGTCCGCTATTTCCTCTTCTCCAAAGATCCGACGCTCGGACGCGCCTATCTCGCGATGGAGTTCGTCGATGGACCGTCGCTCGGCGACCGTTTGACTTCGGGTCCGGTGCCGCTGGCCGACGTTACGATTCTGCGCAAGCGCCTTGCTTCGGCGCTGGAGACGGCGCACCGGTTGGGCGTCATTCACCGGGACATCTCGTCGGACAATATCATTCTGCCCAACAGCGACGTGCGTAACGCCAAGATCATCGACTTCGGCATCGCGCGCTCCCTCGCGGTGGGGAACAAGACAATCATCGGTTCGGGCTTTGCCGGGAAATACAATTACGTATCGCCCGAACAGCTCGGCCTGGCGGGCGGCGACGTCACCTCCAAGTCCGACATCTACAGTCTCGGCCTCGTACTCGCAGAGGCCGCGCGCGGCCGCGCGCTCGACATGAGCGGCTCGCAGGCGGAGGTCATCGATAAGCGTCGCGTTGTTCCCGACCTCGCGGACGTCGATCCCTCGATTCGCCCCCTGTTGGAGTCGATGCTTCAGCCGCTGCCGGAGAATCGGCCCGCAAGCATGGCGGCAGTCGCGGAGTGGACCGAGCCGCCGGCGGCTTCCGAGCGCCGGCACACGCTCAGGGAGTCCGCGCCGGGAAATCCGCCTGCGCGCGAGTCCTCCAGCGGGCGTGTTGCCGCCATCGTTGGCGCGGTGATCGCGGTCGCGAGCCTCTGCGGCGTCGCATTCGTGTTCAAAGACGACTTCACCCAGAAAACCAGCGGCACGTCCACCCCGAGTGCGACAGTATCGCCGCCGGTCGCCCATCCGCCGGCGCCGGAAGTCGCTTCGTCGCCATCCGCTGCGGCTTCCGCTCCCCCGCCATCAGCCTCGGCGGCTAGCGCAAAGCTCCCGCCACTCGCCGGGCCAAGCGCGCCCCCCCCTGCCGAGCCGCCCGCGCCCGCG
The DNA here is from genome assembly GCA_963783275.1 of uncultured Alphaproteobacteria bacterium. Lineage (GTDB taxonomy): Bacteria > Pseudomonadota > Alphaproteobacteria > Rhizobiales > Beijerinckiaceae > Roseiarcus. The sequence continues at coordinate 170,576 of CAWANA010000017.1, read as the reverse complement.
CAGCCACCGGCGGCTCAGGAGACCGCCCCGGCGCCGACGTTCGCGGTCGTAACGCCGTCGGCCGCGCCTGCGACCCAGCCTCCAGCAGCATCTCCCAGATCGCATGTTCCGACCCCCGATGAACTGCTTGAGGCTGCCCCGCCCCACGCGCCCCAGGCCGTCGTCGATTTGCCGGCCGCGACGGTCGGAACGGTTTATCGGGCCGAGCTTCCCGGTTTCATCGACCATAGCGGCAAGGGCCTGCACCTGACAGCCGAATCGGTCCCCGAGGGGTTGACGTTCCGCGATCTCGGCGACGGTAAGGGTTTGATCGAGGGCTCCCCCACGCATGCAGGCAGCGCCGCGATGCGCGTCGAGGCGCTCAACCGCGGCGGCAGAAGCGCACAGATGACGGCCACCCTCATCGTCGCCGACAAGCCGGCGCCGGCGCAGGCGGAAAAGCCGGCGACCTCGATCGCCTCCCCGCCTCCCGCGCCGGAACAGACCGCGAAGCTCGAAGCGCCGCGGCCGTCGCTGGCGGTCGCGACCCTCGAACCCGCGACCGTTGGTCAGGACTATAGCGCGGATCTGCCGTCGTTCAGCAGTGGAACGGGCGCCGGGCCCCTAAGCTTGCGCGCCGAACCGGCCCCGCCTGCTGGGCTCGTTTTCTCGGATCTTGGCTCTGGCTACAGCCAGATTTCAGGAAAACCGACGTCGGCAGGAACCCATGCTTTCGAGGTCGTGGCGACCAACGCTTCTGGGCTTGTGGGTCGCATGCCGGTCAAGCTCGACGTCGCGCCGCGGCCCCCGGCGCCGAACGTGGCCGCCAAGGCGGAATGGCCCGCAACTCAGACCGAAACGCTGTCGTCTGCCCTTGAAACACCTCCGGCCGCCGACCCCGCGGTCGCATTCGTCAATGGCTTCGACGGCGGCGATTGCTTCCTGGTCAAAGCGCTGCCCGGCGGCCCCGGCGCGCATGCCTACCTCGGCGTCGGCGACCAGTTGGGACCGTTCGAACGGTTCGAAGAGACGTTCCGCAAGGAGGTCGGCGCCGAGCCGCAATTGAGCTTGCGCCTGATTGTGCCGCCCGAATGCGCGGCGCTCGACCTGCTCCGTTCCGGTCCCGGCGACGCCGCGAGCGCGCCGCGCATCACGCTTTCGGACTACCGGGTCGGACGCAACAAGCCCTTGTCTGGCACCGTCGCCAACCTCGGCGGCCGCCGTCTGTTCCTCCTGCTGGTCGACAATCAGGGGAAGGCCTATCGAATCGACGCCAAGGCGCAGCCCGGCGGCGAAATCGGCGACCTTCAGCGTCCCGCTCGTTCCTGACGCCGCCTCGATCGGACCGATCCAGCTCGTCCTCGCGGTAACTTCGGCGAAGCCGATCCCGGCCCTCGAATCCTTTCGCTCCGGCGAGCTTAGGGCGCTAACGACCGCCGTCGCGGAAGACGCGAAAACGGGAGCGGCGTCGGTAGGCGCGGACTTCTTCATGTTCGTAAACTGAGCACGGCGGCACTCGCGTTTCGGTCGAATTCGCACAAACGCGGAAGGGCCGGAGCTTCACCGGGCGGAAAATTGCGTGTTGCGTCAGTTCGGGATGAAGATCTGAGGCTTCGCGCCGCCGGAGGCCGCGGCGGGCGCCGCCGGGGCGGGCCGCGGCGCGGACTGACGGACCGGCGCAGACTGCCGGACCGGCGCGGACTCCGCCTTCTCCACCGCCTCCAGCCGCTTCGGCCGCACCGGTTTCGGCGTTTCAATGCGACGCGGGGCCTCCGGTCTTTCGAGGCTCGGCGCAGGCGTCTCGCGCGGGATCGCGGCAACAGGCGGCGACAGCGTCTGCACCGGGCAAACGCCTTCGCCGGTGTAGGCGGCGAGCTTATCCATGAAGTCGGACGTCAGATGCGTCGCATCGCCAGTCAGATGAGCGCCGCGCTGGAACTCGTCCAACCGCTTCCTGCGTCTCCCGGTCGAACCGGCTGCTCGACGGCTCCGCCTTGTAGCATCCGAGCTTCTTCAGCGCCGCCTGAGCATTGCTTACGCGCTCGTCGATCGCCTTGATCTTCAGGTCTGCGTCGGACGCCGCCGCCGGGCAATCGGTCCGCGTTCGGTACTTATCGAGCTTCTCGCGCGCGCCCAGCCTCGAATGCGTCGGTCTTGTTGTCGACCTCATACCTCGCATCCTCGCACGCCTTCGCAACCAGAGCGGCCTGCTGCTCGAGCTGCGCGATCCGGCTCCGGGTCGCCACAGCCACAGGCTCGCAGCGTGAAGCCGCTGAGCGCATTCCGCAAACCCTCGAGGTCGGATCCGAGATCGCGGACCTGGTCCCGCTTCGGAAGCGCATTCCTGCGTTTTCAGGTCTCTCAGGGCTTCGTCGATCACGGCGATCGTCTTCGGGCAGGCCGATCGGGCCCGCAACGCGGTCAGCGCCCCCTCGCTGCGCGCCTTGACGAACTCGGTCGACGTCGGCCGCCTCCTGCCTGCACGCCTCGTCGGCCTGTTTCGCCTTCTCCGCCTCCGCCTTCTTCCGCTTCTCGTCCTCCGCGGCATTCTGCAGGGCCGCGATCGCCTTGTCCGCCTCGCCGAGATGGGCCGAATTTGGGAAGAAGTGCTTGAACGCTTGCAGTTCCGCGACGCTGTTCGCGTTCTTGGCGTGGTCCCACGCCACGGCGTCGTCGAGCTGGGTCTCCAACTGATGCGGTTGCAGAGCTCCGATGCGCCGTTCGGCCTCGTCGATGTGCGGCGAACGTGGGTAGCGGTCCCGGAAGGACTGCAACGCCGCGACATCCGAACTTGACTTCAACTCGCTCCACGCCTTCTCGCTTCGCTCCGCCTCGGCCCTCTCCTGGGCGGCGGCCATCCTTTGATCGACTTCCGACGCGTGCGGCGAGTTGGGATAGGCGTAGCGGAACCGCTCGAGCGCCGCGATGTCCGCGCCGTTCTTGACCTGGTCCCAGGCCTTTTCGCTGCGTTGGACCTCGATCTTCTGCTGCGCCTCGAGCAGCTTCCGGCCGGCCTCCGCAGCGAATTGCGAGTTCGGGTAGCGATCGAGAAAATTTTGCAGCGCGGCCGGATCGAGCGTATCCTTGACCCGGCTCCACTCCGTGGTCTCCTTCTGGGCGTCGGCCGCGTTCCTCTGGAGGTCGGCGATCCTTTCGGCCGCCTCCGCGCCATGCGCCGAATTGGGATAAGCGGACCGGAACGCCTGAAGGCCGGCGACGTCGGTCGACGTCTTAATCCGCTCCCAGGCGGCTTCCGCACGCTGCTGCTCGTCAAGCGCCTGCTTCAACGAAGCGATCTTCCGATCCGCCTCCGCCGCATGCGAGGAATTCGGGAACGCGCTGCGAAAAGCCTGAAAGGTCTCGAGATCGCCCGACGCCTTGGCCCGCTCCCAGGCCTGCGCCTCGCGCTCGGCATCCTCGGTCTTCTGACGCAGGGCCGCAATCTTGCGGTCGGCGTCCGCCGCGTGGACCGAGTTCGGGAACCGATCCTTGAACGCCTGAATCGCCGCCTGATCCGATCCATCCTTGATGCGGTCCCAGGTCGTCTCGGCCAGATTCTGCATAAGCACGTCGACTTGATGCTTGACGAAGGGCGCATGCGGAGAGTCCGGATGCGCGTCGAGGAAATGCTGCAGCTTGTCGAGATCCGTCGAGTTCTGGACGTTGGCCCAATCGACCCATTCGGATCCAGTCGGATTGCAGGATGTATTTACCGGTCAGCGAACTGTCGAAGATCGGATGCTGGCGCTGATTCGTCGACGCGACGACCGCTCCGGTAACGTTGGTGAAAATGTCCGGGATCGTCATATCGGCCGCGGTTATCCACTTGGACAGAGCGACATTATAGGGGCTGTTCTTCCCCTCGCCGTCCTCCGCCACATGGCTCGAAGACGTGGCGTAAGCGATGACCATGCCGCCACCGCCCGATGTATCGTACTCGTCCAGACGGGCGAGGCCGACGTCCCGGGTCAACTCCGTTTCGACCGACCGGCTCGACGACTCTTTTGCTGCCTTGGCTGGGTTGTTGCGGCAGGCGTCGAGCACGAGGACCTTCACCCCCTTGACGGTCGAGAGCACGTCGAGAACCTTGTCGACCGGAACGCTGCCGATGTTGATGTCGTCGAGCGTTTCGGCCTCGTCGTCGACCTGGATCAGATAGTTCCGGCCTCTGAATTGAACCGCGTGGCCGGCGTAATAGACCAGCGCGACATCCGAAGTCTTTCGCGCGCTTGTTGAATTCCTTCAGCGCCTGATAAAACTGCCGGAGGGTGGTGTTCTTGACGAAGACGACGTCGAAATTGATCAATTCGAGCGCGCTCTTCAGATTTTCCGCGTCATTGACCGGGTTCTCGAGCGGCTGGAAGTTCTGATAGTCGTTGTTTCCGATGACCAGCGCGACCCGCTTCTCAGGTTGCGCCGCCGCCGCGCCGAACGAAGCCGCCACGCAGCCGATCGCCAATCCCACCACCAACAGCGCCAGCCGCGCCAAACGTCCCATCATCGCCGCCAGTGTCCCGACTGGAGCCCGCGCGCGGACCTTTTCTCGGCTCCGAGGGCCGAATTCCACCTTCCCGCACTACCGAATATACTGTTTACAGGCGCGCCTTGAAAGGCCGCGGCGAGGGAAAATGTTCGCCGCGCACCGCTCTGCAACCCCGTCGAACCCCACCGCGACCTTTCAGTCGCCGACGCCAGTCAGGATGTAGGTCGGGACAATTGAGCATGGCGCATTCCCGGTCCGCCGCAATCGGCCCGGTGAAGGCGACGTGATCGGCATTGCGTTTGTCCGGAGTTGCGACTGCAGGCGCGGAAACCAAATGCACGCCCTCTTTGCGTAGCGCCGTTCTCAGTTGATCTGTGCGCTTGCACACGAGGACCGTCTCGCTCGACAGCACCTTGCGGTCGACGACCTTATCCAACCTGGCTTCCCGGCAGTCGGCGCCCGCGAATGGGCTGCCGGTCTGGGCTGACGCGGCTGAGCATAAGAAACCTGCGCCCAGAAGCGCGCTGAGCAGCACCAGTGGCGATCTCGACATAACGATTCTCCGATCCGCCCCCGCGGTCATATTAAAACATCCTCGCCTTGCCAGTTCCCTAACACGCCTTCAGGTTAGTAGCTATACCGTAAGACTTCGATGACGCCCCTGTCCTGGATGTTCGAGCCCGTCCGGGGGGTCTTGACCGGATCGAGGAGCAGAGGCTATTCAAGCCCGGCTTATGAAACACGACAAGGATAGCTGGGCACAGCGCCGAGCTTCAGCGAAGTTAGCGCGTTTCTGTCGTTCGCCCTCGATCTGAAGATTATCTTATGATCGGAAAAAGGATGTCCGCGTCATAGCCGAACTTGCGGATATACGCGGTTCCTAGGCCGAGGCATTCTTTCGAGGCGCAGCGCTCTCGATAAACGCACTGGTAGAATCCATTGCGCATAAATTCCGGCCAAAAAGCCGGATCAATGAAGAGTTGCGGCTGCACGTTCACAAGAGCCGGGGCATCCTCATTCAGAAGACATTCCGGGAAATTCTTCACTTCGACTCCGCGGCCAAGCGACCGCGCGCGGGCTATCGCCGCACGAAGGTGCGGCGCGATCGCGGAGTTCGGAGCGATGAGGTTCTTGTCGTCCGACTCCCGCATCGGCCAATAGACCCAGAACTCCATCTGAGCGAGATTACGCAGATGGGCCAGCCGATCGACGATATCGGTGAGGAGGCGATAGCTCCGCTCTGTTACGACCGTATTCGTCAGCGTGACCACGCCATCGAAACGATCCAACGCCTCAAGGCCTGTGAGCATCTTGTCGAATGATCCCCGGACGCCGGTGATTCCGTCGTGCGCCGAAGCGCTCGGGCCAGCGACGCTCACGAAAAACTCATCGACTCCCGCCGCAATAAGGGATTCGCAATATTTTGTCTCCGCCAAATGCATTCCGTGCGTTTGGATTCGTACGTGCTCAAACCCTGCCTCGCGCGCCCGTCGGCTCAGGTCCGGCAAATCCCGCCGCAGCGTGATTTCCGATCCAGTGAGGACCAAGCCCTTCCATCGCCTCTCGCGGCGATTGACGTCCAGCAGCGCCTCGAAACGTTCCGATGATTCGGGGGCGAGGCGATCCATCGTACCCTCGATCATGCAATGCACGCATCGCAGGTTGCAGCGGAACTCCATCGTCATCGACACATAGTCGCGATTGTCAAACTTGCCTATGGCCGACGGTCGCTGGGCAATCGGCGTGGGGATTGCGTTCATCGCCAAACTCGTCTCTCCACGCGGGACATTCAAAGCAGGCCGTAGAAAGCGCTTTTGAGCGTGCGCACCTCGCCGCCTTCAACCCGGAAGTCGAGCCCGACATCATAAAGCATGTGGTCGAGTTCGTCGCGATGATCGCGCACAAAGCTCATCAACTCATCGGGAAATTCTTCTCGGGTGAGAAACTGGATCAGCGTGTCGATCTTGATCCTGGAAAAATAGAGGCCGTCGTTGACCTTCTTGTTGGCGACGACCACGACCTCACAGTCGAGGAGTTCGGGCCTCAGGATCTGCGAGACCGGCAGGCCTCGCAGATCGTGGTGGGCGGAACAACTCGCCTTGGCGACGATGTCGCTCATTTGCTTTCGTCTTTCGAAGAAGAAATAGAAATTGGCGAGCCGAAGCCCCGCCGGCGAGAACTCGTAGCAGATCCCGGAGGAGACGCTACTCCCCGGATTGCCGACATAGACGTTGACGATGTCGAGCGGCCGTCTTTTCGCAGCAATCTCCTCGTCGAGGTCGATCGAGAACATGAAGTAGGGTCTCTTCTCCAAGCCGCTCATGGAATGGGTTGCGGTCGGCGCGAGAATCTCGAGGACCCTCGGGATGGAGACGCGCCGTTCGAGGCGCCCATAGTCATAGAAATAGAATTCGAAACTGAGCCGATCGCCGAATTTCTTGACGCCGTAGACAGTCTGAAACGGCCCGAGGCGCTCGCGCAGGGCCATGCAGGCCGCTCTCAGCGAGGGGCCTTCGCCGCTCAATTCGATCGCGCGCCAAAGCAGGTTCGCCGAACTCAGCTTGCCGGCGGGAGACGCAGGAGGGCGATAATCCCAGAGGCAATAGTCGGCGAAGCGATCGCCCGGCTTCGTGCGCTCGAGCGGCAAGGCCGAAGTCGTCATCGCCGTTCCCCCTGGCGCGATTCGATCCCGTAATAGAAGGTCACGAACTCTTTGCCGCCGCGGCCGATCCCGCCAGAGAGATGCCCTAGCGGAAGCGCCCCCTTAGCGCGACCCAGCGCCTCTTCCAGTCGCGCGCGAGGCGCCGCGAAATCTTCGGCGGCCAGGTGGATCAGTTCCGACACGTCTTTCAACGAAAGCTCTGCGTCATAGACGTTAAGATCCCAGGATCGGCGCGGATTCCCGGGCTCCTCGACCTCCATCATCAGAATCCCTCCGGACGGCGCCCGGGGCGACGCGCGATCGAGTAGAGCGACCCCGCAGCGCCACGCACGGGGCGCCTCGCGCGGCGGCGTTAATTGCCGCAGCCTCGCCTCGATGTCGGCGCGCGTGCGGCGCGGCGCCCAGACATAGCGGGTCGACGTGTGCTTGCCGGGGTGAAGGCGGTCCCATTTGAAGGCAATGTGCACAAGAGTCGGCTGCTGGTTATGCGCGGCCATCGCGGTTCGCGTCCGCTGCGAGTATTCAAAATAGATCTTGTAAATCTCAGACCCCGCCGCGCCCTCGAAACCGAAATGGATAACGTCCGCGCTTTCAAGCGCGGACCCGAACGCCCGGCCCAACTCTGCGGGCATGCTGAACGCCGCGCCGATCGACGCCAGGCTTTCGAGGGGATTCGGGCCGAAGGCCTGTCGGTGCACGCTCAGGAGAAACCGGTCGTCAAGCACGACGCCGTCCTCCAACTTCGCCGAGCGCTCGAGACCATAGGGTGCGCCGAGGTCGTGAATCCGACGAACGAGGTCGTGATCCTGGCTCATAAGCTCGTCTGATGAAGGCGCTCGAGATAGCTCGCGTGGGTTGGCATGCGCTCGACAAAGCGCCGGTTCTCCGCCCGCGCCCGATCGAGGATCTGCCAGACTTCGGCGGCGCGAGCTGTGGCCGCTTCCTGGATCAGGCGCCTCGGAATCCTCCCGGCGCCGGCCAGAATGAAAAAGTAGCTCGTCTCCGGGAAGACCTGCGTCTTCGACCAGGCGATGCGTCCGGTCTCGTCATAGAGTTCGAGAACGCCTCGCAGCGTGTCGGAGATCTCGACGCTTCGGGAGTCGCGCCAGAACGGCTCATTGCGCCGGCTGAGCAGATAATGCAGCACGATAAAGTCGCGCACTTCGTCGTAAGCGTCCGCCATGCTTGCGTTGAAGGCGCGTCGTAAAGATGGGCTGAAGTTGCGATCCGGAAGATAGTCGGCCAGTGTCGTGACCGCCTTCTGAATGAGATGAATACCAGTCGACTCGAGCGGCTCGACAAATCCCGACGATAGTCCGACGGCGACACAATTCCCAACCCAGAAGTTCGTACGCCTCCCCACTCGGATTTTGAGCACGCGGGGGTCAGCCGATCCGGCGCGGCGCAGGCCAGATTGCTGGATCAGGGCGTCGATCGCCTCGTCCGTCGAACAATGGGCGCTCGAGAATACATAGCCGTTCCCCGTTCGCGTGCTGAGCGGAATCCTCCATGTCCACCCGGCTGGCATCGCCTTCGATATCGTGAATGGCGCAAAACGATCGCCGCGGGGCAAAGGCATCGCGACCGCGCTGTCGCAAAGCATCGAACTCGACCAGTCAATCCAGGGGTCGCCGAGCGCCTTCTCAATCAGCAACCCGGCGAACCCCGTTGCGTCGATGAAAAGGTCTCCTTCGATCGACCGCTCGGCGTCGATATCGAGACTGGCGATCCGCTGCGCGCCGTCCGTGACGACATCCCGGACGTCGCCAAAAAGATGCTTTACCCCTTCCCCCGTCGCAATCTCCCTCAGGTAGTCCGCAAGAGCCGCCGCATCCAGATGGTAGGCGTAGGCGCCTCCCTGAAGCACCGGCGACGACCCGGCCCAAGGCCACGGGGCTTTCTCCTGCTCGGCAAGCGCGACCTGGAGGGAGAAATCGAAATAGTTGAGCTTGCTCCCTGTCTCGAGCCGGCGTTTGAGCCAGAAATGGAAAAGGTCGAGCCCGTTCACGCGGGCTCCGCACAAGCCGAACGGATGCCAATGGATCGACCCGTTATCGACCCAGTCGTCGAACCGGATCCCAAGCTTGAAGGTCGCCGAGCAGCGACGCATGAATTCCTTTTCGTCGAGGTTCAGCATGCGAACGAAATGCACCAGCGTCGGGATGGTGGCTTCGCCGACTCCGATCGTTCCGATGTTCGCCGACTCGACGAGCATGACTTCGCAGCGCAAGGGACGCGCTATCCGATTGAGATAGATGGCCGCCATCCAGCCGGCGGTTCCCCCGCCGACAATGACGATCCGCCGAAGCCGACGGGACGGGTCGTCGCTTGAGGCCATGGCGAGAGACTCGGTGGATTGGGCCGGGCGCTGCGCAGTCATTCGGGTCGCCGTGCGACGATCAGGTGAAATCCAGTCTCGAGGTCGATGCGCCGATGCTCTATCTCGACGTAACCGAGCTCGGCAAGCGTGGCCAGATAAAGATCGGCCGACCTCAGAAAATGAAGGAAAACAAGGTCCGGCGCCGTCCCATAGGTGACGCGCCGGCCACGCAAATCGAGGGGCGAACGCTCGAAGATGAGGATCCTGCCCCCGCGCCGCACATTTTCGCTCGCGCGGCGCAGAAGGAGGACAGCCTCCCGATCGGGCCAGTCGTGCAGGACGGATTTGACGGATACGAGGTCGGCGGGTCGTGGCAGGGAGTCCTTGCGCATGTCGGCCGCATGGAACTCGATCCGATTCGCCTCGCTCGGGTGCGCGGTGCGCGCGATGTGGTCCCGCCCGATCTCGCAGACGACCGGGAGATCGACGACGGTCGCGCGAACCTGAGGGTAGCGCCGGCAGATGCGCAAAGCGAACTCTCCGGTGTTCCCTCCCATGTCGATAAGCGTCCGGATCGAGGTCATATCGACGGCATCCAGAACCGCCACGGACTTGGTATTTTGTCAGGCACGTGGTGAATTTCGTCCAGATGCGCGCGGCCTCGAGATTCTCCCTGGTGACTTCAAGGCAACGGTCGTAGCGAAACAGCTCGAACACCTTGGCGTGCGCCATAAACTGCTGAACGTTGTTGATGAGCGGAGTGAAGAGCGCGTGGATGTCCGGCCACACGAAATCGGCGAACGCGATCCTGACCTCCATCAGATCGCGGAACGCCAGCGCGCGAACGAAGTCCGCGGTCAGCTCGACCGCGTCCTCGGCCCGCGCAATCACCGCATTCGTCTCGAGCATGCCGGCGAGCGCATCCAAGCCGACGGGATTGATTCGAAGTTCGCGCGACAAAGTCGGCAGCGTCGCCCGCCCACGATCATTCAACCTATCAAGGAGTCCCAGCTCGAAACCAGTTTTCAGCGCCCGAGCGTCGAATTCGGTCCCCAAGAATCGATTGACGCGTATGTGGTCGAAGTCAGCCATTGCCGCTAGACTATTCCCAACTGCGGACCGCGCAACTGGCGAAATGGGAGTTACGCGGCCGACCCGCCTCAGCGCATGCACTCCAGGTCGCGAAAATCACATCCAATGCAATGGCAATGGACGGAGGGCGTCATGCATATTATTGAGGCTGAGACAATTCCGATTGGGGATTGATGAGTTCGGGGCCCGGCCGCTCTGAGGGAGATGCAGGTTTTTCGCCTTCATGCGATGGAGCCTGGGACTTGAAGAAACACGTTTGGAGAAGCCTTCCCCATGGATGAGAATTCGACTTCGGCAGACGCCGCGCGAACGCCGGCGGTGCGGTGGAACGACAAGAACATGGCGACCCATTTCGCCAATGTCGTCAATGTCCAGAGCACTCGCGAGCAGGTCGACTTGTTTTTCGGCGTCAATCAGACCTGGAACATCGCTCAGAACGAGCAGGTGGTCGTCGACTTGATGAGCCGCATCGTACTCACCCCGTTCGCGGCCAAACGCCTGTGGACTGTCCTTGGCGGGGTCCTGCGAGAGTATGAAGCGCGCCACGGCGCGCTCAACATTGACCAGTGAGCGGCAACCTGTCCTCCCCAGGACGAGCGCCAAAGCAATCTAGGACAAACGCTTGACCGACGCGAACTCTGTCGAATGGAGTCCCGAGGCAACCGGAACTGAGCCGGCCGCGGCAGTCGCTTCGCTTGAGACGGCGCTGTGGCGGCGGATGTCGGACGCCCGAACTGCGGTCGAGATGGCGAGCGCCTGGCTATCGCTTCAGTGCCAGAGCATCGACGGCGCCTACCGCGGAATCGTGCTGCTGACCGGCGCTTCGCCCAACAGTTTCGACGTTGCGGCGTCCTGGCCTGAGGGCGCAGTCGGACGGTCTCCCGGCCTGACGGAGGTCGCAGAGCTTGCCCTTCGCGAGCGTCGTGGCGTGGCCAAGGACGACCAGACTGCAATCGTGTACGTCGGCTATCCGATCCTGCTCGAGGACCAGACGCACGGCGTGGTCGCAGTATCGCTTCGCAACGCCCGACAGGAGGCCGTGCGCTCGGCGCTGCGTCAATTGCAGTGGGGCGTCGCCTGGATGCGCGAACGCTTTCTGCACGCCCGAGCCCATCAACAGGAGGAACTGCTCGCGCGGTCGCGGGCGGCGCTCGATCTCCTTGGCGACACGCTCGGCTTTCGCGGATTCGCCGCCTCGGCCATGGCCGTGGTCACGGGGCTCGCCAGTCGCGCCAAATGCTCCCGGGTCAGCCTTGGGATCCGCAACGGACGCTCGGTCAAGGTCCGCGCGATTTCGAATTCGGCCCAGTTTGGGCGCAAGATGGGTCTGGTCGCCTCGCTGGGCGCGGCGATGGACGAAGCGATCGATCAGCGCTGCGTCATTCTCTATCCAGCGCCGGCCGACCAAGTGGTCGCAACCGCCGCGCATGGGCGATTGTCGCAGGTCCAGGCGGGAAACCACATCCTGACGATCCCGCTCATCGTTGCGGACAGTTTCATCGGATCCATGACCTTCGAGCGGCCGCGCGACGAGCCGTTCGAAGGTCCAACGATCGAGCTTCTGGAACTTGCCTCATCGATCGTCGCGCCAGTCCTCGAGGAAAAGCGGCTGAACGATCGCTTGCTGATCGTTAAGGTCGGCGAGAGCCTCAGGCAGCAGGTCGAGCGGCTGATCGGCCCGGGCCACCTCCTCGGAAAGCTTGTCGCCGCTGCAATCCTCGCCGGAGCGATCTTCCTGTCGCTCGCGACCGGAATCTACCGGGTCGACGCCGACGCGCAGGTCGAGGGACAGGTGCGCCGGGCTGTGGTGTCGCCATACGACGGCTTCATAAAGGATGCGACGGCGCGCGCAGGCGACACCGTGACCGAGGGCCAGTTGCTCGCGACGCTCGAGGACAGCGACCTTCTCCTCGAACGCCTGAAGGCGGTCACCGAACGCGATCAGCGCACGCACGAATACGACAAGGCGATTGCGTCGCGCCAGCCCGCGGCGATTAATGTCATCCAGAGCCAGATCGGTCAGGCGGACGCGCAAATCAAGCTGATCGATGAGCAACTGGCGCGCGTGAAGTTACGCTCGCCGATCGCCGGGGCTCGTTGTGTCTGGCGACCTGAGCCAGCTCATTGGCACCTCGGTCCAGCGCGGCCAGGTTCTGTTCGAAGTCTCGCCGGTGAACGCGTTTCGCGTCAACCTCGACGTGGACGAGCGAGAGATCGGGCAGATCGAGGTCGGCCAGCGCGGCGAACTGGTCGTGACGGCGCTCCCCAATCAGAGCCTCCCATTCGTGGTCAACAAAATCACCCCGATCGCCGAGGCGCGTGCGGGCAAGAACGTCTTTCGCGTCGAGGGCGAGGTCGAGGGGGACTCAAACCGCTTGCGGCCGGGGATGGAGGGCGTCGGCAAGATCGATATCGGTCCACGCAAACTGGCCTGGATCTGGACCCACCCGCTGACGAACTGGGCGCGCGTGTGGTTCTGGCGCTGGATGCGCTGAAACACAATGGCGAAGTCGCTCTTCAGCTCCTCCTGGTATCGGGTGGCCGACCTTAAGCCGCGTTTGCGGCCACATACCGACACGCACCGCCAGATCTTCCGCGGAGCCGTGTGGTACATCCTCCAGGACCACCAGAGCGGTCAATTCCACCGCCTTTCTCCGATCGCAAACCTTATGCTGTGCCTGATGGACGGCAAGCGGACCGTGCAAGATATTTGGGAGGCGGCGGCGCGACGTTCGGCCGAGGACCCCCCCACACAGGACGACACGATCCAACTTCTGGCCCAGCTTCATTCTGCGGATCTGCTCCAAGGGGAGCTGCCACCCGACTTCGACGAAATGGCCGATCGCGCTGTACAGGCCGACCGCCGCCGCCTGATGCAGCAATTGCGCAATCCAGTGGCGGTGCGAATCCCACTGTTCGATCCCGATCGCATGCTTGAGGCCACACTGCCGCTCGCCCGGCCGCTTTTCACCGTCGGCGGTTTCCTCGCATGGCTTGCGCTCGTCGGCACAGCCTTCGTGCTCGCCATCCTGCACTGGCCGGAGTTGACCGCCGACATGTCCGACCGCGTGCTCGCGACCGAGAACGTCGCGCTGATCATGTGCGTCTATCCGGTGATCAAGAGCCTGCACGAACTCGGCCACGCCTATGCGACCAAGGTTTGGGGCGGCGAGGTGCACGAAATCGGCATGATGCTGCTCGTGTTCGTTCCCATTCTCTACGTGGACGCCTCGGCCTCGACTGCATTCCGCGAGAAGCGCCGACGGGTCATCGTCGGCGCCGCGGGCATCCTGGTTGAGACCACGCTCGCGGCGATCGCCATGATTGTTTGGCTCCACGCAACCCCGGGGCTCGGACGCTCGATCGCCTTCAACGTCATGCTGGTCGGAGGCGTATCAACGCTCTTGTTCAACGGCAATCCGCTGCTGCGCTTCGACGGCTACTATATTTTCTCGGACCTGATCGAGATTCCCAATCTGGGTAGCAGCGCCAATCGCTATGTCTTCTATCTGATCCAGAAGCGCCTGTTCAAAATCGAGGACATCGAAAGCCCGGCGACCGCGCCGGGAGAGGCGGCTTGGCTGTTGTTCTACGCCTGCGCTTCCTTCGCCTATCGCATGCTGGTGTCGATCGGCATCGCGCTTTTTCTCGCCACCAAGTTCGTCGTCGTTGGCTTCGCGATCGCGGTCTGGTCGCTCGCAGCGATCGCGCTGATGCCTTTGTACAAGGGCATGAAGTTCCTGGCGTCGAGCCCCCGGCTGCAGGGTCGAAGGCGGCGAGCGATCGCCATAGTCGGCGGCGTCGCCGCCGCAGCACTGGCCGCGCTGTTTCTCGTGCCCCTGCCCTATTCGACGGTGACGGACGGCGTGGTCGTCTTCCCCAACCGGGCGGAGCTGCGCGCAAAGACGGCCGGCTTCGTGCGAGAGGTTCAGGCGTCTTCGGGCGCCTCGGTCGTCGCGCGCCAACCGCTCGTGTCGATGGAAGATCCTGCGCTTGACGCGCAGATCGCCGTGATCGAGGCCCAGCTCGATGAGACACGCAACAGGCTCGAGGGGGTGAAAGGCATCGATCGGGTCCAGGCCGAAATGTTCGAGGATGAGGTTCAGCACCTGACGAGCAAGCTTGTGACCTTCCGTCAGCGCCAGGAGGACCTGTCGGTCTCGGCCGATCACGACGGCCGTTTTCTGATTCCCCGTGCCGATGACCTTCCCGGACGGTTTGCCAAGCGCGGCGATCTTCTCGGCTTCGTCATCGGCCCCGACGATCCCGTTATCCAGGTCCTCGTTCCTCAGTCCGAGATCGATTTGATCGACCCCCGCAAGACGACGGTCCAGGTCCGCCTTGCCGATGACACCGATCGTCCGATAGCGGCCCGCATACGGCGCGAGACTCCGGCGGCGCAGCAGGACGTGCCGAGCCTCGCGCTGACCACGCGCGGCGGCGGCGAGATTGCGCTCGACCCTTCGCGAAACCAGCGACCCGAGGCCTTGTTCCGCTATTTTCTCGTCGAAATCGAGCCGGTTGAGCCGACGCAGATCCGCTTTCTCGGCTTGCGTGCGCACGTTCGGTTCTCCTACGGCGAGCAGCCGCTCGCCTGGCGGTTTTTCCGCTCCGCTCGCCAGTTCTTCCTGGGCCAGTTCCGTGCTTGACGCTGTGAGCGCACAGCCGCCGATTGTGCTGCCGCGTCTTCTTCTTTATCCTGAAAAGAGCGAGCGGCGGGAGAACGCGTTCGACAGGACGGCGGCGGCCATCCAGGCGAACTTTGTCTCCGCAACGTCCCCAAGCCGTGCGTACCGACTGCGTCGGATCTTGCCGCTGGTCGAGAGGTGGGCCGCGGACTATTCGGCGATGTCGACTGACGACATTGCGGCGGGCGCGCGCCCGCTCGCCGCCGATTTCAGGCGCCAAAGCGAATTTCCCGCCGATCTGACCGGGCGCGCTTTCGCCTTGATCCGGGAGCTTTCCAGTCGAATTCTCGGCAAGCGACATTTCGACGTGCAGCTCCTCGGCGCCTTCGCGATGATCAACGGCATGCTGGCCGAAATGGCCACCGGAGAAGGCAAGACGTTGACCGCAACGCTCGTGGCCGGAACCGCTGGGCTCGCCGGCGTTCCGATTCACGTGGTCACCGTCAACGATTACCTTGCTCGTCGCGATGCGGAGCTGATGGGGCCGCTCTACGAACGTTTGGGCTTGAGCGTCGGCGTGGTCGTCGGCGGGCAAAACGCGGAAGGGCGCCAAGCTGCGTACGCCTGCGACGTCGTCTACTGCACCAACAAGGAACTCGCGTTCGACTACCTGCGCGACCGCATGGAGCTGGGCCAGTCGGCCGGAGACCTCGCCTTGAAGCTTGAGGCTCTCCACACGGCGACGCCACGGTCGCACCGCCTGCGCATGCGCGGCCTGCATTTCGCCCTGGTGGACGAAGCGGACAGCGTACTGGTCGACGAGGCCCGGACCCCGCTGATCATTTCCGGGCAGGACGAATCAGCGCTCGACCGAACAACGGTCGCAGAGGCGCTTGCTCTCGCTCAGAGCATGCTTTCGGGCGGTGAGTATGTCGTGTCGAGTGAAGAACGGCGCGTTTATCTGACTCCTCAAGGCCAGGCCCGCGTCGCCGCCTTTGCCGGCGCCTTCGCCAGCCACTGGCGGGGCGTCGTGGCGCGTGAGGAGCTGGCCCGCCAGGCGTTGACGGCGATCCATCTGTTTCGCAAAGACCGCGAATATGTCGTCTCGGACGGGAAGGTGCGCATCGTCGACGAGTACACCGGTCGCATCATGCCAGACCGCTTCTGGAGCGATGGTCTGCACCAGCTCATCGAATTCAAGGAAGGCTGCGCCCTGTCGGCGCGCCGCAATACCGTCGCCCGAATGACGTACCAACGGTTTTTCCGACGCTATCGACGACTCGCCGGCATGAGCGGGACATTGCAACCCGTCGCGCGTGAGCTTTGGCGGGTCTACCGCATGCCGGTCGTCACGATACCGACGGCGAAGCCGGTCAAGCGGATCCACATGCCGGACGTCGTCGTCTCGGATGACGAGATCAAGTGGAAGTTCATCACTGCGCGCGTGGCGGAGTTGCACGCGCGCGGAGTTCCGGTGTTGATCGGAACGAGAACCGTCGCGAGTTCGGCTCGCGCCAGCGCCGAACTGCAAGTCGCCGGCTTGCCGCACACGGTCCTCAATGCGCTTCAGGACCGCAGCGAGGCCGAAATCATTGCCGAGGCCGGCCAGCGAGGCCGCATCACGGTTGCGACCAACATGGCTGGCCGCGGGACCGACATTCAGCTCGGCGACGGCGTCGTCGAGCTTGGCGGGCTTCACGTCATCATGACGGAGCGCCACGACGCCCGACGGATCGACCTCCAACTCGCCGGTCGCAGCGGCCGACAGGGCGAAGCGGGCTGCTTCCAGGCGATCCTGTCGCTTGAGGATCCGCTGATGGACATCGAATCCGGCGTCGCGCTCTCGAAGGTGGCAAAGCTCGCGCGCGCTTCGATGGGGAACTGGGTCGGACGCGCGCTGTCCGACTACGCGCAGCGGCGTGCCGAACGCCTGCACGCGCGGATGCGCGAACAGCTTCTGCGAACCGACGAGTGGCAGATGAAGACGCTGGCTTTCACCGGCAAGTCGGAATGATGGGGTGCGGCGTGACGAACAATCACCCGATGAAGACTATCCTTACCTGCTTTTGACGAAGGTAGCGCAGAGGTAGGCGAGACGTCCCGTCTCGTGAAACCACCGCAAGAGGCTCCCCGCCGAGACGGATTTGCGTCGGCCGTCCCACGGACGCGGCGCCGTTACCCGATAGGTTGGCAGCGTCTCCCGACTGGCGTCGACCCATCGTTCCGCTGTAAGTCCCGCGGCTCCGGCGGAAGCCACAAGTTCCTGCGCGTCGATCCACAATTGCGGCCAAGGACCATATTCGTCGCGAATCGCTTCTTCGACGACAAACAGGAGCGACGGTTCGAGCGCGTCGGGGCGCCGGAGAAGGATGTCCGTGACCGTCAAATGACCGCCAGGGGCGAGCACGCGTGCGGCCTCGCGAAGAAAGGCGTCTCGCGAGCGAAAGTGGAACATCGCCTCGACACAAAGGACGCGGTCGAAGGTTGCAGGCGAAAACGGCAGCGCGCAGGCGTCCGCCTCGACCAGATCCAACGACGAGCCGCTTTTGTCGATCGAGCGACAAATCTGGAGTTGCCGCGGATCATTGCCCACGCCCGTGAGGCGCATCGACGGCAGCCTCGCCAAGATCTCCAACATCCCGCCAAGGCCACAGCCGACGTCGAGAACGACGTCGCCTCCCCGAATGCCGGCGAGTTCAATCACGACGTCGGCCAGCCTCTCCTGAGCGGCTTCGAATTCTCCAGGAGCGCAAGGCGCCGATAGCGGCGGCGGGTTTTCCCAGTAGCCGAGATGCACATGACGCCCCGCCGCTCCTGCCCGAAACGCGGCGATGAGAAAGTCGAAATAGGCCGGCGTCTCAGCGAACACGTTTCAACCCCAGCAGTATACCTGGGCTCCGTCCCTGGCATTCGCCATGAAGCTGCAGGCCGTCCAGCGCGTTCGCGGGCCGACGACGGGCGTCAAGCGATGGAGATACTCCCCGGAGCGGAAGACGATCATATCGCCAGCCCCGAGGCGGAGCGTGAACCGCTCCGCTCCTTCGAGATCGCCCCTATGCGCGCTGCGCCCATCCGCAACAATCCTCTGACCATAGCGAGCCTCCCTGATGTTGAACACCTCGAGCGCGCCGCCCTGCTCGGCCTGGGAAAAGGCCAGAACGAAGGAGACGAGTTTCGGCTCGATGAGCCTCATCAGCTGGCGATAGCTTGGCCTTTGGGCCTGCTCGTCATCGAAATGCGCAGGAATGTATCCGTCGGTCAGGTGCGCGCGCAGGGTCGTGAACATGTATCGCTGTCCCGGAGCAGCGCCGGGAGGCGCGAGATATCTGCGGCCTCGATCCAAGGCTCCAAGAAGGCCGCTCACGCGGCGCTCGAGATCGAGCGGGCCGGGAAACACCCGCTTCAACCCTTCCTGAAATCGCGCCGCCTCGACAAAATACGGGCCCAGATCGGGCGCCGCCAGATTGAGATTAACGCCGTAGAAGTAGGCTCGGAACTTCGCCGGGAAAGTGGTCCTGACGAGGCCATGTCGATTGGCCTCCAATTCGGCGCAGATCGCCTCGCACGCGGCGCGCTCGTAGACCTTTTCGACGATGACGCCGTCGAGATCGCCGGAATGGACCCGCGTCACCTGGTTTCGAAACGACTCGATCGCCGCTGCGTCAACGATTTCATGGCGAAAGAACGACATCAGTTCGAACTCTCCGCGCCGCCGCTCAGCCGGAGCGCGGCGGAGGAAACACCCAAAAGAATTCGCCTGCGCGGCCGCACGCGCGGGCCGCCTCGTCCGATAGAAATCTCGCCTCGCGCGCAAGCGCCTCGCGGCTCCAGCCGAGACAGGATTGCATCTTCAAGGATACGGGATGGTAGTCGAGACCATATTCCGCGGGTGCGCGGACCATGAGCGCCGACGGAAGAACGACGCAATGATAAACGCGCAGCGCGCAAGGCAATCGACGCGCCCGCATGAAATTGCGACGAAAGCGCTCCGGCGTGTCGCCCGGAAGACCCAGGATGATCTCGACCGCCAGCGTCGCGACGCGTCCGAGCGCGCGCAGCGTCTCGTCAAAACGCGCCTCATCGTACTTGCGTTCGACGTGGGCCAGGGTCTCGTTGTCGAAGGACTGAAGACCGACCCCTACATAAGCGTCGCCGATCTCGGACAGGAACTCGATGTGCTCGGGCCTAACCTTGGCCGGATAGACCTCGCATATGAGCCCGCGTTTGGACAGGAAGCCTGTCCGCCTGTTCGCCTCCCATAAATTCTGGAACGCCGATTGATTGAGATTGAGGCCCGCGTCGGCAATCAGGACGGCGCCCAATCCCATGCGCCGCATGGCGCCGAATTCCTCGCTCAGGCTATCCGATGTGCGCACCCGTTTGGGCTGCTCCATCGCGCCCCACTCGCAAAAGGCGCAGGTAAACGGACAGCCCCGGTAAGTCTGGAGGACTCCGAGCCCGCGCGAGGGGATCAAATTCATGGCGTAGGGCGAAGCCAATTGATTGAGGTCCCCGAGAGGCCGGGACGCGGTTGTACGCCAGGCGCCGTCGCTTCGTATGGCGATTCCCGCGATTGCGGCCAGCCCCTCGGCGGAGCGGTCCGCGAGCGCCACGATCTCGACGAACGCTTCCTCGCCCTCACCCAAGACCAGGACGTCGACCGCTCCGGCCTTCTGGCGATGCGGCTCATGATCCAGCATCGCCGGCCGAGCCGAAGGTCCGCCAAAAACGACGAGACGAGACGGCTTCTCCTCCTTCACGGTGCGCGCCAATTCGAGAAAGAACGGGAACGACCACAAATAGGATGAACAGCCGACGACGTCCGGGTCGAACGCGGCGACCTCGGCGGCGACCCGCTCGATTCCCGCGCCGCCAGCGTCGAGGTCCCAAAGCCGGACCTCCAGGTCCGGCAGGCCGGCGCCAAGCAACGCCGCCTCGACCATGTAGACGCCGAGGTTTGGAATGAACTGGGGCATGGCCGGATCGCGATCCGGATAGCGCGCCAGGAGCGCGACCCGCCGCCCCGAGCGCGGCCGCGATGTTGAACGATCGGCGCCGTGCTCCAAACGTCTTGCCGGCCCCGTCAACGAAGCGCCGCCCTCTGGCGACGCAACTGGCGCGGAAAGGACCACCAGTATCGCCCGACCTTGCCGCCGAGGCGCCTCGCCCTGCGGCTGAGTTCGTCACGCATCGCGCCGAGCGCTTCGGCGCTCCACCCGAGGCACGACGTCATCGAAAGATCGTAAGGACTGAACCTCATGTTCCACTCGGGCAGCCCACGGGTCATCAGGGCGTCAGGCAGCACGAGGCAATGGTAGACGCGCACCGACGCGGGCAGGGAAAGCGCATAATCGAGCGTGCGGAGAAACCCAGCGGGCGTGTCCCCGGGAAGGCCTACGATGATCTGCAGTTCTATGGTGGTGACCATCGCCAGATCCCGCACCGACTGCTCGAAGCGAGATTGATCCGACGGCCGCTGATGCAATTCGAGAACAGCTGGATCCTTCGACTGCATGCCGACCCCGAGATACGCGACGCCAATCTCCTGTAGGAATTCGAGATGCTCGGGACGTATGACGTTCGGATAGATCTCCGCCCAGAACAGGGTGCGGCGAAGGAAGCCGGTCCGGCGATTGGCCTCGCGCAGATTGCGAAAGGCCTTGATGTTGAGGTTGAGCCCTGCGTCAAGCAGAAAGACCGCCGGGGCGCCGAGCCGCTCGAACGCCTCCATTTCGCGCGCGATGTAATCCGCCGAGAACACCGACTTCGACCCGCCGGCCACGCCCCATTCGCAGAATTGGCAGGTCAGTGGACAGCCGCGGTACGTCTCAAGATAGGCGACGTCGCCAGGCGCCATCAGGCCAAGCTGAAACGGCGATGCGATGATATCGAGGTTCGAGCCCTGAGGGACGCCTGCAGCCCTCTCCCAGCGGCCGCTGCGAGGGACCGTCACGCCCGCAACAAATCGCAGCCCCTCGGGTGAGAGATCGGTGAGCGCAGCGATCTCTCGAAACACGGCCTCGCCGTCGCCTTCAACCACTGCGTCGAGGTAATCTGCGGCGGGCCTGTAGGGCAAGAGGTCGAAAAGAGCCGCGCGCGCGGAGGGACCACCGAAGACGACGACACATTTGGGACGGCGCCGCTTGATCTGCCGAGCAACGGCGATCAGGCACGGCGTCGACCAGACATAGATTGAGAATCCGACGAGGTCGGGTTCGAAATCGAGGATGGCCTGGACATAGCCGTCGACGTCATCGGAACGACCCAGATCGATGAGCTCGACAACGTGGTCCGGCGCGCCTGGGTCCCCGATCAAGGCGGCATGGACGCGTCTTATGCCATAGCTTGGAAGCTGAAGCGGCCCGAGCTCATCGGCGTCGGGACGCGGCGTGACGCAGGCCAGAGCGACGCGTCGGGATGTCAAAATTTTTGCCGCCAGTTATAGAGCAGCCGGACACGGCCCGCGTAGTCATGACTTCTATGCGTCGGAAATTTCGCCCGCAAGGCCTAATCAGACATGGCGTGGCCTCGCCCCTTTTCTCGCGACGTCTCACACCTTAAACCAGCAATCACCGCCGCGTGAAAGAAGTCGGAAACCATGAATTGCTGCAATCGTCCGTTTGACTGTCGAACAGCGCGGCGCGCGTCCGGAGTGAGCCGCGGCTTGCGCATTGCGATCGGTCTCGCCGCTCTTTTCGGCGCCAGCGAAACTTCGCTGGCGGCGGCGACATTCGATTGTGTGCTCGAGCCCTCGCTGACGGTTAAACTCGGCAGCCCGGTTGCGAGCATCCTTGCAGACGTCGAGGCGGAGCGAGGAGACGCCGTCAAGCGAGGCCAGGTCGTCGCGCACTTGGAATCTTCTGTAGAGCAGGCGGCCGTCGCCTATAATCGAGCGCGAGCCGAGAGCACCGCCGAGATCGAGGCCAAGCAAGCGGTCCTTGCGCAAAAGACCGGCGTGATGAACCGGAAGCAAGGGCTGCAGGAGACACATGTCGCGAGTTCGCAGGACGTCGAGAACGCGCAGGCCGATTACAACGTCGCCAAGCAGGAGCTTGCACTTGCGGTGCTCAACAAGCGGATGGCGGAGATCGAGTTGCAGAGATCCGAAGCGTTGCTGGAGCAACGGACGATTCGTAGTCCGATCGATGGCGTCGTGACGCTGAGAACCCTCGGTCCCGGCGAATATGTCAATCCGGAATCGAACGTCGTGACCGTCGCGCGCATCGATCCTCTGAACGTCGAGGCGTATCTGCCGGTGCGCTATTATGGTCAGGTAAAGGTCGGCGATAAGGCGACGGTGCGGCCTAATGACCCGGTCGGCGGCGATCGGGACGCCGAGGTTACAGTCGTCGATCAGGTGTTTGACGCGGCGAGCGGCACATTCGGCGTACGGCTGACGCTGCGCAACGCCGACGCCTCCGTTCCTGCCGGGCTTCGCTGTCGGGTCGCCTTCTCCATTCGAGATTTGGACGCATCCGCCGATGACCCGGCGGCTCAATCGAAACCGTAGTGCGTCGACCGCGGGGTGCGGGCCACGTGCCCTTCGAGCGCGCGCTGGACCTGATCGGCCAGGGCCGACGTCGGATCCACGCCGTCGATTACAAGTTGTGCATCCGCGGTCACCGCAGCGCGTTGGGCCACATACATTTCGCGGATGATCGGATAATTGAGGAGATATTGCCGTTGCCAGTCGACCACCGCCGATGCCGGAGGCATCGGCCTCTGTCGTGCAAAGGCGTCGAACACCGATTTCAGGGCGCGGCAAAGCGCAAGATCCAAGGGCGTGTCCACCCAGACGAGAAAGTCGATAAAGGCCCCGCTCGCACGATGGAGCCGCCCAAACGGCGTTTCGAAAATAACGGTCGGACGGGCGTGCGTGGGCTTATCCCAGCGGGTGCGCCGCGTCAGTTCCTGCAGGAGCTCGACGAGGGCGAACTCGTTCGGGTCTCCTCCGCGACGAAACCAGTCCTGGACGTCCTGGACAGACATGCGCGTCAGCGTCTGGAATTGATCGTATTGGACAATCGGGGCTAAGAGCCAATTCCCGAGGGCCGTGGCCAAGGTGCTTTTGCCCGCGCCGGGAACGCCGGAAAGGCCGACGACAAACGCGCGTCTCTCCACCGATCAAAGCTCCTTCAGAGCGTCGAGCCCCTGCTTGGCCCACCGGCCTGACCTAAGCGAGCCATCGCCGATCGCGCCAGCGTCGAGCCCCGGCCGCGAACTCGGGGTGTCTCGACGCTGAATTTCGGTTAGCCGGTCAGCTATGGAGCCACGCCTTCACCGTCTCGCGTCCGTAGCGCTTCAAGCCGTCGAGCCAGGAGAAGCTGCCGAGGCCACCCGTGTCCGCAGCGTCGGCGGCTCCCGAACCGTGCAGCCCAGGAGACTGCGCGTCTAGGTGACCGCCATTATGCGCCTCGCCGATCACGATGGTCAGCGGTTCCGGACCGCGGGGAGCGAGCGCCCCCTCTATCTCGTCGAACAGCCAGACGGCGCCGGCGTCCTCCACGGCGCTCCCGACCTTGACGACAATTTCGCTGTCGCGGATCGCCCGGATGATGAGATCCGTGGCCGAGACCGGCTTCTCGGCCGAAACGGCCGTAACAGAGGCATTATCCGAGGCGAAGGCTTCGTCCATGAGGGTCCGCCACGATGCTGCGATTTCGCCAAGGGAGTACGCGATGATCCGATCGAGCGAGTCCGGCGACGCCGCCTCGTCGTCGAACGCGCCTGCGACTGCGGCGGCCTCGTCGGACGGCGAGGCGCTGGCGAGATCCGTCAGGTCTTCCGTCTCGTCGTCGGAACCGCCGACGATGACGTTGCCCGACGGGACGTTCAGCGTGTTCGAGCCGCCGCCCGGATAGATGGTGTTGCCGCTTCCTCCGCTCACGGTGATCTGATTGTTTCCGAAGTAGGCGGCGTTGGTCACAGAGGCGGACGCGACGGATCCGGAACTCGTGAAGCTTGCTTGCCCATTCGCTCCAATGATCGTGCTGTTCGATCCGACGAGAAGGATGACGTTGGAGCCGGAGCCGCCAATGACGACGTTGTTTGCGCCCGTGACCTTGATCGTGTTCTTCGCTGCGTAGGTCGGACTTGTCGAAGCAACCGTCGCGAGCTTTCCGCCGCTGAATGTCGCCTGGCCGTTGGCGCCGATCACAACGTTTGCGCTCGCCGTGGACGAACCCGCCGTGATTGTGTTCGGCCCCGAGCCGCCGATGATCAGGTTGCCGCTCCCTGACGTCGTTATGGTGTTGCCGCCTGCGTTGGCCGGATCGAGGCTGAGCACGTTCTGGAGAACTCCGGACGACGAGAACGTCACTTCTCCGTTCGCGCCGACGATCGTATTGTTCGAGCCGCCGACGCTTATCGTGTTCGACCCCGACCCGCCGATGACGACATTGCCGATGACGGCATTGCCTGCGCCCGTGACCGTAATCTTATTGGTTCCGGCGTATGTCGGACTGATCGATTCGATTGTCGTCAACACCCCGGACGTAAAGATCGCCTCGCCGTTCGCGCCGATCACCGTATCGGCGCCCGAAGTCGCGTTACTCGGAGTTCCGATATTGATCGTGTTGGATCCGGAGCCGCCCATGATCAGGTTGTGGCCGCCGTTCGGGTTGCCGCCGTCGTCCACGGTGATCGAATTGGCACCGGCATTGGCGGGATAGAGACTCTCCGCGATCTGGATATGGCCGTTGCTGAATAACGCTTCGCCGTCGGCCCCGATGATCGTGTTGTTCGCGCCGCCGATGTCGATCGTGTTCGACCCCGAGCCGCCGATGATCGTACTGCCTCCCGTTCCGTTCGGTCCCGTGATCATGTTGATTCCGGCATAGGTCGGATCGATCGAACTCGAGTGCGGACAGCGCGCCGGCTGAGAATGTGGCCTCGCCATCGCCGCCGATGACCGCCTCTGAGCCGGAACCGAGAACAATCTGGTTCGATCCCGAACCGCCGATGATCAGGTTCCCGCCGTTTGTGACGGTTATCTTATTGGCGCCGGCATTCGCCGGATAGATCGACTCGGCGCTCAGAATTTGGCCGGTCGCGGCGAAATTCGCTTCGCCGTCCGCGCCGATGATCGTGTTGTTCGAGCCGCCGATCGTGATCGTGTTCGACCCCGAGCCGCCGATGATCGTGCTGCCTCCAGACCCGCCTGCGGTTCCGTTCGGTCCCGTAATCACGTCGTTGCCGAAATAGGTCGGATCGGTCGACTGGATCGCCGTCAACACGCCGTTGGTGAAGCTCGCCTGGCCGTCGGCGCCGACCACCGCGTCGGAACCC
Source organism: uncultured Alphaproteobacteria bacterium (assembly GCA_963783275.1). Taxonomy (GTDB): domain Bacteria; phylum Pseudomonadota; class Alphaproteobacteria; order Rhizobiales; family Beijerinckiaceae; genus Roseiarcus. Next base: position 145,125 of record CAWANA010000017.1, on the reverse strand, counting down.
GAAGACCCGAGCGCAATCGTGTTCGATCCCGGGCCGCCGATGATAACGTTGTCGCCAGAGCCGACTGTGATCGCATCGTTCTTTGAGGATCCTGTCGCCGGCGTCCCGCCTGCGGGGGCGCCTCCGAAGGTCGACGTTAGCGACGTGATGACGCTGACGCCGCCTGACACGGCAAACGACACCGACCCGCTTCCGCCGACGATATGATTGTTTCCGGCGCCCGCGATGATCGTGTTTTGGCCGAGACCTCCAACGATGACGTTGTTTCCCTTCCCCGCACTGATCGCGTCGTCTCCGCCATAGACAGTTCCGCCCAAGGCGGCATTTGTAGTCTCGATCGTCGTTCCGCCGATCTTGGCCTCCGCCGTCGTCGCGGCCGAGGTCAGCACGCTGGCGTAGGTCGCGTCGTTCGCCGCGACGCTGCCGCCGACAAGCACGGCTGCAAACGTGGCGACGCCATTGTCGCCGAAGATGGTGTTGGCGCCGTCTCCGACCGTGATCTGATCCGCGCCCGACCCGCCAAAGATGGTGTTGTTCCCGGCGCCGGCGTTGATCGTCTCCACGCCGCCATAGGCCTGATCGATCGTCTCGAGTTCCTGTCAGCACGCTCGTATAGACGGACGCGCTCACGTGCTCGAGCGTGAACGTCGCCTCGCCGTCATGTCCGATAATGGCGTTGCCGGTCGCCGTCTGAGCGGTGATCGTGGTGTTCGCTCCCGCGCCGCCGATGATCAGATTGCCTCCGCTGGTCACCGTGATCTGATTGATGGCGCCGGCGTTCGCCGGATCGAGGCTCTGGGCGCTCACGATCTGACCCTTCGCGCCGAAAGTGGCCTCGCCATCGGCCCCGATGATCGTGTTGTTCGAGCCGCCGATGTCGATCGTGTTCGAGCCGGAGCCGCCGATAACGATATTGCCGCCGCCTGCTCCTCCCGGCGTCCCGCCAGGCCCGGCGATCGTATTCTTTCCGGCGGCGCCCGGAGCCGTGGATTGAACCGACGACAGGGTTCCCGCGGTGCTGAAGGTCGCCGCGCCGTTCGCGCCGATCACCACATTCGCCCCCGCGGCGCCGAGCGTGACCACATTCGAACCCGATCCGCCGATGATCAGGTTTGCGCCGCCCGTGACCGTGATCGCGTTGGCGGAGGCGTTGCCCGGATAGAGGCTTTCCACAAACTCGCCCGACGCTCCGAACGTGGCTTCGCCGTTCGCGCCGACGATCGTATTGCCGGCGCCGCCAATCGTGATCGTGTTCTGCCCCGAGCCGCCGATGATCGTGCTGCCGCCCGATCCGCCCGCCGTCCCGCTGGGTCCGGTGATGGTATCGTTGCCGGCGTAAGCCTGATCGGTCAACTCGATCGACGTCAGATTGCCGGCCGCAAACGTCGCCTCGCCGTTCGCGCCGATGACGACATCCGAACCCAGCGCGCCGAGAGTGATCGTGTTCGACCCGGAGCCTCCGATCACGACATTGTCGCCGTCGCCAAGCGTGATGGCGTTGCCCGTGGCGGGGTTGCCGTCGATCCCGAAATCGGTCGGATCGGTGGAATTGATCTCGGTCAGAACGCCCGCCGCAAATTGCGCCGAGCCGTCGTTGCCGACAACAACGTTGCCTGACGACGATCCAGGCACATCGACATCGATCGTATTCGACCCGGTTCCGCCCAGGACGACATTGCCGTCGCCGCTGAGCGTGATCGTATCGCCCGCTCCGTAGCCGGGATCCTCAGTCTGGACTGATTGGACGAGCCCCGACGAATCGAAGCTGGCTTCGCCGTCGTGGCCAATGATGACATTGTCCGAAGTCGTGGAGATCTTCTCGAGGCCGGCCCCGCCTATGATGACATTGTCGCCCCCGGTCGCGTCGATCGAATTGTTCCCCGCATTCCCAGGATCGATGCTTTCGGCAGTCTCGACGAGACCGTTCGGTCCGAAGGTCGCCTCGCCGTTGGCGCCGATGATCGTGTTGTTCGAGCCGCCGATGTCGATCGTGTTCGAGCCGGATCCGCCGATCACGACGTTGCCGCCGCCGCCGATGGTGATCATGTTGTTTCCGAAGTCGGTCGGATCAGACGAACTGACCAACGCGACGACGCCGTCCGCGAAGTCGGCGTAGCCGTCGTTGCCGACGACAACGTTGCCGGATGACCCCAAGTTTATGATGTTCAGCCCGGCGCCGCCGAAGACCACATTGCCGCCGCCCCCGACCGTGATGTGATCGCCCTTGCCGTCGCCTGGGTCTTGAGTCTGGACCGTCGAAAATCTGGCCGGCCGAGTCGAACGTCGCCGCGCCGTCATTGCCGATCACGACATTGTCGGACCCTCCGACAAGGATCGTATCGCCGCCCGGTCCGCCGATGACCACGCTGCCGCCCGATCCGGCGAGGGCGCCATTCTGGCCCTCGATCGTGTCGTCGCCGCCATAGGTCGGGCCTAGGCTCTCGGCCGAGGTGAGAATGCCGTTCGTGTAGTCCGCCTCGCCGTCCGCGCCGAAAATCACATCCGCGCCGACCGAGCCGACGAAGATCTTGTTGATGGCGCCGGCGCCGCCGATCACCACGTCGTTGTTGCCGACGGTGATCTTGTTGTTCCCGCCAAGCGCCAGGAGCGCCGGGTTCGACGAGTCGGAGGCGATGGTCGTGATCGTCTCCGGGCCAAGGCTCGCAAACGGATCGACGACTCCCGCAGACTGTCCCGCGATGTCGATGACGCCGTAGGCGCCGAAAACGACGCTGCTGCCGCTGGCTGGCGCGCCCGAGGTGTCGATGGTGTCGGAGCCGGCTGACAGCGTCCCGCCGTTCATCGCGGTCGTCCCATTGTCGATCGTCAACAGACGGCTCGCCAGGTCGAGGAAGGTCGCGCCGCCTTCCGGCGACGGCTCGAGCTCGCCCACCGTAAAGGCCGAGTTGGCGAAGATGTAATTCTGGGTCCCCGACGCCGTGATCGTATCGTCGCCGCCGCCGCCGGCGATCCAGTTGACGCCGGAGCCTCCAGTGATCGTGTCGCCATCCGGCCCGCCCACGATCACCACAGTGCCTGTCGCGCCAGAAGCGTCGATTGTGTCGTAGCCAAATCCCTGTGCGAAGGTATGAGCGAGAGCGTTGCCCGTGATCGCCGAAGCGGTCGAATCGTACTCGACGCTGCTCCCCAATTCCGCCTCGACGGTCCCCGATTCCGCGCCATACAGCACCAGCGGGTCGCTGCTCGCCTCGACTTTGATCGTATTCGAGCCGCCGCCGCCCTCGACCACCGTCATGGTGGCCATATTATCGAGCGCGTTGACGGTCGGCGCCGTCGTGTCGATCGTAAAGTTGTCCTTCCCCCCGAGGAAGATGTTCACCACGTCGAGGTTGGTCCAGCTGATGCCGCCCTCGTAGGTTGTCGTCGAACCATTGCTGGTTCGCGAAATCGTGACGTTCGAGGACGGCAGGTCGAGCCCGCCCACGGTCTGACCGCCGACGGTCACGCCGCCGATATTGTCGCCCTGTCCGCCGAAGACGTCGCCCGTCGGGATCGTCGTAATGAGACCGGTCTGTCCGGTCGCCCCGTCGTCGTAGATGTCGAGGGTGTCGACGAGCGGGATGGACGACCCTTCGGCCGTGACCGTCGTCTCCTCGATCGGAACATTCTTCGTCTCATACGGCAACGCAATCGCGGCTTGCAGCGTGGGAAGCCCCGGCTGCGACCCGCCGTCGATGTAGAGCGGCCCGTTAATCTGAGCCAGCGTGTGGGGCTGGTCGGCGAACTTCATCGTCGTCGTCGAACTGCCGCCGCTGCTGCTGCTGGTCGACGGAGTGTAGTTCGGGTTCACGGTCAGCGTCACCGCGACAGGCACATCCCAGTCCTGCGGCGTGAACGTGATGGAACCGACCGAAGGCGTCGTCTGTCCGTCGGTCACGACGTCGACCGTGACGTTCGAGGTCGGCGCCTCGGTCAAGACCACGCCATAGGTATAGGGCGTATTCGAGGACACCTCCGGAACTCCCTGCGGCTCCAGCAGGAGGACTCCGGGCGCATCGTTCGCGGCCACGGTCAGGTCCACGTCGCCGACATCGGACGCGGTCGTGAAAACCGGCGACCCAAAGTAGTACCACAGGCCGAAAAACGAATAAGGATCCGAATAAGGATCCGACGACACGATCGACTGTTCGATATCGACCGGCTGCGCCGAGTGGGCGGAGGTGGGGCTCGCCGAAACGGTGACGGTTTGCGGGACGTTCCAGTCCGTCCAGTTGAACGTGAGGGTCGATTGCGACAGCGACACGCCGGCCGGCAATGCGCCGCCGCCGGCGCCGGTCAAATTGACCGTGACCGTTTCGCCCCAGGCCGGCTCTTTGCTGAGCGACAGCGTATAGCTGTACGTCGTCTCCCCCGCCACGATCGTGGTCGGCGCCGTTCCCGGGTTGATGACGAGCCCGGACGAGGTCACGGTCGGAGTGGGCTGGTTGTTCACGGCGACGCCCGACCCCACGAGGGCGACATTGACGCTTGGGACGCTGACGCCGTTGTAGTTCGACGTCGGGTCCGTGGTCGCCACCGACTGCGTCACGTGGCTCGTGTTCTGGTAGCTGGCGTTCATGCCCAGCGTGATCCAAACCGGCACGTTCCAGTCGGATGACGTGAACGTCACCGTCTGGTCCGCAGCGTCGAATCCCTGTGCGGAGCTTGATGCGATCGTTTGCCCGGTGCTCAGGATGCTGACGACGACATCGGCGGTCGGCGCCTGGGTCAGGACCATCCCGTAAGTGTACGTTTCGCTGGACGACACCTCGGCGGGTCCCTGCGGTTGCAGCAGGGCGACGCCGGGCGTGTTGGTCGCGGTGACAGTCAGGTTCACGCCGCCGGCGTCGATCGGAGTGGAGTCCGTCGACGTGGTGAGCCACTGCTCGATGTCGACCGACTGCGCCGAATACAGGCCGCTCAAGGTCGAAGAGACCGTGACGGTTTGCGGGATGTTCCAGTCGCTGGAATTGAAGGTGACTGTGGGCTGCGAAACCTGGATTCCCGACGGCAAGGGGCCAGGCGCGCCATTCTGCGCTGCACCGCCCGCCGTGACCGTGACCGTTTGGCCCGGCGCAGGCTGCTTGTTGAGCGTGAGCGCGTAGGTGTAGGTCGTCTGGCCGGCGACGATCGTCGTCGGCTCCGTATCCTGGTCGATGATGAGGCCCGAAGCGCTGGTCTCCAAGGTCACCTTGACGGTGGGAAGCGTCAGCGCGCTGATGGCCGGATCGGAGCTGGCGATCGAATTTGCGACGACGATCGTCTCATTGTCCGTGAACTGGCCGCTCGCCGGCCCCGCGCGCAGCAGTACGGTCTGCTGCGTGACGGTCTGCGTGCTGGTCGCCGCGTCGCCGCCGACGAATTTGAGCGTGCCTGTCGAGCCCCAGGTCAGGCCGCCGTCGGTCGAAACCTGCAACGCGGCCGCGCCTTGCGAGCCCCATTCCGCGGAGGGCGAAGCCGGCAGAATGTTCACATAGGCGATTTCGCCTGGCGCCAACCCCGCCGGCGCATTGACCAGATAGCTCGTCGTGGAGGTCGGATCATTGACGTGCACCACCGACTGGGTGGGCTGATCGATCAAATCGCTGGCCTGGCTGGCGACAACCACGTCGATGCCTGGGACATAGACGCCGTTGTAGGCCGGGTCGTCGCTCGCCGCCGAATTGTCGACCGGGCTCGTGACGCCCGTCGAGTTCGCGGACACGACGGTTCCCGTGATGTCGCCGCCGACGATAAACGTCTTTTCCCCTTCCGAGCCGCCGTCCAGAGTGGTCACGACGCCGGTCGGCGTGCCGGTCACATAGAACGTGTCGTCGCCTTCCATCCCGTCGACGGTGATGGCTTGAATGTTGCTGTAGGAAACGTCGATGCCGGCGCCGAAAATGCCGGTCGGCGTGATCACGAACGTATCGTTGGCCTCGGTGCCCATGATGACGAGCGTGTTGAAGCCGGTGCCGCCTTCGATGTCGATCGGCGCGTCGATGTTGTACTCGATCGTGTCGTTGCCCGTGCCGCCCTTAACGCCGATATGCGTGCCCGCCGCGACCAGGAAGGCGCGGACGATGAACAGGTCGTTGCCGCTGCCGCCGATCATCGAGAGATCGGCCTTGTTCGAATAGACCTGGAACGTGTCCGTGCCGGCGCCGCCGTAGAGCACGGTCGCCTTGTCGACGCCGTCCGACAGCTCGCCGATGGTCGTGAGCGTGGTCGTCAAGCCGTCGCCGGCCAGGGCCCCGACGTAGCCGGGCGTCGTGCCGATCGAGGAGTTGGAATATTGCTGGCCGACCTGGAACCAGTCGTTGCCGTTGCCCGCGTTGATCGTCATGACGGCCGAGTTTCCGTCCATGGCGAAATAGTTTCCGCCGAGCGGATTTTGATTGCTGTCGAGGGCGACATCGCCGCCGTTGATGGTCAGACGGCCGGTGATCGAGCTGTCGTAATTGATCCGCTCGTAGACCGGAGACCCGTTCGACTGGAGGATGGCGACGAACTGGTCGCGCACGAGGAACGTTTGGCCCGAAGATGTATCGGCGCCGTTGATCGTCAGGTTGTTGACCGCCGCGCCGACCACGGCGGTGTCATTGATGCTGACCACGTAGTCGGAATCCGCAGTGGCGTCGACGACAAAATTGTCGCCTCCGCCGGTGCCGGTGACGGCGATCGCGTCCTGGTACGAACCGTCAGCGGCAAGATAGGCATCGTAGCTCGTCAGGATCGGCAGATCGTACAGATGCGCCGTATTGTCGCCGCCGCCCGCGGTGATGAAGGTGTTGGCGGCGAGGGCGCTTGGGCTGAACTCGATGTCGCTGCCCGCGCCTCCGGTGACGATGACGAGCGTCGCCGCCGTGAACGATCCGAACGCGTCGATCGTCGACGCCTGGCCGTCGAAGACGCCGCCGTTCGTGGACAGATACCCGCCCTCAATGCCGATGCTCGTCCCCGCGGTCAATTGCGCCGCGCCGATCTGGCCGCTCGGTCCATCGATCGTGACGTCGTTGCCGGCGTCGATCGTAATGGATCCCGAAATCGCCTTCAGCGTCGCCCCCGAACCGATGGTCACGCTCGCGCTCGTCCCGTCCTTCGTCGGCGTCGCGGTGATGACTGCGCCGGCCTGGACGGTGATCGAGGTCGCCGCCAGGATCTGCGCCCCTGCCACGAGGGCGCTGCCGATGCCCGTCGAACCCTTGATCGTGACGTTGTTCAGGGCGGCGAGCTCGACCGACGCTCCGGTGGACTGGATCGTGACGCCCGGGTCCACGACGAGATTCGAGGCCGTCACGTTGGAACCCGTCGTGTCCGCCGCGCCTCCGGCCTGAATAAGGATCGCGTTGCCCGCGACGATGCTCTCGGCGACCTCGATGAGGCTCGGCCCCGTGACGGGCAGTTCGCCGTTGAGCAACGGAACAGGGATCTCCGCCACGATGGAGACGGCGCCATTCGGCGCCGAGATTGCGGTCGGCCAGGGCGTCGTTCCTGCCGGAATCGGAATCGGAAGCTGGACGGTGACGCCGCCGATCACGAGCGCGCCAAGGTTGTTGACGAGAGACACGTCGCCCTTGTCCGAAGTCGCCTCGATATTGCCGACCGCGGTGACGATCGCATTCGCGGATGTCCCCACGCCGCCGCCGTGGGCGACGAGTTCGGCCTTCGCGCCGGATACGACCGCGGTGGAAGCGGCCCCGTCGTCCAAAATGCTGCCGGCCGCCGTAATGTACACAGTCCCCAGCGACGCGGACGCCGAGATCAGCTCGATGTCGCCGTTCGACGTAAGCTTCGGGTCTTTGGCGGTCGTCGTGAGGGCGGCCGCGACCTCGGCGAGGTCGATGTCGTGGCCGTCGCCGGCCGTCACGGTGACCCCGCCGGTGTCGGCGCCGCTGGTGAACGAGCTGACGATGTCGAATGGATCGTCGAGCGTCCCGACGCCGCCTGCGGCGCCAAGCGTGATCGCGTCGCCATAGACGTTTGCGTTCGCGCCCGGGGCGGCCTCGGCCGAGCCGAGGCTGGTCGGATCCGCAAGACTTCCATCGTCGACAATCGAGCCCGCGTCAGCCGACAGCGTCACGTTCCCTGTCCAGGAGAGCGCGTCGAGCACGGAAAGGTCGCCGGCTGTCTGCTCGATCGCGATATTGTCTTGCGCGATCGCCTCCAATCCTCCGCTGGCGTCGATGTGCAGCAGCGACACATTCGAATTGGTGGGCGAAGGACCGATGCTTCCGCCCGCATCGAGTTCGACCATGCTCGCGTTGATCTTGGCGAAGGGCGATTGGGACGCGTCGTAGATCGAGCCCGACACCGCGTCGAGCCACACCGTTCCGGTGGAAGACAGCGACAGGACTTGCTGGACGGGAATGTTTCCGGCCGGCGCCTCGATGTAGATGTCGCCGGCCGCCTGTGCGGTCAGAAAGCCGGTCGCTCCGACGATATCGATCAGGATCGGAGCCGCCGACGTCCCGATCGCGCCGGCCACCGACTGCAGCGACACGGAGGCGCCGGTGACATTCACCGTTGCGGCCGTATGATCGTCGTTCACCAGATCGCCGGTGGCTTTCAGCTTCGCATTCGAACCGGCCGTGACTTGGTCGATGTCGAACTGACCGTTGGTGGATAGATAAATGAAGCCGCCGGCCTGCGCGTCGACGGTGCCCGTCGCCTTGATCGGGATGTCCTGATTCTGCGATACGACGACGTATTTAACCGCCGTCGCGGGATCGAAGATGTTGATCGCGACCGGCGCGACGGGGACCGTTTCCATTTCTGGCGTCAGCGTCTGCCCCCAGGCGAGGGTGATCGTGGACCCGTTGATCGCGGCGATCGTGTAGTAATTGAGGTTCGATTGCGCCACGGACGGAGCGAAGTTCAGGCCGTTGCCGTTCGGATCGGGGTTCAGAAGGGCATTCGGATCGCTGTCGACGTAGATGCCTTCGCCGACCTTATAGGCCGGGGACCAAGTCCCGCCGTTCACCAGCGTGATGGTTCCGGCGCCGCCCTGGTTGCCGAAGAACAGTTGCTCGGGGTCGGGGTCGCAGTGCCGCTGAGCGTGCCGAGCGTGCTCTCGTCCTCGGCCGACATACTATAGTTGACGGGCGCGACGGTCGCGGTCTGGTTCGGCGCGCTCGTCACGGGGGTCGTGAAGGTGATGGTGGCGCCGCTGATGGAAGCGATCTCGAGGTATTGGCCGTTGGTCGTGGCGTTTTTCGTAGCGCCGCCGATGTACACCAGACCGCCCACCGCATAACTCGTGCCGGACCACGACTGGCCGTCGATCCTCGTCATCGAGGATCCGCTGAAATTGACGGAGACCGTCGCGGCGAGCGTGCTGTCGACGGTCTCCGTCGCCACGACGGGGGCGACCAGAATTGTCTCGTCGATTTCGCTCGCAACCGGCGTGGAGAAGGTGATCGTCTTCCCATCGGTCGAGATCGAGGCGATCTGGAGATAGGCGCCGTTGCTGGTGGCGTTCTTCGTCAGACCGCCGATGTAGAGCCAGTCGCCGACCTCGTAGTTCGACGCCGTCCAACTCCCGCCGGTTATCGTCATCGAGTTGCCGCTGAAATTGACGGTGACCTCATCGGGAAGCGCGGCGAGGAAGTTCAGGTCCGACTGGGCCGCCGTCGCCAGCGCCTGCTGGATCGGCGTGCCGTCGATGTTCGCATTCGGCTCGTAGCCGATCGTGACCGAAGTCGGATCGTTCGGAATCGGGTTCGGTTGGCTGGCATTGTAGATCGTGGTCGGATCGACCAGCGACCCGATGTTGCCGCCGCTGTTGATCCCGACTTTGAGGGTGATGTTGGCGCCCGTGATGACGGGTGTTTCGGTCGACCCGCCGCTGGGACTGGTCTGGAGGACGCCGAAGTTGATCCCGTTGTCGAGTTGACTGGTCGTCCACGCATGGACGCCGGCTTCGACGTTGGCGATCTCGCTATTCGACAGGAGGTAGACGAAATTCGGATTGAACGTCGTGTAGCTGTAATTAAACGACGAGGGCGTGTTGAGCTGGACCGTGTCGTTCGACGTCGACACCGTGCTGTGGCCCGCGTCGTAAAGGTTCGTCTTGCCGGGCGCATACGACCCATTGGGGCCGAATATGGTGAGAAGATTAAAGAATTGGGCTGTTTGAGACTGGACGTAATCCGTAAGAGTTTGCCCCGTATAGCCCTTCTGTTTTCCTTGGGCAGTATAGACCGGAGCGACGTCGGCGCTGAGGTTCGAATAATTGTCGCTGTCCGCGAAGATGGTTGCGACATTCGATATACTAAGCGTAGTCGGATTGAGCGATACGCTGAGCGTCGTTTGGCCGGCCGACGTGATCGCCGCAAGATACGTATAGGCGCCGACGGTAAACGACATCGAACTGCCGGCCTTGATGTCGACGCCAGCGGTCGTCGCCGAGACGCTCGAGTCTCCGAGGACGACATAGGCGTCGCTGGATCCGGTGTTGGTGACAATGATTGTGTTTCCGGTGTTTCCCGACGGCAGCGCAACCTGCGCGCTCGACGTTGACACGGATAGCTTGGCGCTCTCCTCGATCGCCGCCAGATAGGAATCGGCGCCGACCGTGAGAGTTCTGGGAAGTACCGGCTTCGATCAGAAGGTCGTTCGTTGTCGCCGTGACATTGGCTCCGCCAATAGCGACGTAGGCGTCTTCGGATCCGGTGTTGGAGACAACGATGTCTCCCCGGCGGCAAAGCGGCGCTTGCGCTCGACGATGACGTCGACAGCAGGGTTTGAGTGAGCGCGTTCAGGTCCGACCAATAGGTCTGATATTCCTGCTCTTGCGAGAGCTGGTAGGCCTTGAGCGCCGCAAGCTGCGCGTCGCCGAGGTCGGTGAGGTCGAAGGTCGTGGACGCAGGGTTCTGTTGAGCCTGCGGACGGGCGTCCTGTTGGACGCCGGTGTTGGCGTCGATCAGGCTGCCCTGAACGACGTCGATCCAGACGTCCCCCTCGGCATTGGTGACCGCGTCGGTGGTGTTGATCGAGTAGAGGCGCAGGTCTCCCGTCGGCTGCTCGATATAGACGCCGCCCCCCGTGGTGATGATCGTCAGTTGGTCGTTGTTGGCGTCGCCGACGTCGAGCAATAGCGGCGACGTCGTCGACGCGCCGATACCGCCCTGCAGCGAGACAAGCGTGACGACGCCGCCCGTCACGTTGACGCCATTCGACGCGCTCAAAATCGATCCCTTGGCGGTGAGCGACACCGTCCCCCCGCCCTTCGACGTGATCGCTCCGACCGGCAACGCGCCGCTCGGCGAATCGATGTAGATCGAGCCGGCGGCTGTCGCGTTGACCTCGTCCGAGGCCGTTCCGGCGAGCAAGACGACGATCGGCGTGGAGGCGCTGCCGATATCGCCGCCGTTGGCCGTCAGCGAAACCGTGGTCGGAATTCGGATTGCTGCTGGGGCCGACCGTGACCGACGAGTTCACCGTTCCCGAGGCGACGGTGACCTGCGTCACCAGTTGGTCGCTGGCGCCGATCGTCACGCCGGCGGCAGCCGTGAGCGAGCCGCCCGTCGTGATCGAGATCGAACCCGCAGCCTCGATCGATCCGGCCAGCGTCACGCTGGTGTCCGAGGTGATGTCCACCGCCGCGCTCTGGTTCCCGGTGAAGTCGATCGAAACCGGGAGGTCCGCCGCAATGGAGTGGATGCCGTAATTGTCCTGTTTCGCGGTATCCTGCTGCTCCTGGTAGTAGGTCTTCTTGCCGTACCAGGTGCTGGTCGACCAGTTCGAGATCGGCTGGGAGCCGGAATCCGCCGTCGTGATCGAGTAGTTGGAGTAGCTATAGAGGGGGTTGTTATCCGTCCCCGTACTCAGGTAAGCGCTATTAACGCTCGTATCCAAGTAGTAGTTCAGGCTCGAGCCCAGGATCTGCGGCGTCCCGATTTGGGTAACGATCGGCGGATCGGCGTTGGCGCCGGAGCCGAGACTGAAGACGCCCAGCCAGCTGCTGCTCCAATAGGTGATGTCGGTCTGGGTTTCGGTGCCCCATTCGACGGTGAAGGTGAATCGCTGGCCGACCTCGGGCTGGTACGTGTAGAGACCGTTCGTATTCGCCTTCGGGTAAGTGTAGGACGGTGTGGTTCCGGGCTGCAACGCCCCGCTGGTCGGATCGACATATTGGGCGCGCGTCCAGACCGATCCGTTCGACTGCGTGAGGTAGGTCGTTTCGAGGGCGTAATAGTTCCCTTGCGCGTTTTGGACCCCGTCGGTCAGATTGAAGTCGGTGATGTCGACGATACCGCCGCCCTCTTGCGACGCATTCACGCCATCGACGATGAGATTGTAGTGCGTATTGTTGGTGATGTTGACGTCGCCGTAATACCCAAGAGCGCTGATGGTCGCATAGGCCGTGCTCTCGATGGCGCCTTTGATCGTGACCGAGCCGCCCCCGACCGCGACGGGTTCGACTTCGATCGAGCCGCTTGACGGGTCGTAGAACACCTTGAACGCGTTGTTTGGATCGTCCGTTGTGCTCAGCGTGAGTTGTTGCGGCGTCGTCAGGCCTGCGGAGATGATCGCCGCGATCTGCGCGTCGATGTCGGTGGTGGAGTTGCTGTCATTGAGGACAAGCGTCGGCGTCGCGTAGCCGGCCTGGATGTCGCCGTTGATGTCGACATAAGCGGCCGTGATCTCGATCGTTTGTCCGGATATGGACGGAAGGACCCCCGGTTGCTCGTTCTTGGCCTCGTACGTCGTGACGGCGCTCGAGTTCAGCGCCTGCTCGCCCGCCGCCGGCGTCGACAGGAGATTGGAGGCGGGATCGCCGCCGGTCTGCACCAGGTAGCCCTGAATGTTGACGTCGAAGGTGGCGGTGATCTCCTCGGATTTGACGTTGATCTGCGCCGTCTGGGCGACGATGAAGCTGTGGTTCGAGTTCGCCGTCAGACTAGCGTAGAACGCATTGATCGAGCCGTTGATGATGATGTCCGGCTGGTTCGTCCCGGCAGCCAACTGCTGTGGGGTCAGAACCTGATCGACATTGTTGATTGTGATCTGAACGTTCGGAGACGCGCCCGCGGCTTGCAACGTGGTCTCGAGGAAGGTGAAGGTGGACGCAAGCGCCGCCACATTCGTGTCCGTAATCACCGTGCCATTCACGTACGCGCCGCCCGCGTTCTGCGGAATGGTGATTCCTTCGATCTGGAGCGTGGCGTCGGTGTTGTTTTCGATATCGACGGATATGTCGGTCGGCGCGTCGAGCGATCCCTTGCCGCTGATCTGGCCGCCGTAAAGGAAGATCTGGCCGGCCTGCGCGTTGATCGGCGCGACGTCGATCACGTAGATCGTGTTCTGCGCGGGAACGAACGCGGACGAGCCTCCGCCTGAAGCTGTCGAGCCGATTCCCTCCTCCTGCATCGCCGCTTCGAGCGAGGTCAAGACGCTGGCGTCGAAGTTCACCTGAATTTGCAGCGCACCCGCAAGCTGCGGATTGTACGAAGCGCTGTTCTGGTCGTTGGCCTGCTTATAGTCATCGTTGTCGGTGTTGTACTGGGCCTCCATGTTCTGGTAGTCGGTCAAGAGCTTGGAGGCCGACGGCGCCGACGGCACGCCGAACGCGGTCTGGAGCGCGCTCAAGACCTGTTTGTCGTAAGTGATCGCCGTGTCGCTGGCGGCCGAACCATCCGCCGCCGCTTCCGCTTCTCCCAGATATTTCTCCGCGGCTTCGAGCTGCGGATTGGCCGGCGGACTTTCCTGCTGGCTGGAGAAGGAGTAGGCGATCGGGATTCCCGCTTTGATGGTCTGAGACGCGAGAGACTGCGTTCCGCCCGCAAGCGCGTACGTTCCGGCGCCGCCAGGCGTCCCGGTAAGCTGACTCAAGATGGTCAAGCCGCTGTTGACGCCGGTCCCGTAGAGCGTCCACCCGGGCTCGATTTCGCCCGAGGTGGAGGTGATGGCCGAAACCGTCAGGGTCGAGCCGGAAATGGAGCCGGTAAAGGCGACGTCGGCCATGGTGAGCGAAACGGACAACGCCGTCGCATCGGCCGGAGACGCAGTATTGAAGGTCGCGGCGACATCGCGCGACAGGCCGGTCTGAATCGCGCCGTTGACCACGATCTGACCGGACGCCGTGGAATTTGCCGTGCCGGCGAACTCGTTCGCCGGATTGCCGCCGGTCAGCGAGAGGATCGCGTTGGAGGCGTCGCTCGCCCAACTCGTCGTCTTCGCCTGGGCGAACACGTCCGCCTGTACGTTATTGTTGGCCTCGAGCCACGCGCTGCCGCCGGTCTCCACGGACGAGCCCGTATTGACCTGCACCAGGTTCGTCTGGGTGAGGTAGGCGTTGGCGTTCATCGAGCTGAGCGGGATGAGCGCGCCGGCGTAGGCGTCGGTGTAGGCGGTGACCGTGTAGATGTCGTAGCTGAGGCTCGCGCTGTCGAGCGGGCCCTCGCCGGCGAAAAGATCGACGTCGGCCTCGTCGGCCCTGATGATCGCGCCGGTCGAGGATGTCGACGTCCCGACAATGATCTCATTGTCGGGCGTGATGTCGATCGTGCTGTCGCCGGCAGCCGCCGTGACCACGCCGTAGGTGTCGGTGTTCACCTGCGAGTTCATGTCGGACGTGCCGTCCGCCGCGAGCGTGATGGCGCCGACCGCGTTCTCGAGCGTCGCCCCGCCCTCGATATAGACCTCCGCGAGATCCTGGCCCCCGGCGCTCGGGTCCGTCGTGATCGTCGCCGTCACGCCTGCGCCGGCAAGCGCGCCGCCGGTCTTGAGCGAAACCGCCTGTCCGCCGGAGAAGGCGTTGAACGCCGACAGCGAGAGCGCCCCGGCGGAGCCTGAACCGCCGACCACCTCGAGGTCGCCGCCGGACTGAACGTCGACCTCGGTCGAGAACCAGATCGTCGTCGTCGAGATTGCCGCCGCCGCGCTCGCGAGGCCGCCCGTATCGCCGACGATCGTGTTGGTCGGGACGCCGGACCAGTCATTGCCGGGCATGTCGAATGTGTTCGTCGCGCCGCCCGTGATCGCGGTCGCCGTCACCTTCCCGTCGAGCGCCGTCTCGACGGTGGACTTGACCGTGTTCGTCGCGTCCGCGCCGGCCCCCGACAGCAGCCCGTAGGACTGAGCGGTGACCGCGGTCCCGACCGTGGCGGTATGCGCTGAGGAAATGCCGAAAGCGCCGGACCCGGTTTGGCCCGGCATCGGCTCTTGCGAGACGGTGATCGCGGCGCCGCTCGCGACGGTCGCTGTCGTCGTCGCCGTATCGCTGGTCGAAGGCGCAGCCGCCGCTCCGGCGAGCACGCCGCCCGATCCGGCGGTCGTCTCGGCGAAATTCCCGTCGTTGCCGCCGGCGTCGATCTGCACGGAGCCGGCCGTGATCGAAGCCTGCTGCCCGATCGTCGCGTGGGTGACATTGTTCGCGTTCGCGGAGCTCTCCGCGGCGCCGCCGGCGATCAGCGCGCCGGCCACGTCGTCAGCCAAGGCTTCCTGCCAGGTGTTGCTGTTGGCGGTGAGCGACAGCGCGCCGGCGAGCGTGATCTCCGTTCCCGAGGCGTTATTGGCGCTCGGATTCGTGACGCCGTTGGCGAAATCCTGCCAATTGAAGATGCCGGCGGTCACGATCGCGTTATCGGTCGCCGTGGCGCTGCTGCCGACCAAGGCGACGATTCCGCCCGCCGATCCGGTCGCCTGCGCCTGCGCCGCGGCATTGCCGTTCGACGGAAGACCGGCGTTGGCGGCGATTGTCAGGTTCCCGTAGCCGATCGAGGTGAAATCGGCTGCGTCGGCCTTGAGCGCCGTGTCGTTCGATAGGTCGATCGTCTCGCCCAGGCCCGTGTAGACGTAGCGGGTCGAGCCGTCCTGAACGATGTCCCCGGCCGTCAGCGTGGTCGGGCTGCCGGAGGCGCCGAGCGGAAGGTTCTGGGCTGACAGGAGCGAGTTCGGATTCGCTTTCGTCGTTGTTCCCAAGGCGAGCAACGCCGTGTCGTCGTTGAGCTCGATGGTCGTTTGCGGGCCGGAATAGGTGTACAGCACCGTCCCGTCCGCGATGGTGTCGCCGGCGTTCAGCGTCTGATTGCCGGCGCCGGACTTGACGACGTAGTCGATCTTGGTGAAGTCCGCGAGGTCGCCCTGCAGCGCCGCCGCGGTCGAGAGATTGAGCGTCTTGCTCGCACTCGTGTTCGTGTAGGCATACAGGGTCCCGCCGTCGTCCACGACGTCGCCGGCGACAAGGGTCTCGTCGCCGACGCCCGGCGCGCCGATGAGGAAGTTCGGATCGCCGCCCTCGCCGAAGGTCGGGATCGACCCGACGGTGTAGTCGGCCACGCCGCCGGTCGCGATCGTCCCATCGACCGTCGCGCGAACGGTCGGGTTGACGTTGACCGTCGACACGGAGCCCGCGATCGCGAGCGTCCCGGCGCTCAGGCCATTGGCGGTGGCGCTTCCTTCCGGCTGTCCGGTCGCCGTGACGCTAACGTCGCCCGTCGCGTCGATCGTCGCCTGGTCGATGTAGGCGTAGACAGAGTTGGTGACGATTGACCGTCGTGTACGACCCGGCCGCGGCGAGGCTGATGATCCCCCCGGAAGCGGCGAGCCCCTTCGTGATCGCGTCGGCCGTGGAAGAATCCTGCGCAGTTACGGACAAGGCGCCGACGACGAGGCTGCTCGACGCCATGTAGGCTTGGGTGGAGGTGGTGATTTCGTTGTCGGCGCCGGCGCCGCCGCCGCTGACGCCGACAAATCCCGCGGAAACCGCAGCGGCGTAAGCGGTTGCCGTGATCGTCGCGGCTTCGGTCGCCGCGACCGTCGTCGCGCCGCTCGATCTCACGTCCGGAGCGTTGACGATATAGGCCTCAACCGAATTGTCGATGGTGTTCTGGGCGGTCGAAACGCTCACCGACACGGCCACGCTCTCGGGAGCGACCGAAATCGCGAGGGAAGCCGCCTCCACGTCGACCGTGATGTGGGAATTGTCGGCGGCTTCGACGTCGATCGATCCGGCCTTGTCGGAGAGGTTCGCGCTTCCGTTATCGATATAGGCCGCGGTGGCGACGGAAACCTCGTTGGTCGCCGAGACGCCGGCGCCGGCCACGGAATCCCCGACGAGGCCTGCCGAAAATGCAGCCGACACGGCCGCGACATCGGCGTTGATGGTGGCGCCGTTGGTCGCGTTCAGACTGAACGCGCCGCCCGCCGTCACGGATGTCGCCGTCGAATAAGCCTCGACCTGGGCGGTATCCTGGCTGCCCGAAGCGTCGTAGCCGATGTCGTTCTCGGCCACGCCCGCGCCGAGCGCCGCGGCGCCCGATACGAACCCCCCGGCGGCGGCCGCCGAGACCGCTGCGATCTCGGCTGTGATCGTCGAGGTCGCCGACGCGTCGGCGCCGACGTCGCCATCCAGCGCCGTGATCGTGCTGTTGTCGAAATAGGCTTCCGTGTCGCCGAGAATGACGTTGGTCGCCTCCGCGCCGCCGCCGGCGAACGCGATGCCTGCGATGCCGCCTCCGCCCAGGGCAACCGCCGCCGCCGAAGCCTGCGCCGTGATGCCGTCGTCCTTGGTCGCCGAAAGCTCGACCGATCCGTTCGTCGCGGTCACCGCGGCGGTCGATACATAGGCTTGGACGGTATCGGCAATCGTATTTGTCGCCTGGGACACGCCGATCGAAGCCGCGACGCCGGCGGCGAAACCGATAGCCGCCGAAAGCGCCGCCGAGTCGACCTCCACGTCGATTGTCGAATGGTCCAGGGCGGAAATGCTGACGCTGCCGGCGCCGATGCCGGAGGTCGTCGAACCCGGGGCCTGATCGCCCGAAATGTAGGCCGAGACGTTCACATCGATCGTGTTGGTCGCCGAAGCGCCGGCGCCGCTGAGCGACACCCCGATCCCGCCGACGGTGATCGCGGCGGTGAAGCTGGCGACCGTGGCTGTTATGCTGGAGCCTAAGGTCGTCGCATCCAGACTGAACGCGCCGCCCGCCGTAACGGATGTGGCCGTCGAATACGCCTCGACCTGGGCGGTGTCGGGGGCGCCCGAAGCATCCGCGCCGATGAAGTTCTCGGCGACCGACGCGCCGAGGGCGGCCGCAACCGCTCCCCCGCCGAACGAGACGCTCGCCGAGATCGCCGCGATCTCGGCTTTGATCGTCGAGGTCGCCGACGCGTCGGCGCTGACGCCGCCGTTATTCGCGGTGATCGTGCCGTTGTCGAAATAGGCTTCCGTGTCGCCGAGGATGACGTTGGTCGCCTCCGCGCCGCCGCCGGCGAACGCAAGGCTTGCGGCGCCTCCCGCCAGGCCGACAGCCGCGGCCGACGCCTGCGCCGTGATTCCGTCGTTCTTGGTCGCCGAAAGCGCGACCGATCCGCTCGACGCCTTCACGGCGGCGTTCAGCACGTGGGCGTCGACGGTATTGGTGATCGTATTCGTCGCCACGGACACGCCGATCGCAGGCGCGCCGCTGACAAGGCCGGCGGCGGCCGACAGCGCCGCGGAGTCAACCTCCGCGTCGATTGTCGACTGGTCCAGCGCGGAAATGTCGGCGCTGCCGACGGTGAGGCCGGACGTCGTTGAACCCGGGGCCTGATCGCCCGAAACAAAGGCCGAGACGTTCACGGCGATGAGATTTTTCGCGGAGGCGCCAGCGGCGGCGATCGACACCGAGATCGCGCCGGCCGTGATTCCCACGGAGAAGGAGTCGACCGTCGCGTCGATGGTGGAGCCGTTGGTCGCCTGCAGGTTGAACGCGCCGGACGCATCAACGCCTGTGTCGGTCGAGGAGGCCTTCACTTGCATTGGCGAAGAGGAGGACCCGATGTCGTTCTCGGCGATGGAGACGCCGAGGGCGACGGCGCCCGCGCCCAATCCTGCCGCGGCCGCGGCCGAGATCGCCGCGATGGTGGCGTGGATCTTCGAGGTCGCCGACGCGTCGGCGCTGACGCCCCCATGCGTCGCGGTGATCGTGCTGCTGTCGAAGTAGGCTTCCGTGTCGCCGAGGATGACGTTGGTCGCCTGCGCGCCGCCGCCGGCCAGCGCAAGGCCGAAGCCGCCTGCTCCAATCGAAACCGCCGCGGCCGAGGCCTGCGCGGTAATGCTGCTGTCCTTGTCCTTGTTCGCGGAAAGGTCGACCGATCCGCTCGACGCCGTCGCCGCGGAGTACGAGATATAGGCTTCGACAGAGTTGGAAATCGTATTTTTCGCCAGGGAGACGCCGATCGAGACCGAAGCGCCGATATTGCCGGCGGCCAGCGAAAGCGCTGCGGAGTCGACCTCCGCGTCGATTTTCGAGGTGTCCAAGGCGGAAATGTTGACGCTGCCGGCTTTGACGACGGACGCCGTCGAATCCGGAGCCAGATCGCTCGAAACATAAGCCGAGACGGCCATGTCGATAGCGTTGGTCGCCGAGGCCCCGGCCCCGCTGGCCGCCACGTCGGAGGCGATCGCCGCCACGAAGGAGCCGACGTTGGCGTCAATGGAGGCGTCGTTGGTCGCTTCCAGATTGAACGTTCCAGACGCCGTCACGTTGGCGTCGGTCGAGAAGGCCGTCACCGGTATCGAAGCGGACGAGGAACCGATGTCGTTCTCGGCGACCGATACGCCGATGGCGGCCGCTCCGCCGGCCGCGCCGGCCGCGACCGCCGCGGACACTGCGACGATGTTGGCGTCGATCGTGCTGGTGTCGAACGCCTCGACGTCCACGTCGGAGGCCGAGTGGATCGTACTATCGAACAGGTCGGCCGTGACGCCGCCGAGGATGTCGTTTTCGGCCGAAGCGCCCGCCCCTGAGACGGAGACTGCGAACCCTCCGCCGGAGATCGAGATCGAAGCGGCCGCCGCATTCGCGGTGATTGTCGCGTTTTCGGTCGCGCTGACCAGAACGTCGCCCGCCGTGGTTGTCACGGAGGGTTCCTTGCTGATCGAGGCCGTGACGGAATTGTCGATCGTATTCACGCCGGCCGACACGCCGATGGCGAAAGCGACGCCGACGGCGCCGAAGGCGGCGCTGACGCCGGCTGCGAGCGCATTGGCGGTGATGGCGGCCTGATCCGTCGCCTCGACGTCGAGCGAGCCGACCTTGATGGCGCCGGAGTTCTCGCCGTCGATCGTCGCGCTTGTCGCGACGTTGATCTCGTTCGTGACGAATGTCCCGCCGACGGAAGCGGCGACGCCGACGGTCCCCCCTGCCACGGACACGGCGATCGCGGCGACGTCGGCCTCGATCCATTCGCCGGACGTGGCGGTCACGCCCATGGCGCCGGAACCTGTCACGCTCGAGCCGGAGACGCTCGCGCTGACCTTGCCCTGTCCCTGCCCTGCCGGCACGCCTGCGCTCGGCTGCTCCGTCGATGCAATCTTGTAGGTGACCGTATACGAAGAGACGACGCCATGCCCCGCTACGACAGTCGCGACGTCGCCGGCCTCGTCCGGATCGTTCGTCGTGCCGAGGTTCGTGAAGTCCTCGCTGTCGCTGACGATCGCCGCGTCGTTCGAAAGATCGACGCTCTCGCCGGAGCCAGTGTACCGGTACAGCGTCGAACCGTCGGCGATGATGTCGCCGCTCTTCAGTGCGGTCAGCGCAGCCGACCCGTCGATCTGGTTGCGCGCGACCGAAATGCCGATCGCGACGCCGACGCCGGCGTCGCCCCCGACCGCGATCGAGGCGGCTGCAGAGATGATCTCCGACTTGATGGTGGCGTTGTCGGTCGCCGACACGGTGACGGCGCCGAGCTTCGTGTTCTGGGCCGTTCCCAGGGTCGAGCCGGTGACGGTCGCCGTCGTCTGGTCGTCGATTTCGTTCAACGCCACGACGCCGCCGCCCGCCACCGCTACGCCGGTCGAGCCGCCGACGCCGGCCGAGACCGCCGCGGCGGCCGCGTCGACGACGATCTTCGCGTTTTCGGTCGCGGTCACGCTGACCGTTCCCGCGCTCACGGGGCTCGTGACGTCGATGTCGGGAGCCGCCGCGATCGTCAGCGATTCCACGCCGCTGATCGTCGCCGTCACCGGATCGTCGATCACGTTCTCGGCAACCGTCAGGCCGATGCCGACCGCCACGCCGGCCGCGCCGCCGAAGGCGACCGCGACCGCGACCGAGGCGCCGAGCGCATCGATCACCGACGTGTCGTTCGCCGCGACGTCGACGGCGCCCGCGACGATCGTCATGCTCGTGTTGTTGTCATCCGCAATCTCGGCGCTGGTCGCAACGTCGGAGGTGTTGACCACGCCGACGCCCGCTGCGCTCGCCTGCACGCCCGCCGCGCCGCCGCCGCTCAGGCCCGCCGCCACGGTGATGATCGAGGCTTCGATCGTCTCGCTCGAGAGGGCCTGGACGTTCAGAAGTCCGTCGGCCCAGATGCTCGAAATCGACGACGGAAGCGCTGACCTTGCCCTGCCCGCCGCTCGCCGTCCCGTCCTTGGTGATCGTGTTGAACGCGACGGATATGCCGATCGCCACGCCGACGCCGGCGTCTCCGCCGATGCCGACGCTGGCCGCGATCACCGCTTCGGTCGCGGTGATGCGCGAGGAGTCGGTCGCTGCGACCGTGACCCCGCCGCCGATCGCGGATGTATCGCTGCCGATCTTGACATCGCTGATGTCGGCGGTCGTCATCGCCGCGACCTGATTGACCGCCGACGAGCCGCCGCCGGCGACCGACACGCCGGCCGAGCCTCCGGCGGCGATCGACAGCGCGGCCGCAACCGAAACGGAGGTGATCGTCGCGCTCTCGTTGGCCGTGACCTGCACCGCGCCCGACGGAGTCGACGGATTCGGGAGCACATAGACGGACGGCCGGCTGCCCGGCGTGACCGGCGCCCAGAGCGACGTGTCGGCGTAGTTCGCGTTGTCGATATCGACGGTCTGCGCCTGCCCGATGTAGCGGTAGACTTGTCCGAAGGCTTCGCCCGGCAACGCGCCGACGCTCAGGGTTACCGTGTCGCCATAGATCAGGGACTGGTTCTGCTGGACGAGGGACCAATTCCCGGAGGAAGAATAGCTCTGGTCATTCAGGTCGAGGGTCGTCGGAGAGGTCGATCCAACATAGCCGTAGATCTGACCAGCCTGCCCGAGGAGCTTCCAATCGCTTGAAGAGGTGCTGAAGTTCGCGACTGTCTCGGACGCGTTGGCGCCAGCGTAAGCGTAGACGTTCCCGTTTGTGGCCTCGACGGTGTCGCCGACGACGACCTTCTGGGTTGTTTGCGACGCAAGGAAATCCGCGACGATTTCGAGCGTGTCGCCCGCCTTGACCACGCTGGCGCCGGTCTCGTAATTCGCCGGCCCTGTGGGGTTTTGTACGAACGCCCAGTTCGTCGTGTCTGTGCTGTACGACTGCTGATTGAGGTCGAGTGTCGCCGAAGAGGTCGGGACATATGTGTAGGTGTCCCCGGCCTTCCCGAGCAGAAGCCAGGCGCTGGAGGAGGCGCTGAAGTTCGCAACCGTTTCGGACGCGGCGCCGCCGCCGTAGGCGTAGACGTTCCCGTTCGTGTCCTCGACCGTGTCGCCGGCGACGACCGTCTGGCTCGTTTGCGACACTTGGAAATCGGCGACGATTTGAACGGTGTCGCCTGTTGCAACATTGACGAGGTCGCTGAGACTGGCGGAGGGGGCCCCAGTCAGGTAGGTCGCCGACGCCTTGGCGAAATTCTGCGTCACGCCGGACGGCGCCAGCGCCCAGCTCTTCGTCGTATCGGTGCTGTAGCTCTGATTGTTCAAATTTACCGCGGGCGGAGAGGTCGATCCGACATAGGTGTAGATCTGTCCGGCCGATCCGAGGAGCGTCCAGTTCGTGGCGGAGAATGTCTCGATTGCGATGTCGTCGGAGCCGGCGCTTCCCTTGTAGGCGTAGACAAGCCCGTTGGTCGCCTCGACCGTGTCGCCGGTCGCGAGCGTGACCACATTCAGTTCCGTCCAATACGACGAATTGAAACCTTCAGTGGTCAAGTCTTCGGTCAAGCCGTTCCCAGTGTATTTGTAGACGTCTCCATTCGCCGCCTGAACGGTGTCGCCGGTCGCGAGCGTCTCGCTTTGGCCGACTTCGAATTGGCTGACTTTGTATTTTCCTGTCTGGACGCTGAAGTTGGCGACGAGTTCGACCGTATCGCCGTCGGCGAGCGTGGCCGAATTGCTCGAGGCGTTCTTCGGCAAGGCCGTGTTGAAGCTCGCCTTGCCGGTCGCCCCGGCCGCCGCGACCCAGAGCGCCGTGTTGTAATAAGCTTGGCTGTTGATGTCGGCGTTGGCGTTCGTCGGGCCGATGTAGGTGTAGACGTCGCCCGGCGACGCCACGCGCGTCCATGTCGTCGCGTCGGTGAAATCGGCGTTCGATAGGTCGACCGACTGTGTCCCGCTAGCGCCTTTGTACGCGTACACGACGCCCTTGGCGTCGGAAACGAGCTCGCCCGGTGTAAGCGTCTCGACGCCGTCCGAAGCCGTGTATGTCGGCGTGTTGAAGCCGGCGCCGATCGTCACGGTGTCGCCGGGCGCGAGCGAAGCGAGCTGTTGTGTGCCGCCGCCATTCGGGCCGGTGGTGACGAAACCGACCTGCGTCCACGACGAACTCGAGAACGTCCCCGCCGCGTCGAGATTGAACGCTTCTGCCGTCGTCCCGACATATTCGTACGCGACGCCGTTCGGCAGCTGCACGATGTCGCCGGGGTTGAGCGTCCGGTCTTCCGAGGTGCTGACGCTTGTCGCGTTGAGCGAAGCGACATTCTGGATATAGGCCGACACCGGATCGTCGATCGTGTTCTGCGCGATCGACAGCCCGATCGACACCGAGACGCCCGCCTCGCCGCCGAAGCTCGCGGAGACCGCGGCCGCGCCGTCGATCGAATCGATCTCGGAGGCGTCGTAGGCGTTGACGGACACGCTGGCCGCCGTGATGTCGGCCGAATTGCCGCCGTCGATGTCGGCGGTGATCGCGAGGCTGATCAGGTTCGCGACATAGACGCCCGCGCCCGCGACCGCCACGCCCGTCTCGCCGCCGCCGCCAATCGCGACCGCCCCGGCGAGCGTGTCCGCGATGATCGTCTGGGTCGAGTAGGCGTCGACCTCGACGTCGCCCGAACTGTCGACGCCGCTGTCGGCGATGTCGGCGGTCAGAGCCCCTTGCGAGCCCGACACGCCGTCGATCTGGTTGTCGGCCACCGAAACGCCGAGCGCGACGCCGACGCCGGCCGTGTCGCCGACCGCAACGGACGCGGCGACCGCCAAGACCTGCGCGTTGATCGACGAGCTGTCGATCGCCGTGACGATGACGTCGCCGACCTCGACGAGCTGCGAGCCCGTGATGTCCGCCGTCGTATCGACGCCGATGACGTTCAGCGCGATCGCGCCGCCGCCGCCGACCGCAACGCCGTTCGGGCCGCCGCCGACGGCGACCGAGACCGCCGCCGCGGCGGTCGTGGCGCTGATCGAGGCGTTCTCGGCCGCCGCAACCTGAGCCGCCCCGGTCACGGTGGTCAGCGACTTCACGTCGGCGATCTGGGCTGTCACCGGATTGGTGATGGCGTTGCGCGCAAAGGACACGCCGATCGCGATCGAGTACCCGCTCTCGCCGCCGAAGGCGCCGGCGACCGAGCCGGCCAGCACGGTCGCCTGGATGGAGGACGTATCCGCCGCGCTGACGGTGACGCCGCTCGCCGTGATGACAGAGGTCGCCGGGTTTGTGCTGTAACTTGAGTTCTGGCGCGCCTGCCAGGTCGTGTTGCGCCCCGTCGATCGAGGCGTTGACCGACAGATTGATCTCGTTGAGCGCGACCGCCCCCGCGCCGGAAACCGCGAGGCCCGTGCTGTCGCCGCCGGAAATGGCGACCGATCCGGCCGCGACCAGGGCGCTGATCGCCTGTTGCGACCGGGCGGTGACGGAGACCTGCCCGGCCGTCACGTCCGATGTGGCGATATAGGCGTTGACCGAGCCGTCGCCGAGGTCCGTTCCGTCGCTGATGCGGTTGTGCGCGAGAGACGCGCCGATCGCGACGCCGGTTCCCGAAGAGCTTGTGCTGATCGCGACGGTCGCCGCGACCGCCGCGACGGTCGCCTGGATCGACGACGTGTCGCTTGCGGAGACCGTGACGGCGCCGATCGGCGTGGCGGCCACGCCGAGCGTGCTGCGCGTGACGTACGCAAGCGTAGAGACGCCGATCAGATTGTCCGCCAGCGAACCGCCGCCCGCGACGCCGAGCGAGCTCGAACCCGTCGAGGCCACGACGGCGAGCGCCGCAGCGATCGAGACCGCCGTAATCGAGTTGGCTTGAACGGCGCTGACCGTCAGCGGCGCATTCGCGCCCGTGATCGTCGAGTCGGAGACATGCGCGTTGACGGTGTCCTGAATCGTGTTGCGGGCGATGCCTATGCCGATCGCTACCGCCTTCGCGTTGCTTGCGCTGCTTTGGCCGCCCGTCAGATCCGCGCTCACCGCGGCGGCGCCGTCGAACGAATTGATCGTCGCCTGATCGGACGCCGAAACTGTCACGCCCGTTCCGCTGGAGACGCTTGACGTGTCCTCGATCGACGCGGTGCTGTCCACCGCGATCTTGTTCTCGGTATAGACGCCCGCGGCGGTGAAGCCGATGTTCGTCCCCTGGCTCGTCGACCCGCCGCTCGAGCCCGAAGTCGAACTCGAACTCGAGTTCAGGCTCGACGCCGGGGCGGCTCCGTCTCCACATTCGAGCCGGTGACCTCGCTCGCATTGGTCTCGTCGCTGCCGGTGGTGGTGCCGCCTTTGGCCTGGCTCGTATCGGCGTCGCTGCCTTCGTCGACGCTTGCGACGCCGCTATTCGTCGAACTTGTACCCGACGACGTCGGCGACAGGGCCTGGCCAAGCGCTCCCGGGTCCGAACCGAGGCCTTCGGTGTCCGCGTCCGTCGGCGACTTCGATGGATCGGTGGAGCTGCCTCCTCCTCCGCCGCCGCCGCTGCTGCCGGTCGAGACCGCGACCGCAACCGCTGCGGCGGCCGTCGTCGCGTTGATCGTCGCGGTCGATTGCGCGTTGACCAGAATCGCGCCGCCCGCCGAGAGCGACCCGCCGCTCACCGTTGCGGACAGGGCGATCGGAGCTTGCGAGTCCTGGGTCTCGTCGGCGACCGTTCCGTTCCAGCCGATCAGGTTGAGCGCGACCGCCGCGCCCAAGACCACCGCGTCGGCGGCGCCGTCGCTGGCCGCGACCGAGGCCGCCAGAGCCGCCACGGTCGCCTGGATCGAACCGCCGTAGGTCGCCTTGACCGCGATTCCGCCGGCGCCCGAGACGGCCGCGGTGAGCGATGAGCCCGTCGAGGACGCCGTGACGCGGCCGAGGATCGTGTTGACGGCGACGGCGCCGCCGCCGGCGAAGGATTGGGTCGAGCCGCTTCGACGTCGCACTGATGCTGACCGCCGCGGACGCGGAGGTCGCCGCGATCGCGGCCGTCTGCTCGGCGGTGATGGCGACGTTTCCGTCTTCGGCGTCGAGCGTTGCGTCAGGGCTGGCGACCGTGACGCTGGCTCGCCGTCTGCCCGGCCATGGCGGCGACCGTGTTGTCGATGATGTTGCGGGCGATGGCGACCGCGACCGTCTCGGCGTTCTGGTTTCCTCCGTTGCTGGAGAAGTTCGCCGCGAGCTTGATGACCGGCGAGGTCACCGTGGACGTGATGGTCGACTGGCCCTGGGCTTCGATGTCGATGTCGCCCGCGGTCGCGGTGGTCTTTCCGCCCGCGATCCAGGCTTCGACGTCCGTGGCCACCTCGTTCAGCGTGAGGCGTCGCGGCGACGCTCGTGCCCGAGGAGAACAGGCCGGTCTCCGAGTTGCTGATGTTGGCGGTGATCGTGGAGTCTTCGGTCGCCTGAACGCTGACGCCGTCGCCCGCGCTGGTCGTCGCGCCGTCGATGTAGGCGTACACCTGATCCGGCTGTTGCCCGGCAAGGTGCGTGCCGATCAGCGTGTCGACCGTGTTCTCGAGGAAGCCGGCGGCGGACAGCGGAATGCCAATGGTGTTGAAGGCGAGGACGACGCCGACGGAGGTCGTGTCGCCATCGGTCGAGGCGCTGTTCTCGGAGTTGATCGACGCGTTCGACAGCGCCGTGACGTCGACCGCGCCGGCCGTGCCGTATGCTGTCAGGCTGCCGCCGCTGGCGAAGGCCTGGGTCGAGGCGAGAATGTTGTTGGTGGCGACGATGCCGTTGACGGCGATTCCTTGTCCCGCCGCTCGAGGCCGTCGGACTCGCCGTGCCGGACGACGCCGTGACGGTGCTGTCGTTCTTGGCCGTGATGGTGCTTTTATTCGTGGCGGAGATCGTGATGGCGCCGCCCGTCGCCGTCGGCGTCGACTTGGCGAGGTTGCCACTGGTGATCGCCGCCCCGGTCTCGGAGGCCGAGGACGCATCGGTGATCGTGTTCAGCACGAAGATCGCGCCGACCGCGGTCGAGGTCGATCCGGTTCCCTTGTCGCCGTCGCTCTTGGTCGTGCTGAAGTTCGTCAGGTCGGTCAGAAGCTGCGTTTCGGAGTCGCTCAGGCTGGTGAACGGCGCCCAGTAAGGCGTCAACTGGGACACCAGCTCAGCCGCTGTCTTGTCCGCAATCGAATACTGGGCCGTATTCGAAAGGTCGATGGAGACCGGCTGATCGGTCAAGTCGCTCGGCGTGCCGAGCAGGATGTAATAGGACTGGTTCTGGTCGTCATAGACGATCTGGCCGGGCGTGACGAGCTGCGTGCCCGACTTGGTCGTGTACAGATAGCCCTGCTGGATCTGCGCGGCGTATTTGGCAAGCAGGCTGTCGCTCGACGCGCTGCTGCTGCCGTCGGTTTGCACCGCGGACACGACCTGATCGTCGACGGCGTTGATCGACGCGCGGTCGAGCGATTGGATCGTGACGCCGCCCGTTGCGGTGATCGATCCGCCGGTGACAGAGGCGTTGGCCGCGGCGTCGCTCAGATTCGTGGCGAGGATCGCCCCGACTGCCGTCGTCTTCGCCTTCTCCAACGCCGCGCCAAGCGACGAGGTGAGATTGGTCGTCACCGCGTCGATCTTCGCCGCGTTATCGGCGGTGATCGAAACGTCGCCGAGCAAGGCGCCCAGCGTCGAATCGGATGCGGAAGCCGTGGCGCCGCCTGCGTTCTCGTCTCCCAGCAGCGCGTTGCCGAGCAGCGCGTCGACCGCGTTGAACAGCACGTTGCTCGCATCGTAGCCGATCGTGTTGAACGCCAGCACGAGGCCGACCGACGTTGCGTTGCCGCCCCCCGACGACGACGACGACGTCTGCGCTTGTGTCGTCGCGGTGATGTTCGACGTGTTCTCCGCGTCGATCCACAGCGCAGCGGTCCCGTCCGGAGCATTCGCGCCGGTCGCCGTCAGCGTGCTCGACGTCACATCCGCGATGGCGGAATTCTGGATGAGATTGGTCGCGATGACGCCGTTGACCGCAAGGTCGGTTCCGCCCTTGTGGTCATTCGCCGAGGAATTGTCCCCGCCGAGCCCGCTCGTCCCGGCGACCACCGTACTGTCGTTGGTGGCGGAGATGGTCGCTCCGTCGATCGCCGCAACCTTGACCGTATTGGCCGAGATGTTTGCCGTCGGTGATATAGGCATGGGTCGCCGACTGGACGTCGTTCAGGACCAGGATTCCGCCGACCGCCGCGGCGCTGGACGGCGACGGGGTGGAGCCCTTCGAGCTGGACTTGTTGGAGGAGGCCGAGCTGTCGTTGCCCGCTCCGCCGGTCGAATCCGTGGTGGCGCTCGTTTTCACGCCGGCGGGAATGGCGTTCGTCAGAGGGACGAGCTTCCAGTAGGCGAGATTGGTGTAGTCGGTGTTGAAAAGGTCGACCGGAGCGGCCGAAGAGCCGGTCGGGCTGCCGCCTGCCGCAGCTGGCGGCCCCAGATATTCGTAAGTCTGACCCTCCTCGCCGCCGATTTGCTTGAAGTCCGTCGTGTCGGCCGTGATCGTCGCAGCCGGTGGTGAGGTCGAAGGCTGTCCCCGAGGTCCCCACGTAGCGGTACAGCGTCGAGCCGTCGAGGATGACGTCGCCCTGGTTCAGTTTCTGCGCGGCGCTGGCGCCTGTCCCAACCGTATAATCCGGATCGTCGTAGCCGGCCCCGACGGACACCGTGTCGCCGTAATAGAGGGTCTGCTCGTTGTTCACGACGCCGGCCGCTGGCGCGGCGCTGTAGGCTGTGGCGAGACGCCACTGGGTCGGATCGGCGTAATTCGCGTTATGCAAATCGACGGAGGACTTGGCCGCCCCGATATAGACGTAGGTCTGCCCGCCGGCGCCGCCGATTTGCTTGAAGTCCGTCGTGTCGGTCGTGATCTTCGAGTTGGTGGTGAGGTCGAAGGCTGTCCCCGAGGTCCCCACGTAGCGGTACAGGTTCGAGCCGTCGGCGATCACGTCGCCTGCGTTCAACGTCACGCTCGAATTTGTCGCAGGCGTGGTCCCCACGGTGTAGGCCGGCGTGTCGTAACCGGACTCGACAGACACCCGGTCGCCCGGATTCAGGGTCTGCGTGTTGGTCGCGCCGCTCGTCGGAACATCGCTGTAGGCCTTGGGGACGCTCCAGGTCGTCGTGTCGGTGTAGTTCGCGCTGTTCAGATCGATGCTGGACGCGGATGAACCGATATAGGCGTAAGTCTGGCCCTGCGCGCCGATCAATTGGAAGTCGGCATTGGCGGAGATGTCGTTCTGGAGGTCGACCGGCAATCCGTCCGTGCCGACGTAGCGGTAGAGGTTCCCGTCGTCCAGGATCACGTCGCCCACGGTCAGCGTCTGGGCCGAGCTGGCGTTTGGCCCGACGGTGTAGTCGGGCGCGCCGGCCAATTGGACCGTGTCCCCGGGATGGACAAATTGGGTGTCCGTCACGCCGGAGCCCGGCGCGGCCGTAAGCGTCGGGGTGGAGGATCCGTTCGCAATCAGTTGATCCAGCGCGCCGGTCCCGCCATCGCTCGTCACGATGGCGCTCGAGACGAGCTTGACGTTGGAATAGATGCCGGAGCCGTCGGTGGCCTGGACGACGAGCGAGCCGGAGACCGGGACCGACGAAGGGAGCTCCGTGCTGGGGTCGATATTGATTGCGTCAATGTAGGCGTCCGCGCTGCCGTCGACCTTGTTGGAGGCGAAGGCACCGCCGAAGCCGTCGCTCGACGCGTTGTAGAGATCGGACGTCGTCGAGGTGGCCGCGTTGCTGACGGTGGCGTTGACCTGCTCGTTGCTTTCCGCGGTGACCGAGAAGCCTCCGGCATCGCCGGTAACGGTCACGCCTGTGACGAACGCCGTCGCGTTGTCCGGCGTCGGGTTCGACAGGTAGTCGCCGCCAACGAGGTCGTCGACCAGGTTGAACAGGAAGTTCTCCGGAGCGTAGCCGATCGAGTTGAAGGCGATCGAGAGGCCGAGCGCGCCCTGCGTGCCGCCGCCGCTTCCGGTCGAGGAGGCGACCAGCGTCTCGGCGTCGAGTTGCGCGGTGTCCTCGGCGTCGACGACGACGCCCGAGGAGCCGGCGTTCAGGGTCGCGCCCTGGATGGAGGCCTGCGCATTGCCGAGTACGAGGTTGGTGTCGATCGCGCCGCCGAGAGCGAGGCCGCCGCCACTCGTCGTGGCGCCGCCTTTCGAGCCGTTGCCGCCGCCCGTGGACGTCAGATTGCTCTGGGTGAAGGCCGCGATCGAGGCGGCCTCATTGGCTTTGACGCTGATCCCCGTTCCGCCGGTGATCGTGCCGGACCCGGACGTCGCCGCGCTCGGCGCCGCGTTGATCTCGGCGTCGGCGTAGCCCCGGACGTCGTTGAGCACGAACACCGCGCCAACCGCCTTCGACTCGGCGTTGGAGGCGTCGGTCGAAGCCGACCCGTCGCCGCCTGCTTGCCATAGGGTCGTGTCGGTGTAGTCGGTCGGCGTCTGCCCTGAGATCGAGGCGTCGCTGCCGAGATCCACGCTGTCGCCGTTTCCAAGATAGGTGTAGACGGTCCCGTTGACGTAGACCTGATCGCCCTTCTTGACCGTCTGCACCCCGGACTTGTCGGTGTAGAGATAATCGCCGGAAAGCGCGCTGGCGACGCCGCCGGTCGAGGCCTGGGCGCTGATCGTGATCGAGGACGAGGCGCTCAGCGTCGGCTTGTCGGTCGCGCTAACGGCGACGGTCCCGCCGGTCGCGGTCACAGAGGAGGTGTCGAGCGAGGCCGCTGTCGCAACATCGCCAGGCGATGTGCCGATGTAAGCCTCGGTTGCGGTATTGATCTTGTTGGTCGCGAGCACGCCGCCGACGCTGACCGTCGCGGTGGCGTCGCCATTGCCGGCCGAGGCCTGGTTGGCGACGCTGGCTGTGATCGTCGCGCTGCCGTTGGCGGTGACCAGGACGTCGGTCGCGGCCGTCACGGTCGAGGCGCCGCTGATATAGGCGAGCGTCTGGTCGGGCGTCTGGGCGCCGAGCAGTTGATCCGTTCCGATCAGCGCGGCGAGCGCCAGCGAGCCGAAGTTGTCGTCGCTCCACCCGATGACGTTGAAGGCCGCCATCAGCGAGACCGCGTTCCCGTCGGCGGTGAGCGCGGTCGAATCGGTCGCGGTAATCGCGCTCGTGTTCTCGGCGTCGACCGACGCCTGCCCGGTCTTCGCCGTAACCGTCGCGCCCTCGATGTAGGCTTCGGCGCTACCCAGGACGTGATTGGTCGTCACCATGCCGCCCGCGCCCGTCGCGCCGGTGGCCGTCGTCACGGTGCTGGAATCAGTCGCCGAGATGGTGGCGCTGTCGGTCGAATCGACCGCGACGCTGCCGCCCGTCACCGTCGAGTTGGAGACGTAGCTCTCGGTCGAGCTTTGCACGTTGTTGTAATCGAACAGGAGGTAGAGACTCGCGGAGCTGAACGCCGAATTCTGCGTGACCGTTTCGCTGGTCGAAGCTCCCGACTTCGGATTGGCGGACTGGGCTTTGGCCTCCTCTTTGAGCTGGTCGGCCGACAGCGGCTTCCAGTACTCCAGATTCTGTGTAGGCCATGCTCGCGGTGGCGCCGGTCAGCGCGCCGAGGTCGATGCCCTTGCCCTCGTCGCTGTCGCCCATGAAGCGGTAGACGATGATCGTCCCGTTGGTCTGCTCGACGGCGACCTGGTCGCCGAAGTTGAGATCCTCCGTGCCGGAAAGGTTCGTGTACTTGTAGCTCGCTGAGGCGAGATTGGCGTAGTCGTTCGCGGGGCCTGCGGCGGCCTGGGTGCCGAGCGCCGTAATCGACGACGAGGCGGTGATCGAGGCGGAATTGGCCGCCTTGACGGTCACGGCGTTGGTCGCCTTTACGGGATCGCTCGTCACTGCCCCCGTGTTGTCGATATAGGCCGTGACGTCCGTCAGGATCTGGTTGTCGGTGAGCACCGCGGACGCGCTGTAGCTCGAGCTGCCGGCGCTCGGCTCGACCGCGGCGGTCGCCGCGTTGGTGACGGTCGCGCTGATGGCCTCGGTCGACGTCGCGGACACGGTGAGCCCGCCCGCAGAGGTGACGGTCGAATCATGGATATAGGCGGTCGTGTCGGCCGCGTTCGGGGAGCCGAGCACGTCCCCGCCGGCGATGGCGTCGACGGTGAGGGACAGCAGATTTCTGGAAGTCCGCGCCGATGGTGTTGTCGGCGAGAATGACGCCCACCGCAGCGGCGAGCCCGCCCGAGCTGCTGGCCGTCGTCGCGCTCGCGGTCGTGGCGGTGATGGTCGAGGAATTGGTCGCCTCGACGTCGACGTCGCCGCTCGTTGCGCCCGTGGTCGTGACCGTGCTGCCGGTGATGTAGGCCTCGGCCCCGCCAAGGATCTCGTTGATCGCGATCGAACCGTTGACCGCGAGCGTCGTCCCCGTGCTGGAGTTGGTCGAACTGCTGCCGAAGGAGGAGCCCGCCGTCGAGGTCGCCGTTGCGTCGAGCGTCGCGCTGATCGTTTCGTTGTCGTTCGCCGTGACCTGGAGCAAGGCGCCCTTCACGGTCGAGCTGGTGACGATCGCGTAGGCCCCGCCGTGCGTTTCGTTGAGCACCACGACGCCGCCGACCGTCGCGCCGCTGGCCGAGCCGCTCGTCGACTTGCCCTTGTCGTCCGTGCTGGCCTGGAGCTGCGCCTTCGGGACCTGCTGCCAATAGCCGAGGTCGTAATAATTCTGGTTCTTGTTCGCCGTCGTAGAGTTCGAATTCGGTTATCGGGTCGCCGCTCGTCGCGTCGTAGAGGAGGCCCGTCGCGAGATTGACCGCCGTGCCGCTCGGCCCCATGAACTTGTAGACCGCGCCCTCGACCGCGGAGATCGCGGTCCACGGCCCAGTCGTGTAGTTCTCTGTCTCGAGGTTGATCGTTTCCGGCGTCGAGCCCGTGTACTCATAGACTTGGTCGGGCGTTCCCGACCCGGTGAAGCCGGGCGCAACGAAGACCGTGTCGCCAGGATTGATCGTCTCCGTCTTCGGGACGCTGGTCCCGAACAGGTTCGCGGTCGAATAGGTCGCCTGATAGAGCACTGTATCGCCGAACTTGAGCGTGGTCGTGCTCTGGAGATTGCTGTTCGTGTTGCTGGCGTTGCCGGCCTTCTGGTTGGAGACGTAGGTCGTTTTCGCGCCGGTCGAGGCCGAGACGGCGGATGTGACCAGCGTCGAGTTCGAGGTGATCGCCGCGTTGTTCTGCGCGTTGACGACGATCGCGCCCGCCGCCAGGGCTTGGCCGGCCACAATCGGCGTGACAAGGTCGAGGAACGCCGCCGCAGCCCGGCTCACCCGGTTCGACGCCACGAGCCCGCCGACCGCGACAGCCAGGCCGTTGCCGCTGGCGGTCGAGGTAGCCTCGGACACGTTGGTGACGGTCGACGTCACCGTACCGCTCGCCACCGCCTGCACGGTCAGCGCGCCGCCCACGCTCAGCGTGGAGTTCGTGATGCTCGCCGTGACGTTGGACGAGTTGGTCCCGGCGCGGTCGGATCGCTCGGGGCGTTGTCGGTCCAGAAACTGTTCGAGCCGACGATCGTGCCGAGCGTGGCTCCCGCGATCGCTTCGGCGCCCGCGCCGCCAGGTTGGCCCGTGTCGAAGGACCATCCGATCGCGTTCAGCGCGATCGTTCCGGCCACGCTGACCGACGTCGAATTTCCGCTCGCGATGGTGCTGGTTTCCGCTCGCGCCGTCACGGACGACGAATCGCCGGCGAGCACCTGGACGTCGCCGAACGCGCTGACGGTCGAGTTGTCGATCGTCGCCGAAACGGCGCCGTTGACGAGATTGACCGCCACCATGCCTCCGCCGGAGATCGACACGTCGGACGGTGTCGTCGCGTTCGAAACCATCGTGACGTCGGTCGACAGCGAGGCGTTGTCCACCGCCTCGACCCGCACGACGCCGCCGGAATTCACGGTCGAATTGTCGATCGACGCCGTGATGCTCTTGTCGAAGGTGTTTTCGGCCGAGGTGCGCGCGAGGGCGATGGGCCCGGTCGGGTTGCTTTGGGAAAAGTCCGGAGCGACCGAGGAGGCCGAAAGGGCCGAGTTGTCTTGCGCGTCGACAACAAGGCCGTCGGAGCCGACGGTGAAGTCGCTTGCATCCACGGAAGCCGCGGTCGAGCCTTCGACATCGATCGAGGAGAGATGACCGGAATCCGAATATTGCGTGCCGCTGGTCGCGGTCAGCGACAGTCCGGTGGCCGTGACATTGACCCCCTGCACCGTGACGGTTGTCGTGTCGCCGTAGGACGGAGTCGTGCTGCTGACGGGCGCGTCGATCTCGACGGTTCCGAGCCCGGTGGAGGTCTCGGCGTTGCTGATCGTCCCGCCGCTCGTCGCCGAGAGGGCGATGTCCCCGCCGGTCGCGTCGAGCGTATAGGGGGCGGACATTCCGGGCTGCGTCGTGACGGCCGAGGAGCCGACCGTCACGCTGGTCAGCCGCGACAGCGTGACTTTGCTGTCGAGCGCGCTGAAGACAAACACGCCGTTTGCGACCGGGATGTTGAGCGGATCGTCGAGCGAAAGCGCCGTCGTCACATTGGTCTGATCGTTTGCCGACAGGGTCGCGCCTCCCGACCCGACGGCGATCGAGGCCGCCGGATCTACGGCAACCGTCGTCTCGTTGGTGACGTTGACGGCGACCGGGACGGATACGATTCCCGACAGCACCCCGGCGCCGATGTTTTGGGCGTTGATCGTCACATCGACGTTCGTGCTCGCTCCGGCGTCGACGGAGGCGGCGCTTCCAACGCCATTCGCTCCCGTCACCTTCGATCCCGCGCCGAACGCGATCCCGGACGTGTCGTTCGCGGTGACCGTGACGGATTGCAGAAGAACGGCCTGATCCAAGAAATTTGCCGACGCGCTGCCGACGGAAATCGTGTCGCCGACATTGACGTTCGTGGTCAGCAAAACGGCGCCAGGCGTCTCCAGCGCGCCATCGATGCTGATCGTCGCACTGTTCGTCGTCGTGATCGAAGCGCTTGTAACCAGCGGGGCGGAAACGGCGTCCGTGTCTGTGATCGAACTCGGTCGAATTCGACGTCGCCGAGAAGGAGATCGAACCGGCGCTGATGACGACGCCCCCATCCACGGATATCGACGCGCTTGGCGAAATCGACTGGCCCGCCTCGGGGATACTCTCCGCGGTATCCGCCGTAAGCGCGCCCAGCGTTGTCGTCTGAATCGAATGCGTGTCCGAACTCGTCAACGACGCCGAAACGCCGGCGGAGTTGGTGACGCTTCCGGCAAATTCGATCGAGCTTCCCGCGCCTGTGATATTGAAAGCAAGGCCGGGGGCGTTGCTGTCGATATTGAGCGCGTCGACGGTCAGCGTGTCGCCGCTCAGGAGCGTAACATCAGGCGCCGAGAACGTCTGCGCCGAGTGGCCGGATTCGTCGAGTTCGAAGGCGTTCCCGTTCCAGGACAAGGTTCCGGTGTCGCTGGTCCCCTGGAAGCTGGCGCCGTAATCGAACGTCTGGACATTGCCATTGGCGACCGTCGGCGCGCTCGTTCCGATGGCGTAGACGATCGTGTTCTGCCCGCCCGAGCCGCCGTCGAACGTGCCCGACAGCGTTCCGCCCTGCTCGACGGTCAGCGTATTGGCGCCGCCGAGGCCGCCGGTCAGGTTCTGCACGCCCGAGAACGTGAGGTCGGCGCCGCCACCCTTGGCCTCGCCCGCCCCAGTCCCGTTCAGCGTCCAGTTCGTCGCCCCCGAATTGTCGAAGACGACCGTGTTCGTCCCGCCGCCGCCGACGAACGCGATCGGCGATAAGGAAGAGCCAGCGGCTCCCGCCACGACCGTCACGCTGTTGTCGCCGCCGCCGTCGATGACCAGGCCCGTCGCCGGGACGTCGCCGGACGCCGAGCCGAACGTGAGCGGCCCAACGGTCAGCGAGTTGCCGGAACTGAGCTGCAACGTGAACGCTACCCCGGGGTCTGCGGCGATCGTCGTGTTCGTGCCGCCGGCGTCGACGACCAGATTGCCGGAACCGTCCGTCGCCTGCGTGAGATCGATGGCGACGCCGGTCGAGAAGGGGCTCGGCGGGTAGACGGCGTACGACGAGGGGTCGCCGACGTTGACGGATCCGACGTCGGCGTAGGCGAGCGCCTGCCCATCGAGCGTGACGACCCCCGAACCGGGCGTCGAGCCGACGAGGGTCGACGCGCTCTGATGCGGCCCGTTGTCGAAGATCAGCGCGTTCTTGCCGCCCGCGCCGCCGTCGAACACGCCCGACAGCGTCCCGCCCTGATCGACCGTCAGCGTATTGGCGCCGCCGCCCGCGCCGCTCAGGTTCTGCACGCCCGAGAACGTCAGGTCGACGCCGCCGCCCGTGACCTCGCCGGCGTTGGCGCCGGTCAGCGTCCAGTTGGTCGCGCCCGGATTGTCGAAGACGACCGTGTTCTGCCCGCTTCCGCCGCTGAACGAAATCTTCGGCGCCGTCGTGGTTCCGAACGAGGCCTCGTCGATGGTGAGCGTCGTATTGCCGGTCCCCCCGGCGATCGCTATCGCCGAGACCTGGCTCAGATCGCCGAACGCCAGGACGGCGTCGCCGTTGCTTTGATCGACGATCTGGACCCGCTGGACGGAAACGCTCTGGTTGTTGACCTGCTCGGTGGCGTTGACCAGTTCAACGATGAGGCTGTGGTCGACCGGGAGCGGACCCGTCTCATGCGCCAGATTAAGCGACAGCACGTCCGCGTTGAGCAGCAGTCGAGGCTCGAGCGGATCGAACACGATGCGCTCCGCCGCCGGCCCCCTGCGCGCCGCCGGCGCGCCCATTCTGGGAAACCATCTGTGAGGGCCTGAACGCCGGCTATGTGGCTTTGGCTTTTCCTTCTTCGGCCTGCCGAACAATCCGATGGATTGAAATGGGAATGCCACCTGAGCCACCTATTCTGGCGGCCACGCAATCTGCCGCCAATAACCGGTCATCTAACCAAAAACTAAAATAATATCAAGAAGTTACGCCGGCCTCGAAGCGCGGACCGGCGTTCTTTCACCCGACTGGGGCCGTATCCAGCTCGCGCTCGCGTCCCCACCCCGCGGCTTGGGCTTCCGGCTTTTCCTCGAGCGACAGGCGCTCCGCGGTCGGGGTGAAATTCCTTTGCGAATGCAGATGCGCGTAAATCAGGTCGAGGTCTCCGCTGACCGCGAGCCGCGAAAGGTTGTCGCCCGAAAGCGCCTTCAGACGGTCGCGGTTCACCGCCTTGAACCCGCCCAGACTCAGGCGTTGGCCGCCGCGCAACGTGAACCGCGCCTGCATCGGTTCGAGCAGGTCCAGATCGAGCAGCCGCCGGCAGAATGCCCGCGTCGCCTCGAACTGGGCCTGGTAGGCCTGGAGGAAATTCAGGACGGTTTGAAGGTACTGGGTGCGCGCGCCCTCGGCGTCGAACAGCCTCTCCCCGACGCCGTTCCAGTTCACGCCCGGGTAGGATTTGTCAATGCAGAGCGTGAAGGACGCGCTGTCTCCGCTTGAAAACACGAAGGGATAGCGCCTCACGAAGGCGGGGACATATTTGCCTGTCCAGGCGCCGTTTTCGTCGACGTGGAGGTTCTCATTGTCGCGGACGCCGAGCAGCGCCGCCGGCATGACCTCCAGATCGTCGCCCGTGAAAACGATCGGATATTCTGTGGACGCCAGATCGAACTCGACCGACATCAGCGGCACCGAATTCACGTCCTTGGCGAAGGCGTAATCCTTGCCGGCCTTGATCGAAACGTCTCGGTGTTGATTGACCGTAACCGGAACCGCACGCTCGTAAATCAGCAACTGTTTTGCCACAAGAATCTCCCAGCCCTCTCAATCGGGATCGCAGATGAGCACAGTGTAAATCTTATTGCAATCGCTTTCGGAGGTTATTTGGAAAATCCAAAATATTTTCCTGAGGAGGGAAATTCCCTTGGCCGGTCTTCCGTTGACGGCGAGCCCACCCCGCGAGCGCCAGGAGTCTCGCTGCGCGGCGCCGGGGCCGCCCGAAGACGACGATCCCGTCGACTCCGCCTGCGGCATGAAGCCGCGCCTCGAAATCACGGCCGACGCGCTGACGCCGTCTGACGCCGCTCTGCGGCTCCTCGCGCATCCCCTTCCTCAGCCCCGAACGCGCGCGGGATCCTGCGCGCGCCGGGCGTCCTCCTCAGTAGCTGTAGCGCAATCCGCCGATCAGCCCCCAGCCCTGAATGTTCGATCCGACTCGCAGATCCGTCTGAACGTAGGTGGTGAACCCGGACTTGGGCGACTGGGTCGAGAAGCCGAGGCTCACCTGCCCGAACGTTCCGATGCTCGTGGTGTAGACCGGCGCCACGGTTTCGATCTGCTGCGTGAAGTAGGTGGTCGAACCGCCCTGGAACTCGTGCCAGACGTTGAGCGACACATAAGGCAGCAGGATCAGGTCGTCGTTGAGCTGGAACGGCTTCACCAGGCGCGCCCCGAAGCGCCCGAGCGTGCTGTTCAGCGCCGCGAACGAGAACACCGACGACGGAGATCCGGCGACGGGCGAGGGCACGTTGATGTCGTTGACGTTGGTCCGCGACACGAACACCGCCGCTCCCGGCGTGACCGTGTAGCCGTCGCCGAACGACACGTTGTACCCGACGTCAGCCGGAGTAGGTGTTGCCCCCGGCGTTGACGATCGTCACCCCGTTGGTGCCCAGAAACTGGTCGTTCAGGTTCAGATCGAAGTCGTTGTGGCGCCACTGGAACGTCGCGGCCAGGTTGTTTCCGGTCAGCGCGGCGTAGACTCCGTAGAAGGGAACGTTGGCGTTGGTCGACACGCCGATCGCGCTCTCGAACGGGTTGCCCGGGAACTGGTCGGTGGACGAGGCGAAGGCCTCGCCCGCGGTCAGGCCGAGGTGGACGTTCATCTTCGAGTTGTTGATGTTGTACAGGCCCTCGTCGATGCCGAACTGGAAGCCGCCGACGTCGTTCAGCGACTTCGACGACAGCGTATAGGGAGAGTTGCCGCCGCTCGCCGTGGCGTCGGTCGTGATCGCCGCGCCGCCGGCGCGCGACCAGATGCCCCCGTACAGGAAGTTCGGCGTCGGGTTGGCCGGCACGCCGAGGAACGCCTGGGCGTTCTGGAAGAACGACGTGTTCAGCGCCGTCAGGATGGAGGCGACCTGGGTCGCCGGCGCGGACACCGCGCCGAGCTTCAGCGACTGCAGCGACGCCGTTGTCGCCCGCCGTGGGGGTATAGGTGAAGTAGCTGTAGGGCTGGCTTGACAGCGCGTAGAGCGTCTGCAGCGCCGGTCGCGCTTAACGGGATCGACGCGTTCGAGTAGGTCAGCGTGTGGTTCGGCGTTCGCCCAGCACGAGGTTGGCTGGGTTCTGCAGGTTCCTGGCCAGGTTCGCGCTCGCGCCGGCGGTCGAGCCGCTCACGTTGATGACGTTCGACGCGCCGGTCGCCATGTTGACCGGGATCGTGATCCCGCCGGTGACGGCGCCGTTGACGTTCAGGATCTGCCCGAGCGTCGAGGTCTGCGTCACCGCGGTGTGGTCGCCCACATAGAACAGGCCGTTCCCGCTCACGCTGACGTTGCCGCTGATCGTGTTGAGGGCGTAGACCGCGCCGTTGCTCGTGCCGTTGCTCGTCACGTTGACGTTGCCGTTGATGACGCTCGTCGAGGTGAAGCTGTCGAACACGCCGCCGGTCCCCGTCACGCCGCCATTTATCGTCCCTGTGTTCTTGAAGAAACCCTGCTCGTTGACGATCGCGCCGGTCCACGTCGCGCCCGCGAAGTTGTTGATTGTGCCGCCGTCGTTGTAGCTGAGGGGCCCGGTCCACGTCGCGCCCGCGTAGTTGTTGATCACGCCGCCAGCGACGTTGGCGTTCTGGTTCACGTTGCCGGTCCAGGCGCCGTAGTTGTTGATCGTGCCGTTGTTGAGCGCGACGTTGGCGTTGTAGGCGCTGCCCCCAGCGTTGCTCTCGAGGCCGCTGTTGCTCAGGTCGTCGGTGATCGTGCCGTGATTGACGACGGTGAAGCCCGGCATATTGAGGATGCCGCCGACGCCGTTCAGCGCGGCGCCGGCCTGGACGGTGATCGCGCTGTAGTTCGTCAGCAGGCCCGAGACCGTGTACGAGCCGGAGTTCACGTTGAGGCTCGCAGCCTTCTCGTTCAGGAACGTGCTGTTGCTGGTGACGATCTCCGCGACGTTGAAGGTGTTCCTGTTGTCGATCGCGCCGTTCACCGCGCCGCCGTTGGCGTTGATTGTCCCTGAGTTGACCAGCGGGGTCGTCAGTCGAGGCCAGCGTACCGGCGGT
Organism: uncultured Alphaproteobacteria bacterium; assembly: GCA_963783275.1. Classification (GTDB taxonomy): domain Bacteria; phylum Pseudomonadota; class Alphaproteobacteria; order Rhizobiales; family Beijerinckiaceae; genus Roseiarcus. The sequence continues at coordinate 104,540 of CAWANA010000017.1, read as the reverse complement.
GGTGATGGTCGCGTTCGCGCTATTGATGATCGCGCTTGCGCTCAGCGTCGCGTTGGCGGCGACCGAGGCGCGGCCTTTGTTGGCGACGCCGGCAAGGCCCGTCAGTCCGCCGGACGAGACGGTGAGCGTTGCGTTGGCGGCGTTGGTGAACACGTTTGCGCCGATGACGTTCCCGGTCACGGTGAACGTTGCGCCGCTGTTGTTCCGAATCGCGCTGTCGAACGTGCCGCCCTTGGCGGCGATCGTTCCGGTGTTGATCACCGCAGCCGTCACCGTGGCGCTCGCTTGTCCTCGTTGGTGAACGCGCCGCCGTTGTTCAGCATGCCCGCGATCGCGCTCGCGCCCGCAGACACAGTTCCAAAATTGTCGAACGTGGTCGTCAGACCGCCAGCGATCGTAACGCCGCCGGAGCCTGCATTGACCAAGCCATAGTTGATCACCGACCCGGCGTTTTCTGTGAACGAACCCGATGCGGTCAATTGTGCAGTCGAGCCGGGCGCCGTCCCGATCGTCGTCGTTCCGCCGGCATTCTGGACAAACGAACTGCCGCCGTACTTGGCCCCATCGGCGATCGCGATGGTCCCCGTGTTGGTCGTCTTGCCCGTCGAGGTGAAATTGGCGTTGACCTGAAGGGTCCCGCCGTTGGTCACATCGGAGCCGTCCGCGTTCGTCGCGCCGGTGATGGTGGTCGTCCCGGTGTTGAGCAGCAGCGGCGTGGTGATCGTCCCCTGCAGCTTCAACGTCGCCGAGTTGTTTATCTCCGTCGAGGCGACGAGCGACCCCGTCGTCGTCAGAATGCCGGTCCCGCTGTTGGAGATCGTCGGCGCCGTCAGCGTCCCGAGGGTATTGGTGAGCGTCGCCGAGTTGGTGATCGAGGTCGTCGCATTGACCGCGCCCGTCGTCGTGAATGTGCCGCCGAGGGTGTTGGAGACAAAGGTCGCATCGATCGTGCCGACGCTTGCCCCGGAGTTGGTGTTGCTCAGCGTCCCCCCGCTGTTGGAAACCGTCGGCGCCGTCAGCGTTCCGCCTGCGTTGCTGAACGTGCCCGCCGTGTTGCTGATCTCGGTCGAAGCCGTTATCGACCCGCCAGCGCCGACCTGAACCGCCGACGCCGATGTGCTGCTGTTGGTCAGCGTGGTGATGCCGTTGATGCCGCTCCCGGCGGACACAGTGAGCGTCGCCGTCTCGTTGTTGGTGAAGGACGTGGTGATACCGTCGCCGGTCAGCGTGCCGGTTACCGTGAAGCTCGCCGTGTCCCCAGCGTTGACGCCGTTGACAATTGGGCCGTCGATAGTGCCGGACGCGGTTACGATACCCGCCCCGGAATTCGTCAGGCCGGTTTTGATCGTTCCGGTTGTCGTTAGCGTTCCGGTGTTGCTGGCTCCGCCGCTCAGCGTCCCTTCGTTGCTCGCCAGGCCCGAGTTGGTCAGCAGGCCGCTGACTGTGCCCAGCGAGGTGTTGTCGAACCCGGGAACCAATCCGGCGCCCAGCGACGAATTGTTGACCGTACCGGTGATGGAACCGCTGTTGGAGAACGTGCCGCCAGTCGTAATGACCACCGTCGGGGTCGTGGTCGCCGAACCGTTAATGCCTCCGAGATTGGTGAACGCGCCGCCCGAGACGCTGACGGTGTCGATCGTTCCGCTCGCGGCGTTGGTGAACGACCCGCCGGTGCTGGTGACGCCGTAGCCGTTCGCCGTGGCGTTGCTGATCGAGCCTTCGTTGGTCGCAGTGCCGCTGTTGGCGACGCCGCCGGTCACCGTGGCCTGGTTGTCGAACCCGACCGTCACGCCGATCCCGTTCGAATTGTTGGTCACCGCGGGCGTTGTCGACGACGCCGCCTGCACGGTGCCTTGGTTGATGAACGACCCGCCGTTGACGAGCGCCCCGGTGATGATCCCGCCGGTCAGATTGGTCGAGGTCCCGCTCTCGTTGTCGAGGCCGCCGCCCCCTGTTCCGCCTGTGACCGTCAAGCCGGAGTTGGTGAACGTGCCGTAGTTGACGACGCCGTAGCCGTTCGTTGCGCCGTTGGCGATCGAGCCTTCGTTGGTGGCGACGCCCGTGACCTGGTTCGTCAGGCCGCCCGACACCGAACCGCCGGTGGCGTTGTCGAAGCCGGGCGCGCCGACGGTTCCGGCCGAGTTGGTCACGGAGCCCGTGATTGTTCCGGCGTTGCTGAGCGATCCGGCGGTGATGGTCGCTGCGACGCCCGCAACGCCGCCGGCGGTCCCGGCGGCGATCGTCCCGCCGGACAGGTTGAACGCCTGGCCCCCCGTCACCGAGAGGGCCGCCGTGTTGGCGTCGGTCGCATTGACATTGCCGCCCGCTGCGTTTGTGAACGTCCCCCCGCTGACGGACGCGCCGTTGTTGATGGTCCCGGCGTTGACGAACGCCCCGTCCGTGTTGGTTACGCCGACGCCGGCAAGCGCTGCGTTGCCGATCGTGGCCCCATTCTCATTCTTGGCGTAGCCGCTGTTGCTCACGCCGCCGGTGACCGAGCCTTGATTTTGGTTGTCGAAGCCGGGGAAGCGGAGCTTCCGGCCGAGTTGGTCACCGAGCCGTTGATCGCGCCGGAGTTGGTGAGCGAGCCGGAGGAGATCGTCACCGTGGCGTTGGTTGCTGCGGTCCCGATTGCGCCTCCCGCGTTGCTGAACGCGCCGCCGTCGACCGTGACGGCGCCGTTCACCTGCCCTCCGGTGTTGTTGACGAATGTTCCGCCTTTGGCCTCGACGCCGTTGTTGACGGTTCCGCCCGCCCCTCCGGCGCTGTTGGTGAAGGCGCCGCCGGTGGTGGTGACGCCGTAGCCGCCGCTGTTGCTGATCACGCCCTCGTTTTGCGCCACGCCCGAGTTCGTCACGCCGCCGGTGACCCCCGATGTGACGGCGCCGAGGCCGCTCGACTGGTTGTCGAAGCCGGGATGACCGAACGTTCCGTTCGACGCGTTGGTCACCGTGTCGATCACGCCGCCCGCAAGGTTGGTGGCGGATCCGCCGATGACGTCCAACCCGTTCGCGACCGTTCCGCCGGACTTGTTGGTGAAGGCGCCCGCGTTGAGCACGCCAAAACCGAAGCCGTTGGTCGTATTGTTCGAGATCGCGCCGTAATTCGTGACGGAGCCGCTTTGGTTGACTACGCCGCCCGTGACCGTGGCCGAGCTTCCCCCGGCCCCCGAGAATCCGTTGTTGAATGTCCCGGACCCGAACACGCCCCCGTTGGAGACGGAACCCTGCCACGTCCCGTTGTTGTTCACCGTCGAGTAGTTCTGGACGCCGCCGATCCATGTGCCGTTGTTCGTCAACCCGGTTCCGTCGTTGTTGACGTTCGCGGTGACTTGTCCGGCGTTTATGATCGTCCCGGAATTGGCGATGATCTGGTTCGGCACGCTGACGACCCCGTTCGCCGCGACGCTCAACGTCGATGTCGAGGCCACGGTCACCGTTCCGTCGAACTCGGCGTGTCCATCGACGCTGGTCGTCTCCGAGGGGCCGCTGACGCTGAGGCCGCCCTTCAGCTTGAAGGACGTGACGCCCCCGGAGTCACCGATTTGGCCGCCCTGCATGTTGAGAGGGCTGCCATTCTGCGTCGTCAGCGTGCCATCCTGGATCGTGCCGCCGGTGACGGTCACGCTGTTGATCGACTGCGCGTAGCCGCCGAGATCGAGCGTTCCGCCTGAGTTCACGGTCGTCGTACTGTTCTGGCTAAAGGCGCCGGCGGAGCCGGCCTCAAGCGTGCCGCCGTTGACAGTCGTCGCCCCGCTGTAGACCTCGGGCCCCGCGAAAATCACCGTGCCCGGGCCGTTCATGATGACTGAGATCGATCCGCCCGTCACGGGCGTCTCAGAGAAACTATTGGCTGACACAGTTCCTGTGATTGCGCTGGTGCTGGTGCTAAACGTGACCTTGCCGGGACCTCCGGTATAGGGGGTGTTCGGGTCCGTGCCGTTCGAAGTAAAATTGTACGTTGCGTTGGGTGGGATCGACGTCGGCCCGCCGGCCATGGCCGGGGCCGGCCCGTACATGACGAGCGCCAGCAGCGACGCGCCGCCGAGCATCGCCGTCCGAACCCCGCCTCCGCCCTGACCGAAATTGCCTGCGCGCGAAGACCGGAAGCTCTGCTGCATCGTCGCCACCTTAAAAAATACCTGACCGGACGCGTGTAAACCCACGCGCCCGCCCGGTCCCTGCGGGCAGGGATTCGGGCCTTTTCGTCCAAAGTTGACTTACGAGGCGGACAGGGTCAACGCAACCGCCTTTGTGGCGAATTGGGGCGGCGATCCGGCGTCCGGGCGCCGAAGGTTGACAGGTGTGGCGGAAACGCCACAATTTGCGGGGGGCAGCGGAGCTTTCGATGCGCTAACAAGGTTAATCAAATCCTTGACGAGCAGCGCTTCCGCGACCCGCAATGGCGAGCCCTTGCATTCAGTTGGCGTGGACCCCCAACCGCTTGGGGTCTTTGCGCCGCGAGCGACGCGGTCCGGCGCTAATTATACGGAAAAGACATGGCCTTAACTTGCCCGGAAAAGCGGCCGCAGACCCTTGAAAACGCTCGAAACGGGCTCGGAAAGGGCAAGGCGGCCGCCCTGCCCTACTTGCCGATGTCGGCCAGGGCCTGGGCGAAGCCCTTCATGTTGACGGTGAACTTGGCGTCCGCCCCGTTGACCGCGCGGATCGTGACTTCGGTGGTCGGCGCGGCGCTGAGGCTCTTGACCAGGGTCTCCTCGAGCGGCAGCAGCGCCTCGCAATGGTCGGGCACGCAGATCGAATAGCCGACCTTGCGCGCCTCCTTGTCGCCGATCTTGATCTCCATGCCCGGCGGGATCTGGACGCCCGAGGGCACCGAGATCGCCGAGGCGAGCTTGCCCTCCTGGTGGCCGATCACCCAGGTGAAGATCACCCGCTGCGCGCCGGCCTTGTCGGTCTGGGCGATCTTCAGGGCCGCCGAGCACAGACGCTTGGCCTCGGCCTGGTCGGTCTGGGCGCAGGTGACGGTCCAGTTGTCGTCGACGATCGTCTCGGCGCGGCGGATCTTTGCGGCCTCGGCGGGTGCGGCCGCGGCGGGGGGCTTGTCCGCGGGCTTCGCGGTCTGAGCGAAGGCCGGCGCCGCGAGGGCCAGACAAGCGGCGGCCAGCGCGGACGATAGACCTCTCATGCGCGAACTCCTGCGATGTTCACCAATTTGCGGTCCTGCTAAGCGGAACGCCGGCCGCCTGTCAAATCCGCTGCCGCCGTCGTGATCCGGATCGCGGCCGAGGCGCGCCCGTTGACACAATGGCCTTGACCACATCGAGAATTGTTATCGGGGTATATTGCCTTCCATCGCCGCCCGGTTAAGGTAGCCCTATTGCAGAGGGTATCGTGGGAGCCGGCTCAATGGCCTCGAACAGCAATTCCGGACAGAAGTTCATTTCCCGCAACCGCAAGCCGCGGGTCCACATCACCTACGAAGATCCCTATGACGCGGAGAAGCTGGTCGAACTGCCGTTCGTGATGGGCGTGCTGGCCGACCTTTCGGGCAACGCCTCGCAGGTCGCCAAGCCCGACATGAACGACCGCAAGTTCCTCGACATCGACATGGACAATTTCGACAAGCGCATGGCGCGCGATCGAGCCGGCGGTGTCGATGAAGGTCGCCAACAAGCTCGGCGCGAACGAGGGCGGCGAAAAGCTGTCGGTGAACCTCAAGTTCACCAAGATGGACGATTTCTCGCCCGCCGCCGATCGCCCGCCAGGTTCCGGCGATGGCCAAGCTGCTCGCAGGCGCGCGAGCAGCTCGCCAATCTGCTCAACTACATGGACGGCAAGGCGGCGGCCGAGGACACGCTTGAAGAAGCTGCTGGCCGATCCGGACCTGATGGCGGCGATGAAGGCCAAGCTCGAGCAGAAGCCGTCGGCCGACAGCGGTTCCGAACGACTAGGCGTTAGAATAGGGGAGGACGAACATGGCCGTCGGCACAGAGGAACAGCAGACGGCCCCGGCCGTCGCGCCGGCCGCCAGCCGAAGCGGACGATTTCGCGCACCTCCTCAAGCAGAACTTCAAGCCGCGCACCGAGCGCGCCGCGAGCGAAGTCGAAAATGCGGTGCAGACGCTGGTCACCCAGGCGCTCGCCGACTCGACCCTCGTCAAGACCGAAGTGCATCGACACGATCGAGGAGATGATCGCGCGGCTCGACGAAAAGCTGTCGGCGCAGATGAACGAAATCCTGCACGCGCCGGAATTCCAGCAGCTCGAGAGCGCCTGGCGCGGGCTGAACTATCTCGTGTTCAACTCCGAGACCGACGCGACGCTCAAGATCCGCGTGCTGAACGTCGGCAAGACGGAGCTCTACCGGCAATCTCAAGCTCTATCCCGGCGCGCGCTGGGACCAGAGCCCGCTCTTCAAGGCCGTCTACGAGAGCGAGTTCGGGCACGCTCGGCGGCGAGCCCTATGGCGCGCTGATCGCCGACTATCACTTCAGCCATCGCCGGTCGACGTGCAGCTGCTGCGCGATCTGTCGAAGATCGCCTCGGCCTCGCTGGCGCCGCTGATCACCGGCGCCGACCCGAACCTGCTCGGCATGGACTCCTGGACGCGAGCTGATGAATCCGCGCGACATCGGCAAGCTGATGGACACGCCGGACTACGCGGCCTGGAAGGGCCTGCGCGACGCCGTCGACAGCCGCTACGTCGCGCTCTGCATGCCGCGCGTGCTTGTCGCGCCTGCCCTATGGCGCGAAGTCCGAGCCGGTCGAGGAATTCGCGCTTCGAGGAGGAGACCGACGGCCACAAGGGCGAGAAATACGCCTGGATGAACGCGGCCTACGCGATGGCCGCCAACATCAATCGCGCCTTCAAGGAATATGGCTGGACGGTGCAGCATCCGCGGCGTCGAATCGGGCGGCGAGGTCATCAACCTGCCGACCCACACCTTCCCGACCGACGACGGCGGCGTCGACCTGAAGTGCCCGACCGAAATCGCGATCACCGACCGGCGCGAGGCGGAACTGTCGAAGGCCGGGCCTCATCTCGATCATCCACCGCAAGAACACCGACAAGGCCGCCTTCATCGGCGCGCAATCGGTCTACAAGCCGAAAAAGTTCTATCAACGACCGGAGGCGACCGCCGTCGGACAATCTGTCCGCGCGCATCCCCTACATGTTCGCGGTGTCGCGCTTCGCGCACTATCTCAAATGCATGGTGCGCGACAAGATCGGCTCGACCAAGGAGAAGGATCAGCTCGAGAAATGGCTGAACGAGTGGATCACGCTCTACGTCGACGGCGATCCGAAGAACTCGAGCGAGGAGGTCAAGGCGCGGTATGCCGCTGGCGGCGGCCAAGGTCAACATTATTCCAGACGAAGAAAACCCCGGCTACTACGCCGCGAACGTTTATCTGCGGCCGCACTTCCAGCTCGAGGGCATGGATATCGGCATGAGCCTCGTATCGAGATTGCCGGCGCCGAAGGAGTGAGAATTTGAGAGTCGTGTGACGCTTGTCACTGAAAGGCCTGCGTCCGGGACTGGCAAGTGAGCGGGGAGGGTTGGGGAAAGTGACGCTCGCATACCGCGAGCGTCGCGTTCGACGATCGGGAGACTTTGCATGGCACAAGAAGACTTTTTCTTGAAGATTGACGGCGTCAAGGGCGAGTCGCAGGACGACAAGCACAAGGACGAAATTCACTGTCATTCCTTCAGCTTCGGCGTGACGAACACCGGCACGGGCGGCTCAAATCTGGGCTCGGGCGGGGGCAGGTCGAACATACAGGACATGCATTTCACCAAGACGATCGACGTCGTCCTCACCGAACCTGTTCATTGCCTGCGCCACCGGCAAGCACTTCCCAAAGGCGACGGTCACCGTTCGCCGGGCCGGCGAGAAGCCACAGGAATATCTCACTTACGAATTGACCGAGGCGTACATCTCCTCGATTACGACGTCCGGACACGAAGGCGGCGGCCTCGCCCAGGAGAGCGTCTCGCTCAACTTCTCGAAGATCAAGATGGTCTATACGCCTCAGAATGCTGACGGTTCTCCTGGCGCAAAGAACGAAAAGACCTACGATATCCAGGCGAACAAGGCGACCTGAGCGGGATTCGAGCCAACAGCCAGCGCGTTGCGGAAGTGGTGGCGCGGAAGCGGGTCGCTGGTTGTTCAAAGTCGGGAAAAGGCGGGGCAATTGGGGCAACTCGTTAACGGATACCTCGTCCCGGCGAACACCCCGCCCCTCGTCTGCGATCCCCAAAGCGGTTTGCGATGAGAGCGCGGTCTACAGCGTACATTGGGCTTGGAATCGGGTACGGTGTGCGGCCCGGAGTCCAAGGACCGCTCGCGCTGACGCTCAAAACCGCGGGCGACCGGGTTGCGATCCCAGTATTCACTTGGGGAACGAGGACGACGATTCCGCGAACCGGCGGGCTGACCGATGGTCAGTTTCTTGACCAATCCTTCGGGTATGTGGCGGGAAAATTCTGAACTTGGAACAGTTGACCCCGGGCAACCCCAACCGAATGCGCGCCTTGCAAAAGCATGGCCACAGTCTAACACCGGGAGGCTAGCATGCCGCCGGAAAAGGAGCTCTTCGCCAAACGACGAGCTGTCCAACCCCTCAGGATGTAGGCAGCCGCAGGAGGCGCAGCAACCAGGATGGCCGCACCCAAGCAGGATCGCCTCGCTCCTCCGCTCATGCATGCGTTTCGCGCCGCGCATCGCGAGCGCGACGCGGCGGTGCGGGTCGATATCCGCGAAGCGGGCGAGAGAGTGCTCGCAAATCGACGCGTGATGACTCGCGCTCCGATCAGCGAGAACGAACTGCGCAGACTCGTCGGCGCGGACATCACCGCCCTACTGAATACCGTCGATCTCGCCTCGGCCGAGGACCTGTCCAGCGCCCCCGAGGTGCGCAATTCGATCCTCAACTACGGATTCCCGGATCTGGCGCGCATAACGATCGACGAGAATCGCGTCGTCGAAGTTGCGCGACAACTCGAAGCCGCGTTGCGCAGCTTCGAGCCGAGGCTCGCGCCCGCTTCGATCAAGGCCCGTCGCGACGAGACCGTGTCGCCCGAGGACCTGCGCGTGCGGTTCCTGATCAGCGCCGAGCTGAGGGTCCATCCCGTAAACGTCCCAATGCAGTTCGTCGCCGAGATCGAACTGGATACGGGCAAGGTCAGGATCGATCGGCTCTAGACGATGAATCGCGAACTCCTCAAATTCTACAACCAGGAACTCACGATCCTCCGTGAGCAGGCGGCGGAGTTCGCGCAGGACTATCCGGGCGTCGCCGAACGGCTCGGCGGGCTCATCGAGGACAGCATCGATCCGATGATCAGCGGCCTGCTGGAAGGAGCGGCGTTTCTGGCCGCCCGCGTTCAGCTGAAGCTCAAGCACGAATTCTCGGATTTCACGACCAATCTGATCGATCAGCTCGCACCCCACTATCTGGCGCCGACGCCGTCGTTCGTGCTCGTTCAGGCGACCCCGAAATATGGCGATCCTTCGTTGCGCGAGGGACGAACGATCGCCCGCGGCGTCCATTTCGAGGCGACCTACCGCGAGGCGCAACGCAACGTCGCCTGTCGCTTCACCCTCGTCGAGTCCGATAGCCCTTTGGCCGTTCGAAATCGCCAAGGCGGAATATCTGACCGGGGCCGCCGCTGTGCAGGCGCTTATCCCGGGCGCGAGCGCCAATTCCGTCGCCTGTCTGCGCTTGCAGCTGACGGTCCGTTCGGCCGCCCGGCCGGAAGACGAGCCGGCCGACAAGGAGGCGCAAACGCGGCCGGAGCTTCGCTTCTCGTCATGCCGCATCGGCTCGCTCCGTGTTCACCTGCTCGGGCAGGAGACGGACGCCGTCGCCCTCTACGAGCAGCTTTTCGCGCATTGTCGCGGGGTTTATTTCCGGGCGCTCGATTCCTTCGGCGACCCGGTGGTCGCGCCCGGCGAGGCCGACATGATCCGGCAAATCGGCTTCGAGGAGAGCGAGGCCCTCATTCCAAACGACAACCAGCTGTTTCGCGGTTTCGATTTCCTGCGCGACTACTTTGCGTTTCCGAGGCGGTTTCTCGGCTTCGACCTGGTCGGACTGGGCGCAGTCGCCAGCCGGCTCGAGGCCAAGACTATCGACATTGTCGTGACGTTCGACGACGTGAAGAGCCAACTCGCTGCGGCGGTCCGAAAAGACTTCTTCGCCCTTTACGCCGCGCCCGGCGTCAACCTGTTCGACAAGACGCTCGACCGCATCCCGGTGAAATCCAACCAGTACGAGTTCCCGGTCATTCCCGATCGCAGCCGATTGCTCGACTACGAGACCAACCGGGTGACGCGCGTCTTCGCGCATATCCCCGGCGCGCCGCAGAAGGTGCCGGTCGAACCGCTCTATTCGGCGACGGCCGCGCGCAGCGCGACCGGTCTGTCCTACACGATCCGCCGCCTGCCGCGCCGGCGGACCGCCGAGGAAAAGAAGTACGGGCCCGTATCCGACTATGCCGGCACGGATGTCTTTCTTGTCGCTCGGCGAACGCTCCGATCCCGACGAGCTTCTCCGCGTCGCCGAACTCAGCGTCGAAGCGCTGTGCACCAACCGGCATCTCGCCGAACGCCTGCCGGTCGGCGAAAGCGGCGCCGATTTTCGCTTTCTCGACGATGTCGCGCTCGATGTGCGCTGCATCGCCGGGACCGACCCCGGCGCGCGAGCCTCACATGACCGCTCTCGAAAGCAAGAGCGCGAACTTTTCGACCGGCGAGGTCGCCTGGCGCCTGGTCAACATGCTGAGCCTCAATCATCTCGGCCTCGCTCGACCGCGAGAAGGACGGCGCGCAAGGCGCTGCGCGAGACGCTCATTCTGTTCGCCGACCTCGCCGACAGCGCGACCGACCGCAAGATCCGCGGCGTGCGCAGCGTCAGCGCGAGGCCGATCGTGCGGCGGCTGCGGCAGCCGGAAGGCGCAGCGGCGGCGCGCGGCCTCGAGATCACCGTCGCTCTCGAAGAAAAGGCGTTCGAAGGCTCCGGCGCGTTTCTCCTCGGCGCGATCCTCGACCGCTTCTTCGCCGAATACGTCGCGATCAACCATTTCACCCAGACCGTCGTCCGCACGGTCGAGCGCGGCGAAATCATGCGCTGGCCGCCGCGCATCGGGCTGCGAGGCGTGTCTGTGACGTTCCGCGCCGAACTCGTCGCCGAGCCCTGGCGGTTCGACCTGCTGAGCCGTTCTGCGGCGGCTCGAGCGGGAGAATCCGGGAAAGCCGCGCATCGGCGACGCGCGAACGCTCGCCGACGAATATCGTCGTCTCTCGGCGAAGATCCCTATTTCGAGTTTCCCGCCTCGACCCTCGAAGCCGCGAGCGTCGATCCGAGCGGCGTCGTTCGTCTCAAAGCCCGGTTCCTGGGCATGTTCGGCCCGCAAGGGGCGCTTGCCGCTGACGACGACCGAAGAGGCGTACGGGTGGCTTCGCGAACGAGACGACGCGTTCCCGCGCTTCGTCGACATTTTCCAGCGCCGATTCCTCGAACTGTTCTTTCCGCGCCTGGGCGGACGCGCACCCGGTCGCGCAGAACGATCGGCCCGACGAGGACCGGTTTCGGGCCTACATCGGCGCGATGATCGGCATCGGCGCGCCGGCCTTCCGCAACGCCGATTCGATCTCCGACTTCGCCAAGCTGGAGTTCGCCGGACTGCTCGCGCCGCGGGTCAAGAGCGCCTCGCGGCTGCGGTCGTTTTTGACGAGATTCTTGCGGACCCGCGTCGAGATCGAGGAGTTCGTCGGCGCCTGGCTGACGCTTGATCCGAGCGATCGCACACGCCTCGGCGCGGCGAACAGCCGCCTCGGCGTCGACTGCGTCGCCGGCGCCAGCATGTACAGCGTCGAGCGACAAGTTTCGCGTCCGCGTCTACGTTCGCAACATCGAACATTTCCGCCAGTTTCTGCCGGGCTCGCCGCTCGCGCGGCAAATCGCCGACGCGATTTTCCTTTATATCGGCGCGGAATACGATTGGGATATGGAGCTGGCGATCCCGGCCGGCGAGATCACGCCCGTTCGCCTCGGCGAGGCGGTGCAGCTCGGCTGGACGAGCTGGATGTCGCCGAACTGGTCGAACACCGACGAGACGATCCGCACCGACGCGCGGTTCCACGTCGTCAGCCGTATTGCGCAACAGCGCGAGGGGCGAACGCCGAATTAGCGAGGGGACAGTCATGGGCGCAGACATCAGTGTCGAAGTCGGTCGCCGGCAAGCTCAACCGGGTCGGCTACGAGGCCTTCATCCAGGCGCTTGCGGCAGGCCAAGACCGCGGGCAACCGCAACATCGAGCTCGGCCACTGGCTGTTCCAGATCCTGCAGAAGGACCGGACCGACCTCGCGCTGACCGCCGACCATTACAAGCTCGAGCCGCGCCAAGCTGCTCGCCGACGCGACCGTCGTCGTCAACGGCTTCCGCAAGAACGAGACGGAGATGCCGGGCATCTCCAACCAGGTCGCCGACGCGCTCGACCGCGGCTGGCATTACGCGACGCTGCTGTTCGGCGAGACGCAGATCCGCACCGGCCATCTGCTGGTGGCGATGCTGAAGTCGCTCGAGCTCAGGCGCGCGCTCGATCGGCGTCTCGCAGGAGTTCGCCAAGATCCCGGTCGACGAGGTCGGCCGTCAGCCATCGCTCGATCTGGGCGGGATCGGACGAAGGCAACCTGCGCCCGATGGACGGCTCGGGCGTCGCCGCGGCGAGCGCGGAAGGCACGACCGCCGCGCCGGGCGCGAAGGGCACGACCGCGCTCGACCGCTTCAGCCAGGACCTCACCGCCAAGGCGAAGTCCGGCGACGATGGATCCGATCCTCGGCCGCGACGAGGAAATCCGCCAGATCGTCGACGTGCTGATGCGCCGGCGGCAGAACAACCCGATCCTCACCGGCGAGGCCGGCGTCGGCAAGACCGCGGTCGTCGAAGGCTTCGCCCAGCGCATCGCCTCGGGCGACGTGCCGCCGCCGTTGCGCGGCGTCAAGCTCTGCGTGCTCGACGTCGGCCTGATGCAGGCCGGCGCCTCGATGAAGGGCGAGTTCGAGCAGCGGCTGCGCTCGGTGATCGACGAGGTGCAATCGTCGCCGACGCCGATCATCCTGTTCATCGACGAGGCGCACACGCTGATCGGCGCGGGCGGCGCGGCGGGAACGGGCGACGCCGCCAATCTCCTGAAGCCGGCGCTGGCGCGCGGAACGCTGCGCACGATCGCGGCGACGACCTGGTCCGAATACCGGCAGTATTTCGAGAAGGATCCGGCGCTGACCCGGCGCTTCCAGCCGATCCACATCGGCGAGCCCGACGTCGCGACCGCCGCGGTCATGCTGCGCGGCCTCGTCGGGCCGATGGAGAAGCACCACAAGGTGCGGGTCACCGACGAGGCGATCGTCGCCGCGGTGAATTTCTCCAACCGCTACATCCCGGCGCGCCAATTGCCCGACAAGGCGGTGAGCCTGCTCGACACCGCCTGCGCGCGCGTCGCGATCAGCCAGAACGCGAAGCCCGCCGCGGTCGAGGACGCGGAGGTCGCGATCGCCGCGCCTCGAGAGCGAGAAGGCGTCGCTCGCGCGCGAGCGCGACCTCGGCGCCGCCAACGAGGAGCGCATCGCCGAGATCGACGGCAAGATCGCCGAGAAGCGCGAGAAGCTCGCAGCGCTCGAAGGCCGACTGGGACAAGGAGCGCGAGCTGGTCGAAGAAATCCTGCGCTTGCGCGAGAAGATCGACAAGGCCTCCGCGTCCAAGCCGCAGGCCGCCGAGCCGCCACGGCGGCGCGACGCGCCGAAGCCGCGCCCCGACGCCGGCGCCGCGGAAGCGCCGACGCCGAAGCGAAGCGGCGGCCGACAGCGAGGCGCTGCGCGCGAAGGTCGGCGAACTCGGCAAGATCGAGCCCGAGAAGCGGATGATCTACGCCGCATGTCGACGAGCAGGCGGTCGCCTCCGTCGTCTCGGACTGGACCGGCATTCCGGTCGGCAAGATGGTCGCCGACGAGATCGAGACCGTGCTCCATCTCGCCGACATTCTCAACCGGCGCATCGTCGGCCAGAGCCACGGCCTGCGAGATGATCGCCAAGCGCATCGAGACCAACCGCGCCCGGCTCGACAATCCGAACAAGCCGATCGGCGTGTTCATGCTCTGCGGCCCGTCGGGCGTCGGCAAGACCGAAACCGCGCTCGCGCTCGCCGAAGCGCTCTACGGCGGCGAGCAGAACATCATCACGATCAACATGTCGGAGTTCCAGGAGGCGCACACCGTCTCGACGCTGAAAGGCGCGCCTCCCGGCTATGTCGGCTACGGCGAGGGCGGCCGGCTGACCGAGGCGGTGCGCCGGCGGCCCTACAGCGTCGTGCTGCTCGACGAGATCGAGAAGGCCCATCCCGACGTGCACGAGATCTTCTTCCAGGTGTTCGACAAGGGCGTGATGGAGGACGGCTCGGGACGGCGCATCGACTTCAAGAACACGCTGATCCTGCTCACCACCAACGTCGGGACCGAGATCATCATGAAGGCGGCGAGCAGCGACGCCCGCCGCCCGATCCCGAGATCGCTGGCCGCTGCGCTGAAGCCCGCGCTGCTCGAAGTGTTTCCGCCCGCCCTGCTCGGGCGCATCGTCACGATCCCCTATTATCCCGCTTTCGCGGCGAGATGCTCGCCGGCATCGTGCGGCTGCAGCTCGGCCGGATCGGCAAGCGGATCGAGGAGAACCATCGCGGCGAAGTTCGTCGCCGACCAGAGCGCGATCGATCATATCGTCTCGCTGTGCAACGATCCGGATGCCGGCGGCCGCGTGATCGACAACATCATCACCAACACGATCCTGCCGGCGCTGTCGCGCGAGATCCTCAAGCGCTCGCTTGCGCGCGAGGAGATCCACGAAGCGAAGGTGTCGGCGGCGGACGGCGCGTTCGTCTACGAGGTGAACTGAGCGCGGAGCTTTACGCCATGGCCAACCGTTTCGAGCAGGTCGACGAAGTCGTCGGCGACGCGATCACCGTCGCCTTGGAGCAGCGTCCGGACGGACAATGGGCGAAGGTCGTCTGCCCGAAGAGCGCGCACGCATCCTTCCCTGCCGATCGGGTGACCGAGTCGATGCCGCCGAAGGACGCGCTCGTCGGGCGCCGTCAAGCTCGCCAACGAGAAGACGCTCGCCATTGTCGTGCTCGATCCTGACGGCGTATGGAAAAAGGAATGGGGCGAACTCTATCGCGTCGAAGACGGCGACGAAGAGGAAGCCGGAGCGTGACGGACGGGGGCGCTCGGCGGCCGAACGTGGAATTCGCCAGGCCGGTCAGGACGGAAGCGGACGCTCACGGTCGCCGTCGCTCGCGAACCTGAGCGCTCGTTAAAACCAAGACGGGTCCTGGCAGCGGCAAACAGGCGATGAACGGCGCACGCCCCCTTCCCTTCCAGCCCTACGAGGGTCCGAAGATCGTTTGCCGGACGGCCGTTCTTGCGCGAAGCGTCGCTTACTGGCCAGGCGTTCCGCGATCGGCCGCGCTCGCCGCGGCATGGCTCGTCGCCCTCGCTGTCTCGATGACCGCGGCGCGCGCCGAATTCCGGGTCTGCAACAACACCCGTTCGCTGATCAATCTTGCGATCGGCTCGCTGGCGGGCGCCGAGTATGCGACCGAGGGTTGGTGGACGGTGACGCCGGGCTCATGCGCGACGCCGATCCATGAGCCGCTCAGCGGCCGCTACCTCTATCTTTACGCGACTGGAATCGACGGCGTGGATCTTCTCAAGGGTACGGTCTCGATGTGCGTCGACCGCCGCAAGTTCAAGGCGGTCGGCATCGACAACTGCTGGCGGCGCGGCCTTCAGGCCGTCAATTTCGCTGAAATCGACACGCTCGACTCCCCGGAATGGACGACATTTCTGACCGTGCCCGGCCAATGATCGGTCACGGCTTCCTGAGGCTGTTGACCTCGTCCTCCGTCAGAATGTCGCTGAGCAGGCTGACGAAGTCGCGCGTCGCCAGCGCCTTGGCGCGCTCGAGGAGATAGGGAACCGGGCTCGAAGGCTGTGTCTTCTGCATGTGCTGGACGACCGCGTCGAGCGTCGCGATCGCCGCCTGACGGCTTGCCGCCGGCTCCGCCTCGGCGGGCTCGCCGCTCGGCGTCGGCGCGTCGGCAAGATTGCGCACCGGCACCGGAAAGGTCCCGTTCGGGCCGACGAACACCCGCGCTTCGTCGGCCTGCTTCGGCGCCAGAAGCAGCATCACCTCGTAAAGGTTCTTGCCCAGAGTCTGGCGGGCCTGGCGGATGAGCAAGACCGCCGGGCTGGTCGGCTCCGCGCGCAGGAAATAGCCGTGTGCGGCCCCGAGCGCCGCGTCGATGTCGGCGAGCGTTGCGAACGCGCCCGGAACGGCCGGACCCGCTGCGGAGGTCGCCCGCTCCTCGCCGGCGGCGCCCGCCTCTGCGGTCGCGGCCTCGGCTTCGGCGCCGGGAGCAAGCGTTGGATCGCGCGCCGCCGCCGCCGCCCGCAGCAACTCGGCGATGCCCTTGACCAGGCCATTGAGCTTTTCGACGTTGACCGGCGCCATGCCGTCGCCGCGCACCCTCGTCGTCGTGCGGATCGACTCGACCGACCCCGCGAGGCCGCGCGCAGTCTTGTACGCGCCGACGAGCTTCTCGATCTCGACATCGCGCAGCAACCGGTCGATGGCGCCTTGCGCCATGAATTCTTCCGGCGCGGTCGTCTGCTTCTCGCCCTTGACGTTGAACACGGTGACCACGCGCGCCTCGGCGGCGCCGGTCGCGACCAGGTGGTCCCGGTAGGACAGCTTGCCCAGCCGCGACGCATCGACAATCGGGGCGTACTGCAAAGGCAGAAGAACCACGGCGTTGTCGTCGAGCATCTCGAGTTGCCCGACGCGCAGCGCGAAGTCGCCGCTTTCGGCGCGCGGATGGGCCTCGTCCCAATAGGTCTCCAGCAACCACGCGACCGAGCCGATGCGGGCGGCAAAACCTTCGAAATCGCGATTGAGAATCGCGAGCTTCGCCCCGAGTATCAGGAGCCGGATGTCGAGCGTGCGCTCGAGCAACGCGCCGATCGTCTTCAAGGTCCCGGGAAAATCGATCGTTTCGCGATTGAACGTGTAGTAGTTCGAGGGCAGCAGCCCTTCGGTAGCGGCAAGAAAGTTCAGGTAGTCGGGATCGCCTTCGAGATCGAGGTCAGGACCGCAAGGATCGTCCGCCGAGATCGCGGGGATCGCAAAGGGGCTCGCCGCGGCCGGAGTTTGCGTTGGGCTCGCCTGCGCGGCCTCGGTTTCCGCGAGCCTGGCTTGCGCGATCTCCGCTTCGGCGGGTTCGGCTTCGGCAGAAGAGACGTCGGTCATTGAGGCTCCACGCGCGGGGCGAACAGGACCCCCGGAAAAGGCGCCGGCGCCCCTCCGCCGCCGCGCCCGGCTTCGTGATCGTCGCGGCGTTCCGTTCCGCCTCCTCGGCTGAAGACGCCTCGGGACGCGCCGCCGCTCGAAAAATCGCCGCCGTTCGCTTGCGAGAACTTTAGGGTCCGCAGAGACGGCGCGTCAATTGGCGGCCGCTTCCGAACTTGCGATCGATTGGGTCGCGCCTCGGCGCGGAAAGAAGACGGACGCGAAGCCGGCAACGAAAAAGGCGGCCCCGAGAGGGCCGCCTTTTGGCTTGCGAAGCTTTAGACCGCGACCGCTCGCATTCCGCGCGCCTTGCGGTACCCTGCAAACCCGAGGCCGCCGAAGCCGACGAGCAGCATGGCCCAGGTGGACGGCTCGGGGACGGGCGACGTTCCGCCAATCGCGATCAGATCGCCTCCATCAACCAAGGCATAGGTCTTGCCGTCGAGCGAGGGATCCAACGACGCGTTGTAGTAGATGTTGTCCCCGGCGCCTATGATGTTTTCGACGACGTCGCCCACGATGTCCAGTCCGGTCAGCAATCCGACATACAGCGCGTCGCCGGTCGTCGACAACAGCGTCACCTCGGCGCCGGTATCGAGCGCCAGCGTTCCCCAGGCGAAGTTGTCGTTGTAGCCGGCGAACACTGCGCCCACATCCACGCCGGTCAGGTCGAGCGTGTGGTCGCCCGAGGTGAATTCGAGCGTCGCGCCCGTGGTGTTCCACAGCGTCTTTTGCGTGCTGGTGCTGAGGAAGTTCCCCTCCACCTTGTAGACGTCGCCCGCGCTGGCCGAGATGTAGCCGGTCGCGCCGTTGACGAGGTTGCCGGTGAAGGTCTGGGTCGACGGGTCGCTCAGATAGGCGCCGTTGTTGGTGAAGGTCCCGTTCCAGGTCACGACCGACTTGCTGACCGTGATCGTTCCGGTCGACTTGTTGGTCGTCGTCCCGTTCACCGTCACGGTCGAGGGCGCGTCGATGTTTCCGACATGTCCGAGGATGGAGAGGCTGTTGGCGTTGTCGACGTTTCCGGTCACCGTGACTTGCGCGTCCTGGAAGGTGATCGTTCCGGTCGACTCGTTCTTGACGTCGCCGGTGATGGCGACGGTCGAGGTCGGCGCGGTCGGTCCGTTCACATCCTGCGTGACGCTGACCGCGCCGTAGTTGTCGAGCGCGGTCCCGGAGCCGTTGATGGTCAGGCTGCTGCCGACGACGTTCAGCGAGGCGCCGGCCTCGTTCTTGAAGTTGCCGTTCTGTGTAAAGGTCGCGGCGGTGTTGCCGTTCTCCGACACGTTCACCAGGCTGTAATTGTCCAGGTTGCCGTTCAGGGTGACGTTCGCGCCGGCGCCGTTCTGCGCCGAGAAATAGTCTTTGTTCACAACATTGGCGTTGAGGACGGAGTTGCCCTCGAAGCCGAAGCTGTTGTTGTTGGTCAGCGTGCCGGTGACCGTCAAGGTTGCGGCCAGGGAGACGCCGGTATGCAGCCCGAGGTCCAATTCCCCGTTGTTGACGAGATCGCCGTCGACGGCGACCTGCGCGCCGACTCCGGCGGTGTCCTCGATCTTGATGCTGCTTCCGGCGTTGATCAGCAGTTCGCCCGAGCCGCCGTCGCCAACCGTCAGCGACCCGCCTTCGATCGCCCCGCCCCCGGTCGCCCCGCCGACCGCGCCGAACGTCAAAGAGCCCTTGATGTCGACCGTGCCGCCGGCTCCCAGGGCGAAACTGCCGTAGGCGCCATTTCCGATCTGCGCGTTGCCGTCGACCGTGAGGCTCGCCGGGCCGGCCCCGCCGCTCACGGAGACAGAGCCCCCGGAGCCGGTCTGATTGGCGACGACGAGGTTTCCGCCGACAGTCGCCGCGCCGCCGCTCTGGTTGAACTGGCCAGAGCCCGCATCGCCGACGGTCAGGCCGCCGACAACCTCCAGCGTGCCGCCGGAGACGTTGATCTGACCGAAGCTCCCGCCCTGGCTGCCGGCCACGAGGTCGCCATTGACGGTCGCGGAGGCGGTCCCGCTCAGGTCGAACTGGCCGGAGCCGCCGTCGCCGACCTTGAGCCCGCCCGACGTCTCGAGCGTGCCGGTTCCGTAGAGGTTATAAAAACCGCTGCTGCCTGCGTTCTGAGCGATCTCGAGCGGGACGCCGGCGCCGGCGAGGTTCAGATCGCCGCCGCCCTGCGCGAACGTGCCGTGGCCGGACGCGCCGACGACAAGGCTTTGCCCCGTGCCGAAGGTGATCGCTCCGTTGTCGCCCGCCGTCGTGTTGAAGTTGAACGTGCCGGTCGCGCCCGCCGCGTTGCCGAGGATGATCTGCGCATTGGCGTCGGCCAGCGTCAGGTTGCCGGCCCCGCCGAGCGTATACGTGCCGGCGCCGGTCGCCTGATTGCCGACGACCAGATTGCCGTGGACGGTGTGAACGCCGCCGGAGTTGTCGAACGCGCCCGTTCCCGCGTCGCCGACGACGAGGTCGTCCTCGAGCGTTCCGCCGGTCAGATTATAGGCGCCGTTGCCGCCCTGCTGCGCGCCGATTTCGAGCGTGACCCCCTCGCCGTAGAGGTTCAGGTCGCCCGCGCCCTGGTAGAATGCGCCCGCTCCGGCGTCGCCGACAGTGAGCGTGCTGCCGGACGTCAGGAAGGAGAGCGTGCCGGAGCCGCCGCCCTTGTTGAAATCGAACTCGCCGTTCGATCCGGCCAAAGAGCCGATGTCGAGATTGCCGCCGAGCGTGAGGGCGCCTGCGCCGCCGACCGAGAACGTGCTGGTCGGTCCAGCACGGTAACCGACATCGACGTCGCCGCTGAGCGCAGCCGTGCCGCCGGTCTGGGTGAACGTTCCCTGAGCGCCAGCATCCCCGCCGAGGTAGGTCCTGCCGCTGTTGATCAGCCCGCCTGCCGAGAGCGTGTAGAGGCCGACGCCGCCGGCGTCGTTGGCGATGCTGAGAGAGGTCGCGGTGTTGGTCCCGCCCGTCTGCGTCAGCGTGCCGTTGCCGCCCGCGCCGACGTATTCGGCGCCGCCGTTCAGAATTGCCGTCCCGCTCAGCTCATACGTGCCCGTCCCGCCGGTGTTGTTGCCGATCAACAGGCTCGAGGTCGTATTCGTCCCCGCGCTCTGGCTCCAGTCGCCGACGCCGGCGAGGCCGACGTATTCGAGGTCCGTTTCCACAGAGCCGCCGGTCAGCTTGTACGCGCCGCTGCTGCCGGACTGATTGCCGATTTCCAGGGTTACGCCGGCGTTCACCAGATTCAGATCCCCGCCGCCCTGCTTGAAGACGCCGGTCCCCGCGTCGCCGACAATCACGGCCTGGCTGCTACCCGTAAAGGTTATTGTCGCGTCGTCGCTCGTGGCGCCGTTATTGAAATCGAACTCGCCGAACGAACCGGCCTGGACGCCGATGGCGAGATTGCCGCCGATCGAGAGCGCGGCCCCTACGCCGTGTAGCTTGTAAGTGCTGGGCGCCGTGCTCAATCCGCCGCTGACGCCGACGTTGAGTTCACCGGCGGCCGTGTTCGTCCCGGCAAACTGGTCCCACGTGCCCGTGCCGGCGTCGCCGACGATTTCGAAATCCGCGTTGACGGTCCCGCCCGCCTGCGAAAACAGGCCGGTCGTTCCCACAGTGACGCCGAGGTCGATCCCCCCGGCGGTGACGGTGAGGCTCGACGTGTCATTGAGATAATAGGAGCCCGAGCCCGAGCCTGAGGGCGCCCCGGCCCCGACTCCGCGACCGATCTGCAGGCCTGCGGGGCCGATGGTCACGACCGAGCCGCCGCTCTGATTGAATATGCCCGTGCCGTTGTCGCCGACCACGACGAAGCCGCCCGCTGGGCTGCCTCCGGAAAGGCCGCTCTCGACCGTCAGCGTGCCGCCCTCCAGGTTGACAGTGCCGCTTCCATCCGCATACCGGCCGACGTCGAGCGCCCCGTAGATCGTGGTGCTCGAGGCGCCGGTCTGGGTGAACGTGCCCGTTCCGACTTCGCCGATGTCGGCGAAGCCGGTGTTTGTCGCGCTGCCGACGTTCAGGGCGCCACCGTTCTGCAGCGTGTACAGGCCCTTCGATCCGGCTTGCTGGCCGACCACGAGGACCTGCTCATTGTCGGTCGAGGCGTCGTTGAGGAACGTTCCCTGACCGGCGGCCCCGACGAAGGTATAGCCGCTCACGCCGAGGGTTGCGCCCTGGGTGAGATTGTATGTGCCGACGCCGGTGGACTGGTTGCCAAGGATCAGATTGCCGGTGACGGCGTGCGAGCCGCCGGTGTTGTTGAACACGCCCGTGCCGGCGTCGCCGACGATCGCGTCGTCCTCGAGCGAGCTGCCCGCGGCGAGATTGACTGTGCCGTAGCCGCCGGCTTGGGCGCCGACGTCGAGCAGCGTGCCGCTCGTTTGCAGGTTGAGGTCGGTCGTGTTGGAGGTCGATCCGATGTTGAGCGTGCCTATGCCATAGTTGCCGACCACAAAGCTCTCGCCGGAGCCGAAGGCCAATTCGCCGGTGTCGCCGGAGCCCGTGTTATAGTTGAAAACGCCCGTGGCGCCGGCCTGCTGGTCGCCCAAGACCACGCTGCCGCCGACATTCAGGGTCCCGGTCCCGCCGAGGTTATAGGTTCCCGCCCCGAACTGGGTCGGGTCCACCGAGGTGTTCGACAACGTTCCAATCGAGAGGCCGCCGTTCGCGTTGTTCACGCCGCCGGTCTGGGTGAAGGTTCCCTGCGCACCCAGGCCGATGACTTCAGTGCCGGCGACCGTGAGCGTCCCGTCGGTCAGCGTATAGGAACTGGCCGGTCCGCCGAAGCCGCTGCTGATCAGAAGCGATCCGCTGACGGTGTTCGAAGTGAGGCCCTGGCCGTCGCCCTGATTGAACGTGCCGGAGCCGAACACGCCGACGTCAAGGTTGGCGGCGACCTGGAGGCTGCCGTTTCCGGTCAGGTTGTATGTGCCCGAGCTGCCGCCAAAAAAGCCCAGCGTCACGCCGTAGAGGCTCTCGCTGTTGAGCGTGCCGCCGGACTGGTCGATCTCGCCCGTGCCGCCATAGCCGACGATCACGTCGCCGAGATTGTAAGGATTAGGCGCGGTGTGCGGGTCCAGCGGATTGACGCCCGTGTTCAGAACGCCGCCGGACAGGGTGTAGAGGCCATGTTCGCCGCCGTTGTTGCCGAGGATCAACGACCAGTCGACATTCTGCGTGCCGCCGGTCTGGGTGAAGGACCCCGCCCCGTTATTTCCGACGTTCGTGGTGACCGTATTCAGCGTCCCGGCGCCCGACAGCGCGTAGACCGCGTTGCCGTTCGGGTTGCCGACATAGAGCGTGCCGTTCGCGGTGACCGTGCCGCCGGATTGATTGAACTGCACCGGGCCCGGGCCCGTGCCCTGCTGGCCGACCCAGATGTCGCCACTGGTCAGGGAACCGTTGCTGATGGTGTAGGAGCTTGTGCCAGAACCGGTCGGGCCGGACAGGAAGACGACGCCCGCCGTGACCGCGCCGCCCGATTGATTGACCACGCCCGCGCCGTTGACGCCGATCTGGAGGGCGTAGGCGATGTTGAGCGTGCCGCTGTTCACGGTCAGGTTGCCGGAGCCGGCGTCTCCGATGGTCAGGTTGCCGTCGCCGTTGCCGGTCGCAAGAATGTCGACCGTCGGCGAATCGGATCCCGTTCCGATCGTCAGATTGCCTGTTCCGCCCTGGCTCACGCCAAAATCGGCGTTGCCGTAGACCGTCAGCGTGCTGTTCCCGCTGATAGCGTACGTGCCCGTCGTCGTGTCCGCGGAATTGTTGGTGACGCCCGCGTTCAAGAAAAACGGCGGCGACGAGGCGCCGTTGCTGTTGCCGACGGTCACGGCTCCGCCGGTCTGGGTGACGGTTCCCGTGCCGCCCCCTCCGCCGCCGTTGTTGTTCACGCCGACTTGCAGGCCGTAGCCGACCGTCAGCGTGCCGCCGACGACGTTCAGATTTCCGGTCCCGTCGTTGTTGCCGACGTTGACGTCGCCGACCACATAGGCGTCGCCCGAGTTCAGGATGAACGCGCCCGATCCGCCGTTCTGGGTCGGGGTGTTGTCGGGCGGCGGGTACGATGCCGGTCTGCACGCCGCCGATGTCGAGGTCGCTGCCGACAGTCAGGTTATAGCCGCTGTTCGCCCCGTTGGTTATCGACGTGGCGCTCAGCGTATAGGAGCCGGACCCGTCCGAATTGGCGCCGAGCACGAGGTTGTGGTCCATGTAGACCGTGCTCTGGTCCGTCTGGGTGACCGCGCCGGTTCCGTTGAAGCCGACGATCAGGTTGCCGCCGTATATCGAGTTGCAGCATTGCGTCTGGTTGATGCTGACCGACGTGCCATTGCCCGCGATGGCGAGCGTGCCGTTGCTCGCGGCAAGCGGAACTGTGACGGTGCCGCCGTCGTTCAAGCCGTCGGGAACGGTCACCGACCCGGCCCCGTCACGGCCGAGGACGGCGTCGCCGTAGACCTGCAATGTCGGCGGCGCTGTTGGGCTGGCGCCGGTTTGGCCGATGTTGTAGGCGCCCGTCGAACCGGCCTGGGCGCTGATGATCAGATCGCCGCGCTGCGCCGTGACGCCCGAACCCGACGTCACCGAGCCGCCGGTCTGGTTGAACGTGCCGTTCCCCGCGTCGCCGACGATGACGCCGGCGCCGCTGGTATCGTTGCCCGTGCTCTGATCACCGCCCGCGGTCAGGGTGCCGCCGGACATGTTGTAGATTCCCGGAGCCGGGCCGCCGAACACCGGATTGTCGAGGCTTCCGCTGCCTTCGGGCCCCGATAGCGGCTGCGAATTCTGCTGGCCGATCGTCAGGGTGTTTTGAACGTTGTGCGCGCCGCCTGTCTGAGTGAAGGTCCCCAGGCCCTGCGAGCCGACGACCGTGTACTGCGTGCTCAGCGTGCCGGCGTCGAGTTCGTAAGTGCCGGATCGGTTATAGAAAGGTATCGTCGGGTCGGCCGGGCTTTGTGGCGTCGGCAGCGCGCCGTTGCCGATCGACAACGTGCCGGTGATCGTGTTGGTCGAGGTCCCGTTCTGGGTGAAATAGCCGTATCCGAAGTCGCCGACCGACACCCCGCCGTTGACCGTCAACTGGCCGTCGCCGGTGAGATTGTAGAAGCCGGCCGCGCTGCTGCCGTTGCAGCCGCCGCAGTCGCCCATGTCGATGCCGTTGGTCGTTACCGAGCCGCCGTACTGGTTGAACGTGCCGGTGCCGCTGTAGCCGATCGAGATGAAATTGGCGGTCAGGATCGAGGGCGAGGCCGCCGGGCCGTCGTTGATCGTGTACGTGCCCGTTCCGTTGTCGAACGGGTTGTCGCCGCCGATGACGAGTGAGCCCGCGTTGGTGATCGTCGGCGCCCAGGCGTTGAGAGACGTGTAGCGGCTGTCGCCGCCGGCCGAGCCGGTGATGTTCACCGTTCCGCCGTTCTGGATGAACTGGTTGTCGGCCGTGCTGGCCTGCCCGACATAGAGGCCGCCGCCGACCGTCAGCGTTCCGTCGTTGATCGTGTAGGTGCCCTGGCTGCCCGAGAACCTGCCGAGCGAGAGGTCTCCGGCGACGTTGACCGACGGACCCGTCAAGTCGCCGACCGCGCCCGATGTCCCCTGCGTGAACGTCCCGGTCCCGTAGTTGCCGACGATCAGCGCGCCGTTGGGCGTCTGGGGCGGCGGATTGCCGGCGGTTCCGGCGAAATTGACATTCACCTGCGAACCGTCGCCCGTGATCGTGTACGCGCCGGTTCCGCCCACCGCATTGCCGACCAACAGGTTGTTGGTGGCGACCGAGGAGCCGCCGCTCTGGTTGAACGTGCCCGTGCCGCCCCCGGCGCCGCCGCCGTTGTCGTTGCCGAGGTTGATCGTGTTGGCGGTCAGCGAGCCGACGCCGTAGGCGTTGCTCGAGAGGTTGTACGTGCCGGTCCCGCCCTGGTTGCCGATGTTGACGTCGGTGACGACGTTCACCGTGCCGCCGCTCTGATTGAGCGAGCCGACGCCGCCCGGCGTGCCGGGACCCGGAGACTGGAAGTCGCCGATCGCGCCGTTCGGAATCTCCTGGATGCCGCCGATGTCGAGATTCTGGCCGACGTTGAGGGTCGGGGCGCCGTTCCCGCTGGCCGTCAGGTCGTAGCTGCCGACGCCGCCCGAATTGGCGCCGATCACGACGGCGCCGTCGGTATAGACGGTGCTGCCGTCGGTCTGGGTGACCGCGCCGTTGCCGTTGAGGCCGACGAACAGATTGCTGCTCTGCGGGTTGGCGTTCGACGTGCCGCCGTTGTAATAAACGTTCAGCGCGCCGTTGCCCTGGATGACGAGATTGGGATTCGCCGCCGTGGATCCGGGGACGTCCGGCGTCGTATTCGGGTTCGATCCCGCGTTCTGGCCGATGATGACGCTGCCGTAGACATTGGCGACGGGCGCCTGCTGGGTCGCGTCGCCGAGCGTGTAGGTTCCCTGGCCGCTGGCCCCGATGACGACGTCGCCCTCGACTCCGGGAAGATTGTTGCCGGGGTTAGCCAGGTCGGGGATCTGGGGCGTGCCGAAGGCGGCCGTTCCTGCGACCTGGTTGTACGTGCCGGTCGAGCCGCTCGCATTGCCGATCACGGCGCCGCCCACGACGGCGACAGACGGAGCCGTCGTATCGCCGAAGTCGGCGCTCGTGCCCTGAGTGAAGACCCCGGTTCCGGAGTTGCCGACGATGAGCGCGCCGCTGGCGGTCGTCTGCGAGCCGTCGCCGGTAATCGTGTAGGTCCCGTTGCCGGTCGACTGGTTGCCGAGAATCAGGTTGCCGGTGACGTTGTGCGTCCCGTTGTTGGTGAAGGTTGCCGTGCCGCCGTCGCCGACGATCGCGTCGTCGTTCAGCGTCGCGCCCTGGTCCACGATGACGGAGCTTACGCCGGAATTGCCCGGAATGGAGGGCGCGACGTCGAGCGTCCCCGTGGTGTACGCCCCGGTCGCCGCCCCGGTGATCTCCAGCGAGCCCGGGTTCTGGTCGCTACCGACAGTGGTCGTGCCGTTCCCGGTAGGGTCAATCGTGACGTCGCCGGAAGTGCTGTAGTCGCTCGCCGCCGCGATGGCGCCGGCGGCGGCGGGCGTCACGGTCCAGGCCAGCCCGAAAAAGGCGAGCGCGCCGAGCAGACCGGCGCGCGTCCGTCGGCCTGCCGCGATCTCCCGCGCGTTCGTGGCGGCGGAGCGGCGAGCGGCGGCGGAGCGGAGCCGGGACCGGAAGAACGCCCGCGCCGCTCGCGCGAACGCAAAGACCCATCGCGCCAAGGCCGCCGCCGGGTTCAGGACGAGCGACGCGCGACAGACCCCCGTGAGCAAGTCCTGCCGCAAGGACGCGGCGTCGGGCTGTCGGATCGCCGAATTGTCGAGATCAAACTTTGCGCTCGCGGCCTGGCGCGGGCGTCGAACGAAGCTGGTCATCTTTATCCCCCTGGATGTCCATAAGTCGCGGATCGCGACGATCAACGGCTGAGACCCTAAAATGACGGCTGAGGCCGTATAATTTGCTCACAAAGCGATGATCAGAGGCGACCGAACACGCGACCCCCGACTCCCGGCGCCGCAACTCCCCGCGCGCCAATCGATCGAATTCGCCATCTACACAGACGTAAACAAGCTCAGAATCGTACACCTGTCAAGTGGTAAGTTAACGACCAACGCGGGTATTACGGCCAGCGTGGGTATTGAGGTGTTCGAGCCTCGGTTCTCCGGAAGCGGCCGGTCTCGTCCGTTGGGTAAGCAGCCCGTCGCTTGCTCCGCGGATCAGAAAAAGAGCACGCGGCCCCGCCGGCTTTCCGTCCGGGATAGCCCTGCAATCAGGTCGACTCCGCGTTCAGCCGCCGAAAGGCCGCCGAGACGGCGTGGACCGTCGAGGCGCGATCGGAGCGGCCGGCGCCTCGACCGGCGCCCGATCGCGCCGGCCGAAACAAAATGTTTCTGAATAACATAATTTATGCTAAGATACTTTCTATTATGCAGACCACGAAGGATCGAGCCATGGCCAAACGGGGCCTTCCGAAGGCCCGGCTACGGGAAGGCCGCGCGATGACGGCGATCGGGAGACGGGGCTTGGCCGTGGCGGCGGCTCGGAAAATCCGTAATCGGGGCAGATTTCCGGGCGGGGTCGATCAAGTTGGAGCGCTTGCGATCAGGCTTTCGATGGTCGGGACGTCGTGTCCCGGAATGCCGAGGCGGGCGCCGAGGTAATCGAAGAACGAGATTTTGAGCTTGGCGCAGGTCTTGGCGAGGCCAAGCATGACGTCGCGGGCGGCGCGTCCTTTTTCGCTGACGGTTCCTCCTGAGACCTTTCGCTTGGTGACGACGATGCGAATGTCGTTTTCGGATGCGTTGGTGTTGAGGGGGATCTCCGGCCGCTCGAGCACGCGCAGGAGTTCAGGCTTGTTGGCGAGAAGGCGCTTGAGCAGCCTGTCGAGCGTCGCATATCCCGTACGGCGTTTGAAGATGCGGTCGAAGCGGGCCGAGAGTTCGGCGGCGCGCTCGGGGCTCGGGGCGAGCTTGAACGCCTTGAGCTGACGATAGAACCACCAGATCATTCGCCGCGTGACCTCGACGGCGTTGCGCTGCCGGTCGTTGGCGGGAACGAGCTTGTGGACGAGGCGTTCGGCGTGAACCCAGCACAGGGCGTGGTCGCCGACGCGGAACTGCCCGGCGTCGTCGGAGAGGA
This sequence comes from uncultured Alphaproteobacteria bacterium, assembly GCA_963783275.1. Lineage (GTDB taxonomy): Bacteria > Pseudomonadota > Alphaproteobacteria > Rhizobiales > Beijerinckiaceae > Roseiarcus. The sequence goes on along the minus strand of CAWANA010000017.1, from coordinate 76,524 downwards.
TGACGGCGCAGGCCAGCCGATCCTCGGCGCAGATGGCGCCCCAGAGCGCCCCTTCGCTGGCGACCCGCACCGGATCGGGGGATACGCGCAACCCGGTCAGGCCGAGGGCGCGCAAATGCGCGCGCCAGTCGGCCTCGCAGGCGAATTCGAGGACGTCTGCGCCGCCCAGCGCTTCGATCACGCCGTGGGCCAGATTGGCGGAGCGCATATAGGCTGTCGCCGCCGCGTTGATGGCGTAGCGCGCCGTCCCGCCCAGGAGGTTGCGCAGGAAGGCGAGACGCGACTTGTTCGGCCCGGTGCGGAACGCCGTGAAGCGGTCGGAGCCGAACTGCGTCGTGTAGCAGGCCTTGCCGGCGTGGCGCGCTCCGGTGTCGTCGACGCTGACGCAAGCCGAGGCGCGAAGTCCGGCGCTGAACGCGGCTTCCTCCTCGGCGCGGAACGTGTCCAGCTTCGCGGTCAAAAGCCGCACCACCTGGCGCTTCGAGATCGAAAGGCCGGCGGCAGTCAGCACCGCCACGATCCGCTCGCAGGTCATCTGGCCCTGAAAATGCAGCACCAGCACTAAACGATGCAGATGCGGGCCGCATCCGCCCACCACGCCCGTCGGAAGATCGGCCGTCACCGTCCGCCCGTCCGGCGTCGTCCAGCGCTCGCGCCGATAAAGCGTCACGTCCGGCTTGAACGCGATATCCTGAACGATGATCTCTTCGTAGCCCTTGTGGCGCGAGCCTTCCGGCGCCGACGCCGTCAGCGTCACCGTGCGGTCGATGCTCAGCTTCGACACGCCCGGACCGCGACGACGCGGCGACGGCCTGTCCGCCTCGTTCGGTCGATCCGCCCCCGGTCGATCCGTCGCCTTTTCCATGCCCGACGGCTTGAACGGCGGCCGCGGCGGCAAGCCCTTCAGACGCCGGATCTCGTCCTTCAGTTGCTGGTTCTCCAGTCGGAGCGCCGTCACCGTCGCGTTCAGCTTCTCGTTTTCTTCCCGAAGCCGCTCAACCTCGCCGATCAGGCGGCGAACCAGCCCAACCAGTTCGGTCGCGCCCATACCATCAAGCGAATCAATCGAGCCGGGTGACATCCCAAGCTTGAATCACACTTTCCATCTCTTGACTCCCCCACACTGCCCGGAAATCTGCTCCGGTTACGAAAATCCGCCGCAACGCGTTGAAAAGGCTCAAAACGGACTCGGAAACGGCGTGGCGGCCGGCTAGGGCCGCGCCGTCGCATTGGGGGGCGCGCCGACTCGCTGCTCGATCAGTTCGCGGATGCGCGGATCGTTGAAGTCGGCGGCCACGAAGGTCGCGCCCGCCCCGATCAGCGCCGCGCCGTCGACCGAGGTGGTCAGGCCGACCACGGCGAGGCCGGCGGCCGCAGCCGAGCGGACCCCGGTCGGCGAGTTCCTCGAAGGCGACGGAGCGGCGCGCCGCCGCTCGCGTGAGTTCGAGGCCGCGCCGGTAGGGCAGCGGGTCGGGCTTGGAGCGTTCGAGCTCCGCCCCGATCACGACGATCGACAGCCGGGCGGCGAGCCCGAGCGCGGCGAGCACCGCTTCCGCGTTGGCGCGCGGCCCGTTGGTCACGACCGCGCGCTCGAGCCCGAGCCGGTCGGCGAAATCGAGAAGCTCGACCGCGCCCGGGATCGGCTCGATGTCGGCGAGGCCGGCGCGATAGACGGACTCCTTCTCCTCGAGCGCGAGGCGCTGGCGCTCGGGCGTCAGATGGGGCAGAAACACCCTGCCGATCAGCTGCGTTCGACGCGCCGTGAATGCTCGCGTTGTACGTCTCCTGATCGACGGCGACGCCGAAGGGACCCGAACACCCGCTGGAAAGCCGCCAGATGCTTCGCGTCGCTGTCGACGAGCGTCCCGTCGAGATCGAAGAGCAGCGCGGCTCGGCCCGAGGTCATACCGGCGCTCCGGCCTCTGATGTCGCCAAAGCCCATTCTTCCTCGCAGGTTCGAGATTAGGGGGCGAAGAGGCCCGGCCGCTGACGGGCGACCCTCTCGAGCAGTTCCCCAGTCACGGCCAGGTGCCGCCTCATGGCGTCGCGGGCGGCGGAGGCGTCGGCCGCTTCGATAGCCCGACGACCGCGTGGTGCTCCGCCAGCGCCTCGCGGATCCGGCCGGGCGGCGACATCAAGAATCCGCCGCACGCGCTCCAGATGCACGCGAAGACCGTCCAGCACCTCGCCGGCGCGAGCCATGGCGAGTCGGGAGGTCAGGATCTGATGGAATGCGACATCCGTGGCGTAAAATGTCGCCCGATCGTCCTCAGCCACCGCGGCCTCGGCGTCCTCGAGATTGGCCGCAAGCGCCTGGCGGTCGGCGCGAGTCATGCGGCGCGCGGCCTCAGCGGCGATCTCGCTCTCGAGCGCGGTGCGAATGAACAGCCGCTCGCGGACGTCATGAAGCAGAATTCGCGACACAAATGAGCCGTGCTGGGGCGCGACGTCGACGAGCTGGTCATAGGCGAGCCGGCTCACCGCGGCCGACACCGGATAGCGCGAGACGCCGAACTTCTCGCAAAGCTCGGCCTTTTCAATCAGGCTGCCGGGCTCCAGCGCCCCCGTCAGGATGGCCCGCTTCAGTTCGCCGTAAACGGCGTCGGCTTTCGAGTGGGCGTCTTTGGCCAATGTCCCCTGCCCGCAAACTGCAGAACGCGGCCTTCAGGACCGATCCCCGCTAGCATGCCAGAGGCTAGACAACCGACACGCCCCCGTCAATGCCGCCCTGTCCGCAACAATCGGACCGACAAAGGGTTGATTTGGTTTCGGTCAACGGACAATGTCTGCGCGCCGACGCCGGAATGGGTAAGAAATGGTCGCCGGTAGTAAGTCGAGCGCTGCTCCTCGGGCGTCGTCTTGGGCCAGGGTATAGGGATCGCATGATTCTCATTTCCGGCGAAGCGCTAATCGACCTTATTCCCGATCCGGAGAAGCCAGCGGCATACGACGCCGTGCTTGGCGGCTCTCCCTACAACGTCGCGATCGGACTCTCGCGACTCGGGTCTCAGACCGCGTTCGTTTCGCGCCTGTCGAAGGACGGCAACGGCGAGGCGCTGGCCGCAGGCCTCGCCGACAATGGCGTCGACCTCGCCTTCGTCCTTCGTGACGAGCGGCCGACGACGCTCGCTTTCGTGATGCGGGGAACCGCCAAGACCGGTTCGCGCTATTCCTTCTACCTCGACGCGACCTCGTTCGACGGCCCCTGGCCGTTCCCGACGAAGTGGCCGGCGACCGCACGCCATCTGCACGTGGGCTCGATCTCCGCCGTCGATCCGCGGCATGGCGACCGGGTCGTCGAGGCGCTCAAGGCGGCGCGACCTCATGCGACGGTCAGCTACGATCCGAACATCCGTCCGCTGGTCACGCCGAACCGCGAATCGGTCGCGGCGCTCGTCGAGCGGCAGGCGTCGCTTGCCCATGTCGTGAAGGCGAGCGAAGAGGACCTTCAATGGCTCTATCCGGGCCGCTCCGTCGAGGAGAGCCTTGCCGCATTGGCGTCGACCGGGCCGCGCTTCTGCGTCGCGACGCTCGGCGAGCGCGGCGCGCTGGCCATGCTGGGCGCGGAACGGATCGCGGTTCCGGCGCCGCGTGTCGAGCGTCGTCGACACCGTGGGCGCGGGCGACAGTTTCATGTCGGCGCTGCTGTCGGCCATGGATCGCGATTCGGCGCTGGGCAGCAGTTCGGCCGCGCCCGACCGCGCATCGCTCGAGCGCTGGCTGACCTTCGCCGCCTGCGCGTCGGCGATCACCTGCACGCGAAAGGGCTCCAATCCGCCGACGCGCGCCGAGGTCGAGTCCGCGCTCGATCGCCGACCCTGAGGCGTCATAGGACTTTTTGCGACCAAGTCGCGTGCATTGCGGGGCCTCGGCGACCGGTCTAAGAGACTGCGCAAACTTTAGACAGGACCGATCGCATGGCATCGACCGAAGTTGCGCCGGGCAAGCTCCGTCCGCGCCCGCTGTCGCCGCACATCCTCATCTACAAGATCACCATCACGATGGTGATGTCGATCGTCCATCGCATCTGCGGCGCGGCTCTCTATGTCGGCGTCCTGTTGCTGGCCTGGTTTCTCATCGCCGCGTCGACGGACGCCGCGGCCTTCGGAATCTTCTCCGCCTTCATCCAGTCGTTCATCGGACAGCTCTGCGCTGTTCGGCTTCACCGGTTGCGCTCTTCGTCCACCTGTTCGGCGGCATCCGCCATTTCATCTGGGACGCCGGCTACGGCCTGGAGGCGCCGGCCCGCGATTATCTGGCCTGGGGCACGGCGATCTGCGGCGTCGGGCTGGCTGTCGTGACTTGGGCGATCGGCTACGCTCGTCCGGTAAGGAAGCTTTTTGATGTCTGGCAATTCCGACGGTCTTCGCACGCCTCTCGGTCGGGTTCGTTTTCTCGGGTCCTCGCGCAAGGGCACGGGAGAGACCTGGGCCTTGCACGTTACGGCGATCGCGCTCGTCCCGCTTGAGCCTCGTCTTCGTCCTGATGCTGCTCGCGCTCCTGCACATGGACTACAACGGCGTGCGCGCCACGCTCGGCCAGCCCATCCCGGCGATCCTGCTGCATCGCCTTCATCCTGGCCGGGGTCGTCCACATGCATATCGGCATGAAGTCGATCATCCTCGACTATGTCCAAGGCCACGCCTGCGCCTGGGCGCTGCTCGCCAACACCTGCTTCGCCGCGCTGCTCGGGCTCGCCTGCGTCTACGCGACGCTGCGCATCAGCTTCACCTGAAAACAAACCACAGAACGGACCCTCGCAATGGCGACGAACGGCTCCTCGGCTGCGAGCGCACCGGCGCTCGGCGGCAAGGCCTATCCGATCACGGACCACACCTATGACGTCGTGGTCGTGGGCGCGGGCGGCGCGGGCTTGCGCGCGAGCGTCGGCTGCGCCCAGGCCGGCCTGCAAGACCGCCTGCATCTCCAAGGTGTTCCCGACCCGCTCGCACACCGTCGCGGCGCAAGGCGGCATTTCGGCCTCGCTCGGCAACATGGGGCCGGACGACTGGCGCTGGCACATGTACGACACCGTCAAGGGGTCGGACTGGCTCGGCGACCAGGACGCGATCGAATATCTGTGCCGCAACGCGCCGGCCGCGGTCTACGAGCTCGACCATTGGGGCGTGCCGTTCTCGCGCACCGAAGCGGGCCGGATCTACCAGCGGCCGTTCGGCGGCATGACGACCGAATTCGGCAAGGGCATCGCCCAGCGCACCTGCGCCGCCGCCGACCGCACCGGCCACGCGATCCTGCACACGCTCTACGGCCAGGCGCTCAGGGCGAAGTGCGCGTTCTTCATCGAGTATTTCGCCATCGACCTCATTCGCGACTCCGAGGGCGCGGTGCGCGGCGTCGTCTGCCTGAAGATGGACGACGGCACGATCCATCGCTTCCGCGCCCAGACGACGGTGCTGGCGACCGGCGGCTACGGCCGCGCCTATTTCTCCGCGACCTCGGCCCACACCTGCACCGGCGACGGCAACGCCATGGCGCTGCGCGCCGGCCTGCCGCTGCAGGACATGGAGTTCGTCCAGTTCCACCCGACCGGCATCTACGGCGCGGGCTGCCTCATCACCGAGGGGTCGCGCGGCGAAGGCGGCTATCTCGTCAACTCGGAAGGCGAGCGCTTCATGGAGCGCTACGCGCCTTCCGCCAAGGACCTCGCCTCGCGCGACGTCGTCAGCCGCTCGATGACCATCGAGATCCGCGAAGGCCGCGGCGTCGGCAAGGACAAGGACCACATCTACCTGCACCTCGACCATCTCGATCCCAAGGTGCTGCACGAGCGGCTGCCCGGCATTTCCGAGAGCGCGCGCATCTTCGCCGGCGTCGACGTGACCAAGGAGCCGATCCCGGTCCTGCCGACCGTCCACTACAACATGGGCGGCATCCCCACGAACTATCACGGCGAGGTGCTGACCAAGGTCGGCGGCGATCCGGACGCCGTCGTGCCCGGGCTGATGGCGCTGGGCGAAGCCGCCTGCGTCTCGGTGCATGGCGCGAACCGCCTCGGCTCCAACTCGCTGATCGACCTCGTCGTGTTCGGCCGCGCCGCGGGCTTGCGCGCCGCCGAGAAGCTCAAGGCCGGCGAGCGGCAGGCCGACCTGCCGAAGGACAGCGCCGATCTCGCGCTCTCGCGCCTCGACCATTTCCGCAACGCCAAGGGCAAGACGCCGACAGCGGAGCTCCGCCTCGCCATGCAGAAGGTCATGCAGGCCGATTGCGCCGTGTTCCGCACCGGCGGCGACGCTCGAAGAGGGCAAGGACGAAGATCCACGAGGCCTGGCGGGCCGGCGCCGAGGTCGCCATCGACCGACCGGTCGCTGATCTGGAACTCCGACCTTCTCGAGACGCTCGAGTACGACAACCTGATCGTCCAGGCGGTGGTGACCATGGAAGGCGCGCTCAACCGGCTCGAGAGCCGCGGCGCGCATGCGCGCGAGGACTATCCGAACCGCGACGACGCCAACTGGATGAAGCACACGCTCGCCTGGATCGATCCGGCGAAGCAGGCGGTCAAGATCGACTACCGGCCGGTCCACACCTACACGATGAGCAACGACGTCTCCTACATCGAGCCGAAGGCGCGGGTGTATTGAAAGCGGTCACAGCCTTCGGACAGGACTCAATTCTGATGGTGCAATTCTTCCTCCCCCCGAACTCCCGCCTGTCCAAGGGCAAGATCTGGCCGCGGCCCTCGACCGCCAAACGGGTGACGGAGTTCCGCATCTACCGCTGGAACCCGGACGACGACGCAGAACCCGCGCATCGACACCTATTTCGTCGACCGCGACGACTGCGGACCGATGGTTCTCGACGCGCTGATCTGGATCAAATCCAAGATCGACTCGACGCTGACCTTCCGCCGCTCCTGCCGCGAGGGCGTGTGCGGCTCCTGCGCGATGAACATCGACGGGCTCAACACGCTCGCCTGCACCCGCGGCATCGACGAGGTCGCGGCGCCGGTCGAGATCCACCCCCTGCCCCATCAGGAGGTGATCAAGGACCTGGTTCCCGACCTCACCGTCTTCTACGCCCAGCACGCCTCGATCGAGCCCTGGCTCAAGACCACGACGCCCGCCGCCCGAGAAGGAATGGCTGCAGACGCCGGAAGACCGGGCGAAGCTCGACGGCCTCTACGAGTGCATTCTTTGCGCCTCCTGCTCGACCTCCTGCCCGAGCTACTGGTGGAACGGCGACAAGTACCTCGGGCCCGCGGTCCTGCTCCAGGCCTACCGCTGGCTGATCGACTCCCGCGACGAGGCGCAGGGCGAACGGCTCGACAACCTCGAAGACCCGTTCCGGCTCTATCGCTGCCACACCATCATGAACTGCTCCAAGACCTGCCCGAAGGGCCTGAACCCGGCCAAGGCGATCGCCAGCATCAAGGCGATGATGGTCGAGCGGCACGTCGGCTAATGCCCTGAAGTGGACCCCGTTTTTGGGACCGGGGTATAAGTTGGAGAACGGCCGCTCCGTTTGATAGACGGAGCGAACGATGACGAAGACGACGAGGCGGCGGATTGACGCCGGACTGAAGGCGAAGATCGCGCTGGAGGCGCTGCGGGAGCAGGCGACGGTCACGGACCTTCCCCCAGGTCCATCCCAACCAGATTTACGCCTGGAAGAAGCAGCTTCAGGATCAGGCGGCGCGGGCGTTCGATCCCCGGGGTTGGGCGGGACGCGGAAACCACGCATGAGCGGGAGATCGAGCGGCTGCACGCCAAGATCGGGCAGCTCACGGTGGAGCGGGATTTTTTGGCCAGGAGGTCCGGAAGATGAGCGCGCCGGACCGCAGAGCGATGCTCGACCGGGCCGACGAGGCGCTGTCGGTTCGGCGGCAATGCGCGCTTCCGGGCGTGGCGCGCTCGGGCGTCTATCTCCATGGACGGACGCGGCCGCTGGATGGACGACGTCTTCATCGAACGGCTGTGGCGGTCGCTCAAGTACGAGGACGTCTATCTCAAGGGCTACGCCGACGGCCGCGAAGCCGCGCGCGGTATCGCCGCTTGGATCGCCTTCTACAACGAGCAGCGACCGCACCAAGCGCTCGCCGACCGCGCCGATGGCGGTCTGGCGCGAGGCAATCGCAGGCGCCGGGGCTGTGGACATGACGGACAACGCATCCGCGTTGCCCACATGCCCACAGCAACAGAACCAGACGCAGTCTCTCGCTGCGTGATAGAAAGGAACGCTGAGCGGTCGCGCTTCCAACTAGAGCGTTTCCCACTCATGCATATCCACATGCGTATCCTGAGTGGGTGAAGAAGTTTCGGCAGTCTGAGGGCTGAATTTCCTCGGTGGCGATGGCGCAGGCGCTCCAGAGCCCTTCGAGCGTCCGCCTGGCGAGTTTGCGCAAGATGTTTTTGAACTTGGCGAAGGCCTGTTCGATCGGGTCGAGATCGGGGCTGTAGGGAGGGAGAAATCGAAGCTCGGCTCCGGCGGCTTCAATCGCGATTTTGACGGCGGCGCGCTTGTGAGCGCTGAGGTTGTCCATGATCACGATGTCGCCGGGGCTCAGCGTCCCAACCCACTTCCTGTTCGATGTAAGCGGCGAACTTCTCTCCGTTGATCGGTCCGTCGAAGACGCAGGGCGCGGTCAGGCCGTCGTGGCGCAGGGCGGCGACGAAGGTCGTCGTTTTCCAATGACCGAATGGCGCGTAGCCGATCAGTCGCTTGCCGATCTCACAGCGGCCATAGCGCGGCGTCATGTTGGTGGACGCCCAGGTTTCATCGATGAAAACGAGTTTCCGAGGGTCGAGGCTCGGCTGCGTCTCCCGCCATGCGGCGCGGGCGGCGGCGACGTCCGGACGCTCCTGCTCGGCCGCGCAAAGCGTTTTTTTTTAAAGCTGATCCGCAAGCGCTTCAGAAACCGATCGATGGACGACTTCCCGACCTGGACGCCTCGCTCGCTCAGCTTCCTCTGCAGTTCGAGCAGGGTCGCGCTCGGCGTTTGCGCGACGAGCTCACGCACCACGGCCTCGTGCCGGGCGAGCTTCGGCGCCTTGTGGCCCCCGAAATCCCCCGGCTTGACGCTCCCCGTCGCTTGAAAACGCTGCATCAGCTTGACCACGAAACTCACGCTGACGGCGAATTGGCCAGCCGCTTGGTGGCGCGAACGTCCTCCCTCAACGCACAGGACCACACGCTCGCGTAGATCGTCGGAATACGGTTTCGCCATCCCAGCCGGCCTCCAGCCCGGCATCAACGGTGAATCCGATTTCCGCCGATTTGGGAATTCCCCCTCCGATTCCGTCCATGCGGGAACCGCTCTAACAAACCGGATCAAGCGGTCCCGCTGCGCGGGTCCAATTCACTCGACTTCAGCGCGATTCTCGCGGCGACAAACGGCGAGAAGCCGAGTGTTGTTCAGATCCGGTCGGACGACGTGACCCCGGAGGGGATGGCGCGCCCAATCATTGATGCCCTTTGGCAGATGGCTGATCGTCTCGAGGAAGGCGCTCCGGTTAAGGCGCGCCTGCGCGTATTGCCGCTCAGACGAACCTGATCATCGCTCTGGTCGTGACAACACGTCCCGGGCGCCCATCATCGCCCGCCAATCAGAGTGGAGGGGAACGCCGTCATGACGCGCCGGCTCAAATTCTACGGCTGGGGCGCCGAGGGCGAGGGCCTGAGCGAGCCCGAGCGCGATCATCTCTTCGGCTTCGTCGCCAAACGCCTCGGCGCCGAGCCGCATCCGGCGGCGCCGCCGAACGAGTCCGAGATCGCCCTCGCCGCGCCGCGCGTCTCGCCGCCCGCCGCGCTCGCAGGCGTTCTGACCGCCGACCCCTTACGAGCGGCTCCTGCATACCTACGGCAAGTCCTTCCCGGAAACGGTCCGGGCCTTCGCGCGCGATTTCGCCAACGCGCCCGACCTCGTCGCCCTGCCGGCGGATGAGGCGCAAGTCGCCGCCGTGCTCGACTGGGCGAGCGGCGCGAAGGTCGCCGTCATTCCGTTCGGCGCCGGCTCGTCGGTCGTGGGCGGCGTCGAGCCCGTGGTCGGCGACGCGTTCGCCGGCGCGGTGAGCCTGGACCTCAGACGGCTGAACCGCGTGCTCGAAGTCGATCCGGCGAGCCGCGCGGCGCGCATCCAGGCGGGCATCCGGGGCCCCGCGATCGAGGCGGCGCTGAAGCCGCATGGCTTCGCCATCCGCCACTATCCGCAGAGTTTCGAATACTCGACGCTCGGCGGCTGGATCGCGACCCGCTCCGGCGGCCATTTCGCCACCCTCTACACGCATATCGACGACTTCGTCGAAAGCCTGCGCACGGTGACGCCGGCGGGCGTCATGGAATCGCGCCGCCTGCCGGGCTCCGGCGCGGGGCCGAGCCCCGACCGCCTGATGATCGGCTCGGAGGGCGCGCTCGGCGTGATCACCGAGGCGTGGATGCGGCTGCAAGGCCGCCCGCGCTTCCGCGCCGATGCGGTGTTCGGCTTCCCCGATCTTTTCGCCGCGGCCCGCGCCGTGCGCGCGGTCGCGCAGGCCGGGCTCTATCCCTCGAACCTGCGCGTCATCGACAACGACGAGGCCGGAACCTATGGCGTCAACGCCTACGAGGAGAGCGTGCTGGTGCTCGCCTTCGAATCCTCGGACCATCCGGTCGACGCCTGGATGGCGCGCGCGGTCGAGCTGATGGCCGACCACGGCGGGCGCCGCCATGCCGCCGAGGACGCGGGCCAGCGCTGGCGCACCGCCTTCATCCGCATGCCCTACGCGCGCGAGATCACCGTGCCGATGGGCGTAATCAACGATACGTTCGAGAGCGCGATCACCTGGGACAAGTTCGAGGCGTTCCACGGCGCCGTGCGCGCGGCGACCGCCGCGGCGCTGAAGGAGGCGACGGGAAACGAAGGCGTCGTCTCGACCCGCTTCACCCACGTCTATCCGGATGGGCCGGCGGTCTATTACACGTTCAGCGTCAAGGGCGATCCCGGCCGGCTGATCGAGCAGTGGCGGCATATCAAGACGCGCGCCTCCGACGCGCTGATCGCCGCGGGCGGCACGATCACCCACCACCATGCTGTCGGCCGCGATCACATGCCCTGGTATCGCGAGCAGCGCCCTGCCCTGTTCGGCGCGGCGCTTGCGGCGGCCAAGCGCGCGCTCGACCCGTCGGGCGTGATGAACCCAGGCGTGCTCGTCCCGTAGCGCCGCTGAGGTCCGCGCGGAGCCAACGAGCCGCCAAGGAGATGGCGTCTCTGCTGTGGATTTGGCGTGGGCGCGCGGTTTACGACTCTGCCGTTCCCGGCTAACCCTGCGTCAGCAGACAAAAATCAGTTCGTCAGATGAATCCAACGGGCGCTGGGCATGAACACCTTCAACGTCGCACTCGCCGTGGCCGCCGTTACGTTCGTCGGCGGCCTCGCCGGGCTCATCCTCCAGAAATGGCTGCCGGAAGACTACCATTCCGAAGGGGATCGCGACGCGATCCGGTCCGTTGTCGGGCTGATCACCCTCCTGCTCGCGCTGGTCCTCGGCCTGCTCACGGCGAGCGCTTATGGGGTCTTCACAGCCCAAAAGACTTCGGTGCAGACATTCGCCTCGGATGTCCGCCAGCTCGATCTGGCGCTGGGCGATTTCGGCCCCGGGGCGGACGCCGCACGCGCCACGCTGAAAGCCGAGGTCGACCGGACCCTCAAGCAATTCTGGGGCGATGCGGACGCCGATTTCGTTTCGCGAAACTACAGCGCCGCGATCGCCAACCTGCATGAGCGGAAAGCCGCGCTCGACGCCCTCCAGCCAGCGACCGACGCGCAAAAGCAGGCGCTTTCAACCGCCAAGGACTTCTCCGCGTCCATCGGAACGACCCGACTGCAGGCGGCTTTGCAGTTGGACGACACGGTCTCGTTGCCGCTGATGATCGTCGTGACCTCATGGTCGTTCATTTTGTTCTTCGGCTATGGGCTGCTCTCGCGGATCGACGCGCTGGCCGTCGCGGCGCTCGCCTTCGGCGCGCTCGCCGTTGCGAGCGCGGTCTACCTGATCGTCGATCTCTCGACCCCGTTTTCCGGATATTTCCAGGTTTCTCCGCTCCCGGTTGAACGGGTGCTGCAAGACCTGGGCAAGTAACGGTTGACCCGGCGGGCGTGACGAACCCAGGGTTCTCGTCCCGTGAGAAGCGTCTATCAGAGGGCGTGCGCTGGGCCTGGGTCAATCCCGAGTTCATCGCTAAGCCTTTGATATCGTTCAAGGCTTGTTCGCACTTTGGCCCAAAGCCACCCTTAAGTGCTTGAAGCGACAGGGCTCCGGACCGAAAACCGCGCTACCCCTTTGGGAACTCGAGCCCCATCGCCCGGTAGCGCTCCGGGTCGTCCTGCCAGTGCTCGCGCACCTTGACGTGCAGGAAGAGATGCACCGTCGCGCCATGCGCTTCGGCGATGTCCTTGCGCGCCGCCGTGCCGATCGCCTTGATCGTGCGGCCGCCCTCGCCGATCACGATCTTGCGGTGGCTCTCGCGGGTGACGAACACGGTCTGCTCGACCCGCGCCGAGCCGTCGGGCTGGTCCTTCCAGGAATCGGTCTCGACCGTCGCCTGGTAGGGCAGTTCGTCGTGCAGCCGCTCGAACAGCTTTTCCCGGGTGATCTCGGCGGCGAGCGAGCGGATCGGCGCCTCGGCGATCTGGTCCTCCGGGTAGAGCCACGGGCCCTCGGGCAGCAGCGCGGCCAGATGGTCGGTCGAGCCGGTCGAGCCCGTCGCCGGTCGCGGCGGCTGACCATGAAGGTCTCGGCGAAGGGATGCGCGGCGTTCAGCCGCGCGGCGAGGTCGAGCAGCCTCGACCGGTCCATGAGGTCGATCTTGTTGAGGACGAGCGACCTGCGGCTTGCCGGCTCTCCTTCAGCGTCGCGAGGATCGCCTCCGTCTCCTCGGTCAGGCTCGCCGAGGCCGCCTCCTTGCGGGCGTCGATCAGCAGCGCGAGCGCGTCGGCGTCGGCCGCCGCGCCCCAGGCGGAGGCGACCATCGCCCGGTCGAGCCGGCGCTTCGGCGCGAACAGGCCCGGCGTGTCGACGAACACGATCTGCGCCTCGCCCCGGATCACGACGCCGCGCACGGTCGAGCGGGTCGTCTGGGCCTTGCGGGTGACGATCGACACCTTCTCGCCGACGAGCGCGTTGATCAGGGTCGACTTGCCGGCGTTGGGCGCGCCGATCAGCGCGACGAAGCCGCAGCGGGTTCCGCTCATGCGCCGCTCCACCGGTCGAGAAAGGCCTGCGCCGCCGCCTGCTCGGCGGCGCGCTTCGAGCTCGCTTCGCCCGTCTCGGGCGCGTAGCCCGGCAAGCTCGACCCGCATGACGAACAGCGGCGCGTGCGCCGGGCCGCTGCGCGCGGCCTCCTCGTAGCGCGGCGCGGTGAGCGCGCGGGCCTGCGCCCATTCCTGCAGCGCGGTCTTGGCGTCGCGGGCGGGCTCGGCGTCGGCGGTCAGCCGGCCGCCCCACGACGCGCACGATGAGATCGCGCGCCGCCTCGAAGCCGCCGTCGACATAGACGGCGCCGATCATCGACTCGCAGACGTCGGACAGGATCGCCGCCTTCTTGCGCCCGCCGCCGCGCGCCTCGCCCAGGCCGAGCACGACATGCGGGCCGACGTCCCATTCGGCCGCGATCTCCGCGCAGGTTTCGCGGCGCACGAGCTTGGCGAGCCGCATCGACAATTCCCCCTCGCTCGCGTGCGGAAACGCGCGGTAGAGTCGGTCGGCGACCACGACGCCGAGCACGCGGTCGCCGAGAAACTCCAGCCGCTGGTAGGAGCGCCCGCCGGCCGACCTGGGCGGAGAGGTGGGTCAGCGCGAGCGTCGCCAGATCCGGATCCCTGAAGCGGTAGCCGAGCCGCGCCTCGAGGTCCGCGAGTTCGGCCCTGCCCCGCCTTGTCATGCCCCGAACCGACCGCTGATCGGCAGCGCGCCGCCAGGGGCGCGGCGCCGTCAATGCACCCGCTGGAAGATGCGGTCCCAGCGCACCGTCCACGGCCATCTCCAGACCTGCCACGCCGGCGTGTCGTCGCCGATCGAGAAGAAGATGATCTCGCCGCGGCCGATCAGGTTCTCGAACGGCACGTAGCCGACGCCGCCCTGATCGCCGGCGAGGCGCGAATCGCTCGAATTGTCGCGATTGTCGCCCATCATGAAATAGTGGCCGGGCGGCACTTCGTAGACGCGGGTGTTGTCGAAGGTGCCCTCGTCGCCGTCGATCTGGATGATCTCGTGCTTCACGCCGCCGGGCAGCGTCTCGAGATAGCGCGGCGCCTCCTCCGGCTTGCCGAAATGGTTGACCGTCGGGAAGGGCGCGATCGCTCGCGCGGGACCATCTCGCCGTTGATGATCAGCCGGCCGTGCTGAACCTGGATCTTGTCGCCCGGCAGGCCGATCAGGCGCTTGATGTAGTCGGTCTGGCCGTCGCTCGGCAGCTTGAACACGATGATGTCGCCGCGCTTCGGCTCGGAGGCGAAGATGCGGCCCGGCATCGCCGGGGAAGAGGTCGAGGAAGCCCGGCAGCGAATAGTGCGAATAGCCGTAGGCGTATTTCGACACGAACAGGTAGTCGCCGACCAGCAGCGTCGGCACCAGCGAGCCCGAGGGAATATTGAACGGCTGGAACAGGAGCGTGCGGACGACGAGCGCGATCAGCAGGGCCTCGACGATGACCTTGACGGTCTCCCACCAGCCCTCTTCCTTCTTGACGGCGCGTCGCGCCGGCCTCGGCGGGCTTCACGCTCTTGTCGCTCATCTGGGTCACGTCGCCCTTCCTGTCCTCATCGGCCGGCGCCGGCCTCCTATACAGACGGGCGATGGCCGAGCCAAGCGTCCGGCGGCGACGCTTGTCGTGGCTCTTGGCCAAGGAACGTGTCGCTTCGATGGCCGTCACGGGTCAGGAGAGGACGATCGAGCCCGTCGTCTCGCGCGCCTCGAGCGCCCGATGCGCTTCGGCGGCCTCGGCGAGCGGCAGCTTGCGGCCGATCCGGATCTTCACGTCGCCGTTCCCGACCGCGCGGAAGAGGTCGCGCGCCATCTTCTCGAGCCGCTCCCGGTCGGCCATGAAGGTGAACAGGGTCGGCCGGGTGGCGAACAGCGAGCCCTTGCGGGCGAGGAGGCCGATGTCGAACGCCTCGATGCCGCCCGAGGCCGAGCCGAAGCTCGCGAACACGCCGAACGGCCTCAGGCAATCGAGCGAGGCCGGGAAGGTCGCCTTGCCGACGCCGTCATAGACGACCGCGCATTTCTGGCCCTTGGTGATCTCCTCGACCCGCTTGGCGAAGTCCTCCTCGCGGTAGAGGATCGTGTGGTGCGCGCCCGCCTTCTTGGCGATCTTGGCCTTTTCGGCCGAGCCGACCGTGCCGATCACCCTGGCGCCGAGCGCCCGTCCCCACTGGCACAGGATCTGGCCGACGCCGCCGGCCGCCGCGTGGACGAGAATCCAGTCGCCCTCCTTCACCTTGTAGGTCTGGCGCAGCAGATATTGCGCGGTGAGGCCCTTGAGCATCATCGCCGCGGCGGTGTCGTAGTCGATCGCGCGCGGCAGCTTGACGAGGAACTGCGCGCCGATGTTGCGCTCCTCGGCGTAGCCGCCGGGCGGTCCGGCGTAGGCGACCCGGTCGCCGGGCTTGAAGTCCTTGACGCCCGCGCCGACCTCGACCACCTCGCCCGCGCCCTCGCCGCCCGGGGTCAGCGGCAGCGGCATCGGGTAGAAGCCGGTGCGGTGATAGGTGTCGAGAAAATTGACGCCGATGGCGTGATGGCGAATGCGGACCTCGCCCTTGCCCGGCGGCGGCAGTTCGACCTCCTCGAGTTTCAGGACCTCGGGGCCGCCGGTCTGATGAATGCGAATCGCGCGCATGCTCTTCCTCTTGGAATGCTGTATTTGAAGGATTGCCGCCTCGATGCGTCCCGCGCAAGGCTCGCCGGAGCCGTCCCAGGAAATAAGGCGTCGCCCCCTTGCGCCCGCGCGGTCGCGCCCGTATAGCAACCCCGCGCTCCGGAGCCGCCCGGAGGTCGCGAAGTGTGCCTTTGCGCCCATCGTCTAGCGGTCCAGGACGTCGCCCTTTCACGGCGAAAACACGGGTTCGAGTCCCGTTGGGCGCGCCAAGGATTTCAATGACTTAGGACTAGAATCCCTGCACTATGTCCAACTTCTGTCCAACATACGCGGACGGATGCCCTTGGACGGCCCGCGAACCTTTGTAAAATCTGACTCATGACGCAACTTGCCGCACTCACGCTCACAAAAGCGCAACTGGACCAGATACCGGGCGACGAACGGCTATTCTACTTCATGGCGGGGCAACTTCACAACGATATCAACATTTTGTCGAAGCTTCTGATAGCGGCGACCAACGAGATGAAACTCGTCTATAGTACGCTGCCAAAACGTAGCGCCGCGACCGCTCAGGTGCTCCTGTTGTTGAAGTTGACCGCCGGCCGACTTTATGAAGGTCACAAGATGATAAGTGAGACGTTTTCGGCAAAGGGGTTACTCAAGAAATACAAAAATGATCTCTCGGGTGCCACGCTCCAGAATCTAGTCATGTTGAACAAATACTTCGGAAAAAAGAGCGCAATACAGCGCATAAGAACAAAGTTCGCATTCCATCTAGACGCGGATTCAATTGATTTAGCCTATTCCAGCGTTCCACTGGATTTCACCTCGACTGAATATTTATCGTATGATTATGCCGGTCACAATCTTTTCCACACTTCGGAGACGCTCAGTTTGATAGCCATTGTCGGCGAAGGGGAAGAGGGGTGGCAGGAACGGCTGAATAAGGTGACTGATGAAATTACCAACACTAGTGCGATCATGGGCGTCTTCATCATGGGTTTCGTTGGAACTATCTTTAAGATTCATCTGGGTCTCACAATAGAAAGCCTTAGGGCGGTCACAATCACAATCGCCGACGATCCATCTATCGACGACGTGAGATTGCCGTTCTTCCTAATGCCGCCCCATGGCCGTGGCCCAAGATAGTCTGACCCGATAGCAAGCTCTAACTCGCCCGCCTACATCCCCCTATGGTACGCATCTCCATCACCCCCGCCGCCTTCGACGCGATCACCGCTACGCTTCCCGTCGGCAGCGTCGGCTTTGAGGCCGATGCCACCGCCAACCGCGAGCGCATGATCTGGCTTGAGGCGGGTGTCGTCGATCGCCTCGCGGCTATGCGCGGTCCCGGCGAAAGCTACAGCGACGTGATCCTGAGGCTGGCGGCGACGGAAGGCCGGCGCTGCTAACGCGAGGCCAAAATGCAAGAGCCCGCCCTGAGGCGGCCTCGCCCTTCTCGACTGATGCGTGGATTACACGATTGCGGCGCGGGTCTTGGCCGAGCGGCGGAAGGCGGCGTAGCCGAGCGCGGCGAAGCCGAGGCCCATCATCGCCCAGGTCGACGGCTCCGGCACTCCGGCGAGGTCGAACTCGAACGCCGGCGTGCCGGGCGCATTTGTGAAGGAAATCGTGGTGAACGGGTTGCTGTCGGAAACGTAGAACCACTGGTTGTCGCTGGCGTTGAACTGGTCGCCCAGGCCCTCGGTGATGCCCGCCGACACCAGGTCGTCCGCGCCGACCGTGTTACCGAGGATCGTGATCGCATTGTTGTGTGCCGGATTTTCGGAGTCGCTGTCGATCGAACCCCAGTAAATATAGAAGCCGCTGATCGACTTATCGAAGGTGATCGTAGCCGTGTTGTCGAGATACAGATAATGGCTGGTGTCGCCGACCGGCGCCGCATAAACCCCGCTCAGCGAGCCCTGCGCAACGGCTCCGTCAGTTGTGAAGCCGAAGCCGACGGCGCCCACGTTGGTCCACGCCGTGGACGTGCCGCCCGTCACGCCAAGCGCGTCGTTGTCGAACGCAAGGGTGTTTAGCGCGCCGGTCTGGGCAACCGTGAGATCGCCGACTGTGACGGACGCCGCGTTCGCGACGGAAACGATCCCGGCCATCGCAATGGCCGTGGTGGCAAGCAGCTTCCTCATTGCTAGAAACCCCTGAAAATAGCTTTAGAACATCCGATTTCCGCCCTAAGGTGGAGATCACGTGTTCACATAACGATAGGGCAATGCGCCAGTCAAGTAGTAAATTTCGCGCAAATTGCGCGCGCGCGCGCAATTCCCAGATAAATGGCGCGCGAAGCAGTAGCCGCGAGCCGGGGGCGGCGGCCAGAACCATCACGGAGCGGCGTTCCAGATGGTCCACAAGCCGCTTTGTGACAATCTCAGCCATGATCTCGTCGGCGTTGTGGACGCGCTTGCGGCCATGGAAGATCGCGGGCAGCTGTCTTTTGGTACCGACTTAGGCGGGTGAAAGAAAAGTGACCTCCGTCTGACTGCGCACGCCGGTTTCTATTGCGTGAACGGCATTGGTATGTACGATCGACCGTGCGCAGCCGTTCCCCCGCTGCGTAATGGGAGCGAAAGACTGCCCGCACTTAACGGTCCTCGCTCGGCGCCAAGCCGCACCCCCGCGGCGGCGCTCAAGGGGAAGAGGGCCGCCAGACATCCCCTTCTGGCGGCCCCTCATTCATTTCCATACGGTCGGAGTAGCCGCGCTTGCGCACCGTAGAAGCGCAAAGCGAACGCGAGCGCCTCGACAACTTCGGAGGATGCCTGAGTGAGGGGTTTAGTCTGATGCCGACAAGAGAAAGGCCGCAGGCGAATGCGGCCTCATATCACGGCTGACAACAATGACGTCTAAAAATGCGTTAGCAAGAACACCTGTAAGGTCGACTGAAAACATGGCGTAATTGTGTCGGCTTCGAGGGTCAGGTTGCTGCAGCAAACGAAAAGGCCGCCGAGTCGTCCCGGTGGCCGAAGCTGCATCCTCGGACCACGCTTCTCAGGCGGACTTCGCCCGGCAGTCAGCCCAATAGGCGCTAATCTCTCGTGCTCGGTCTGCCCCCGCGACGGCCGCCGCTTGGCTTGACGTGCCAGAAACAGCGCTCGAATTGCTTGCCCTCCGGCTTTGTCAGAGTCTTTCCGTTGCGAGATGCGACGAATGAAAGGCGTCCTATGTTCTTAGCCATTGGCCGCCTATCTATTGCATCGACGCTTCGGCAGGATATTCCGTAGGTAGGCCAGTTGAGCCTCCGCTTTCTCGAATTTTAGATAGCAAGAATCAATCAGCAACTTCGGAGCGCTTTCGGGCGCTTCTGCGCTCCATTCTCCATCGAGCGCGGTAATGACCGACACAAATAGACCGTTCGGCTTAAACTCTTCGATCCGAATCCGCGTGCCCGCGGCAAGCAATCCGATAGGCGTTTTACTCTCCTTGATTGCCTCAGAAAGCCGGCTCTCATCAAGTTTACCTTGAAGAAAGAGTTTAAAGTCTTGCTCACGATCGGCAAGCGCAAGAGTAAGATCAACAAGAGCGGTGCGAAATACTATGCCTTCACGCTCCTCGCGTTCCACTTCGTGACCAAAATCAATCACTACGGTCACCTTTTCCTGCATCAAGGCGGCGATGCCGGCGAGTTCCGGCGCCTTGGAGGCAGACGGAATGGCAACGGTCGCAACTTGTCCGACCAAAGCACGTTTAACAAACAGGTCTTCAGGTTCTCCAGCGTGCGCCAAAGAGGAGAAACCAACTGCAACTATCGCTGCAAATGCACGCATCCTCAGTCCAGGCTTCAGTAGCCGTAGTGAACGGTCCCGATCTCGCCATAGAACCGCGTCCCGGCTGTGCTCGGCAGGTACGTCGGCTGTCCCCAATAGGACGGCCCCTGCTGCGTGTAGCCTACCGCGCCGTGACGTCCCCACGACGAAACGCCCCCGTGGTGCGAGCATGCGCCGCTGTGCCGGTTTGCGAGGCTGACATGGCCGTCCGCGCAAATCGCGTCCGCGTCGGCCGCGCTGGCAAAGGCCAAAAGCGCGAGAATGAGGACAGCTCGCATAATCCGCGAGCATAGCGGAAAACCGGCGGGACGTCACCTTATCCCGCCAGCGAGTTGTAATCCGGGGCGGCATAGGCGACGTACGGGTCGCTGTATGCCGCCTGGCGCGGGAAGGTCGAGAGCCGCGCCAGTTCCGAGGAAACGACCTCGCCGATGATCCGGCCATCGAGATAGACGGCGGTCTTGATGTGAATTGGGGTGATCGCTTCGGCGCCTTGAGATCCGCCCATGTCGCCGCCGGACGGGAAGAAGCTCTGTTTCTGGATCAGGCCGTTTAGACCGCGGTTCTTTGCGCCGCCGACAATGCGTTCGCCCGTTGCCGGCGGCGCTTTGCGCGAGTGAAGCGAGGCCAGCCGCCCAAGGAAAGAGAGCCGGTTTCGCGGGTGTTGCGTCCGCGTCGTTTCCAGTCGCGCAATTGGTGAAAAGGTGCGCCCACTGGCTGCCGTGCCCATGGACCAGCGGGCGCAGCGCAGACGAACGGGACTCCGGAGCCCAGGAGTACAGGCGCGAATTTCGTGCGTTGTGAAGCCACACGCCGCTCGTCTGCGCGTTCATGTCACGGCCCCTGAGTGCGCACCGCCCGCGCGTGCGCCAAGCGGTCCGGGTTGCTCATGTCGACGGTGACCGCGTGACCCGCCGGAGTTCTTGTGAACCGATAGGGGACGCGCTCGCGATTGAGTTGCTCGGCAATGACCGCGTCCCGCAATTCAGCGTTCGCCTTGTCCTGGTAGACATCGGAATAAGACCGAGCCGGGCTCAGGTGCGGATTCGCACGGTGGTAGCGATCGGCGAGCGCTTGCATTTTGTCATGGGCGGGGCCGCGCGAGACAGGCTCCTCCTCTTGCTTCACATCGCCCTCAACTTCGGGGCCTTTCGCGTACTGCATCGCCTTGAACAAGGTCTTGCCGACCTCGTCGCCGGTGATGCAATCGCTGAAGGCCTGCGCATCGCTGCGCCCCGCCTTGCGGACCTCGTCGGCGCGGACCTTGATCGCCTTCAGGTATGTGCTCTTCTCAAAGACGGGCGGGACGCCGTCTTCAATGACGCGCTTGGCAATGGCGCGAATCGTTTCGTCGTGAAGATTCATTTTAGGTTCTCTCTGTTCGGATTTCAGGGCGTCAAAGAATGGCGATTTCGCCTTCGCGACGTGTTTTCGGTACGCGTCGACCTGCTCGGCAGCGTGCGCAGCCTTCTCGCCGATGCTGAGGTCTTCGCTGGCCAGCCCGTCAAAGATCGATTCGACGAGCGCCCGTTCCGGCGCTTTCATGCCGCCTCCCGCTCCTCGGCGCCGAGGATCTTGGCCGCCCAATTGAGCGTCGGCTCTGCCCAGCCCGCGTAAAGCTGCTTGAACGAATGCCTTTGCAAAGGCGAAACCGGCCGCGCCTCCGGGTGAATCCCGGCGAGCGCTACGTCGAGGGCGCGCTTCATATTGACCTCGACAAGTTCCCGGGTCGGGACTGGCGCGCTCAGGAGCCGAAGTTCGTTCATCGTGAGATCAAACTGCTCGCCAAGGTCCCGGGCCTGCGCAAACGCCTCGTCACGCCCCGCGCCGAGCGCCGCAAGCCTCGAAGCGAACTCGCGAGCCTTCTCAGCCCGACCGCGATCAGCCTCTCGCGCCAGCGCCGCCTTGGCGGCCTCATCGCGGCGCTGCGCCTCAAGCAAAGCCGGCCGCTTGACGTGCTCGACGTCCGCCTCGAGGTCTCGAATCTCGCCAAGCAGCTTGGAGGCCTTGCGGCGAGCGTCGGCGTCGCCGTTTTCGATGTCGAATGATAGCTCTATGACGCGCTTCCGGTTCGCGGCGATCGTCTCGACGGCAACGTCATGATGAGCTTGGAACTCGCTCAATTTCGCCTGGGCGATCGTGAGCGCGGCTTTGGCCTGCTCGAGCGTGAGCGGGTCGGCAGTCGTGGTCATAGGTTAGGGTCTCCTTGAGCTTGCAATGGCTGGATTCTCAGATGATTGAACGAAGGGGCTCGGACCGGCGCCCAGGCCGCCCGGGAAACTCCGGGACTGGCTCACGACAAACGGCGGCGTCCACTTCATCGGCGGGACGTAGCGGCTCGCGGCGACCAAGGCCCCCGCAACAGCGTTGCAAAGGTCGTCGTGTCGATCGCCGGCCCCGTGGTCGACACGGTCGCGGCCTGTCGAAGAGGTCTTCCGCTCAAGGCCCGCGAACTGCGAAACAAGACGATCACTCTCGACGAGCCGTGCGCGGCCCGACGTGAACAGCGGCAGGGCCTCCAAATAGATTTGCGATCGGTCGTCGTCGCTGTATCGGTACGTCAACCCGTTCTTGGCAAAGGCCTCGATGACGAAGCCCGCGGCGTACCGGTCGCCTTTGACGATGCTAATCCCATACGTCTTGATCAGCGCCGCAACTTCAGCCGTCGCACTCTGCGGATTGAACGGCGGCTTGATCTCATGCGCCACGTCGAGCACGACGGCGCTGCCCTCGGCGTGCGCAATCCCCAGCGTGAAGGAATCACGGCCCGTTCCCGATGCGGCGTCGGCGAAGGCCGAATAGGCGATGCCAGGACGCGGCGGCCTGACGAGCACGCCAGGATCAACAGCGGCTTCGATCAACTCGCGGCTGATGAACGCGGCGATGTCGCTTCGAAACTCAGCCCCGTATTCTGCGCTCGCGGCCTCCGGGTCTTCCTCAAAGGCGCGATCGACGACACTCTGAGCCAAGCTTGGGTTCATCGTCCGGCTTGGCGCTTTCGCAACCAGGATCGACGTATGTCCAGCCGCGCCGTAGTGGCGCTTGAACGTGTTGTACAGTTCGCCCCGCTTCGCATACGGGCTCGAAATGGCCGCAAGCAAGCCGCCCGTCGTCGCCAGCGCGGGCCGCAGAGCACGAAGAATCTCTGTGTCAGGGTTGGCGCTGTCGTCGGAGCGCCAGAAGGCGATTTCGTCGCAAATTGCCGCAACGGCCGTTATGCCGCGAACCGTTCGATAGCTCGCCGGCTTGATGGTGATGTCAACGCCGCTGGCAAGCTCGATCGTGTCGTTCGTTTCGTTCTCGACGAGGTCCTTCAGGTTCGGCGCCGTCGCGAAGACGCCGGACACGAAGTTGAAGGCTTGTGCGGCCTGCGCCACGCTCGCGGCCAGGATCGGCAGAGCGCCACGCTCGCCGGGCGCAAGCGTTTCGCGATGGTCGCAACAGCCCGCGACATAGGCCGCTAGAACGGCCATGGAGCGGGTCTTCCCGCCGCGACGTCCGATGACAGCCCAAAACTCCTCGACAGGCTCAGACGGCCCGCTAATGCGCCCTGTGAGGCTTTCGAAGAGGAGGCGCTCGTCCTCGGTCAATTCTTCGCCGACGATCGCAATCAAGACCGCTCGCCAGGCGCGCCACGAGTCGCCCGCGAGCAAGCCGGCGAAGTAGCCGTCGCTTTCGAGCGCCTCGCGCATCGTAACGAGTTTGCGGAGCTTCACGGCGCGGTCCTCCCCGCCGGGGGCGTGGCGAAGTGCGCCGCGATCGGGCTGCGGGGCTTCGCGGGCGGGCGCTTCAGGCCGAGGCGTTGCAGCGTGCGGCCGAGCACGTTTGACAACCGCGTCAACTGTTCAAGATCGATCTCCTCCCCGGCGACGATCTTGGATTGAAGGGCCTCCATTTGAACCGTGAGCGCTGCGGCCTGGCGGATCAGGATTTTGGTCGGCTCATTGAGCTTGTCCTGCCCGCCCAGATCATCCGCGAGCGCTATCGCAACGTCCCGATAGCGCCTCGCATCGGCGCTCCGGCCGTCAACGCCACGAATTGCAAGCGGATCGTTTGTGAGAAACGAACGGAGGCGCGACGGTCGCTCGACGTAGGCGGGATGAACGGACAACAGCAACTCCAAAACCAGACGACCGGGCTGGCCGAATTGGACAGATGTTAGACATAATGCCCGAGGCGTCTATCTAAGTCACTGTATTTATTAGTCTACCCGTATCCAGCGAAGTCCTATTTTCGCCTTAAGACGGCGACGCACCGGAAATATCGTCAACCGATCGCACGTCGGAGGGTCCCCCTTCGACCGCCCTTGCGCTGGCGAGCCCGGAGGTTTCGTCGCACGGTGCGACAAAATCCCAAGGCGGCCGACCGGATTTGCGCTCATTGAAAGCGCGCCGGATCGTCAGGGGCGCTCGCTCCTCGCAGCCCGCATTTCGCAGGGGGGGGCCGGGCGAAAAAATCCGAACTAGTGCTTTTGAACGGTCGCGTCCCCTCATGTGGCCTTCCCTGCAAACAATCTCCATTCGCTTGTCGTGCGAACAAACGCGTTGCAGTCGCGTTGCACTTCACGTTGCACCCGCGTTGCAGTGAAACGCGCGCCGCAACGTGCGTTGCGTTGCAGCCATTCCTTAGGATGGCGCAACTGCAACGCGCAACGCGGGTCACTTTGCCCTCCAAATCAGCTTGTCGGCCTCCACTAACGTGTTTGCCGCGAGCAGCCCGGACTTGGCTCTCTGCAAGTGACTGCGGCTTGTGTTGGTGATTTTTCCGGCGTCGTTCGTCTCAAGGAATCCCCGGACCCGGAGTTCGTCGCGGATGGCGTCTGTAGACACCTTGCGGACGGCGAACGTGTCTAAGCCGGGACAGGGCGCGACGCCGTCGGCCAGCTTGTCATAGGCCGCAAGATACTCGCGGCGAATGATCGTGACTTCGTTCGCGCTCTTGCTCTTGTCCGATCTGCTTGCGGGCGTGACGGTCCAGCCGGTTTCATCGCGGCGGATGATCTGCGGCGCAAACTGCGGTGCGGTTTCGGGCGTGCGAAGACGGGCTTTTTTGAACTCAAGTCGGATCGAATCGTCGTCGCTGTTCTCGGAATCTTTCAACAGCGCAATGACGGTGTCCATTTCCCATTCGCGCGTTTTCGTTCCGAATCCCTTCGTTGCGTCATGTCCGGCGTGGTGCAGCCAGACTTGAGCAATGCGACGGCCGGACAGTTGGCGCGTGAGCAGTTTGACCGGAGCCCAACTTTCCTCTTCGGACATAGTGCCGGCGAGCAAACACATGATGGCGTCGAAAATGATCAGGTCCGGCTTAACGACTTCGATCTCACGCATAAGCCAGGCGACGCCCTCAGGCGTATTGAGGGGCGGCAAGTCGTCGTCGTCGAGAACGTCGCGATTGTACCCCCAAAGCGGGATTTCGGCGCCGTAGCGCGCTGCAATGAGTTGCATCCGCTCTTTGAATGTTTCGGCGGGCAATTCCCCGTCGAGGTACATGACGCGGGCGGGGCGGCGGGCCTCCCAATTGAGAAAGGCCTGTCCCGACGCGACAGCGCCCGCGATGTCGGCCCCGACAAGGGTCTTGCCGATGCCTGTCTCTCCAAAGATCAGCCATCGAGACGTTGTGCAAAGAACGTCGCCGAGAAGATAGTCTCGCGGCGGTAAATCGCGCCCCAGCCACGCTGAGACGAGCAGTTGTGACCTGAGGGCTTCCGTCACCTTCACCGAACGAGATTCGGGGGCGTCGCGAACCTCGCCATAGTCGTCCGCGCTCAGAGGCGGGGGCGCATTGGCAAATGCGCCGAAGCGCTCAAGGAAGTGATCGGGGCTCATGATGCGCGCCCCCTATGATCACGGCCCCACTCGGCGGCTGATGCGGCGAACGCCTCGCGGGTCGCCGTGTTGGGCCATTCCAGGGCCGGAAGGTCTTTGTACGCCTGCAATCCCGCGATTACGATTTGCCGGAGCTGTTGCAGGTGCTCGGCCAGTTCGTCGCGATCGCCGTTGTGCAGGTCGATCGCGGCTGATGCGGCGAAGTACTCGGCGCCCTTCAGGGCGATGCGCAGCCTTTCCTCGGGGAGGTCAGTCGTTGAGACCTTCCGCCGGATCGGCGTGTCATACGGATTCCGGCTGATTGAACTCGACGGGGTAGATTCACGTTGGCTTTTTCTGCTGATAGATAGGGTAGCCATGATTCGCGGGGGGCGGGCATGGCGCACGTGGCCAGTCATTTGAGCGTTGAGGCGTTGGAGGCGCGGTACGAGGCCTGCGAGGACGTTATGTCATCGCGGCATTTTCAGACGATCTGGCTTTTGGCGAAGGGGCATTCGACCGGCGAGGTTGCCGCGATGACCTCATTTGGCCAGCGCTGGATTGAGCAGCTTCTGGAGCGCTACAACGCCTTTGGGCCTTCGGCCTTGGGGGATCTGCGTCGGGGCAACGGCGCGCCGGCGAGAGTTCTGAGGCCCGAACTGTTGCAACGTCTGCGCGTCCGTTTGGGCGAGCCTCCGCCCGACGGCGGGGTGTGGACGAGCGGCAAGGTCGCGCGCTGGATGGCGGCCGAGTTGGGCTTGGCCTCGGTGGCGCCGCAACGCGGCTGGGAGGCGTTGCGAGCGATCAATTGGTCGATCCAGAAGCCACGGCCACGCAATCCGAAGGCGGCGACGCCGGCGGAGCAAGAGGCCTTCAAAAAAAAGTCGCCGAAGTCGTCGCCGAGGAAGCCGCGCTCCACCCCGACACGCCGATCGAGGCTTTCGCGACCGACGAGCACCGGCTCGGCCTGAAGCCAGTGACGCGGCGGGTCTGGGCGCCGGTCGGCGAGCGGCCGATCGCGCACGGCCACCATCGCTTCGAATGGCTCTATGTGACGGCGTTCGTGTCTCCGGCCACCGGCGAAAGCTTCTGGTACATCTCGAACGGCGTATCCAAGCCATTCTTCGAGGCGCTGCTGCGCCTGTTCGCGGAAGAAGCCGGCGCGGGTCGCGACCGGCGCATCGTTCTTGTGCTCGACAACGCCGGTTGGCACGGCGAGGCCGGCCTTGCCGTGCCGGACGGCCTGCGCCTCCTGTTCCAGCCCGCCTACACTCCCGAAGTGCAGCCGGCCGAAACGCTATGGACCCTGGTCGACGAACCCGTCGTCAACAAGCACATCCCCACCCTCGAGGCTCTCGACGAAATCATCTCGATGCGCTGCGCAGCTCTCGCCACCGACCGCGAAAAGATCAAAGGCCAGGCCGGCTTCCACTGGTGGCCCAAAATCGCGAACCCGAAGTAATCACCCGGAAACCGTATCATGTTCCGTCGAGGGGATGGCCGGCGCCGTCACGGCGCGGGCGAGGGCCGTCATGGCGCCCTCCGTTTCATCAAGCCTGCCACGCCGATCAGGGCGGCCTCGGCCCTGCCGTCATCCTTCACGCGGGCGAACAGTCGCGCATGCGCCGGCCATCGGCGGATTGCTTCACTTCGCGCAGCGTCTTTTGCGCCTTCCTTCCCCGGCGGAATGCCGACCAAGCGTTTCCATGTCGGGGGCGTTAGGAAGACGACGGGAAGGCCAAGGGCGGCCATCACGCCTTCGATGACGCCACTGCTTCGACCGAAGGCGAATGCGCCTACAGCGCCTTCCTTGGGCCGCGCGCCGACGAATTCGACAAAGGCCTCGGTCGCGTGCGACTTGGCGACAGTCTCGGCGAGCAAGGCCGCATTGACGTTGCGTCGGCCGGCCGGACCGTCCGCCAGAACAGGCATGTCGAAGACGTCGAGCAGGGCGCCGGCGCTGGTTAGGACCGCGATTGCACCGGCAACGCCGATGTCGACGCCGAGCGCGAGCTTTTCGCTCGCGGACGCACCACGCAAGTCGTCGGTTTCAGGTTGCGATTGGGAGGCGGATGCGCTATTGCGCGGGTGCAAGTTTTCTGAATTCGCCTCCAGGAGCCGGCCGTCGCAAGCGGCCCGGCTCTTTTTTTTGACCATCGCTCAGGCCGCCTCGACCTGCTTCGCGGGCGCCGTCTCGCGCTCACGCCGCCAGTCGGCCGCGGCCTCTTTCGAGATCATGATCCGGCCGCCCACGCGCATGATGCGCGGCGCTTGGCCGATCTTTTCGAGATTGTAAAAGCTC
Source organism: uncultured Alphaproteobacteria bacterium (assembly GCA_963783275.1). Taxonomy (GTDB): domain Bacteria; phylum Pseudomonadota; class Alphaproteobacteria; order Rhizobiales; family Beijerinckiaceae; genus Roseiarcus. The sequence continues at coordinate 48,817 of CAWANA010000017.1, read as the reverse complement.
GCCCGGCTCAAACCGTGGCGTTGGCAGAACTCGACGATGTTGTACGCGTCTTTTTCCATGTGCGTTCAATCCGAGCGTTGTTAGACCGGATCAAACCTTTATGGACCTCGCGCCCTCTCATCCTCACACTCAATTCGCGAATTAGGTGGCGTGGCGGCTGGCGATTGCGGAGACGCGCGCCTAGCCCTGGGACTGTCATTATCGGACCTGGGGGCAAGCTACTTGGCCTTGTGTCAGCGGCCAGTCTATAAGTTGCGCTGATTACCTCGGGAAGATGGTCCAGACCAATGTCAACGAATTGGCACGTCGCAACCGCCGCGGAGGCTATAGCTGCGGCACAGTTTGCTCGTTTTGGGTATGACGTATCGGTCCAATATGGGGCGAACCAGCCAGAGTACGATTTGACGATAAGCTCCCCCGAAGGACGAATGCTGAAAATTTCGGTGAAGGGCAGCGCGGATGGCGGCTGGGGTCTAACTCAATCCATGATGAGCAATGCAGATTACCACGCTGCCGCGGATAAATGGCAGTCGCGGCATAAGCCAGGGACAGCAGTATGCCTCGTTCAGTTCAAGGGGGTCGATGACGACAAAATGCCGCGTATCTACTTGGCCTCCCCAAGAGAAATTGCCGACCATCTCAAAGCGGCGCGCGGGGGCCACGGCGAAACTGCCCTGAAAGAGAAAAAGACGTACGGGCCCAGAGGGATCGGAGCCGGTGCGGTCGACCAAATTCCCGGTGGCTGGGTGATGACGCAAGACCGTATCGCCGAGATCCTAATCAATCTAGGACAGTGATAGAGTTGGCGCGCGCATCAAACGCCCATCATTCGAGCATCCGCGTCGCGGTGTCGACGCCGACTCGCTTCCCCGTCAGCGGCGCGACTATGAGCGCCACGCGCCGCCAGTGCTCCGGCGTTCGGCCGGCGTGCGTCGTCCCGTCGGGCAGGATCACGTCACGCTCGCGCCTTCGGGCCTCGCCGTAGGCCTCGGCGCCATGGTCGCGGATGAGCGCCTCCGCATCGGCCTGGGCCAGCGCGTCGTCGAGGTCCGCCGCGTAACCCTTCCGCCACTTTCGGACCGTTCGCTCAACGTTGGGAGCGTCACCCCATGCAACGGCAAGGCTCTTGAATTCGCCCGTTGTTCGCACAAACTCAATCATTTCCTCTGCCAAATCCTTCGCCAGCTTCTTTTGACCAGTCTTCATTGCATGCGCGCAATCGACACCACGGCATTTCGCCTTCAGTTTCATCCTGAGCAGGGGGTCAGACGCGCCTCGGCCCGCATGTTCGCCTGAGTAGACGGCAGAAGGGTCGACCACGACGTAAGCCCATTTTGGGAGAACCGCGCGGAGAAGCTCTACGACAGAGGCGGGAAAGCCATCGGGAAGGGTTGTCGACGCAACTCCTAATTCCAGTGCCATTGCTCGCGCGATGTCGTCCGCCACACCTGGGCTATTAGGTGCCAACCGCTCAATCCTACCTTCGCGCCACATCGCCAAGAGCGCCGAGGCGCGCTGTTCGATTGAGCCTTCGGGCGCCCCTTCAATCAGGTGCCAATACCCTAAAGAGCCGAACATGTTCACCCCCTCGCCTGTTCGATGGAGTGAATTGTCGCCGGCGCCGTCGTCAGGGGAACAACCGCGCGCGCTGCAAGCTCGTCCATCGCGTCCACAATGAAGGCCGCATAGTGGCGCTCGATCATCGTGGAACTTGTGTCATGCAACGCGGCAACCAAGCGCACGGGCAGGCCGGCGCGGAGGCCGCGGACGATCGAACTATGTCTCAAGGCATAAGGGACCGTCCCTGCCGCTAATTTGGCCTTCGCGACGATTGCGCCCCATGGGCGTGTCAACTCGGCCGATGCAAACCATGGACCCTGTTCGCCCTTCTCCCACTTCGCCGGCCCGATCTGCCGCCAGTGCGGACGCAGGAAAAGCGGCTCGGAACCCTTCCGGCCGGCCGTCGCCTTCGCCAACGCGGCGAGAACGTCGTCGCCTACGCGAACCGCAATATGCGTCGTATGCTTGACGCCCCTGCCCTTTCGGCTGACGGGAATCATGACGCGCTTTTGCGCGGGCTGGACATCGGCAACGACCATCCGCATGACCTGCGAAAACCGCGCGCCAGTCGCGGCGAGGACAAGCACCATGCGGGCGAGATCGCCGCCCCAGTCTCCTTCCGCGTCGACTTGCCAAGCAGCGGAAATCAGCGCGCGGACGTCGGCGTCGGGCAGAACTTGAGCCTCCCGCGCTACGGCCGGCGCGGCAGTCACGCTCGCCAAGCCATCCTTGATGGTGTCCCGGATGGTTGCTGGCAGTTGCGCCTTCGCCCGCCTCGCGACCGCGTTGAGGGCGGCCTTGAGGTCGTTCACGGTGCGCTGCGCTGATCCAGGGGCCATTTTCAGGCCATCGCGCCACGAGGCGAGGTTATCCGTCGTCAGGACGGCTAGGGCCGTCGCGGCGAGGTTCTCATCGGCCAGGACATGCTTAGTCAGCCGAGAACGGGCGTCCCTCTTTAAGCCAACCTGACCACGATCCTTCGCCTCTCGTTTCTCACGCGCCGTCAGATATTCCTCGATGGCGGCGCGCACGGTGACAACCGGCCCAAGGCTCGCGATGCGCGCTTCTTCCGCGACCGCATGCGCTCGCTGACGTGCGAAGACGCGCGCTTGATCATAGGTCAGAACCTTGACGCCGTCCGCCCTGTCGTCGTCATCGGCGGCGCCGATGGTTTCGACGACGTACTTACGATCGCCGAGATACCGGCGAAGAACCCACTTCCCGCCTCGCGCCGCCCCTTTTCGGTATCCAAAGTCGAGCCCCCTCTCGAGGTCCTCAAAGTACGGTTTGCCGGACGCTTTCAGCTTCTTCCGCTGTTCGCGCGTGCCGATCTTGCTGATGGTTTTTGCCACGGCGAAAATCTCCCCGGCTCAGAACATGTCCAACATTTGTCCAACATACAGGGACAAACACCGTTAGACAAGCCCGAACTTCAAGGAACACGATCTAAGGAAATCAATTAGTTATCCGAACTCGTTTGGACCGCTTTGGATAGCACGGTTGCCCTTTCACGGCGAAAACACGGGTTCGAGTCCCGTTGGGCGCGCCAATCATTTAAATGTGATCATTTCCAGCTCGGCGCGCTGCCGACGATCACCCAACCCGACTTGAGCATCGTCATGGCCGTCAACCCGACCCCGCCGCGGCATCCCGCGAGATTGCGCGGGAGCGAAGCAAAAGTCGTCATCTTCTTCGTCGTCGGATTGTACGCGACGATGGTCGTGCCCCTGCAGGTTGCCGTCGTTGTTGAAGTTGGTGACGAGGAACCGTCTGGCTCACGACCTGCGGGGGCTGTCCGTCCTTGATCGCGAGGTTGAGCCGCACGACCGTCTGTTGGTTGACGACGCGCGGGTCGCCGTCCGGAGATCCGACGCCGAAACCGATGCGACGGGCTCGACCTCGACCGACTCGACGGGGACGGCAATCCGCTGATCGCCGACAACGCCCAGGCGCGACTCGGCGCCGCGGCTGCCAACGCGGGCTCGCAGATTTTCCGCAGGCCCTACTCCTATAACGACGGCGTCCGGTTCACCGCGGAGCGGTGGCCGCCCTGGCGCCAGGGCGTGATGGTTGACGCGGGTCTGTTTTTCCTGTGCTACCAGCGCGACCCGAGGGAGGGGTTCATCAAGACCTACGAGACCATGGCCAAGCTCGACGGCCTCAACCAGTTCACGACCCACACCGGCAGCGGTCTATTCGCATGCCCGGGCGGAATCGTCGAAGGCGAGTTCGTCGGGCAGAGGCTCTTCCAATCCGCGCTGCGATTTCTGCGGCCACAACTGCGCACGCGCGCGCCCGGCCGCGCCCAGTCGAGGGGCGCGCCCCGATCGATGGCCACATCGTCGGCGGGGTTGCCGAAGATCGCTCTGCGTCGGTCAGAACCATTCCGACCCGGTCGCCCCCGCTTGGGACCCCGTCGCGGCGACCGCATCGAGGCTGTAGACATCGAAAAACCACCCGCCGGCGCCGTCCGCCACCGCATCCAGGCTCATCGCCTCGGCAATGGAGGTCCAGGTTTCGCCTTCGGCCGTCTTTCGGCGCAACTTCAGGTCCGGCGCAGGCGCGTAATAGCCGGTCTCGCGACGCATCCAGAGCTTGCGCGCCGGCCGATAGGCCGATCCAACCTCTGCCCGCGCCAGGACGCCGCTGACGTAATCCCGTTTGCGGCGCGACTTCGGCCACAGATGTTCCGGAAGCAACTCGAGCGTCCGGAGCAAGCAATCCGAAAAGAAGCCCCGCATGTGACGGTGCGGTCCCAACGGCCGCGCAAACAAGCCGCCGGCGTGGGTCTTCAAGCCGGCGAGCATCAGGCCGAGCAGCCAGAACTCGCCCTGACCGCGCTCCAGCCGCACAAGCCGCCCGTCGGCGTGAACGTCGAGCGTATCCGGGCCCAGGCGCTCGAACAGCGCGCCGAGATGCGCCTTGCCGAAAGCGTGGTCGTCAATGGCGCGGTTGAGCGCGCCCATCCAGGCGGTGTGCCCGTAATCATCGACCAGATCGGCGTCGGCGCCGCGTTCGAGCAGCTGTTCGACGAGCACGACGGCGCCGGCGCGCGCCGCGAGCATCAGAGGCGTCGCGCCGCAATAGGTTCTGTGGTCGACCCCGTAGAGGCTGCACTCCTGCAATATGGCTTTTGGCGAGCGCTCGAGATAGGGCCGCAACAGCCGCTCGCGCATCGCCGCAACCGCGCGCGTGGACCGCCCCATCGGGTTCTTGGGATCGTCGGCGAAGCCTTCGTCCCTGGAGGGATGGACAAATCGCCATCCGTTCCACACCCGGTCGAACCGGCCGAGCAGGTCCCCGTCGTGCGTGAGCGGAAGCGCGGCTGCAAACCTGGCCTCCCGGGCGAGCCTCTCGATATAGGCGCCCTGTCCATGCCAGAGCGCGTAATCGAACATATTCTGCTTGATCTTCGAGGAAGGGTTCCTGGGGTCGAGCGCCTTTGGCGCCAATTCCTGCAGGGCTGTCAAAGACCACGGGGTCCACGGCGTGGGCCGGCTCGCCAGGAAGGTTTCCCGTATGGACCGCGCCTGCTCCTGTTTGCCCTGCAGCTCCAGCTTTCGCGCCTCCTGCGCCCATTCGTCCCTGGTCGACGCCTGGACGGGGCCCCTGGCGATCTCGCCGGCTTCCTCGAGTCCGAGGAGCCCCAACAGAGGATGCCGGACGTCGGACTCGACGATCGCGAGGCCCTCCATCGCGCGGGTCATCGCCACGTAGAGCGCGTTGACGTAGAATTTGTTCAATTCGAGCGACTTGTCGGCCTTGTCTTTCGCCCGGCGGTAATCGAGCTCGTCCCCCTCGAGGTCGGCCGCGACTACGTCCCGGCACAGGTCGGCATAGACCGCGCGGGCGCCGGAGACCAAGTTGAACAGAATGACGTTCGGATATTCGAGGCCTTTCGCCTCGTGGACGGAAAAGACGAGCGGCGTCCGGAAATGCGCGCGGGCGGAGGCCTTGTCCTCGTCGCGCAGAACGATCACGGCGCTGCGAACCGATGCGCGCGACGACGCGTCCAGGGCCTTCAACGCCTTGTCCTCGGCTTTCAGCAGTCGCACCTCTCCCTCCGCGGAGGATGCGCATTTGACCAAAAAGCTGCTCTCGCGATCGACCGAACCGAACCGCGCCTGCTTGATCTTCAACAGGCGGTTGGCCAACGCGGTCACCGCGCGCGTGTTGCGAAAATTCGCCTGCAGCACCGTGACGTCGCGGGCCGAGGCCGCCTCGGCGGTCTCGCGCGGGGCCTCCCGGAACAGGGCGCGCACCGAGGCCCAGGAGAAAAAGTTCGGATGCACGATCTGATGGGCGTCGCCGCAGAAAAGGAAGCGATCCTTCGCCTTCAAGGAATCGAAAACCAGCGCGAGCTGGACGCTGGTGAAGTCCTGCACTTCGTCGACGACGACGAAATCGTAGAGCGGTTCGGTCTTCGCGCGCCAATCGTGGGAGACGATGTTCAAGTCGAACAGCCTGGCGTCCTTTAGCCAAGCCACGTACTTCAGGAAGAGCTCGTGCGCAGCCGCCCGTATTTCACCGGCCGCAAACAGCGACTGGCGCACGCCCAGCGCCTGATAGTCGGCGTCCGACAGCGGCCCGGCCGCCGGGGCGCCCAGGACGCCACGGAACTCTTCGAACAAGGCGTGGGCGTCCGCCTGGCGCAATGCGCCGGCCAGGCCGCCGCGCCGTCGTTCGAGCCAAGCGCGAAACGCCGCGAAGCCGACCTCCTGGCCCTCGGGAACCGCGATCGAATCGACGAGCTCACGGAAACTCATGAATTCGACCTCTTGCGCCGGCTTCTCGTAGCCGTGCGCGCTGTAGAGCCGTCGCGCCGTTTGCGCGAGATAGGCCGAGTGGGTCACATAAAGCACCCTGCCGGTCGCCTCCCGCATCTTGGCGAGCGTCACGGCGGTCTTGCCCGACCCCGCCGATCCGACGACCACGAGAGGCGCCTTGTGGCGGCGCACCGCCTCCTGCGCTTCGTCGAAGACGATCGGTCTGTCGAGGAGCTCGAATTCGGCGGCTTGCGCCGGCAACCATCGCAACTCCAGGCCGCCGCGCGCACTTGGCTCCGGCTGCGGCGCCGCATCGTCGGGACCACTTTCGATCTTCGACCAGTCGATCGCGGCGCCGCGCAGAAAGCGGGATTTTTCATAGGCGTGATGGCGGATTACTTCCAGAAACAGGCAGACTGTTCCACCCTCGTACGGCGCGAATTGCATCAGGAGCCGCGCCTCGTCGCTGAGCTTGGCGCGCCAGTAAGGCGTTGGCGACAGCTTCTTGAGGCCGGCCGCCGCGAAATCTCCGCGGGCCAGCGCGGCGCCAATTTTCTCGACCGACTTGGCGAACCGCCCCGGCGCGAGATCACGATAGGAGATGATTCGCATCTGCAAATGTTACCCGGATCGCCGATCTCGGCATATCGGTTCGCGGGTCCGCGGCGAGGGCCATCAACGCTTGTTTCTCTGCACGGCGGATCGTCCCATCGGTCTGCGGCGCAAACCCGTCGCTGCGGCGAGGGTTGGGACGCACAGTACCGCCCTGAATAGTCATAGCTTCGGCCGGCATCAGCGCGTCCGCGATACCAAGCCTCGAGATCGGGAGTTTTGCCTTTCGGCAACAGCGCAACGAGATCCGCAGCGCTCGCCCGTGACGGAATGACGCTCGCCGGGTCGCGCGCCAGCGCGTCAATCAGTGCGGCCAATCGCTCTGCAGCCGCTTGCGTCGGGATTTACGTCAGGCTCGTGGCCTCTGCCAGGAGATCGACGTCAAGCCGAGTAAGCGCAGAGAAATTCGTCGAACTCCGGCCCGATGAGAGGAGACGGGGCGGAACGGGTCATGTCGAAACCGGCGCAGCCGAGAGCGCCCGCTCCAGGTCCGACACGCGGAAGGGTTTTTGGATCAGCACCGCGTCGGCGCCCAACGTCATCCCGCGCACCGTGTCGCCGGTCACGAACACGTGCGGGACGAACTCGCTGCGAAGGATCTCTTTGACCGCCGCTATGCCGCTCGCTTCGCCAAGTCCGACATCGACGATCATCAGATCCGGGCGCCAATGGGCAGCGGCGGCCACCGCGCCGGCGACACTGCGCTCTACCGCGCAGACCGTGTGACCGAGGCCCTCGAGCGTTTCTCCCTTTTCGGACAAATCCCAAGTATATTGTAGCGTTCGCAAAGTTATGAACCTAGAAACAGCAGTTCGTCGGATCGCGATAGACGAGCTTCTATTTTTCGCGCTCTGGTTGCATCAGGCCGGCGCGAGCCGCGGCGGCGCCCGCAGCAGGCGGCCTTTGAGGAACGCCTGGAAGGCGCGCGAGAGGATGGCGCGCCACGTTTGCAGGCGGGTCAACTGCTCCGCATTTTTCGTCAGGCCGCGCAGGAATCCTGCGACGGCGGCGAGCGCGCGCGACGCGGGCCTCGCCTTGGCGTGAGAGCTGGCGACCCGGATCGTGGTCTGCCGGGCATGGCGCGTCCGCGTCGCGACGGCCGACAGGAACAGCGGCCGGCTGGTGATCGCCTCGCGATGCGCAGTGGGATCGGCGAGACGGACGAAGATGTTCCACCAGTCGTAAACGAGCGCGAGCAGGCGCGCCGCGAGCCGGCAGCGCGCGAGGTCGTGCGTGGTGAAGCCGCCCCAGCCCCATTGGTTCTTCATCTCGTCGAAGATGTTCTCGTCGTCCCCCCGGTCGCGATAGAGCTGGCCGAACGTCTCCGTCTCCTCGGCGAGCGACGTGACCAGAACCGAGTACTCGTAGATCTCGGTCGCCTCGCCGATCTCGGCGAAAGCGAGCTGCTCCGCCCCGGTCTCGTCCTGGTAAGAAAGGCCCACGGCCCCCTTCAGAGGCCGCCTGAGCACGATGGCGCGCCGCTGCCGGCTCCAGCCCTCGAGCCGAACCTCGCTCTCCTTGGCCCAGAAGCCCTGACCCGCGGCGACCCAGTCGCGCCCGGAGAGCTTCTCGATCATGCGCCGGACGTTCCGGGTCAGACGCAGCTTGAAGAGATAGGGCAGCCGGCGCGCCTCGGCCTCGCGCATCACGCCCTCGTTGCCGAAGCCGCTGTCGCCGCGCAGAAGCGTCGGCCACAGGTCGGGCGGGGTGCGGTCGAGGAACGCCCACAGGCCGGGCGCACTGTGTTTTGACGTGTGCTCGTCGCCGGGGCTGACGTCGACGTCGAAGACCAGCCGCGTCGAGGCCATCGAATAGGTGTGGTAGCAATGGCTCGGCCGTCCGGGCTTCTTCGGATTGTAGCCGAGAACCGCCCCCTCCTGATGGCCGTAGAGCGGCTTGATCGTCGTGTCGACGTCGAGGATCCAGGGCTCTGCGAGCAGCGGCTCCACGCAAAAGGCCAGATGACCGCGCAGCCAGGCCGCGCCTTCCGTCTCCTCGATCATCTTGAACGCGCGTCGGACCGCGTCCTCGCTCACGACCTTCGTCATGCCGAGCAACTCCGGCAGCACCCCGTCCCCTCGCACCGCCGCGACATGCGCGTACCGCTTGGCCCCGGCCAGCATCGCCAGCATCGCCGTGCCCAGGACGTCCCGCTTCTTCGGCGCGTTGGGGCTCGCGTACCGCAGCGGGCAATCCGCGACGAAGGCGTCGAACAGCCCCGCCGTCTTCAGATAGTCGATGAAAAACGCAAGCTGACCGAGCGTCGTCGTCGCCGCCTCGTGGTCCCACTCGACCCGCACCGTCCCAACGAAGCTGTCGACCTCGACCTCCGCGGCCTCCCCCTCGACAACCAAAGGTTGCTCACCCGCAGGGTGAGGCGAAAGGGCGTGGGGATCGCGCGTCATGCCCTACAAGATGCGCGATTCTCGCCCACCCGCCAAAGGGCGAACTGCTGTTTCTAGGATGAATTGAGACAGCGGCCTGCGCCAAGGCCGCCCTTCCTTGGCGCAGGCCTATTTCACTCCTCGAAGGACACTCGATGCCTTACCCTGATCGTAGATATGCCGGGCCTATCGGGGCGACCTCGCTTGCGCGTATTGAGGATTTATCGGCCCGGTCCCCGACAACAATCTGGCGGGACTGACGGAAAAATATGAGGAACGCATCTCTAGCCTAGTGCCCGTCCATAAACGTATGATTTTGTTAGCGGATTCTTGGCTACGTCGGTGCCGGAGGCGCCGCGCGGGATGTTTTCGGCGTGAAATACGCTGTAAATATATGAGATTGACCTGATGATCGCAAAAGGCTCGCATGTCCGATCGCCTGGCGGTCAGCCGGGTTTGGATCGGCGGCTCGGCGGAGAGACCGGTCAGGCAGGGCTGAGGCGGGCGAAGAGAGCGAGATTGTAGGCGACGACCGACGACCAGACGTAGGCGGTGAAGTGGGCGAGCCCGCGCCAGAGTGCAGCGCGCCAGGCCATAGGCGCGCTTCAGGCACGAGATGTCGGCCTCGATGCCGGCGCGGAAATTGCGCAGCTTGCGATAGACCCAGTGGCTCTTGACCATGTCGATGACGCGCAGGCCGGCCTTCTTGTGGAAGGCCACGTCGTGGACGCCGAGGGCCTTCGCCTGGGCGAGATTGGCGCGGCTGGCGATAACCGCCGTCGGCCGCCGTCTGGCGGGGCGCGCGGCCGTAGAAGGCGATGTGGCGCTCCAGCATGGGCAGGAACCGCTCGCTGTCCGCCGGATTGCCGGTCTCGATGACGATGTCGAGGATCAAGCCGCTTCGGCCGGTGGTCAGATTGAGCTTGTGGCCGTATTGAACGTCGCGGCCGCCCTTGACGATGATGTCGGCGTGCGGCTCGAACAGGCTGACGATCTTTTCGCTGGCGGGGACCGCCTCGCCACGAAGGACGCGGCGTTCGGTCTGCGCGATGATCCGCTCGATCAGCGGACGATAGTGGCGGAACCCGGCTTGCCAGAGCGTGGCGGCGATCGGGTCCGCCGCTCGCCGAGACCTGCGCCGCTGCCTGATCGGCGTAGGCCAGGGTCGACCGGGTCAGCCTGATCAAGCTCCCGATATTGCTGGACCCGTTTCGCCGGTCGCGGGTGTATTCGATCGTGCGCGCGCGCTTCTTCGCCGCGCGCCGATGATCGCGCCACGCGAGATCCGCCGACCAAGGCGTCGGCCGCCTGCAACAGCCGCGCCATCACACGCACCGCATCCCAGAGAAGACGAGCTGTCGCTCGGCTCGTGCATGAGCGCAGCGGTGACCGTGCTGTCGAACCGCACGACCTTGCCGGTCTCGATCTTCTCCTGACGCGCGCTGGCCAGCACGGCGCGATTGATCGCCTCCCAGGTCTCGGCCCGGATGGCGCTGATCGTCCTGTGCAGCACCGACTTCTTCGGCGTCCACGACATCGGCAGCCGCGCGAAGGCGCGAAACGAGGCCGAGTCCTCCAGATGAAACGCCAGCTCCTCGTAGCTCAGCTGGCGATGTTGCTTGAGAAGCGCGCAGCGCAGCACCGACTCCGCCGGCAGGCCCTCGTCGCCCGGTCTCCCTGACGCCGCGCCGGCGCAGATCCTCCGCCGCCAGACCCAGTGAGTCGCGATGCTCGTCCAGCCACTGCGACATCGTCTTCAACTCGCGACCGATCTCGTGCTCGGCGAAGAGATCGAATAGGCTGGCCTGGACGGTGCGTTCCTGACGCATTGTCGGCTCCGGCGGTTACGGTTTTGTCTTTGGAATCAGTGGCTTGATCCAAAAGCCTATCCGAGACCGCCGGGCCTCGCACTCACAAAATCAACGATTCCACCAATAAAATCAACGGCTTAATGTTTATGGACGGACACTAGCCTAGATGGGCGCTGGGCTTGCCCGATTGAGCAACGTATCGCTGAAGGTCAAGCAAAACCGGATCGCCGCCTATGCGTCCTGCGGGTTCGCCGCTTGCGACACGAATTGGACGGATGAACTCGCTTATGGCGCCGAACTCAAGCGCCGCGAGTTGCAGAAGAGTTGCGACTGCGCAATTCTCCCACGTGAGCCGGAGACCTCGACCCTGCGCCGCCTGGTCGCGTGAAGATAGCGGCAAGCGACCTTCCCATGACCTTGCGATCGTTCCGACGGTGGACGCTTTGCGAGTTGCGCGGAGCCTGGCGGGTCAAAAGGGTCTCCCAGGCGGGTCAAAAGGCGCTCCCAGAAAAGCAATGATCTGGAGAGGCTAAATGGTCGGAGTGGCGGGATTCGAACCCACGACCCCTAGTCCCCCAGACTAGTGCGCTAACCGGACTGCGCTACACTCCGACGGACGGCCCTTATAGGGAAGGCGGCCGACGATGGCAATGCGTCCTCGACGCGAATGTTCATGCCTCTCGCGCGCTGCGCAGAATCGAGGATGCGGGCCGCCTCGACGAGTTCGGCGAGCGCGCCGCGCAGCGCCGCAAGCTCGCTGGACAGGGCCGCTCCGCCGCGCGTCTCCGCGGTGGGTTCGATCGCGAGCGCGAGCGGTTCGGCCTCGCGCGGCCGGCGGCCGGTCCGCGGCGCCTCCCCGTGCTGCTTCGCAATCGGCTCCGCGGCGGCGAACGCGAGCCGCGGTTCAAACTCCCCGCCGGTCAAAGCCTGCACGCCCTGCTCCTTGAACAGTTTCTGGACGCCCTTGATCGTGTAGCCTTCGTCGTAAAGCAGCCGCTTGATCAGGCGGAGACGGTCGACGTCCTCAGGCCGGTAGTAGCGCCGGCCCCCGGCCCGCTTCAGCGGCCGGATCTGCGGAAACCGCGTCTCCCAGAACCGCAGCACGTGCTGCGGAAGGTCGATGGCGTCGGCGACTTCGCTGATCGTTCGAAAGGCCTCTGGGCTCTTCTCCATCTCGTGCTCGCGGCGACCCGTTGGCAGAGGGGCGAATCATGGACGCGCAGTCCGCCCTTGCCGCCACTATCGCCCGTCGGACGCCGGAACGCCAGAACGCGGCGCCCGTCTAGTCTTTCGCGGCGTCGTCCTCTCGGCCGTTGATCTTGGATTTCAGAACGTTGGACGGCTTGAACACCATCACGCGGCGCGGAAGGATCGGCACCTCCACGCCGGTTTTCGGATTGCGCCCGATCCGCTCCCCTTTGGAGCGGACGACGAAGGAGCCGAAGCCGGACAGCTTGACGGTCTCCCCGCGCACCGCCGCGTCGCAGATCTCGTCCAGCACCGACTGAACAAGCTCGGCCGATTCCGTGCGCGACAGCCCCACGCGCTGGTAGACGATCTCCGACAGATCGGCGCGGGTGACGGTCCTCCCCGGTTCGCGGCCGTTTCTTGCGTTTGACATCTCGAGCCTCAAAGCGATGGCGTCGCTTCTCGCGCGCCAGCCCCCAAATTGTCCTGTCGGGCCTGCCGCCCGACGCCTTCCTCACGGTCGTTCTGGACTTTATTTTGCGCGCTCGCAAGTCCATAACCCGCCGGGCCCGAGTAACAACGTGCGCGCGGACGCTTTGCTGCGTCGCTGACGCCCTGCCCCGGCCCAATCGCCCAGGCGCGCCGTTCAAGACTGCGCGCGCCTGCACGATTTGACCTGACCTTAGCAAAGGCCGATGAGGAGTGTCGATGAACGCGCCGGCTGAAGACGAGAGTTCCCGCATCGTCCTGGTGACCGGCGCCTCGCGGGGCATCGGTCGCGCCGCGGCGCTCGCTTTCGCACGCGCAGGCGCGCATGTCGTGGCGCTCGCGCGCACGCAGGGCGCGCTCGAAGAACTCGACGACGCAATTCGCGCGCTGAGGCCCGACGAGGAGAGTCCTGCGACGCTCGTGCCGCTCGACCTGCGGGATTTCGCCGCACTCGACCGGCTCGGCGAGGCGCTCTACCGCCGCTGGGGCAAGCTCGACGCCCTTGTCGGCAACGCCGGCATTCTCGGCGTCCTGTCGCCGCTGCACCACATCGATCCGAAGGACTGGGACGACGTGCTCGCGGTGAACGTGACCGCCAACTGGCGCCTGATCCGTTCGCTCGACCCGCTGCTGCGCCGGGCGCCCGCAGGACGGGTGGCGTTCATCACCTCCGGCGCCGCGAGCCGGGCGGACCTTGCGCGCCTACTGGGGCGCCTACGCCATGTCGAAGGCCGCGCTCGACGCGATCGCGCGCACCTATGCCGCCGAGACGCTGAACACCTCGAACGTGCGCGTCATGCTGGTCAATCCCGGACCCTTACGCACGCTGATGCGCGCCAAGGCGATGCCGGGCGAAGACCCGATGACGCTGCGCACGCCGCAGGATCTCGCGCCCAAGATTGTCGAAATCTGCTCGCCGGAATGGACCGAGACCGGGAAATTGTACGATTTCCCAAGCGACTCCGTTCGATCATTCCGAGCGCCGGAACCGGCTTGAAAGCTGTTCTCGCGTGGGCTGTTGGTTCCGGCGAACCGTGAAAAGCCGGACTTCATGCGCCGCGATCCGCCCGCTTGAAAAGACCAACCGCTGCGGATACGCCGCGTCGGTCTGAGGCTCGGCCGATAAGAGAAACAGCAATGATTTGATGGACATCTGCGTAAGTATCGTGAGTCGATAGATTTTACGGAATAATCGGGACCCCGAGACGAATTAATTTGGAACAGGCGGCCGGACGAGGCGTTGAAAGCGGAACCATCCGCCGAGGAGCGCGCCATGGCACGTACGCCCAACTCGTCTTCCAACGACTCTGAAAAATCGACCGACAAGCCGGCGCAGGAGTCCTCCGCTGCCGCGAAGAGCGAAACCCCCGCAAGTTCGGGTTCGGAGGAAAGCAAGGCCGCAGGCCAGGGTCGCTCCGCAGCGAACCAAGGCGCCGCCATCCTCGAGCGGCTGAAAGGCCAGCATCGCGCGCTGCAGGCGGTCCTCGACAAGCGCTCGGCGCCCACGGCGGACGCACGTGATATCGCCCGTCAGTTCGCAGCGGCCTGGCTGCCTCACGAACTCATTGTGAGGGATGTGTTCGACTCCGCGCCGCAGAAGCTCGGCGAGTTCGCTGAAACCCTCGCAGCGTCCCAGATCCGCAAGGATCTGCTGAATTTCCTGCTCGTCAATCTGCTCCAGGAAGGACGGGGAGCTCAAAAGGCGGAACTCGAAGCGCTCGCCAACGCGTTTGCGGCCCTTTTGCGGGCCGACGAAGAGGACGGCTTTCTCCAGGTTGTCGAGTTGACAATTGCGTCCTCCGGAGCGGCCGTTTCCCAGATCGAGTCCCGCTTCGAACGGGCCAGGCAGAGATTTGAGCGGCTGGACGACGACACGATCGGAGAGGCTATCGAATTGCTGGCGCCGCGTCGCCTCTCCGTCCCAAGCAGGCGCCAGCGAAATGAACGGGAGAGTTATAATATGGCCAGGTATTCCTCGCAGTCGCGTGATCGCGACGAACAGGGTCGGTTCACATCTGACGACGAGCGCGGCCGCAGCGGGTCTCGCGGCGGCACGCCGCAGCGCGACGAAGCCGGTCGCTTCCTCAGCGACGACGACCGTCGCGGTCGCGGCGGCTACGACGACGATGAGCGGCGCAGCCGCAGCCGCTACGAGGACGACGATCGCCGCTCCGGCAACGGCGGCCGGGGCCGCGGACAGAGCGGGCAGAGCGGATGGTTCGGCGACTCCGAGGGCCATTCCGAAGCTTCGCGCCGCGGATGGGAAAGGTCGGACCATGGCGACAGCGGCTGGTACGGCGATCGCGAGGGGCATTCCGAGGCGTCGCGCCGCGGATGGGAAAACCCGGACCACGGCCGCAGCGGCTGGTTCGGCGACCGCGAGGGCCATTCCGAGGCGTCGCGCCGCGGGTGGGAAAACGCCGACCATGGCCAGAGCGGATGGTACGGCGACCGCGAGGGCCACTCCGAGGCGTCGCGCCGCGGATGGGAAGAAGGCCACCGCTCGCAGCGCCGTGACGAAGACGACAACGGCCGCCGCTACAGCGAGCGCTCCGCCCGCCACGACGAGGACAATCGGCGCGGCGGCTACGAGAGCCGGCACGGCGGGCGCTACGAGGACGACGAGCGCTTCGGCTCTTCGCGTAGCGGCTGGTCGGGCGATCCGGAGGGACACTCCGAGGCGTCCCGCCGAGGCTGGGAACGGCGGCGCTAAGTAGCCGCGGCATACAGTCGGCGCCGCCCAGCGGGCGCCGGCTGAAAAAACAGGGCGGTCCGCAACGGGCCGCCCTTTCTTTTTGCCGCTGCGACGCGTTTCGTCAGGCCGCGGCGCGGTTGACGCCCTGCTCGGCGATCGCGGTGAGCTTGCTGTTGGCGGCCTTCTCCTCGGCCAGGGTTTCGGCGAGCACGTCGGCGCAATCCTCGCGTCCGAGCGTTTTCGCCCAGGCGATCAGCGTCCCGTAGCGCGCGATCTCGTAGTGTTCGACCGACTGCCCGGCCGCGATCAGGGCCGCGTCGAGAACGCCGTTGTCGTCGACCTCGCCGGCCACCTCGTCGGCCTCCTCCACGATTCCGTCGATCGCGGGGCAGTCCACCGATTTGGGCTGCGTCCCGTACATCCTGAACACCTGCTCGAGCCGGCTGACATGGTTCTTCGTCTCGCCGAGATGCGCCTCGAACGCCATGCGCAGCTCCGGCGTGGTCGCCTTCGAGATCATGTCCGGCAGCGCGCCGACGATCCGCCTTTCCGCATAGTAGATGTCCTGCAGCTGGTGAACGAACAGGTCATCCATTGTCTTGATGTCTTTCGAGAAAAGGCCCATGGGTTCCGTCTCCTTGGTTGTGGGCGGCGACCGCCCGTGAGGGGCCAACGCGGCCTCCGCGACCTTGTTCCTCGCTTGCGAGGCGGCGTGATTTTTGCGGATTCGACCTTGCGGCGGGCGCAATCCGCCTGTATGAGGCCGGCTTCGTTGTGTCCCGCCGGGGGCTGAACGGAAGGCTGCGCTTTGTACTCGCGCGGCAGGGCCTTGACAGGCCCGGCTTCCCGTGTTCCCGCCTTCGAATGATCCGATTCGAGCCTTTCCCGGGCTCGAAGGGCTCCGCGCGGAACGCGACGCGAGAGGAAGGAAAGGCACGCAATGGCTCTCTATGAGCACATTTTCCTGGCGCGCCAGGACGTCACAGCGCAGCAGGTCGAGGCGCTGACGGAACAGATCAAGACGAAAATCGCCGCGCTCGGCGGCGCGGTCACCAAGGTCGAGCCCTGGGGGCTGAAGTCGCTCGCTTACCGGATCAAGAAGAACCGCAAGGCGCACTTCACCCTGCTCAACATCTCCGCCCCTTCCGAGGCGGTTGTCGAGCTCGAGCGCACGCTCGGCATCAACGAGGACGTGATCCGCTATCTCACCATCCGCGTCGACGAGCATGAGGCCGGTCCGTCGGCGATGCTGCGCAAGCGCGAGGAGTCCGACCGCGACGACCGCGGGCCGCGCGGCCCCCGCGGCGATCGTCCGGATCGCGGCGACCGGGACCGTGGCGATCGCGGCGACCGTCCGCCGCGCCGTCCGCGTGAAGACTTCGAACGTGGGAGCGATCTGATGGCCACCGCGCCCCGCCGCCCCTTCTTCCGCCGCCGCAAGTCCTGCCCGTTCTCCGGCGCCAACGCGCCGAAGATCGACTACAAGGACACGCGCCTGCTGTCGCGCTACATCTCCGAGCGCGGCAAGATCGTGCCGTCGCGCATCACCGCGGTCAGCGCCATCAAGCAGCGCGAGCTCGCCCAGGCGATCAAGCGCGCCCGCTTCCTCGGGCTGCTGCCCTACGTCATCCGCTGACGGCTTTCGAGCGACCTAACCGCCGCGCTCGGCCTTGAGCCGTCCGCGGCGGCAGTTGGCGCCGGGTTTCGACCCGGCGCCTAACCGCCACGCCCGCGGGACAGCGCCATGCTCCAACGATACGCCGTCGCCTTTGGCGCAGGATGCGCCGCCGCCTTCCTGTTCGCGGTCAGCGCCGAGGCGAGCGCGCTGGCGATGGCGCTCGCCTATCTCGCGCCGCTGCCGATCATGATCGCGACGATGGGCTGGGGGCTCGACGCCGGCGCGATCGCGGCGGCCGCGTCGGTCGCCGGACTGACGCTCATCGCCGAGCCGCTGTCGGGCATGCTGTTCGCCGCCTCGGTCGCCTTCCCGGCCTGGCTGCTGGCGGCTTTCGCGGTCACGCCCGCTCGCCCGCTATCTCCCGCAGCGCTTTTCGCGGGCCGCCGTCCTTTCCCTCGATCGGCGCGATCGTCACGCTGGCCGCGGTCATCGGCATGCTCGGCGCGACGGCCGTGCTGACGACGGTGATCGTGATCTATCACGGCTACGCCGGGGGCGCTGAGGCCGTGAAGCAAGCTCTGGCGTCGATGGCGGCCGACGCTCTGGACGACCCGGGCGACGGCGCGGCGGCGCAAGCCTTCGCCGCCACGCTTGTGCGGATCGGTCCGGCGGCGATCGCCGGCTCCACGCTGCTGATGCTCGTGCATCAACCTCTACGCCGCCGCCCGCTCGGTCCAGCTGTCGCATCGGCTGCGCGAGGCCGTGGCTCGACCTGCCGACCTCGCTTTGGCTCCCCGCGCCGCTCGGGCTCGTCGCGATCGCCTGCGGCGGCGGCCGCCTGGGCTCTGCCGGACCCCGCCGCGCAATATCTCGGCATCGTCGCCGGCGGGCTCGGCGCGGCCTTCGCCTTCCAGGGGCTCGCGGTCGCGCATGCGCTGTCGCGCGGCCTCAAGCTGCGGCCGCTGATGCTGGTCGCGCTCTACGCCTGCTGCGCTGTTGAGGGCGCAATACACCCTGCCCGTCCTCGCGCTTCTCGGCGTCGTCGACGCCTTCACCCGGCTGCGCGTCCGCGCGGCCGTCCTCCCTGCCCCAAAACCAACTTTGCAGAAATAGGAGACCATCATGGACGTCATTTTGTTGGAGCGTATCGGCAAGCTCGGCCACATGGGCGAGACCGTCAAAGTCAAGGACGGCTACGCCCGCAACTTCCTGCTGCCGCGCGGCAAGGCGCTGCGAGCGACCGAAGCGAACAAGAAGAAGTTCGAGGCCCAGCGCGCCGATCTCGAGGCGCGCAACCTCGAACTCAAGCGCAACGCCAACGAGGCTTCCGGCGAAGTCGACGGCGTGACGGTCGTGATCATCCGCCAGGCCGGCGAGACCGGCCAGCTCTACGGCTCGGTCTCGGCGCGCGACATCGCCGACGCGCTCGCGCGCCGCCGGGCACCCGGTCCAGCGCAACCATGTCGCGATCCAGCAGCCGATCAAGACCCTCGGCCTGCATTCCGTGCCGATCCACCTCCACCCCGAGGTCGAGGCGAAGGTCACCGTCAACGTCGCCCGCTCGCCCGAGCAGGCCGAGCGTCAGGCGAAGGGCGAGGACCTCACATCCGCGAGCAGACGTCGATGGACGACCTCGGGCTCGAAGTCGGCAAGGCGCTGGCGGAAGCCGGCCCCGGCGAGAGCCTCGGGCGCGAGTAAGCCCGTGGGACGGCGCGCGCCTCGCGCGCCATAGGCCGTCGACGGAAGCTCCATGGGGCGGCTAAACGCCGCCCCTGCGAGGTCACGCGAAGCGGAATTCGCTGACGTGCCGATATTCGCCGCCCGGCCGCAGGACGTATCGGTGAAGTGGCGCCGGTTCGGCGAATCCGGGAAAGGCCTGCGGCTCGAGGCAGAGACCCGCGTGGGCGCCGTAACGCTGCCCCGTCGAGGCCGGGAACCGGGACAGTCGAGCGTGGCGGCGTCATAGAACTGCACGCCGGGCTGGTCGCTGAAGAGCGACAGCGTCAGCCCGTTCTTCGGCGAGCGCACACGCGCGACCGGCGCGAGCCCGTCAGGCCCGAGCGGCCGCGCGGCGACGAAATTCGTGTCGTAGGCCGTCCCGCTCGGCGTTGCGCACCGGCCGCGACGCACGGAAGTCGTAAGGCGTGCCGGCGACGGACCGGATCTCGCCGGTCGGAATGAGATCGGCGTCGGACGGGCGTGTAAAAGTCGGCGAACAGCGTCACCTCGTGGTCGAGGATGTCGGGCGAGCCGTCGAGATTGAAATAGGCGTGCTGGGTGAGGTTGACGACGGTCGGCTTGTCGGTCGTCGCGCGACAGCTCGACCCTGCAGCGTCGCCGGCTCCAGCATGCGATAGACGCAAGTCGCGGTCAGCGCGCCGGGGAAGCCGGCGTCGCCGTCGGGCGATTCGAGCGTGAGGGTCGCTGACGAGTCCGTCGTGGTCGGCAAGCGTCCAGATGCGCTTGCCGAATCCGTGCGGACCGCCGTGCAGCGTGTGCTTTTCGCCGGGCTTGCGGTCGAGCGCGTACTCGACGCCGTCGAGCACGAAGCGGCCGTTGGCGATCCGGTTGGCGTAGCGTCCCGGGACCGCGCCGAAATGCGGCGAATGGGCGACGTAATCCTCGATCGTATTCAGGCCGAGGACGACGCGCTGCGCGCCCGCCCGATGCGGAACGACGAGATCGCGCACCACCGCGCCCCAGGTCAGGATCCTGGCGCTCGCGCCTGCCTTCGACCCGATCCTGACCTCGAACACGGGGACGCCGTCGATCGTCCCGAACTGGCTCTTCGTCACGTCGCTCTCCTTAAGCGGGATGCGAAAATGGCGCGGTTTTCGCAATAATCCCGCGTTTTCAGACTTGACGAGATGCATTCGACCGATGGCATCTCGCTCTTGTCGCCGCCCGCGCGCGTCACCGGCTCAGGCGCTCGCCAGTTCGGCTCGGATCGCGGCGAACACGTCGCGAAACATCGCCTCGGTCAGCACGCCCGTGTTGGTGTTGTAGCGCGAGCAATGGTAGCTGTCGAAGAGGACGAAGCGCCTGGCTTCGAGCTGGTGTCGCGCGCCATGCGCGAACGGAAATGCGGCGAGCCGGCCGCCGAGCGCGCGCAGCGCCGTCTCGTGCGCCACGCGGCCGAGCGCAAGAATGACCCTGAGGCCGGCCAGCGCGCCGATCGACTGGGACGAGATACCGCCGGCAGGTCGGAAATCTCCTGCGGCGTCGGCTTGTTCTGCGGCGGCACGCAGCGCACCGCGTTGACGATGGCGCAGTCGACGAGCCGCAGGCCGTCGTCCGGCCGGCGATCGTAGACGCCCGAGGCGAAGCCGAAACGCAGCAGCGTGTCATAGAGCAGATCGCCGGCGTAATCGCCGGTGAACGGGCGCCCGGTGCGGTTTGCGCCGCGCAGACCCGGCGCGAGGCCGACGATCATCAGACGCGCGTCTGCGTCTCCGAACGACGGCACGGGCCCGTTCCACCAGTCCGGGAAGGCGGCGCGGTTGGCGGCCCGAAACTCAGCCAGCCGCGGGCAGTCGCCGCAGTCCCGCGACGGACCGACGTCGAAGGTCATGACGTCGAACGTCATGGCGCGGAGGCGCCGTTATTCCCGGACCGGTTCTTCGACCGGCCTGCGTCGCAGCCGGGGCGAAGTGCGGCCGGCGGTGGTTCTCGGTCCGCACCGGCCGCTCGCCCGGGTCGCGTCCGATCCGCGCCATCAGCTGCGCCAGGTCGATGAACTCGTCGGCCTGGCGGCGCAGTTCGTCCGCGACCATCGGCGGCTGGGTCGAAATCGTCGACACGACCGCGACCCGGACGCCCTTGCGCTGCATCGCCTCGACCAGCGAGCGGAAATCGCCGTCGCCCGAGAACAGCACCATCAGGTCGATATGCTGGGCCATCTCCATCGCGTTGACCGCGAGCTCGATGTCCATGTTGCCCTTGACCTTGCGGCGACCGGTCGAATCGACGAATTCCTTGGTCGGCTTCGTCACCACCGCGTAGCCGTTGTAGTCGAGCCAATCGACCAACGGGCGAATCGAGGAATATTCCTGATCGTCAACCAGAGCGGTGTAGTAGAAGGCGCGGATCAGCCGTCCTTTGGCCTGAAATTCCCGCAGAAGCCGCTTGTAGTCGATATCGAACCCGAGAGCTTTTGCGCTTGCATACAAATTCGCCCCGTCGATGAAGAGGGCGATCCGTTCCACAGTGGACATTTCACGGTTCTTTTCGATAAAAAGTGGAACCAACAGCGCTCCAAAGAAAAAAGCGCTCGCGAATCGACATGACTACACCCAAATACGGCGGGCAAGCCTGATCATCTGGCGGAAACGCGAGCAACGCACAACGAAAACGGCGAGAGATTCGTTGTGCACTCCGCTCGCTTCCCCTCGACGAATGGCCGAGGGCGCGGAGAACCAGTCCTGTCGGGATGGAGTACGCCGACTCTTTTATTATGGATGCAACTGCGGCGAAAAAAAAGCCAGTCGCGAATTGACGCAGGTTGCGCGGCAGGGTCTGCTGGATCGGATCCCCGCCGCGGAGGGGCGCGTGAGAAGCGCGGCTCCCGCGAGGGACGGAGCATGCGGAAAACCCAATGAAACTCGTTCGTTACGGAAAAGCAGGGAAGGAAAAGCCGGGGCTTGTCGACAAGACCGGAAAGTTGCGCGACCTCAGCGAGGTCATTGTCGACATCGACGCCGATACGCTCGCGCCGCGAGCGCTCGCGCGCCTCGCCAAGCTCAAGCCCGATTCGCTTCCGCCCGTCCGCGGCGCGCCGCGGATCGGTCCCTGCGTCGCCGGCGTCGAGCAACTTCATCGCGGTCGGGCTCAACTACGCCGACCACGCCGCCGAAACCGGCGCCAGCCGCCGAAGGAGCCGGTCCTGTTCAACAAGGCGCCCTCCTGCATCGTCGGACCCAACGACGACGTGATCGTTCCCAAGGGCTCGACCAAGCCCGACTGGGAAGTCGAGCTCGCGGTCGTGATCGGGACGCGCGCGAGCTATGTCAGCGAGGCGGACGCGCTGAAATACGTCGCGGGCTACTGCATCTGCAACGACGTCTCCGAGCGGGCGTTCCAGATCGAGCGATCCGGCCAGTGGATGAAGGGCAAGGGCTGCCCGACCTTCGGCCCGCTCGGGCCATGGCTCGTCACGCCCGACGAGATCGACGACGCGCAGAAGCTCGGCCTGTGGCTCGACGTCAACGGCGAGCGCATGCAGAACGGCTCGACGTCGACCATGATCTTCGGCGTCAAGACCCTCGTTTCCTACATCTCGCAGTTCATGATTCTCGAGCCGGGCGACGTCATCACCACGGGCACGCCCGCCGGGCGTCGGCCTCGGCAAGAAGCCGCCGGTCTTCCTCAAGGCCGGCGACACGATCTCGCTCGGCGTCGAAGGGCTCGGCCGGCAGGCGCAGCGCGTGGTCGCCTACAAGACCGCGTAGGCGGGTCGCGTGACGAGGCTCTTGTCGTGAACCGGCCTCGCCCTCGCGGGGCTGACCGCGCTCGCGTTCGTCGCGCTCTACCTCGAGTACCTGAGGCGCGCGGGAGCCTGGTTCGCCGACCTGCCGCTCGTCCTCGCCGCCCTGCCCTTCACGCTCGTCATGCGGGCGCTGAACGGCGGGAGTTACGACTTCGCCGGCGACATGACCGGCCGCGTAGCCGTCGCTGCGGCGTTCTGCTCGGCGCTCGCCTATGTCGCGGGATGGTTGGTCGAGGCGGCGGTGCGCGCCGCGATCTCGGCTATGCGGCGGCTGTAGGGCGCGCTCGCTGAGCGCGCCGGCGCGGTCATCGACCGCGCCCTCCAAGGCGCCTCACAAGAGGAGGTTGATATGAAATCCTATCGCAAGGAGCTGTGGTTCGAGACGCCGGGGCGAAGGGCGTTTCTCAACATCACGCCGCAAGTCGAGGCGGCGCTTGAAGAAAGCGGCGGTTCGAGAGGGCCTCGTCCTCGTCAACGCGATGCACATCACCGCCTCCGTGTTCATCAACGACGACGAGCGCGGCCTGCACGCCGACTACGAGGCCTGGCTGGAAAAGCTCGCGCCGCACGAGCCGGTCTCAGGCTACCGGCACAACCGCACCGGCGAGGACAACGCCGACGCCCACCTGAAGCGCCAGGTCATGGGGCGCGAGGTCGTGGTCGCGGTCACCGCGGGCAAGCTCGACTTCGGCCCCTGGGAGCAGATTTTTTACGGCGAGTTCGACGGCGGCCGGCGCAAGCGCGTGCTGATCAAGATCATCGGCGAGTAGCGGCGCGGAGCGCCCGTCACATGATCCTGCTATGATCCCGATGGGCTTCCAACCGCGAGAACACCCATGCGCATCGAGCCGGTCTTCCTTTTCGACCTCGACGGCACGCTGGTCGACAGCGTCTATCAGCACGTGCTGGCCTGGAAGGAGGCGCTCGACAACGAGGGCCTCGACCTGTCCGTCTGGCGCATCCATCGCAAGATCGGCATGAGCGGCGGCCTGTTCACCAACCAGCTCATCCGCGAGACGGGCATCCCGATCGACGAGGACCGCGGCGAGCGGCTGCGCAAGGCCCATGCGCGCGCCTACCAGCGGATGGCGGACCACATCCGCCCCCTGCCCGGCGCGCGCGATCTGCTCGCCTGGCTGACCAGCGTCGGCATCGCCTGGGCGATCGCCACCAGCGGCCGGATGGAAACCGCCGGCGTCAACCTGCGGCGCTCGGGCGTCGATCCCGACAAAGTCCCGGTCGTGACCCGCGATCAGGTCAAATACGCCAAGCCCGACCCCGACCTGTTCCTCGCCGCCGCCGAAAGGCTCGGCGCGCCGATCGAGACCGCGGTGGTGGTCGGCGACAGCATCTGGGACATGCTGGCGGCCGCGCGCTGCCGGGCGCTCGGCGTCGGCCTGCTCTGCGGCGGCTACGGCGCGGAGGAGCTGCAGAAGGCCACGGCCTTCCGCGTCTACGAAGACCCGGCCGACCTGCTCGCCCATATCGACGAGCTCGGGGGACGGAGGTGAGGCCTCCTCGCAATCGCACTACTCGAACGCGAAGATGCGCTTCCAGTCGTCCTTCATGCTGATGACGAACCAGCCGTCCTTCTTCGCCTCGTCGTACAAGGCCTGGGGGAAGGTTCCGATCCTGCTGTCGGGCAGGCCTCGCGCGGGCCCATAGGCGTATTCGCGGGCCGCGTCGTCGTGCAGCACGATCATCGAAAGCCGTGCGCCCTCGCCGCCCTTCATGTATTCGAGCATCTCGCGGTCGCCGGTCGAGTTGCCGAAAGCGGCGTGCGGCCGCCGGCCGATCTCGAGGTGGATGCCTTCGACCTTTCCGGCATTGTTGTCGTTGAGCAGCAGCCTCGGCTCCTTGGTCAGGAACGGCTTGCCCGCCTTGTCATAGCCGAACTTGACGCCGCCCGCCGTCCCCACCACCTGCTCGGGCGGGATGCCATAGACGCGCTGCGAATAGACGCGCACGAAATCCTGCCCGCCGCCGGTGACGATGAAGGTCTTGAATCCGTTGGCGCGGAAGAGGCTCAGCACGTCCTGCATCGGCTGGTAGGCGAGATCGGTGTAGAGCTTGTTCCAGCGATGGTCCCGGGCCTCGCCGATCCACGCCTTCGCCTGCGCCGCAAACACGTCGACGTCCATGCCGGTGAGGGTCGCGACCGCGAGCGCCTCGAAGTCGCGCAGCGAGAGCTTGCCGATTGCCTCGAAGTCGCCGGTCAGCACGGTCCTGAACGGCTCGACCTTCGCAAGCTCCGGCCTCTCCTTGACCACGACCGGCACGCGGTCGAGAACATAGACGAGCTGCGTATAGACCGGGTGCTCGACCCACAGCGTGCCGTCCTGATCGAAGGTCGCGATGCGCTCCTCCGCGGGCACGAAGTCCTTGCTCGCCGGATCGGTGGCCGCGCGGATGAAGTCGAGAATGCCCTGCTTGGCCGGCCCGTCGTTCCATGACGGCAGCGGCCCCGCGTCGTCGGCCCCCGCGCTCGTTGCGCCGAGAAGGGCGGGAAGCAAAGGCAGCGCGGCGAGCCCGCCGAGCATAGCGCGGCGGCTCAGGCCGTCAAAATCGGATTTCGACACGATGCTCTCCAGCGGCGAGCGCCAAGGCAAGTCTTGCCTATGATTTGCAGCGGACGGCCCCGAACCTGAAGCTTGCCCCGCGCATGACGCGATAGATGTGTTCGAGCCTTTCGGCAAGCGCATTGAAAGTCAGCGGTCGGGGAGCATGTCAAACCGCACTCCGCCGCATGAGCTTTTAAGGGTCCGCGTTACCCCGACTGACGCGCCCGTTCAGAACTCCCTATCCAGTCGCGCCTGTTCCGCAACGTAATCGAGAACGGCCTGGCGGCGCTTTGAGCTTCTTATGCTCAGAAAATCATGCACAAGACCCCATCCTGCCTGTACGGCGTCGAGCCTCTCGAGCGCTCTGACGCTCGGCGCCAGGAAATCGCCGACATCGCCGGGGCGGATCAGGACGCCTGCGGCCTCCGAAATCGCGGCCGGAAGTTCGTGCGGCGGCGAATCCGGGACAGAATCGCCGGTCGGCGACGGGGCGACGGCTCCGCCCGTCTCGACGCCCGCAACCGCCGCCGGTCGGAGTTCGGCGCCGGGGGCGCCGCGCTTGATCGCGACAAAATCATAGATCTGCGCTTCGGAATCCGACCTCTGATTGACCGCGTCCATCGGCGTCAGGCGCTCCAGGGAGAGGCTGCCGCCAGCGACATTGCCATGAGAAGCGCTCGTCCTACAAAACTCCATAGTACCTATCGAAAAGGCGTTGGCTGTTCCGTTTTGACCATATTGGCGAAAAATTCCGGCATCCAGGGATCCGGCCCAATCGCCGGAAGCACGCTCGACAACGAATTGTCGCGATCCTCTCCGCCAAGGCCTCCTGACTGATGTGTTGATCGGCTCCGCGCTCTTCCTCGGGAGCGGACTTGTGGCGACGCCGAAGGCCGTTATGGTCATCGCTGATCTTGCGGGCGCGTTTCCGGCGACGGGTCGCCGAAGAAGGAGCGTGGCGATGAGCAACGCCATTCCGATCGACAAGCAGCAGACCGCGGCGGGCGGCCGGTACGTGGCTCGGATCGACGGCGTAGACGGAGAAGCCGTGCTCGCCTTCACCGTCCGCGGTCCGAAACGGATCAGCGCCGACCACACCGAGGCGCCCGAGAGCATGCGCGGAACGGGCGCGGCCCTGGCTCTGGTCGAGCGCATGATCGCCGACGCCCGCGCCTCGGGGTTCAAGGTCGTCCCGCTTTGCCCCTATGTGCTGGCGCAGTCGAAGAGGCATCCCGAGTGGGCGGACGTGCTGGCGCCTGAGGCGACGTAGAGGCTCGGAGCAACCTCTCGCCGCCCAAGACCAGGCCCTCGGAGGGGCGGCGTCCCACCGCCCCATTCCGGACGCCACTCTTTCGGGCACGGGATCGCGAGACGCGCTCCCTCCGTTCGAACGGTCACAGCAGGCCAAGCGCCGCAAGTTCCCGCCGGAGGCCTTCCGGCATCTCGGCGATCCCCGGCTGGGATTCGTCGAGGTCGGGCGGCGCGTCCTTCGGCTGGTAATAGCGCCAGCCCTGGAACGCCCGCATCGGCCGCGGCGCGACGGCGACGACTTCGCCGTCGAGCCAGAGCTTGCAGCGTCCAATCCCGTCGCTATCCATGAACGGCTCGATCCCAACGATCGTCTGCCGCGCCGCGATCTGGCCCTTGATCACCCAATAGAGCGATCCGCCGTCGATCAGGTCATCCGCCCGTTTCGGCGCCATACGGGTGACGTGAGCGTGCCGCCGCGCCGGCCCCCGCTTTGCCGCCTCCCGCATCCGCTCCGCCATCCACTGGCGGAGGTCGTCAAGCAACTCCGCCCCGACGCAGAGCTTTATCAGGTGAAGGGACATGGCGCGTCTATAGCAGAAGTCCGCGTGCGCGGGGCGAAGCGGGCGCTATCCGTCCACAGGCGGGCGCCAATCCGAATCCGGGAACCGACGCCGGAGACCGGAACGCGCAGGAATGGCGCCTCTTTTGACGTCGCGGCGTCGGCTCTGGGCTGGGAGGATCGCGGACTTGTTGTGAAGTCCGATCCCCAAGACGACTTCAACGCCATCGGCCCGTTCCGGATCGACCTTTCCGGCGGCCGCGCCTTTCTCGCCTTTGGCTCGTTCGGGTCGGGAATCGAGCTCCGGGTACTCGATCCCGAGACCGGCAAGCTGATCCGCGACGACACGCCGGCCGTCGCGCTCGCCAGTCGCCATGGCGGCGCACACGGGCGCCTTGCCCCGCGGCTCAGTCCGGGTTCGGCTCCACGCGAAGAATGCGCTCGCCCATTTCGACCTGCTCGCCGACCGCCGAGACAACCTCGCGCACGACGCCGGCGAAGGGCGCGGTCAAGGCGTGCTCCATTTTCATCGCCTCCACCACCGCGAGGCGCTGGCCCGCCTCGACCGCGTCCCCCTCAACGACGAACAGGGCCGCGACCCGCCCGTGCATCGGCGCGCGGACGCCCCCGTCCCCCTCCTCCGGGCCGCCGGCGGAACGCTCCAGCGGATCGATCAGTTCGACATAGGCCTGTCGGCCCCCGGCGAAAGCGTAGACCCCTTCCGGCGTTTCAAACAGCGTCGGCTGCGCCTTGGGGCTCGCCGCGGGATCGGCGCGGCCGGCGGGCTCGAGCCAATGATCGCCCGCCTCCACGACGTGCAGGCGCTCAGGTCTCCCGTCGACCAGGACGTCGAGGCCCACCCGTCTCGCCCCGATCAGCTCGAAGGAGTCGGCGATCCCCCACGGGTCGAACGGGGAAAGCGGCGACAATCGCCCCGCGTCGCGGCGGTCGAGCAGCAGCCTTGCGGCGGCGAGCACGGCCCGCGCGTTCGGCGGATGGGGCGTCGCGCCGAGGCTCGCGAGGCGGGCGTCGATGAAGCCGGTGTCGAACGTCCCGGCGGCGATTTCGGGGCTCCGCGTCAGCGCCCTGAGAAAGGCGAGGTTGGTCTTCGGGCCGATCACCACCGCGCGGTCGAGTTCGCGGTTGAGGGCGACGAGCGCCTCCGCGCGGGTCGGCGCCATGGACGATCAGCTTCGCGATCATCGCGTCGTAGAAGGGCGTGACGCTGTCGCCGGCCGCAACCCCGGTATCGACCCGCACGCCGGGATGAGCGGGCTCGCCGCCGAGGCTCAGCTCGAGGATCCGGCCGGGCGAAGGCAGGAAATTGCGCTCCGGGTCCTCCGCATAGATGCGGGCCTCGATCGCCGCCCCGCGACAGACGATCTCCTCCTGCCTCAGCGGCAGGGGCTCGCCGGCGGCGACGCGGAACTGCCATTCGACCAGATCGAGACCGGTCACGGCTTCGGTCACCGGATGTTCGACCTGAAGCCGGGTGTTCATCTCGAGGAAGTAGTAGGCGTCGGGACCGAGGCCGCGCGAGGCGTCGGCGATGAACTCCACCGTGCCCGCGCCCTGATAGCCGACCGCCAGAGCCGCATCGGTCGCAGCCTTCGCCATGGCGGCGCGCGTCTCCTCCGGAAGCCCGGGCGACGGACACTCCTCGATCACCTTCTGGTGGCGGCGCTGCAGCGAGCAGTCGCGCTCGAAGAGGTGGACGCAGCTTCCATGGCTGTCGGCGAACACCTGCATCTCGATGTGGCGGGGCGAGGCGACGTATTTCTCGATCAGCACCCGCCCGTCGCCGAAGGCGCCCTGCGCCTCGCGGCTGGCGCTTTCGAGCGCCGCCTCGAATTCGACATGCGCGTCGACCCGGCGCATGCCGCGTCCGCCCCCGCCCGCGATCGCCTTGATCAGGACCGGGTAGCCGATCTCGTAGGCCTTCTCGCGCAGGAACTTCGGGTTCTGGTTGTCGCCGTGGTAGCCCGGGACGACGGGAACGCCGGCCTTCTGCATCAGCGCCTTGGCCGAATTCTTCAGCCCCATCGCGCGCATCGCCTGCGGCGGCGGACCGACGAACACGACGCCCGCCCGCGCGCAGGCTTCCGCGAAATCGGCGTTCTCCGACAGGAACCCATAGCCCGGATGCAGGCACTCGGCGCCGATCCGTTGCGCCAGGCTCGACGATCGCCGGGCCGTCGAGATAGCCGTTTGAGCCCTCGCCGATCTCGTGGACTTCGTCGGCGAGGCGCGTGAACATCGCGCCCCGGTCCGCCGGCGTATGCAGCGCGATCGCCTTGATGCCGAGGCGTCGCGCGGTGCGAATGATCCGGCAGGCGATTTCGCCGCGATTGGCGATCAGGACATTTGCGAACATGGCGGCCTCCCGAACGGCCCTGTCTATCCAACGCGGCCCAAGATGGCGAGCGCGTCGGCCTGGGACCGGGCGTCAACCTGTGCAATCGGTCCGTCGGGACAGGCCGACCGTTCTTCAAGCCCGCGCGCCAGCGGGGCGCCCGCCAAAATCGGTAAAACACCAATTTGGGCGGCGAGACGGAAGACTCGGGCGCGCCATTTGACTATTTTCTCGTCGGCGCAGCCAGCGTCAGAATTTGAGGTCTAGAACATGAAAATTTGTGGGATCTTCACGTTGACTGCGGCTTTGACGCTGCTCGCCACGCAAGCGCCGGCGCAGACCGCCACGCAAGTGGGCACTCTAGCTTGCGACGTGTCTGCGGGAGTGGGCTTTATCCTGGTGCAAAAGCAGACCTTGCGCTGTCTCTTCACGCCCCTGAACGGCGGTCCGACAGAGCCCTATCTCGGGCGCATCGACGAGTTTGGCGTTGCGCTCGGCGCTGTCGGTCAAGGCCATCTGGTCTGGGGCGTGATCGCTCCGGCCTCCGGCGTGCCTCGCGGCGCGCTGTCCGGGACATACACGGGCGTCGGCGCCGAAGCGACTGCAGGCGTCGGCCTCGGCGCGAACGTGCTGGTGGGCGGAACCGGGCGCGCCTTCTCTCTGCAGCCGGTTTCCGTCGAAGGACAGGTCGGGCTCAATATCGCCGGCGGCGTAACGACGGTGACGCTCCTTCCGCCGCCGCCACAGTGACGAGCCGGCCCGCGCAAAGGTTTGCGGGGCTGGACTTACGGCGTGATGCGGGGGTATGAAGCGCTGCGCATCGTAGCGCAGCGCGGCGTCTTAATCGGCGTTGGGAGGGGATTGATGACCGATAGCGAAGACAGGGCCGGGGAAACGTCCGGCGATTCGTTGGGGTCGGCTGCGAAGCGCGCTCAAAGCGCGATCGGCGTCGCGAAAGACTTTGTGGCCGGTACGGACATCGATCAGCTGCGCGCCAAAGCGGGAGACGCAGCGGGCGCCCTCTACCGGAGCGGCCGGGACCTTCTCGCCAACAGCCCGGACCTCGACAAGGCCAAGGACGATCTTCGCGAGTCGATCCGCAGCAATCCGTGGGCCGCGGTCGGCATCGCCTTCACCGCGGGTCTGCTCATTGCGCTGATCACCCGCGGCTAAGCGCCGGTACTTATCCCGTCACGCTCGGGTCATCGACCTTCCGCAGGAGGTCCGCCCGCGCGGATGGCGGCGCGTTCGCCCCGACGACGGGCAAGGGCCTGAAGGTCAGCGACACGCTGAGGCCGTGCGGCTCCCGGTTCGACAGGTTGAGAGCGCCGCCGTGCTTTTCCGCGATGTGACGCGCAATCGAGAGTCCGAGTCCGAAGCCGACGCGCCCGTCCTGCGATCGCGCGGCGTCTCCCTTGAAGAAGGGCTCGAGGACCTGGTCGAGCAGCGCGGGCGCTATGCCCGGCCCATTGTCGCCGACCTCGATTTCGACGCCGCCGTCTTCCAGAGCGCGCAACCTGATCTCGACCCGCGTTCCGTATTTCGTGCCGTTCTCGACCACGTTGGTCACGGCGCGCCCGATTCCCTGAGCGCGCCCGGCGAAGGTCAGCCGATCGGGGCCGCGATACGAAACGGAGTGTCCGATGTCGAGGAACTGAGCCGCGATCGTCTCGAGAAGGCTCGGCAAATCGGTGAGCGCCGCTGATTCCGGCTGGTCGCTCGCCCGGACGTAGGCGAGCGTCTCCCCGACCATATCGCTGATCAGGAGAATGTCCTGCATCATCGCGGCGCGCACCGGCTCCTCGGTCACGCGCTCGGTCCTGAGCCTCAGCCTCGTCAGGGGCGTTCGAAGGTCGTGGCTGATGGCGGTCAGCATCAAGGTCCGCTCCCGGACGAGCGCGCGAACCCGCTTGCGCATGTCGTTGAGCGCCGAGGCCGCCTCCCAAATCTCGCGCGGGCCGTCCACGCGGAGGTCCGGCTCGTGATCCTCGCTACGGCCGAAGGCGCGCGCCGCCGAAGCGATCGACGACAGCGGCGAGGTGATCCACCTGACCGCATAGGCCGAGAGGAACAGAATGCTCAGCGTGACGATGGCGAGCGCGCCGATCGCCTGGACAAACAGCACATTGTGCAGGAGGCCATGGGGCGCCAGCCCGAACCGCAAGGCCTGCTGGCCGTTCAGCGGGATGAAGATGGCCCTGTCGTTTCTGGCGCCGGGTTCGCCCGTTCAGCGGGCGCAGGCTCCAGTCCCTCTCAAGGCTCTCCTCGACGTTCGGGATGCGGCCCGTCGCGCCAACCGGCGCCGCCGGCGCCGGGCGCAACCCCGCGAGCGGGACGAGGCTCACCTCCATCCGATCCGACTTCAGCCGTTCGAGCAGGGCGTCGAGAGCTCTTCCGGAGAGGCCGCCGCCTGCACCTGCCGGGTGATCGCCGCGATCCGCGCCGCCTGCACGGCGGCGAAGATCTGGTGATCCACCTCGTCCCGCCCCTGATTGACGAGATAGAGCAGGATGGCGGAAGCAAACCCCACCCCGAGCAGCACGGAGAGGCAAAGCAGGCCGGTGATCTGGCCAGCGATGGTCCGCGGCATGAGGCTCATCCCAGCGCCTCGACGTCGGGGGTGAAGATATAGCCCCCAAGCCGCACGGTCTTGATCAGGGTCGGATCGCGCGGATCCGGTTCGATCTTCTGCCGGATGCGGCTGATATGGACGTCGACGCTGCGCTCGATCGGCCCGGCGACGCCGCTGTGGGTGAGCTCCAGAAGCTGCTCGCGCGCCAGCACTTCGCCCGGATGCTGACAGAAGGCCATCAGGAGGTCGAACTCGGCGCTGGTGGTCGTGACCCGCACGCCCTCGGGGTTGAGGAGCTGCCTTTCCCCCGGATAGATCCGCCAGCCGGCAAAGCGCAGCGGCCCCAGTCGCCGGCCCGCGCCCGCGTTCGCCGCGCGCGCCCGCCTGAGCAGCGCGCGGATGCGCGCGACAAGCTCGCGCGAATTGAAAGGCTTGGTCACATAATCGTCGGCGCCGATCTCGAGGCCGACCACGCGGTCGATCTCCTGGCCCAGAGCGGTGAGCATCAGGATCGGCAGGTTCGAGGAGCCGCGCAACCGCCTGCAGATGCTGAAGCCGTCCTCGCCGGGAAGCATGACGTCGAGCACGACGAGGTCGATTGCCTCCCGGCCGAGGACGCGATCCATCTCGACCGCCGAGGGGGCGCCCGTAACGGAAAATCCGTTCTCGCCCAGAATTTCGGAAAGCATCCGCTGGATGACCGGGTCGTCCTCGACGACGAGGATATGGGGGCGACCATTGGGGGGAGACAAGGACAAGGGCGACAGACCTCATCGGGGGTTGGCGAGTTTACCGCGACGCGGAGGCTTATGGGATAACACTGCAAGGCGGTGACACATTATTTTATGTTGCCGGGCGCACCGCGACCTTCGAATTGCGCACGGCGCCAGCTTTTCCCGGCCGCTCCGGGAAAGCTAGACGCGGTCGATTGCGCAACAACACTTCACATGACCTGGACCGCCATGCGGAATAGCTTTTTCATCGCGAGTTCGAATGCGTGGGCGAAAGGCTCAAAGTCCGATGCGCCCGATTCGAGGCTTTGCGAGCAATCCCGCTGGCGGACATCCGCCGGAAAAGACAAGGATGAGACCCCATGAAACGCATGATTTATGCCGCGTGCGCTGCGGCGACGCTGGCGCTGGCGGTTCCCGCAGTCCAGACCTTCGCCGCGACCGACGAGCCGTCCGCCGCGCAGCAGGAGCAGGGACAGCAGCGCCGTGAAGCGTGGAGGCAGCGTCGCGCCGAAATCTTCGATGCGCGCCTCGTCGGCTTCAAGGCCAGCCTCGCCCTGACAGGCGATCAGGAGAAGGCCTGGGCGCCCTTCGAAATCGGCGCTGCGCGACGCCGCCAAGCGCGGTCCGTGGCCGGGACGCGAGGCAAACGAAGAGAGCGGCGCGCCGCCCTCCCCGATCGACCGGATGAAAGCCATGTCGACCCGCCTCAGCGAACGGGCCACAAAACTCTCGGCGCTCGCCGACGCGGCCGCTCCGCTCTACACGAGCCTCGACGACAAGCAAAAGGTCGTGTTCGACGCGACGCTGCATGAGCTTCTGCGTCCGCATCGCGGCGGCCCCGGCGGCCCGGACGGCCGGCGTTGGGAAAGGCGGGACTGACCGTCGTCCACTGGAGAGCGCGCGGGGGACGCCCCGCGCGCTCTCGAAGGCGGGGCGGCGGACAGACGATTCTGGAACGCGACCGTCGCTCAAGAAGCGGCCCCAACGGAAGGTTTTGGCGAAGGTCCATCCTCGAGTTCCGCCAACCCCTCTCCCGGAGGGAGAGGGGGCAAGGGTGAGGGAACCGGCCGTGCAGGCTTGAACACATGACATCCGAACCGCATCAATTTGCGCGCCCCCTGCGCAAGCAAGCAACACCCGCCGAGGCAAGCAACACCCGCCAAGGACATCCTTTGGCGGCGCTTGCGCGGCTCGGGCTTTCAAGGCGCGAAGTTCAGAAGGCAGGTTTCGTTCGACGGCTACGTCGCCAACTCTACTGCCACGCGGCCAAGTTCGTCGTCGAACTGACGGGGTGCTGGCGCGGATCGGCGCCGAATTGAGGCTGCCCTTTGCCGCCGGTCCCTCACCCTGCCCCTCTCCCGACGGGAGAGGGGTTCTCGTCCGGCGCGGCCGGCCCTCGGCGGCATCGCCGCGCTCAAACGCTGCAGGCCCGGATCAGCTACGGCAGGCCTACGGCGACACCGGACGTCGAATCGCTCGTGAAAAACTCCGTTCCCGGCGAACCCTGCCCTGCTGCCCTCCTTCAACTCGGGAGCCGAACGCCATTGAAAAAGATCTGAATAGTCACCCGATTTCAATGCCTTATTGCGCTCTTATAGCGTTAGCTGTTGGTATGTGGTAAGGAGCGGAGCATCTGTCCGAAAGCGAAGGGGATTGGCGATGGATACGGGCGAGTTTGCCGGTTGGCTTTCGGGGATGGGACGGTTGAGCGGCGCGCAGATTGCGCTGGCGCTCGCCGAACTTTGGGAATTTGCGCGGCGACCCGGTGAAACCGGCGCGCCCTCCGTCTTCCGAGGTTCGGCCCGATCCGGCGTCGTCGACTGGAAAGGGCGAACGAAAGGCTTCGAGGGCCGAGCGGGACGAGTTGGCGGCGATTGGCGAGCAGAAGGTCGATCGCCTCGGCTGCGCGCATTGCGGCGCCGAAGAGATGATCGGCTGGGGTCGATCGCATGGGTTGCCGAGGTATCGCTGCAAGTCGTGCGGGCGCACCTTCAACGCCGCGACCGGGACGGCGATGGCCCGGTTGCGCAAGAAGGACCGCTGGCTTGACCAGGCGCAGGCGATGATCGAGGGCGTCAGCCTCGCGAAGGCGGCTGAGCGCTGCGGCGTCCACCCGACCACGGCCTATCGGTGGCGGCATCGGTTCCTGAGCGCCCCGGCGCTGGACAAGCCGCAGATTTTGCAGGGGATTGTGGAAGCGGACGAAACCTTCATCCTCGAATCGTTCAAAGGCCGGCGCTCGGGTCTGGCGCGCAAAGCCCGCAAGCGCGGCGGCAAGGCGAGACATCCCGGCGCCTTTTCCGACAACATCCCCGTTCTCGTGGCCCGCGACCGTTCCGGCGCCACGACCGACGCCGTCCTGCCCGAGGACACGGCCCTGTGCATAACCCAGGCGCTCTCGAGCGCCATGTCGCCAGCCAACCTGCTGGTCTGCGACGGTGGACGCCCTTTGCGGGCTTTCGCGCGACGCGCCAAAATTCCCGTCCGCGTGGTCCCTGCCCCGGGAAAGCCGCTGCCCGGCGCGCCCGATATCCACATCAACAACGTCAATGCCTACCACTCGCGTCTCAAGGAGTGGCTGCGCCGCTTCCACGGCGTCGCCACGAGAAACCTGCCCAACTATCTGGGCTGGCGCCGAGCGCTCGAAGCCTCTGCCGAACCCATCAATCCACAAAGCTGGATGCTATCGGCACTCGGCCACGGCGTGTACCAACAACTAACGCTATAAGAGCGCCTTATTGTTTTCTGGTTGACAGAATAGACCGTGTCATCTACCCTGTAAAATAGAATGCGCTGAGAAGGGTTAGCGATGCCGAAGACGCCGCGTAAGAAGCCCATGCCAATGAACGAACTTTCGGACAAAGCCACCCGCGCCTCAAATCAATCTGCAACACGCCATCAGCGGGCGCAAACCTCTGAAAACATTGAAAACGGCAAGCGGTGCGCTCTTGCAGGGAGTTGGCATGGATTCGCTGTCGGCGCCCCGTCGGCTTGGGGTCGGCAGCGCGTGCGCTTGGGCTTTCGACCCGGCGCACGGCCGCATGAGGGCCGCGGCCGCGACGCGGCCCTCAACGCTGGACCGCGTCCGGATCGTCGCGAGTCGCGCAAAGGAGGTTGTAAGCCTTTGAATTCGCCTGCGCCCAAACAAATGTGGGGGACTATCCCCTTGACACACGTACCCGGAACTGCTATGCATTTCCCTCATAGGAGAGATATGCCATGGCCCGCAAACGAAAGCGCCCCTCGCAAGCCGGAACCCGGGTCAGCAACATCCAGCCGTTCTCCGTCCGCGAGTTCTTCGCCGAGTTTCCCGATGACGACGCTTGCCTCAAGCGGGTCATGGAAGTCCGCTACGGCCTTCGCCATACGTGCGAGACTTGCGGCAAGGATTCGACCTTCCACAGGCTCGCGAACCGCAAGGCGTATTCCTGCGCCCATTGCGGCGATCACGTTTATCCCTGCGCCGGGACCATCTTTCAGGACAGCCGCACGCTCGCTGCAAATGTGGTTCTATGCGATCTATCTGTTCATCGCGACCCGCCACGGCGTGAGCGGCAAGGAACTTCAGCGGACGCTTGGCGTAACCTACAAGACCGCGTGGCGCATCGGCCACCAAATCCGCGACCTTATGGACAAGGTCGACAGCTTCCAAACCCTCAAGGGCCACGTCGAGATTGATGAGACCTATTTCGGCGGCTACCGCCCCCGTTCGCAGGGCGGGAAGGATGCGGCGAACAAGACCATCATCATGGGCATGAAAGAGCGCGGCGGCCGGATCGAAACTAAGATCATCCCGAACGTCAAGACAGCGACGCTGCGCCGCTATCGTTCTGGAAAACGTCGAAAAGGGCTCGATCGTTTCGACAGACGAACTGTCGGCCTACAATTTACTCAAGGGCGATGGATACGTTCACGGCGCGGTTGACCACTCGCGCGAGCGAATACGCTTGGAAGGATCATCAGAGCGGTATGAAGTTCTCGACCAACGGAACGGAGTCGTTCTGGAAGCTGTTCAAGAATTCGATCCGCAGCACGCATATTCACGTCAGTCAGAAGCACCTTGACCGCTACCTCGGCGAGTTCGCGTTCCGGTCGAACCATCGCCAGATGCGGAACGCGATGTTTGATCTTCTGATTGGGGCGCTTTGATTACTCGATCGGTCGCGCCGTCAAACTCGGCGCGATCGATAGGGCGGACGCCCCGGGCCTCTTCCTGGAGGATGAAATCGGCCAATCGGCCGTCACGCTGCGCCTCAGCCAAAGTGATGTTTGCCATGTTTCAAAACCGTCCTGTTCCCGGATTCCTGCGTGTGTTAAAAACAGACCTTGAAGGTTGACCGTGCCGAACGAACTGCGACCAGACGAAGTGCGTATCGTCATCCGGCCGGTTGGGGCGCCGGTCGAAGATACGCGCCTGATCCCCGTCCGCGTTTTCGCCAGCCAATTTAATGCGCTTCTCGCCGCGCTAAAAGCGGCTAATGCGGCCCTAAGTTCAAAAAAGTCCAGCGAGTTTCTGATCTCGCATCTTCACAAGGGTTCCAATGAGGTCGGCGTCGTAGAACATCCGGGGGCATCGGGCCTCGGGCTGGCACCGGCTATTGAATTTTTCAAGCGATGCTTCTCCGATGTGTACCACAGTGAGTACGCGAGGGTTCATCAGTACCCTAAAATGTCAGCCGCCCTGATTAAGATCGGGCGCTCTGTAGACGACAATTATTCAACAGTTGCGCAATTTTGTGATGTCGAATATCCAGTCGATGCATTCTTCAGGAAGCAATCTGAACGGCTTCTCCCGGCATCTAGGGTAGCGCGCAAGTGGTTTTGTGGGTCTGCTATTACGTCATTCGACGGCAAAATTGGAGAAATAGATTATCGCGGTTCAATATGGACTGGTCATCTTCTTCTTTCAGCGAGCGACAGGCAAATTCAATGCATATTCGATAAGGCACGTGGGGAAGATGCGTACAATCGCTACGGCAATAAGCGGGTGTCTATTACGGGGCGAGCTATATATACTGGAGATAGCGCGCTCCCAGAACGAATTGAGGTCTTTCGCATTAACGAACATCCAAGAGCAGAGTCTTACGTTGACATAAAAGAGGCTCGCTCGGAAAAACAAGAACGTCTGGGCGGGGCGAGAAAGTTGTCAATCTGCGAAAGTAACAAACATTTTCTCGATACAAACGTAATACTTCGCCACGCCAATGACACGGCTGGTGAGTATGCGGATGATATAGACATAATACTGAGAGACGCCGCTGACGATAAGAGAACGCTTTGGGTGAGTCATGTTCTATTTGGCGAGTTGCGACCGTCCAGTTTTAAGCCGGGAAAATTCAAGACTTTGTCTGATTTGGCTGGATATATTCATTCAATAGCCGACGTTGTTACCCCAGATCCAAATATAATGCTTCTGGTCGCGAGATTGCGTGATTTAAAATGGCGCAGGCCGAGACCTCCTAGACAGGATAAAGAAAAGCCGAGAACGATGAGTTTGGGAGATGCTATTCACATCGCGTCTGCCATCATGGTCAAAGAATATATTGGAGTACCAAATCTAGAATTCCTCACATGGGATGATGGAAAGTCGCAGACTGACGAACTAGACATCGGAACGAAATCGCTTTCGCTCTTGAATCTGCAAAATTACACCGACGGCATAAGCGCAAACGAGGACGTTGCATCGGTTCTGAGACTGCGCCGCGTCAGGCCCATTCTGCCCCAAGCGAGTTCTGAAGTTACCGGCCGCGAGCGTCTAGCTGGCGCAAACACTGACCATCCGGCGGGGAACTTAGTTGTGACCAATGCGCCCCACGCATACCTTATCGCGTACCTGTGTCAAGGGGATAGTCCCCCAAATGTGCGCGGCGGCTTCCGGCGGCCGACAGGCGACCGTCGCTCCCGCCGCAGCGAGCGGAACGGCCCGCGGCGGTCTGCCGCTCAGCGTCACTCGACGAAATAGTCCTCGTCGATCTTCCTCAGTTCGTAGGTGTCCTTCACCCTCACGCCGACCTGGTGGCGGATCATGAGGGCGGCGAGCGCCGAGCCGTCGATCAGCACGACGCGCTTGGAGACCCGCGCGATGAAATCGTACGCGGACGACGGGAAAGTAGGAGGTGGTGACGAACACGCCCTTGGTCGCGCGATGGCCCTCGAGACCGCCGACGAAATCGCGCACCTCGCGCACCGGGACGCCCTTGTCGGGATCGAGCCGCTTGGCCTGCACGTAGACGACGTCGAGGCCGAGGGCGTCCTGATTGATCACGCCGTCGACGCCGCCGTCGCCGACCCGGCCGAGCGCCCGGCCCGTTTCGGCCCGTCCGCCGCCGTAGCCCATCCTGACCAGAAGATCGATGATCAGCCGCTCGAAGAAGGCCGGCGAGAACGCATGCACGCGGGCGACGATCTGCTCGGCGAGATCGGAATTCAGGAGTTCGAAGCTCGAGGCGATCGTTTCCTCCGGGATCCTCGGGCGACGGCGTCGCCCGCGAACGCGGCCCTCCGTCTTGGTCTGCGTGCGCCACGCGACGAACTCGGGATAGCGCTCGAGCACGCCGACGTCGATCGCGCTCGACCCCCTCGGCCAGCAGCGTCGCGGCCGCGATCGGTGGCGCGGCAGTAGCCGCGCCGAGGCAGTTCGATCAGGCAGGCTTTGGTGAGGTAGGAGCGCGCCCAGTTCAGCCGGTTGGCGAACATCGTCTGGTTGCCGCTCGGCAGCTTGCGCGCAAGCTGTTCCGGCGAAATCCGCAGGGCCTTCGCCGACCTCGTCCTCGAGCGTCGCGATGCCGATCTCCTCGTGCCGGCGCGAGAGGACCTCAAGCGTCGGCAGCATCAGCTGCTGGAACGTCGGCAGCCCCGTTCCAGGCGTCGCGTCTCCGTCGCGCCCTACATGCGGAACACGCCGAACCGCGTCGGCTTCTGCCGGCGCGTTCAGCGTCGCCGAGAACGCCAGCGAAAGGACCCGCCGCGTCTCCTGCGGCGTCACCACGCCATCGTCCCACAGGCGAGCCGTCGCATAATACGGCGACCCCTCCGTCTCGTATTTCGCGCGGATCGGCGCCTTGAACGACTTCCTCCTGCTCCGTCGTCCATTCCCGCCCCTCCGCCTCCATCGATTCCCGGCGCAGCGTCGCAAGGACGCTCGCCGCCTGCTCGCCGCCCATCACGCTGATGCGCGCGTTCGGCCACGTGAACAGGAACCGTGGTCCGTAGGCGCGCCCCGCCATCCCGTAGTTTCCCGCCCCGAACGATCCGCCGACGATCAGCGTGATTTTCGGCACGTTGGCGCAGGCGACGGCGGTGACGAGCTTTGCGCCGTCCTTGGCGATGCCGCCGGCTTCGTAGCGTTGCCCCACCATGAAGCCCGAGATGTTCTGCAGGAAAAGCAGCGGCACGCCGCGCTGGGCGCAAAGCTCGATGAAATGCGCGCCTTTGAGCGCGCTGTCGGAAAAGAGCACGCCGTTGTTGGCGAGGATCCCGATCAGCAGGCCCGACAGCCGCGCGAAGCCGGCGATCAGGGTCGTGCCGTACCGGGGCTTGAAGGCGTCGAATTCCGATCCGTCGACGAGCCTCGCGATGATCTCGTGGGCGTCGACCTGCTTGCGGAGATCGAGCGGCGCGATGCGCAAGAGCTCTTCGGCGGGATAAGCAGGCTCGGACCGGTTTCGTCCAGTCGACGGCGCGCTTGGGCGCGCGGTTGAGGTTTCCCACCGCTCTCCGCGCCAGCGCCAGCGCATGCGCGTCGTTTCGCGCGAGCGTGTCGGCGACCCCGGACACGCGGGTATGCAGATCGCCGCCGCCGAGGTCCTCCGCGCTGACCGTCTCGCCGGTCGCCGCCTTCACCAGCGGCGGGCCGCCGAGGAAGATCGTGCCCTGCTTTTCGACGATGATGGTTTCGTCCGACATCGCCGGGACATAGGCGCCGCCCGCGGTGCACGATCCCATGACGACAGCGATCTGGGCGATCCCGTCCGCCGACATGCGGGCCTGGTTGAAGAAGATCCGGCCGAAATGCTCGCGGTCCGGGAACACCTCCGCCTGATGCGGCAGATTGGCGCCGCCGGAGTCGACCAGATAGACGCAAGGCAGATGGTTTTCGGCCGCGATCTCCTGCGCGCGCAGATGCTTCTTGACGGTCATGGGATAATAGGCGCCGCCCTTGATGGTCGGATCATTGGCGACGATCATCGTCTCGCGGCCATGGATCAGGCCGATCCCGGTAATGAGCCCGGCGCCGTGAACGTCCCCCTCATACATACCGTAAGCGGCGAGCGCGCCGATTTCCAGAAACGGCGAACCGGGATCGACGAGGCGCGCGACGCGTTCGCGCGCAAGCAGCTTGCCGCGCCCGACATGCCGG
Organism: uncultured Alphaproteobacteria bacterium; assembly: GCA_963783275.1. Taxonomy (GTDB): domain Bacteria; phylum Pseudomonadota; class Alphaproteobacteria; order Rhizobiales; family Beijerinckiaceae; genus Roseiarcus. The sequence goes on along the minus strand of CAWANA010000017.1, from coordinate 7,820 downwards.
TCGCGCGCCTTTGCCGAGCCGCCCTCGGCCGCCGCGCGGCGGCGCGCCTGCAATTCGTCGATCAGACTCCGCCAGCCGGCGACGTTCGCGTCGTCTTCGTCCGCTGGCGCGGCCAGCCCGCTCGTCAACCGTGTCATGTCGCCCGCTTTCCCGGGTCCAGATCCTGTATGCCTCCGGGGTGACGTCAATGTGTACGCCGTCACCGAAGGAGCCATACTTGAACTCGACCCGTTGCTAATTGAATAATCTTCCGTTGCGAAATGGATAACTTTACCCAACGGAATGTCCGGATTGGACTGGGATCGTCACGGGCCGCGTTGCGTCGATCTTGGAATAGTCGATGTGGCGAAGCCCCTGTTCGTCCACCCGGATGATGTCCTCATATTCCTCTCCGAAGCGAACATCCTGGGCGGCGAAGACTCCGCGCGCATGCACCGTCTGGCCAGACGTTTCGTCAAATCCGGCGACGCTGATGACGAAGTTGATCTCGCTCGACGTCACCGCATCGGGGTCCCGACCGAACAGCGGACTGTCGGCCTCGATCGGGTGAAACAGCACCCAGCTCAGCGCCAGCGTCGGGTTCTCGGACTTGACGAGCCGCAATGGCTGAAAGCCGACGAGCCGGCGTCCTTCCCGCGTGGATTGCGGGCCGATCATCCACGCCTTGGCGGTCGCCTCGCTGATGAAATTGCTGCGCGCGTTCGCCATCCGGAACATGAGCGTCGGCACGCCTTCGTGGACGCAGACCACCGGATGGCGGGCGAAAATGATCCGCGCGCGAGGCCGGGAAATCCGGGCGAAGACGAGGCCCGTCATCGTCGCCAGACACATCATGCCGACAAAATTCTCGACCGTGGCGACCATGTGGCCGTAGTCGGTCTGCGGATGCATGTCGCCGTAACCGGTCGTCGAGGTCGTCTCGACGCTGAAGAAAAACAGGTCTGCGAAGCCCTCGCGCGCGTTGGCGATCGGCTTGTCGCCGAGGTCGTAAACCAGCGCGAAAACCGCGTTCAGGAGAACGAAGGCGGCCGCCAGCGCCGCGATGAAAACCGGCCACGAGGCGGTCATCGCGTTGTGGTAGAGATCGGTCCAGAAGTTGCTCTCGAGTCCGTCGGCGATTATGCGGCGGCCGCCGAGGCTGCGAAGGTGCGGGCGCGCGCGGCCCTGCCCCCAAATCCATCTCGAACGACCGGCCTCGCTCAAGGCGCTCTCATCCTCAAACCGCTTCGTATTCCTCGATCCGCCACGGCTCCGCCTCGCCGTCGGCGATCCAGGCCTTCCAGGCCGGGAGCGCCATGATCGCGTCCATATAGGCGCGCGTCGCCGGCTGAACCGGCACGGCGTAGGCATGGAACCGGTTGACGACCGGGGCGTACATCGCGTCGGCGGCGGAGAAGCGGCCGTACAGGAACGGACCCGCCTTGCCGAACGCTTCCCGCGCGCTGCGCCAACGCCGCCTCGATCCGGGCGACGTCGGCCTTGACGGCGTCGCTCGAGCGCGATCGCCTTCGGCGCGCGGCGAAAGTTGGTCGGGCAGGCCTGCGCGCAGCGGCCGAAAGCCGGCGTGCATCTCGCTGGCGAGCGAGCGGGCGTGGGCGCGCGCGGCCTTGCCCCTCGGCCAGATCGCCTTTTCCGGATAAAGCTCGGCGACATATTCCATGATCGCCAGCAACTCCCAGACGGAGATCTTGCCGTCGTGCAGCGACGGGCATTTGCCGGTCGGCGCGTATCGCAGCATCGCCTCGCGCGTCTCGGGCTGGGCCATCGGAATGACCACCTCCTCGAACGGAATCTTGAAATGGGCGAGCAGAATCCATGGCCTCAGCGACCACGAGGAATAGGCCTTGTTGGCGACGACCAGCTTGAGCGGCATAAGCGACATCCAGAGCGCTTCGAAGCCTGAGTGATCGACGCCGCGGCTAGAAGCGAGTCAAGCCGCCGGGCATTGACGGGGCCTTCGCGGCGCTCCAAAAGCGCTTGCCCATCCGGAGCCAAACCTTTGCCCTCTCCGTCCGTCGCCCTCGTCGTCGTCGCGGCCGGCCGCGGCGTGCGGCTCGGCGGGGACCGGCCGAAACAATACCTGCCCTGCGCGGGCAAGCCCCTTCTCGCCCACACGCTCGAGGCGCTCATCGCCGCATGGCCCTTTTCCGCGGCCACGGTCGTGATTCACCCGGATGACCGCCCCCTCTATGACGCCGCGGTGGCGAGCCTCCCCGCCGCGACGCGGGAGGCCATCGGGCCGCCCTCGCTCGGCGGCGCGACCCGGCAGGCAAGCGTCGCGGGCCGGGCTCGAGGCGCTGGCCGCGACGGCTCCGGACATCGTTCTGATCCATGACGCCGCCCGCCCTTTCCCCTCGCCCGAGCTCGTCGCCCGCGCAGTCGACGCGGCCAGGGCGGATGGGGCGGCGGCGCCCGGCGTCAGGCTCAGCGACACGGTCAAGCAGATCGACGCGGTTGGCCAAGTTGCTCGCGACCCCGCCGCGTGCGTCGCTTGAGGGCGGTGCAGACCCCTCAGTCCTTTCGTTTCCCGCTGATTCTGGAAGCGCACCGACGTGCAGCCGGGATGCAAGTCGGCGACCTCACCGACGACGTGGCGGTCGCCGAATGGGCGGGCGCGGCCGCCTTCGTGTTCGAGGGCGATCCGCAAAACTTCAAGGTGACCACGATGGCGGACCTCGGCGCGGCCGAAGCGCGGCTGACGGGCGAGACGGGCGAGACGCGCGTCGGCCAGGGTTTCGACGTGCACGGCTTTGCCGCCGGCGACCACGTCTGGCTCTGCGGCGTCCGCCTGCCCCACACCCATGCGCTGAACGGACATTCCGACGCCGATGTCGCCCTGCATGCGCTCGCCGACGCGATCTACGGGGCGCTGGCGGAGGGGGACATCGGGGCGCATTTCCCGCCCTCGGACCCGCAGTGGAAGGGCGCGCCGTCGCAGGTTTTCCTCGCCCACGCCGCTCGAGCGCGTCAGAGTCCGCGGCGGCGTCCTCGTCCATCTCGACGCGACGCTGATCTGCGAGGCGCCCAAGGTCGGCCCGCATCGCGAGGCGATGCGGGCGCGGGTCGCCGAGATCGCCGGCCTCGACGTCGGGCGCGTGTCGGTCAAGGCGACCACCACCGAGCGGCTCGGCTTCACCGGGCGGCGGGAGGGGATCGCGTGCCTCGCGACCGCGACCCTCCGCCTGCCCTGAACCGCAGGGGCGCCGGGCTTGGCGGAGGTTGGCCTTCTTGTGTTCCTTGAGGTCGTTCATGTTGAGGTAGCGGTGGGCTTCGAGCCAGTTCTCGTGGGTTTCCACGGCTAATTAGGGCTCGCACCAGACGCAGGCACGCCTCCGTGTTGGGGAAGATGCGCACGACGTGGGTTCGTCGCTTGATCTCCTTTGAACCGCGACGGGTTTGCCGGAGGTTCCCACTCTTGAGAGGATGGAGCCATGTCGAGCAGGACGACGACGAACAAGTTTTCCCCGGAACTCCGAGAGCGGGCGGTGCGGATGGTGCTGGAGCACGAGGCCGAGCACGCTTCGCGCTGGGCGCGCGGGCCTGTCGTCGATTTCGGCGAAGATCGGCTGCACGGCCGAGACGTTGCGACCTTGGATGAAGCGCGCCGATCGTGGCGGCGGAGCCGGCTCCGCTGAAGTGGACCCCGATTTTGGGACCAGGGGTTAAGTTGGAGACCGGCCGCTCCGTTTGATCGACGGAGGAAATGATGACGAAGACGACGAGGCGGCGGATTGACGCGGGACTGAGGGCGAAGATCGCGCTGGAGGCGCTGCGGGAGCAGGCGACGGTCACGGACCTTGCGCAGCGCTACGAGGTCCATCCCAACCAGATTTACGCCTGGAAGAAGCAGCTTCAGGATCAGGCGGCGCGGGCGTTCGATCCCGGGGTGGGGCGGGACGCGGAAACCACGTATGAGCGGGAGATCGAGCGGCTACACTCGTCCAGCGGCTGATGCGCCTGATGTCCTGCGCAATCTGACGATCGAGCGCGCGAACCACGTCTGGGCGGCCGACATCACGTACATTCCGATCGGGCGGGGCTTTCTCTATCTGGTGGCGATCATCGACTGGGCGTCGCGCGCGGTTCTGGCGTGGCGGCTGTCCAACACGATGGACGTCTCGTTCTGCCTGGCGGCGACTCGAGGAGGCTCGGGCGAAGTGCGGCAAGCCCGAGATTTTCAACACCGACCAGGGCTCGCAGTTCACGTCGGCGGCCTTCACCGGCGCGCTCGCCGAAGCGGGCGTCGCGATCTCCATGGACGGACGCGGCCGCGGGATTGGAGCATCACTTCGAACCAAATCCGAACGACAATTTCAAGATGGAGCCAGAGTAGACGCGTCGTTTAGGCGACGCGTATCCGGACTTTCATACGGTTTCCGGGTGATTACTTCGGGTTCGCGATTTTGGGCCACCAGTGGAAGCCGGCCTGGCCTTTGATCTTTTCGCGGTCGGTGGCGAGAGCTGCGCAGCGCATCGAGATGATTTCGTCGAGAGCCTCGAGGGTGGGGATGTGCTTGTTGACGACGGGTTCGTCGACCAGGGTCCATAGCGTTTCGGCCGGCTGCACTTCGGGAGTGTAGGCGGGCTGGAACAGGAGGCGCAGGCCGTCCGGCACGGCAAGGCCGGCCTCGCCGTGCCAACCGGCGTTGTCGAGCACAAGAACGATGCGCCGGTCGCGACCCGCGCCGGCTTCTTCCGCGAACAGGCGCAGCAGCGCCTCGAAGAATGGCTTGGATACGCCGTTCGAGATGTACCAGAAGCTTTCGCCGGTGGCCGGAGACACGAACGCCGTCACATAGAGCCATTCGAAGCGATGGTGGCCGTGCGCGATCGGCCGCTCGCCGACCGGCGCCCAGACCCGCCGCGTCACTGGCTTCAGGCCGAGCCGGTGCTCGTCGGTCGCGAAAGCCTCGATCGGCGTGTCGGGGTGGAGCGCGGCTTCCTCGGCGACGACTTCGGCGACTTTTTTTTGAAGGCCTCTTGCTCCGCCGGCGTCGCCGCCTTCGGATTGCGTGGCCGCGGCTTCTGGATCGACCAATTGATCGCTCGCAACGCCTCCCAGCCGCGTTGCGGCGCCACCGAGGCCAAGCCCAACTCGGCCGCCATCCAGCGCGCGACCTTGCCGCTCGTCCACACCCCGCCGTCGGGCGGAGGCTCGCCCAAACGGACGCGCAGACGTTGCAACAGTTCGGGCCTCAGAACTCTCGCCGGCGCGCCGTTGCCCCGACGCAGATCCCCCAAGGCCGAAGGCCCAAAGGCGTTGTAGCGCTCCAGAAGCTGCTCAATCCAGCGCTGGCCAAATGAGGTCATCGCGGCAACCTCGCCGGTCGAATGCCCCTTCGCCAAAAGCCAGATCGTCTGAAAATGCCGCGATGACATAACGTCCTCGCAGGCCTCGTACCGCGCCTCCAACGCCTCAACGCTCAAATGACTGGCCACGTGCGCCATGCCCGCCCCCCGCGAATCATGGCTACCCTATCTATCAGCAGAAAAAGCCAACGTGAATCTACCCCGTCGAGTTCAATCAGCCGGAATCCGTATCAGTCCGTAAAACTCAACCCACCGGCTTGGCCGTGCTGATCGCGGTCGGCATCGACTGGGACGGTCGCCGCCAGATCCTGGCCGTCGAGATGGCTAACCGCGAAAGCAGTTCCTCCTGGAAGGACTTCCTGCTCGGACTGCGCCGGCGCGGCCTCCGCGGCGTCGAGTTCGTCGTCGCCGACGACCACGCGGGCCTGCGCGCAGCGATCCGCGAGGTCCTCCCCGAGACGGCCGTCCAGCGATGCTACGTGCACTTCCTCCGCAACGCCCTCGATCATCTGCCGCGCAAGGCCGACGACGACTGCCTGCAGGAACTGCGCTGGCTGTACGACCGGCGAAACGTCGAGGAGGCCCGCCGCGATCTGTCCGCGTGGATCGCCAAATGGGGCAATCGTTACGACAAGCTCGTCGACTGGGTCGAGGAAACGATCGAGGAAACCTTCACCTCCTACCGTCTGCCCCGCCAGCACCATAAGCATCTCAAGAGCACCAACATATCGAACGGCTCAACGAGGAGATCAAGCGACGAACCCACGTCGTGCGCATCTTCCCCAACACGGAGGCGTGCCTGCGTCTGGTGCGAGCCCTAATTAGCCGTGGAAACCCACGAGAACTGGCTCGAAGCCCACCGCTACCTCAACATGAACGCACAAGAAAACCCACCTCCGCCAAGCCGCCTAACCAGGACCCATGACCGCCTTTTGCAGAACTTGACGCACTCAACATTTCGGGATGAAGACAACATGATATTTGCAGTCCCAAGTCGTGCGGCTTAGGCTCTCGCACTCGTCCATCGGCGGAATTCCTTTCGTGTGAGTGGCTGCTCACGTTGGAACTTCGCCGATGGACTTACCGGAAACGTCAAACTGCTACTGCCACTCCGGCATAGCCGGGGGTCTCCCGCTTAAGCTAGGTCTTGCAGGGAGTTGGCATGAATTTGGGATCGGCGCCCCATAGACTTGGCGTACGCGACCTCAGGCTTGGGGTCCCATGGATTGTGGGCTTCCGTCTCTCCGGCTTGCTGGTGAAGGAAAACCGGCCGCAACGCCTTGTAACAATGGAATCCGCGCCCGGACTCGGCATCACTCGACGGACGGCCCGACGCCCGGCCGCAGGGGCGGCGCCCGCCCCGCCTCAGGCCGCCTCGTAGCCTCGTGAAGAATCCGCTGCCGCCGCCTCGCCCTTCAGGCTCGACAGGAACTCGCCATGCGTCATCGGCTTCGAGAACATCGGATAGTTCTTCTCGACCGCCGCGCGCTGCTCCTCGTCGCTCAGCGCCGCGGTGCAGTCCTTCAGGGTCACGACCTCGTAGCCTTTCTCGTAAGCCGTCCGCATGGTCGATTCGACGCAGCAATTGGTCAGAAAGCCGCCGAGCGCGACGGTCTTCACGCCCTTGCTTCTCAGGATGAAGTCGAGATTGGTCGAGGCGAAGCCGCACAGGCCCCTTTTTCCCTCGATGACGATGTCGCCCGGGGCCGGCTTCAGGACGTCGACGATCTCGGCGCCCCAGGTCCCCTTGCGGAACGACTTCGAGTCCACCACGCCCTTGAGAATGCCGTAAGGGGTCGCCGTAAGCTCGCGATAGTCGTCGGCGAAGGTGATCGGCGCATGAATGATCGTCGCGCCGAGCGCGCGCGCCTCCTTTGCGGTCTCGACCGCGTTGGCGAGCATGTTGGTCTGCTCCATCACCGGCTTGACCGCGCCGTGCAGCGTCCCGCTTCCGAGGTGAAATCGTTCTGAAATTCGATGAGCACGACCGCCGTCGTCTTCGCATCCATGACTGTCCTCCCGATCATCGCGGGCCGCTTCCGTCTCACGGAGCCCGCGCCCGCCGATCATATAGGCTGGAATTGTGTGCGAGAAGACAGCGCGACTCCCCAACGCCGCGACTTTTGCTACGCTTGCCCGCGCACCGGGGGTCGGCATGCATCACGAAGACGTCAAAGGCGCGGGAGCGGGAGCGGGAGCGGGAGGCCGGCTTCCTGCGCCACCTCTTCTCCGACATCCGCATCGCCGCGATGCTGGCGCTGGGCTTTGCGTCCGGCATTCCCTATCAGCTCGTCTACATCACGCAGTCGGCGTGGCTCTACGAGGCCAAGGTGCCGATCGCGATCATCGGCATGATGAGCGAGCTCACTCTCGCCTATAAATTCAAGTTCCTCTGGGCGCCGTTTCTCGACCGCTACGACGCGCCGGTCTTCAGCCGGCTGCTCGGACGCAGGCGAGGCTGGATCGTCGTCTCGCAGATCGCGATCATGGCGGCGCTGGCGGGCGTCGCC
>CAWANA010000016.1:0-89065 GCA_963783275.1 uncultured Alphaproteobacteria bacterium | reverse complement strand
AACGGCGGCGGGCCTCGCGGCCGGCTCTTCGTCGTGACGCGTGATGCCGAACGCCGCCAGCTTCTCCAGAAGCGACTTTCGGCGCGTCTCCGGCGCTATCTGGTCAGCCTGCGCAGCCTGGGCGTCGCGCGCGCGCAGCTGGTTCTGGGCCACCTGCGGCAGATCCTCGATCTGCGGCATGCGCGGCATGCGAACCACCGGCTGCTCGGGCGCGGGCGGGATGAACTCGTACTCCTCCTCCTCCTCCTGCGTTTCGCGCCGAGCTTCGATCGGCTCGGGGAAGGCGCCGCGATCGGAGCGACCGGCTGGATCTGGACGTCGTTGACCAGGGCTGCGACCGGAGCCAACTCGAGTTGGGGCGCGTTGCGCGACGGGCCGGGCGCCGGCGGCGCGAGAGCGGGGCGCCGGTTCGGGCCGCGACTGGACGGTGACCGGCTCGATCTGGTCGATCGCGAGCTGGTCGATGCCCGTGGCGACCACCGAGACCCGCACGACCCCGTCGAGCGCGGAATCGAACGTCGCGCCGAGGATGATGTTGGCCTCCTCGTCGACCTCCTGGCGGATGCGGCTCGCCGCTTCGTCGACCTCGTAGAGGGTGAGGTCGTTGCCGCCGGTGATCGAGATCAGGAGCCCGCGCGCGCCCCGCATCGAGGTCTCGTCGAGCAGCGGATTGGCGATCGCCGCTTCGGCCGCGAGCACGGCGCGCTTCTCGCCGGTCGCCTCGCCCGTGCCCATCATCGCCTTGCCCATTTCGCTCATGATCGAGCGGACGTCGGCGAAATCGAGATTGATCAGGCCTTCCTTGACCATGAGGTCGGTGATGCAGGCGACGCCGGAATAAAGCACCTGGTCGGCCATGGCGAAGGCGTCGGCGAAGGTCGTCTTCTCGTTGGCGACCCGGAAGAGGTTCTGATTCGGGATGATGATCAGGGTGTCGACCGCCTTCTGCAGATCGGTGATCCCGGTCTCGGCGACCTTCATCCGGCGACCGCCCTCGAAGTGGAAGGGCTTCGTCACGACGCCGACGGTGAGGATGCCCATCTCGCGCGCGGCGCGGGCGATCACGGGCGCGGCGCCCGTGCCGGTGCCGCCGCCCATGCCGGCCGTGACGAACACCATGTGCGCGCCGGCGAGGTGGTCGCGGATCTCCTCGAGCGCCTCTTCGGCGGCGGCCTTGCCGACCTCGGGCTTCGAGCCGGCGCCCAGGCCTTCCGTGACCTGGAGGCCCATCTGGATGATGCGCTCGGCGCGCGAGGAGGTCAGCGCCTGCGCGTCGGTGTTGGCGACGACGAAGTCGACCCCGGAAAGCCCGGACACGATCATGTTGTTGACCGCGTTGCCGCCGGCGCCGCCCACGCCGCACACCATGATGCGCGGCTTCAATTCCCTCAGTTCGGGCGCCTTCAAGTTGATAGACATGTATCACCTCATCCCGTTGGGGCGCCCGGGGACGCCGTTAATGACTGCGTTTTCGTGCGCTTCCGCGCCCCCGCCGGCGGGGCCCGAAACCTGTTAGAAGCTTTCCTTGAGCCAGCGCCCCACCCGGGTCGCGTATCCTTCCCCCTCGTAGGCCTGCCGCGTGGCGTGGCGAGAGGGCTCGAAATATTCCAGGCCGGCCATTTGCGGGTAGATCATCAGGCCGACCGCCGCCGCGAACGACGGGCTCTTGCCCGATTCCGGCAGACCCTCGATCCCGAGCGGCCGCCCGATTCGGGCCTGGCTCGAGATGACCGAGCGGACCAGCTCCGGCAGACCCGTCAGCTGACAGGCGCCGCCGGTCATCACCAGCCGGCGGCCGACATGCGCGGCGTGACCGGAGGCGCGCAGCCGATCGCGCACGAGCTCGAGGATCTCCTCGACGCGCGGCCGGATGATCCGGATGAGCTCGGACTTCGGCAGATGGGCCGGATGATCCATGTCGTCGCCGAGCCGGTGGACGGCGATCGATTTGCGGTCGTCCGACGGAGAGGCGATGCAGGCGCCGTAGAGCGTCTTCAGCCGCTCGGCGTCGGTCATCGACACGTTGAGGCCGCGGGCGATGTCGCGCGTGACGTGGATGCCGCCGACCGCGACCGCGTCGACATGGACGAGCCGGCCGCCGGAGAATACGCCGACCGTTGTCGTGCCGCCGCCGAAATCGATCACCGCCGAGCCGAGCTCGGCCTCGTCGTCGACCAGCGTCGAGAGGCCCGCCGCATAGGGCGTGGCCACCATCGCCTCGACCCGCAAGTGGCAGCGCTCGACCACCAGCATGAGATTGCGCGCCGCCGCCAGTTCGCACGAGGCGACATGCAGGTCGACGCCGAGATCCTCGCCGATCATGCCCTTGGGATCGCTGACGTCGCGCGTGGCGTCGAGCGTGAAGGCGGTCGGCAGCCCATGCAGCACGGTGCGTCCCGGAAGCGCGCTCGCCGCAGACGCCGCCTCCAGCACCCGGTGGATGTCGTGCTCCGACACCGTCTTGCCGCGCAAGCTCACCTTGGCGTTGAACCGCTGCGAAGACAGGAGGCCGCCGGACATGTTGACGATGACGCCGCCGACCTCGACGCCGGCCATCCGCTCGGCCGCGTCGATCGCGAGCCGGGTCGCATGCTCGGCCGCCTGCAGATCGACGATCGCCCCGCCCTTGACCCCGTTCGACCGCTGATGGCCGATGCCGAGGATCTTGCAGCGGTGGGTGCGCCCGCGCAGCGCGGTCGAAGGCTCCATCGGCGACAGCCGCGCGACCAGGCAGACGATTTTCGAGGCGCCGATGTCGAGAACCGACAGGATCGCCGCCTTGCGGGCGGGAATCTGCCGCATGCGCGGGGGGAGCGGCCGGAAGGTCATGGCTGCGCGTCCTTTTTCTTCGGCGCGTGCGCCTCGGTCCAGGCCGCGGCCGAGTCCTGCGTCAGCCGGACGAAGACCCGGTCGGGAGCGCGGAAGTCGAGCGCGAGCACGTCGCGATCCAGGATGCGCTGCTCGCGCTGAAGCTTGAGGAGCGTGGCGATGGCGGCCTGTCGGATCGGTCTCGGGCAGCTTGACGTCGATTCCGGACTTGAGCCGCAGGTTCCAGCGCCGCTCGCCGATCAGGACGCCCGCTTCGACGCGGGGCCTGAGCTCCTCCATCGCATCGAGAAGCGCGGTGAACTCGCGGGCCCGGGCGTTCGCGCCCTCGCCGACCACGAACGGCAGGCCGGCGTAGCGGCTGTCGCGCACCTCGTCGATCGGCGCGCCGTCGGCCGCGATCGCCTTGAGCTCGCCGTCCTTCTGCCAGACCGCGTAGGGCGTGCGCTCGACGATGTCGATGACGATCTGGTTGGGATAGAGCTTGCGCACGCTCGCACGGGCGACAAGCGGATCGGCCTCGAGCCGCGCGCGCGCCGCGGCGACGTCGAAGAACGGCAGCGAATTTTTGGCGCTGACGCCGGCGATCGCCAGGATGCGCGGTTCGCTCATATGCGTCGCGCCGGACACGGTGACGATGTCGACGCCGAATCCGAGCGCCCGGGCGGCCACGTCTTCGAGGCTGCCGTGTTCGGCGACGAAAGTCTGGAGCTGTCCGCCGCGCGCAGCCCCGTAGCCGGCCGCGCCCGCGAGCACCATGCAGCGTCAGCGCGATCTCGACCCCGAGCGGCGGAGGACGGTCGAGCGGCAGGCGGAGGCGGAACGATCCGCGCGCCGCGCGCTCGCCGCGCAGCAGCACCTTGGGCGGCGGCGTCCGACGCGCCGGCGCCGAGGGCGCCGCGCCGAAGGCGAGGCTCAGCGGTCGCACGAGGCGTCCTCCACCATCCAGGCGACCAGTTCGGCGAACGACAGCCCGGCGTAGGCCGCCATATCGGGGACCAGCGAAGTTTCCGTCATGCCCGGCTGGGTGTTGACCTCGAGACACACGAGTTCGCCCTCATCGCCTTTCGTCTCATCGAACCGGAAGTCGGCGCGACTGACGCCCCGACACCCCAGCGCCCGATGCGCTCTGAGCGTCAACTCTTGGACCTTATGGTAAATATTCGGTTTAAGATTTGCCGGAAGGATGTGCCGGGATCCACCTTTTGCGTACTTTGCGTCATATCCGTAGAACGCTTCGGAAAGCGCCTCGATCTCGATGATGTCGAACACCCGCTCGCCCATGACCGCGCAGGTCAGTTCTTTCCCGTCGACGAATTTTTCCGCGAGCAGCGCGTCTCCGTAAGGCCAGTCGTCGCGCCCGACCTCCTGCGGCGGGTGGGCGCGATCCTCCTTGACGATCACGACGCCGAACGACGACCCCTCGCAGATCGGCTTCAGCACATAGGGCGGCGCCATCGCGTGCCGGAGCGCGGCCTCGCGGCGGTCGATCACCAGTCCCGGCGCGACGGGCACGCCGGCCGCGGCCAGCACCGTCTTGGCCAGGTCCTTCTGCATCGCCAGCGCCGAGGACAAGACGCCCGAATGGGTATAGGGAATGCGCAGGATCTCCAGACGCCCTGGATCGTCCCGTCCTCGCCGACCTTGCCGTGCAGGGCGTTGAAGGCGACGTCGGGTTTCAGGCGCGCGAGCGTGTCGGCGATGGAGCGGTCGACGTCGATGCGGGTGACGCGGTAGCCCGAGACTTCGAGCGCGTCGGCGCACTGGCGGCCGGAGTTCAGCGACACCGGACGCTCAGCCGACCAGCCCCCCATCAGGACCGCGACGTGTTTCATTGCGCGACACTTCCCTAACGATCCGCCAAACGGCACAGTTAAGGCAGACTTAAGGCCGCGGGCTTAACGGGGTCTTAACCTCAGGCGATTCCGAGGCGAAATGGCTGGAATCGAGAAACGGACCGGCCGCGGCGCCAAAACGCGAACAGCGAACGGAATGGGTTGTATGGGGAGCGTGCGCCGCCGCCCTGTCTCTCGCCCCCAGATATTTCTTCGCGCTTGCGAAAATTTTGTTGACAGGCGTTATTTCGTGTGGGTTTACTGATATCCACTTTTGAGCTTGATCAGCGGGTTATCATGAAAAGATACGTTTCTGTAGCGGCAATAACGACCGTTCTGAGCTTGACGGGCTTCGCGGCCGGACAGGCCCAGGCGGGCCAGGCCAGTCTCAACCTGCCAAACACGGGCGCAGGGTTGACGTCGAACGGTCAGGTCGACTCGAACTACACAGTGATTTCGGTTCCCTCGGCTGACCCGGCGTCGACCCAGGCGACGGCGCTGGTGTCGGGCTGGCCGATCGGGGACTGGGTGGCGGCGCCCACCGGCTCCACCTGGATCTCGGCCGAGGGATTCGATCAAAACCTCGACCCGAGCGCCAACGGAACGTATGACTATCAGCTGTCGTTCCAACTGCCGCAGGCCGCGGAGGTCTCGATCAGCGGCGTGTGGTCCGCCGACAACGCCGGCTCAATTTTGTTCAACGGACAAGCCACCAGCTCCAGCAATGACGCGACCTTCTGGAACGTGCTGACCCCTTTCAGCATTTCCGGACTCGGCGTGGCGGGCGTGAACACGCTCGATTTCGACGTGGTGAACTGGGGGCAAAACGGCGGAAACCCGACCGGCCTCGTGGTGGCGTTCACGGACCCCTCATACTCCGTCCCCGAACCCGCCACCTGGGCGATGATGGGCCTCGGTTTCGCCGGCCTCGCCTTCGCGGGCTATCGTTCGCGCCGCACAGCCGCCGCAATCGCGTAACTTTCGCGCTTCGAGCGAACGGAAAGGCCGCCCTGTTTCGGGGCGGCTTTTTTTTCGCGTTCAAGGCCTCAGGCCGCACGAGCGGAGAACGCGGCGCGCGCAACTCAAACGAAAAGGCGCTCCGGAAACCCGGAGCCTCTGACTTTCGTCGCTCCCGGAGCGAGGCCTGCGCGGGCTGCGCCACGAGCTCTGTCGCGCCAAATTGCTAAATTGCTCGATCAGCGCCTTGAGACCGGCGGCGGCCTGTTTCACGACGCCTCGGACCGCCCGATCCGCCGGATCTCCCATTCGAGCGTCACGCCGCTCGTCTCGAGCACCCGCCGCCGCACCTCCTCGCCGAGCGCCTCGAGATCGGCCGCGGTCGCATGCGCCCCGATTGATCAGGAAATTGCAGTGCATCAGTCGAGACCTCGGCGCCGCCGAGGACGAAGCCGCGGCAGCCCGCCCGGTCGATCAGCTCCCAGGCCTTCAGCGCCCGGCGGGTTCTTGAAGGTCGAGCCGCCGGTCTTCTCCCGGATCGGCTGCGAGGCCTCCCGCGCGCGGGTGATCCGCTCCATCTCGGCCAGGATCGCGTCCGGGTCGCCCGGGCGGCCCTGAAGCGTCGCGCGGGTGAAGATCACGTCGTCCGGCGCGGCGCTGTGGCGATAGGAATAGCCCATATCCGCGTTCGAAAAGACGCGCATCGCGCCGGTCCGGTCGACGCCGCGCGCCTCGACCAGCACGTCCTTGATCTCGCCGCCATGCGCGCCGGCGTTCATCCGCAGCGCCCCGCCGATCGAGCCGGGAACGCCGCGCAGGAAGGCGAGGCCGTCGACGCCCGCCGTCGCCGCCGCCTTGGCGACGAACTGGTCCGGCGCCGCGGCGCCGGCGACGATGCGGGAATCCTCCATGACGTCGATCGCGTTGAAAGGCCCGCCGCCGAGCCGGATGACGACGCCCTCGACGCCGCCGTCGCGCACGATCAGGTTCGAGCCGAGGCCGATCGTCGTCACCGCGATCTCGCGCGGCAGGCGGCTCAGGAAATAGGCGAGATCGTCCTCGTCGGCCGGCGAGAACAAGAGCCTGCGCCGGTCCGCCGACCCGGAACCAGGTCGTTTCGCGCTATCGGCGCGTTGGACGACGAGCTTTCCGCGCAAGTCCGGCGCGAGCGCGCTTCAGGTCCTCGACGATGTCCGGAAACGCCATGCGTCAGGCCTTGTCGAGCGCGGCGAGCTCGCCGGGCAGCGCATAGGCCCATTGCGTGACCGTGCCCGCGCCGAGGAAGACGACGATGTCGCCGGGCGCGGCCAGTTCGCGCACCCTCGGCGCGATGGTTCTCGGGCGAGGGCAGCGCAAACGCGTGGCGGTGGCCGTGGGCGGCGATCGCCGCGGCGAGATGGGCCTTGTCGGCGCCCTCGATCGGCGCCTCGCCCGCCGGATAGACGTCGGCGACGAGCACGCTGTCGGCGTCGTTGAAGCAGGTGGCGAAGGCGTCGAACAGCGAGGCGAGGCGCGAATAGCGATGCGGCTGCACGACCGCGATCACCTTGCCCGAGGTCGCGCCGCGCGCGGCCTTCAGCACGGCCGCGATTTCGACCGGATGGTGGCCGTAATCGTCGTAGATGGCGACGCCGTTCCATGTCCCGGTCTTGGTGAAGCGCCGCTTGACCCCGCCGAAGTTTTCGATCGCCCCTGCGGATGACGTCGACCGAGGCGCCGAGCTCATGGGCGACGGCGATCGCCGCGGTGGCGTTCAGCGCGTTGTGCCGCCCCGGCATCGGCAACGCGAGATTGTCGATATAGGTCGCGCGGCCGGTTGCACGCTCGCGGATCAGCACGGCGAAGCGGGTGACGCCGCCGCTCATCTCGACGTCGAGCAGGCGGATGTCGGCCTGCGGGTTCTCGCCATAGGTGAAGACGCGCCGGTCCTCGATCTTGCCGACCAGCTCCTGCACGGTCGGATGGTCGAGGCACATGACGGCGAAGCCGTAGAACGGCAGGTTCTCGATCAGCGCCAGAAAGGCGTCCTTGATCGCGTCGAAGGTCTTGAAGTGGTCGAGGTGCTCGGGGTCGATGTTGGTGACGATCGCCACGTCCGCGGGCAGCTTCAGGAAGGTGCCGTCGCTCTCGTCGGCCTCGACCACCATCCAGTCGCCCGCGCCGAGGCGCGCGTTGGTGCCGTAGGCGTTGATGATGCCGCCGTTGATCACGGTCGGGTCGAGCCCGGCGGCGTCGAGCAGGGTCGCGACCAGCGAGGTGGTCGTGGTCTTGCCGTGGGTGCCGGCGACCGCGACGCAGCTTTTGAGCCGCATCAGTTCGGCCAGCATCTCGGCGCGCCGAACGACCGGAATGCGTTTCGCGCGCGCCGCGGCGAGCTCCGGATTGTCGCGCCGGATCGCGGTCGAGACGACGACGACCGCGGCGTCGCCGAGATTGGCCGCGTCGTGGCCGACGAACACGGTCGCGCCGTGCTCGCGCAGGCGCTTGACGTTGGCGTTGTCGCTGGCGTCCGAGCCCTGGACGTCATGGCCGAGATTGATCAGCACCTCGGCGATGCCCGACATGCCGATGCCGCCGATGCCGACGAAGTGGATGGGGCCGATCTCGTTCGGCAGTTTCATGGTCGCAAGTCTCTCCCACGCGGCCGGCGAACCGGTCCCGACTCCTGAGGCGGAGGGAATAGGACAAGTCGGGGGAAATGGGAAATCGAGTTCCGCCGCGTCCGGGAACTCGCCGTCGAGAACTGGCTCGCGTGAGGGCGTTCTCACGAGACGCCCTCGGCCCCCCGCCCGGACCCCCCTGCCCTCGCCGTCGAAATCCCCGCCGTCACCAAGAAGCGGCTGGGCCTCGGCGGCGCTCGCTCCTGCGTCGTGCGTTCCGAATGGAACGAGTGTGTCTGGCCCGGCCCCGATCTGCGGCGCCTGCCCGCCGCAATCGACGCCTCGGTCGCCTCTGGCGTCCTAGGCATGTTCGCCGTCATCCGGGAAAAGGTCCTCGCCATCGCCGGCGCCGGCCACGCGAAACGGCTCTCCCGCACCTGAAACGCTCGTCTCGACGGCAAGCGCGCCTGCTCCGGTTTCCTCGAGACGTTCTCTCCATTTCCGTCCGTCGGAAAACTCGACATTTCCTTGACAAACTCCAACCCATGTTCCATGTTTGTTCCTATCAGCAAGAGGGACGCCGCCTCGTGCCCGACGGGATTGAACCCGCCTCCCTCATCGCCCGCTGCGACCGCTCGCCGCCGCGGCGCGAAGTCCAAGGCCGAGCGGGAGCCCGGGCAAGACGACGACGGAACCGAAAGCCGCCGCAAGCTTTTGGAAAGGCTCAATTCGGGAGCCGAAGCAGCGGCGCAGGAGGAGGAGTCGCCGATCGAGGGCGAACTCCGCGTCCGAGGGGGCTTTTGGGAGGGCGCACAGGGCCGGCGGCCGTCGAGACGGAACCGAAGGACATGGCAAATCCCTGAAAAGGCTCAATTCGGGAGCCGCAATGGCGCCCTTCTCCCCTTGCGGGAGAAGGTGGCCGGCGATAGCCGGCCGGATGAGGGGTCCGCGCCGAAAGGCGCGCGGGTGAAGGCGCTGACGCGTCCGACCCCTCACCCGCACCCCTTCTCCCGCAAGGCACGGCTGTCCGGGGAAATTTCACACATAGTTGAGCGCCAATTGATTGGGATCGGTTCGGTCGCGTTTGACGCTGGGATTGATCGGAGGCGGCTCGTCGATCGCGGCGAGGCGGCGACGAGCGAAGAGGAAGAGGCCAACGAGTTCGGTGAAGCGAAGGATGTCGAATTTGGTCCTGACGGCCTTGGCCGCCAGACGCAGCAGAATGTAGGCGATCATCGCCGCGTAGATCTGCAGTTTGACGGCGTTGGGGCTGGTTCCAAGGAACTTGCGTATCTTCAAGTGTTGCTTAAGCCAGCGGAACAGCAGCTCGATTTGCCAACGAAATTTGTAGGCTTGCGCGATTTCGACGGCGGAGCGCTTCATATCGTTGCTGATCACGACGATCGTCTTTTTGTCCTCGTCACGCACAACCTCGATGCGACGCAGCCGGACCGGGAGCTTGGAATCGCCTTTGCTCGAGAACACGACCTCCTCATCGGCGATCACGGTGAAGCCTTGGCCGCGCGAGGGGCCGTATTGCCGCTCGGTCTCGACGGTCAGGCCCATGTTGCTCTTGGGCCTGGTGACGAAGAAGGCCCCGGCCGCGGCGATGGCGGTCCACCAGCCGTAATGGCAGTAGCCCTTGTCGAAGACGTAGGTGAGGCCCGGCTCGATCTCGATCTCGCGGCCGATCTGGGCGTCGTTGACGTTGGCGTCGGTGATGTCGAGGATTTGCGGCAGATCGCGCCCGGGATCGTAGACGACATGGGCCTTCATGCCGCGGATGCGGCCGTTGGACTTGGCCCAGTCGAACACTTGTCCCAACGGGATGGGGGTCGAGTCGATCAGGCGCAACAACGTCTTGGCGTCCGCCCGGGTCGAGCGGTCGGTCAGGGCGGCGACCATCGTCAGGACTTCGGCGAACGCCTGGACCGGCCGGCGCGCGTTGGCGTCGGCGAGGGTCGAGCGCGCGATCTCACCGCAACCCAGGTGATAATGGGCGTTGGCGTGGGCGTTCCAACTGGTTTCGAGCGCCCGCAGAGACGCGGCGCCGGTCAGTTGAGCGTGGATCAAGACCATCAGATGATCCCAGCTGCCGAACGATTTGTCATAGGCGTCGGCGCGACGACGCTCGACCATCGCCTCGAAACGCCGCCGATCGAGGGGTTCGACAATCTGGGTGAAAATGGTAGGAGTGAAACGCATGCCCCGCAGCCTTTTCTGAGTCTCGACAACCAGAAAATACCAAGGAATCTCATCGATTTCTCGGGTCTTGCGGGGCATGCGCCGCGACACTTTAAATCACCTGCGACACGTTCTCCGGACAGCCGTGCCCGCAAGGGGAGAGGGATGAATTCACAAGATCGACCGCTCGATCGCCCGCTCCGCCTCGGCGATCGATTCGGGCCGGCCGACGTGCAGCCACAGGCCGTCGAGGCGGACGCCGTAGAGGCGGCCCTTCGGCGGCGGCGGCGTGGAAGAACGGGGCGAGGCGGAAGACATCCTCCGCCGCGCTCGGCGAACAGCTCCGGCTTCAGGATCCCGACGCCGGTGTAGACGAAGGGCGCGACGTGGCGGTCCTCGCGCCGCTCGAGCCGGCCCTCCCGGGTCATGGTGAAGTCGCCCGGCCAGTCGACGCCGACCGCGCCGGCGCTCGCCGCCACCAGGAGCGCGATGTCCATCGCCTCCGGGTCGAACGCCCGCGGCGAGGCGGGCGATGTTCGAGCGCGGCCCCTCGATCCAGAAGGCGTCGGTGTTGCAGATCGAGGAACGGCTCGCGCCCGATCAGCGGCAGCGCCGCGCTTGATCCCGCCGCCCTGGTCGAGCAGCCTGCCGCGCTCGTCGGAAATGACGATGCGCGGGCGCTCGCGGCGCGCGAGATGCGCCTCGATCTGGTCGGCGAGCCAGTGGACGTTGACGATCGCCGTCTCGACGCCGTTCTCGGCCAGGCGGTCGAGGCAATGGTCGATCAGCGCGCGGCCGCGAACCTTCACCAGCGGCTTCGGCAGCGTCTCGGTGATCGGCCGCATGCGCTGGCCGAGACCCGCGGCGAAAACCATGGCCGTTTTGGGAATCGGCGCGCTCATCGTCGATTCGTTCCCGACGCCGCGCTTAAGCCTCGGACCTCCGCGCCGGCTCCGGTTCGGGGCCGAGCGCGCGCGGCAGGTGGGTCTGATACCAGAGCGCCAGGGGCGCAAGCAACGGATGCGCGAGGTTGCTGCGCCAGATAGCGCTCGATGCGCGGCAGGTGGCGCAGGTATTGCGGCTTGCCGTCGCGCTTGTCGAGCCGCGCGAAGATGCCGAGGATTTTCGTCGCGCGCTGCGCGGCCATGGCGGCGTAGGACGCCGCGAAGCGCTCGGCGTCGAAGCCCGGGACTCGCGGCCGCGCGCCGGCGCACGTAGAGCGCCATCAGCCGCATTTCGAGGTCGTCCGGCACGTCGACGCGGGCGTCCTGCAGGAGCGAGGCGAGATCGTAGGCCGGCGGCCCGATCACCGCGTCCTGGAAGTCGATCAGGCCGATCCGGGCGATCCCCTGCCGTCCGGCGAGCCAGTGCAGGTTCGGCGAGTGGAAGTCGCGCAGCGTCCAGGTCGTCGGCTCGGCGAGGATCGGCGCGAGGATCTCGCGCCAGACGCCGAGAAACTGCATGCGCGCGCCCGAGGGCACGCGCGGCCCGGGCGATCGCCGGGCGCGTACCAGTCGATGACGAGTTCGACCTCGATCAGCATCGCCTCGATGTCGTAGGTCGGCAGGCGGTAGAGGTCGTCGCCGACGGGAAGCGCGTCGGGCAGGTCGCGCCCATGCAGATCGGCGATCAGCGCGACCGCCTCGGCGTAGCGGCGCCGGGTTCGGCGCGCCGTCCTCGACGACGGTCTCGTCGCCGAAATCCTCGATCAGCGCCAGCCCGTCCTCGACGCTGGCGGCGAGGATGCGCGGGGTCGAAAGCCCGAGGCCCCGCAACCCCTCGGCCATGGCGAGGAAGGCGCGGATATCGGGCGAGAGCCTGGCGATCGCCGCGTAGGGCTTGCCGAAGCGGATGATCGGCCCCTCGGGCCGGGGCGGCGCCACCATCAGGATCGCGGTCGCCCCGTCCGCCTTGGTCAGGCGCTCGTACAGGCGCACCGAGGCGTCGCCCTGCACGAACTCGCGTCGCGCCTCGATCCAGCCGGCGCGCGTGCAGGAGCGTTCCGACGCTCGAGCGCGCGCGCGAGCCGCCGGCCCATCCGGCCGCGGCCGCGCATCTCCAGCACGCGGAAGTCGGGGCCGCGCGCCGGATCGAAGCGGATCAGCGACCTCGAGCCGGTCGGCGGGCAGCGCCTCGGGGATGCGCTCCGGCCATTCGACGAGCGCGATCGCGTCCGTCGATCGCCTCGTCCCAGCCGAGGTTCTCGAGCTCCATCGCGCCGCGCAGGCGATAGAAGTCCGCGTGGACCACCGGTCCGCGCGGCGCGTCGTAGACCTGCATCAGCGTGAAGGTCGGGCTCGGCGCCTCGAGCGGAGGCTCCTCGGTCGAGGGCGCGGATGAGGCCGCGGGCGAACAGCGTCTTGCCCGCGCCGAGATCGCCGGAGAGCGCGACGAAATCGCCCGGGCTCGAGCCACGCGGCCTGCGCGGCGGCGAGCGCCAGCGTCGAGGCCTCGTCCGCCGCCTCGAAGCGCCAGACCTTCGGCTCCTTGTCGTTCAGCGGAGCGGGCATCGGCTTCGCGTCGATCGGCATCGGCTGGTCTACCGCGCCATCTTCGGCTTCGACCGTGGCGGCGGGCCGGCGTCCTCGGCGCCGGCCGCCGGCCGCGGCCGGCTCAACGGGAAAAATGCAGGTGATGGTCGTGCCCTCGCCCGGCGCGGTGTCGATCAGCACCCGGCCGCCGTGCAGTTCGACCATCGCCTTGACGATCGACAGGCCGAGCCCGGGTCCGCGATGGCGCGAGCCGTTGGGGAAGGTCTCGAACCGGTCGAACACCCGGTCGATCATCTCCGGCGGGATGCCGCGGCCGCGGTCGCTGACCTTGAAGACGATCTCGTCCATGCGCCGCATCGCGGCCAGCGTCACCGTCTGGCCGGGCTCGGAATAGTTGATGGCGTTGGACAGCAGGTTGAACAGCACCTGGCGGACGCGCCGGCCGTCGGCGGTGAAGGCGCCGACGCCGTCGGTGATCACCATGCGAAGCTCGATCGACGCCTCGTCGAGCCGGTCCTGCACGCCGGCCGCGGCCGCCCGCATCGCCTCGGCGACGTCGACCGGCTCGAGGCGCAGCTCCAGCGCGCCGGCGTCGATCGAGGCGAGATCGAGGATGTCGTCGATGATCGCGAGCAGCGCGTGCGAGGAATTGGTGATGAAGCCCGCGTATTCGAGCTGCTTCGGGTTGAGCGGCCCGACGCCGCCGGCCGCGAGCAGCTGGGTGAAGCCGATGATGTTGGTCGAGCGGCGTGCGCAGCTCGTAGGACACGTGGTTGACGAAGTCGTTGCGCAGCTTTTCGGCCGCCACCAGCGCCTCGTTGCGCTCGGTCAGCGCGCGCTCGACGTTGGCGCTCGCGGTCACGTCGAGGAAGGTCAGCAGCGTCGCGCCGTCCGGCAGCGGCAGGGCGGCGCAGTCGAGCGTGAGCTCGTCCGTGCGCTCGATCCGGGCCGCGAGGCTCTCGCGATGCTCGTGAAGGCCGACCACCATGCCGCGCAGCCCGTCCCACAGCGCGGGCTCGCGGCACAGCGCCCGGCAGCCTTCGCGCGATCGCGTCGATATGCGGATGGTCGCCGAGGACGCGCCGGATCGATGCCCCACATCGCGGCGAACACCGGGATTGAACAGCTTCATCCGCCCGTCGGCGCCGAACACCGCGACGCCTTC
Organism: uncultured Alphaproteobacteria bacterium; assembly: GCA_963783275.1. Taxonomy (GTDB): domain Bacteria; phylum Pseudomonadota; class Alphaproteobacteria; order Rhizobiales; family Beijerinckiaceae; genus Roseiarcus. Next base: position 75,006 of record CAWANA010000016.1, on the reverse strand, counting down.
CTTGAGCGCGTCGAGCGTCTCGCCCTGCACGTGGGTCAGCGCCGTGACCTGCGAGGCGAGCGCGTAGCTCTGCGTGGCGTCGTCGTAGAGATAGGTGACGCCGCCCTTCGGATTGGGGCTGGTGACGACGCGCAGCGCCCGCCCGTCCGGCAGATACCAGACCGTCTCGCTCGGCTCGATCGCCTGGTAGGCCTCCATCAGCTGCGCCTTCCAGGCGCGGAAGTCCGCCTGCTCCGGCAGCTGCCGCTTGGTCCGAAGCCGGTCGAGAATCTCGCCGTCGGTCGGCTGGGTGTCGAGGAACGCCGGCTCGAGCGACCACATCTGGCTGTAGGCGGCGTTGTAGAAGGTGAGCCGCTTCGACTTGTCGAAGATCGCCACCGCGGTCGACAGGCGGTCGATCATGCGGGAATAGTCGTCTTCGTTGCGCTCCATCTCGGCTTTCAGCGCCGCGGCCTCGGAGACGTCATAGGCGACGCCGGCCGATCCGAACGGCGTGCCGCACCTCGGCGGCCTCGAAGGTTCGGCGCTCGCCGCCGACGACCGCGCCGGCGCGGCGCTTCCAGACGCCCGTCTCGCGCAGCGCCGCCGCCGCCTCGCGGCGCAAGCCCGGATCGAACAGCTCGGCGCGATTGATCGACGGCGGCGTTCTCGTCGGCGGCTTCGACCGCCCGCGCGTAGGCCGCGTTGCACCAGACCATCCGCCCGTCGTCATCCCGGCTCCAGGCGAGGATCGCGGCCTGCTCGAGCGCGAGACGCGCGGCGTTCGACGCCCGCCTCCGTCTCGGCGAGCTTCTCGCGCATCCGGGCCGCCTCGAGCCGATCGCCGGAGACCTCGCGAATGCGCACCACCGCGCTGCCCGAAACCGGACGGCCGACGATCTCGAGGTGGCGTCCGCGCAGGCTGACGCGCGGGCAGGCAGAAGGCTTCGCCGCGGCTGAGGAGACGCTCGACCGCCTCCTCGACCCTGGCCGCCGCCTCCGGCTCCAGCCACGCGGCGAAGCTGAGAACGCGGCGCGGCGCGGGCGCGTCGGCGACGATGCTGAAATCGCCCTCGATCGAGGGCTCGGCGTCCGGCCGGTCCCAGGCGATGACGATCTGCGGCTCGCTGCGAACGATCAGCGCCGCGCGGTCGACGCGGACGGAGGCGTTCGCAAGCTCCGCCTCCATCTCGCTCGAGCCGTCGCGCCCAGGCTCGGCGCGCGGCCAGATGCAAGAGCGCCACCGCCGCAAAGGCGACGAACAGGACGGCGAGGCCGATGACGGCGACTGGGGCTCGAGGTCAGGCCAGCCGGCGACGGCGACGGCGCGGCGGATCGAGGCCGCGAAGCGCTTCGTCGGCGCGCGCGCCGGACGCGATCAGGAGCGAGAACGGCGCCGCGGCGGCGACGCGCGCTCGGCGGCGCCGTTGCGTGCGCCCCCCAGGTCCGGCGAAGACTCCACCGCTGAACCCCCGCAACGACAAGCCTCCTCGAGAGCCCGGGAGGCGCAAGCGCCTCCGGCCGTCGCGCCGACCGGCTCCCTCCGCCAGGAAGGTCCGAATCAGCTCCGGAACAGGCTTACGAAATGTTCGCCGCAAAGTCGTTAACCATGATCCTGGGCCGGCGTCGGGCGAAAAGGCGGCGAAATTCAATATATAGTGTGATTATGCAAGTTGATCGCAATATCTATGACCCCGTCGCCGCAACGACGCGGCGCGGTTCGCGATGGCACGGCGTAAAAAGATTTCCGCGCGGGCCGCGTGCGCCGGGCTCTAGCGAACGAGCCCGAGAATGTCCTTGACCGCGTCCATGTTCGGCCGCGCGATGGCGCGGGCCTTTTCCGCCCCGTCGGCCAGCACCGTGTCGACGTAGCCGGGATCGGCCGCGAGCCGCAGGATCTCGGCCCGGATCGGGGCGAGTTTCTCGATCGTCGCGTCGGCGAGCGCCGTCTTGAAGGCCGAGAACGGGCTGCCGCCGAATTCGTGCACGACGTCCGCCTTGGAGCGGTCGGTGAGCGCCGCGAAAATGCCGACGAGGTTTTCCGCCTCGGGACGGCCGGCGAGGCCGTCGAGATGGCCGGGCAGCGGCTCCGGATCGGTCTTGGCCTTGCGGATCTTCTGCGCGATCGTGTCCGGATCGTCGGTCAGCGCGATGTAGGAATTCTCCGACGTGTCGGACTTCGACATCTTCTTGGCGCCGTCGCGCAGGCTCATGACGCGCGTCGCCGGCCCCTGGATCAGCGGCTCGGGCAGCGGAAAGAACGCGTCGCCGTGGCCGTTGGCGGCGATCGATTCGGCAAAGTCGTTGTTGAACTTCTGGGCGACGTCGCGCGCGAGCTCGAGATGCTGCTTCTGGTCGTCGCCGACCGGAACATGGGTCGCGCGATAGATCAGAATGTCGGCCGCCATCAGCACCGGATAGTTGAACAGGCCGACCGAAGCGTTCTCGCGATCCTTGCCCGCCTTCTCCTTGAACTGGGTCATGCGGTTGAGCCAGCCCATGCGCGCCACGCAGTCGAGCACCCAGGCGAGTTCGGCGTGCTCGGCGACCCGGCTCTGGTTGAAGACGATGTTGACCTTCGGGTCGATGCCGCAGGCGAGGAACGCCGCCGTCACTTCGCGCGTCGTGCGGGCAAGCTGGGCCGGCTCGTGGGGCAGGGTCATCGCATGCAGGTCGACCACGCAATAGATGCAGGGCCGCGTCTCCTGCAGCGCCACGAAGCGCTTGATCGCGCCGAGATAGTTGCCGAGGTGGAGATTGCCGGTCGGCTGAACGCCGGAAAACACCAGCTCAGGGAAGGTCGCCATCGTCTTTCGCTTCGGGTCGGTGGTTTTGTGAGGGCGGCCTTATGGCAACGCCGGTCCGGTCGCGCAAGGGGCGGCGACGACGCGCGTCAGACGGCGTCAAGCCTCGCCGAAGGTCAGGTCGACCATGATCTCGCCGGCGAGCTGCTCGAGCGCCTTGCGCAGGTCGTCGAGCGACAGGCTTTCGGGGCAGCGGAGCCTTGCGTGAGCGCGGAACATCTCGACCCCGGTGAAGGCGGCGCTCCTCGAGGCCGCTCTCGAACTCCTCGATATTGACGCCGAGCGCGTTCAGCGCCTGCGTGACGTCGCGCACGATGCCCGGGCCGCTCGTTGCCGAGAATGTCGAGCGTGATCAGTCGCGCCGTCGGCGCGGCCTCGTCGTGCGCCCCGCGCTCGATGGTCAGGACAAGCCCGATGGGCGCAAGGTCCGCGCAACGCGCGCTCCAGCGCGGGCGTGTCGGCCTCGGCGAACGTTGACGCGCAGGATGCCGGCGAACTTGCCGGCGAGCCGGACCGCGCGGCTTTCGAGCCAGGTCCCGCCGAAGGCCGCGACCTTTTCCGAGACCGCGTTGATGAGTCCGGGCCTGTCGTCGCCGACGTAGGTGAGAACAAGCGGGATCATGAGCGGACTCCTGAAAGACGACGCGGCGACGGCCGTCATCCTAGGTCATCGCGCGGGAGCCGCAAACGCGACAAGTGGTCCGACTCTCACGATAGCTCATTCCTGACGCCGGCCTGACGCCTTCGCATATTCAAGGAGACGCTCCGTCAGTCCTTTCGGGTTCGACAGCGCGACAAGGTGGCCGCCCGGTATCGTCTCGATCTCCATCCCCAGCCGCTCGCGGGCGATACGCCGCTGGAATTCGACGGGGAAAAGACGATCGTCCTTTCCTGCGATAATGCGCACGGGGATGTCGGGCCAACGATCGAATTGACACGGCTCGCCGAAAACGGCGTCGGACTCCTCACGCGGCTGCGGGGCTGCGCGGAGGATGTCCGGCGGGACGTCGTGGAGGAAATACGTCGCGAGATCGAATTCCTTCGCGTATCCGCCGCGATCCGCGGCGTCTTCACGCGCTTCGGTCGCACGGGTCGCTTCCCACCAGGCGCCAGCCGTTTCGCCGGGCTTTGGAATCATCGCGTTGACGAAAACGAGCATTCGCACAGGAGAGCGGGCGCAAACGAGCGGCGCGGTGAAACCGCCGAGCGACTGGACGACCAGTATCGCGTCGCTTCGCCCCGCAAGCGCGCTGGCGACGATTTCCGCATAAGCTTGGAGACCCGCGCGGTCATCATCGCCAGGCAAATCGACAGCGGTGGCCTCATGCGCGTTCGCGAGAAGGAGCGAAGCCACGCGATGCCAATACCAGGCCATGCCGCCGGCCCCTGGAACAAGAACGAACGAAGTCATTGCCGCCTGCGCTTCCTCCCCATTCGTCTGCGCTCTCGGGTCGCGGCGCGCTACAGAATGAACCGGCTCAAGTCCGCATTGCCGGCGAGATCGCCGACTGTGCGCTCGATGAACGCGGCGTCGATCTGCACCGTCTCGCCGGAGCGGTCGGCGGCGGTGAAGCTCACTTCGTCGAGCGAGCGCTCCATCACCGTCTGGAGCCGCCGCGCGCCGATGTTCTCCACCGAGCCATTGACCTTGGCGGCGATGCGGGCGATCGCCGAGATCGCATCGTCCGAGAACTCCAGCGAAACGCCCTCGGTCTGCATCAGCGCCACATATTGCTTGATCAGGCTCGCCTCGGTGTCGGTCAGGATTCGCTTGAAGTCGTCCTCGGTCAGCGATTTCAGCTCGACGCGGATCGGCAGGCGGCCCTGCAACTCCGGCAGGAGGTCGGAGGGCCGCGAGATGTGGAAGGCGCCGGACGCGATGAACAGGATATGGTCGGTCTTGACCGTGCCGTGCTTGGTGGCGACCGTCGTGCCCTCGATCAGCGGCAGAAGGTCGCGCTGAACGCCCTCGCGCGAGACGTCCGCGCCGCCGCGGCCCTCGCGGGCGCAGATCTTGTCGATCTCGTCGAGAAAGACGATTCCGTTGCTCTCGACCTCGGCGATCGCGTCGCGCACGATCGCGTCCTGGTCCAGAAGCTTGTCGGCCTCCGCCGCCACCAGCGGTTCGCGCGCCTCGGCGACCGTCATGCGCTTCGGCTTCGTCCGCTGGCCCTTGCCGAAAATGTCGGCGATGTTGATTGCGCCGATCGAGGCGCCCGGCATGTTGGGCAGTTCGAACATCGGCGTGCCCGTGGAGCCCTGGGGCAGTTCGACCTCGACGTCCTTGTCGTCGAGTTCGCCGGCGTGAAGCTTGCGCCGGAACGTTTCGCGCGTCGCGGACGAGGAGGTCGCCCCGACCAGCGCGTCCAGGAGCCGCTCCTCCGCGGCAAGCTCGGCTTTGGCCTCGATGTCCTTGCGCTTCTTCGCCTTGGTCAGCCCGATGCCGACCTCGACCAGATCGCGGACGATCTGCTCGACGTCGCGTCCGACATAACCGACCTCGGTGAACTTGGTCGCCTCGACCTTGAGGAACGGCGCGCCTGGCGAGTCTCGCGAGCCGCCGCGCGATCTCGGTCTTGCCGCAGCCGGTCGGGCCGATCATCAAGATGTTCTTCGGCATGACCTCCTCGCGCATCGGCGAACCAAGGCGCAGGCGGCGCCAGCGGTTGCGCAATGCGATCGCCACCGCCCGTTTGGCGTCGTTCTGACCGACGATGTAGCGGTCGAGCTCGGAGACGATTTCGCGCGGGCTGAGTTCCGACATGAGATCAGAGGCTTTCGACGATCAGATTGGTGTTGGTGTAGACGCAGATGTCGGCGGCGATCTGCATCGAGCGGCGCACGATCTCCTCGGCGTCGAGCGCCATCGGCATCAGCGCGCGCGCGGCGGCGAGGGCGTAGTTGCCGCCCGAGCCGATCGCCATCGCCGAACCGTTCTCGTCGGTCTCCGGCTCGAGCACGTCGCCCGAGCCCGAGAGCGTGAAGCCCGTGCCTTTGTCGGCGACGAGCAGCATCGCCTCGAGCCTGCGCAGGTATCGGTCGGTGCGCCAGTCCTTGGCGAGTTCGACACAGGCGCGCGGGAGCTGCCCCGGATATTGCTCCAGCTTGGCTTCGAGGCGCTCGAACAAGGTGAAGGCGTCAGCGGTCGCGCCGGCAAAACCGGCGATCACCTCGCCTTTGGCCAATCTGCGCACCTTGCGAGCGTTCGCCTTGACGACCGTCTGGCCCATGCTGACCTGGCCGTCGCCGCCGATGACCACCCGGTCGCCCTTGCGCACCATGAGGATGGTGGTCGCGTGCCATCCCGGCAAGCGGGCGGCGGTTTCATCTCGCATCGGCTTTACGTCCTTCGGTCGGCAGGCGCCGGATGTATGGGCGGAGGCGGCGGCGCGCAAGTCCGCCGTAGCTCGGCGAATTTCGTCCAAGTCCGAACAGGAGGAGCGGTTTTGCAGGGTTCGAGCCTATCGTCGATCAAGCCCAGGCGACGCTGCGACGAAAGGCTGGATATTCGAGTAAGTCGATATATATTACTCGATGACGCATCAGAGACGGGCAGGACAATTGGTGGCCGAAACAACGGAGGATTTATGTTTATAGATGTAACCAACAAGCCTACCTCGTCCAACGTAGTCGATCTCGATCTCGAGACGTTCGCCAAGGCGGTCGAGGCCGGCGAGGTCACGGTCGTCGATGTCCGCGAGCCGCATGAGTTCGCCGCGGGCCATATCCCCGAGTCCATCAACCTCCCGTTGTCGCGATTCCACCCGCGCGACCTGCCGAGCGGGGAGGACAAGACCGTTGTCATCATCTGCCAGGCGGGCGTCCGCTCGCGCAAGGCTCTGAACCAGGCTCAAGCGACCGGGCGGAGCGACCTGAAGCATTACGCCGGCGGCTTGGCGCAGTGGCGCGCCCACGGCGGCGACGTGGCGATCTGAACGATCGGAGCGTTAGCGCCTCCCGCGCCCGCGGGCTTCGGGGCAGGTCCCTTGACTGCCGGCGGATTGTGCAAAGCATTCGGTCAGGCGGAGCGGTCGGCTCCGTCGGCGGCGTTCCAGACTCCCTTGCAAAGCGTCGCGGCTCCAGGATTTTCCGATCGGCTAGCGCGCCACGAAAAGCGCTCGCTTTGCGAGCGCAGGTGTCGTTTTGCTCTTATCCGTCAAACATTCATCCCTATATTCGTTTGAGCGCCGTCGACGGAATTGCGCGGGACGACTCTCCGCTTGATGCGGATGGCGTCGAAGACCGCCGCAAAAAGGAGAAGAATAATGGCCAAGGAGAAACGGCGCGGCAATCGCGAGACACGCAAACCCAAGACTGTGAAATCGGCAGCCGCAGCGCCGGTCTCGCCTTTCGCTCCCAAGGCTCCATCCGCTGCGACGACCCCCTCGAAGCGCAAGTGAGGCTCAAGCGGCCCGCGGGGACCTATAGGATTGTCGTCGACGGGGAAGACATTTCCGGCCTGTCCTCGTTTCGGCGGGCGGCGACGATGCTTCATTGTCCCGCGCTTTCCGCGCGGGGGGCGCGACGCGAGATTTTCCGGATCAATTCGGACGAGTTCGCCGAGGCCCTCGAAGCCGATCGTCGTGCGCCGTGAGACGCATGTCGGCGCAGCCGAACGCCATCGTCGGTTATCTCGGCCGAATTGCAGGGGCCGGCAGTGTAAGGGTCGGAGGCCAAACGGTCGCCCGCGCATCTTACGATTTTGATGGCTTCGCGACGCCGCACGGAGGCGTGACCGGTTCCGGCGAACTGAGGCTCGCGCCTTCCGACCTCGAAGCTGTGTTTGGCAAGTTAGGCGTTCAACTCATTACTGACGACGGCCGGCTCCTCGACTTGAAGTTCTCCGAGAAAGAACTTCCTCCTGCGGCCGACGCGGCCCACGTCGATGTCAGCGGCGACTTGCCGCGTTCGCCTGCGGAGTGGCGCGCCGGGTAGCGATTCGGCGGAGCGGGCCGCGATCCTTCAGGCTTCCCGGGCCGCGCGCGTGTGGGATCTACCGCGGCTATGCGACCACTTTTGGCGCGTAGGGTTCCTCTGCAAACCGGAAACGTAGCAAGTCGCCGCGGATAGCCGCAGCGGCTCACTCCCAGCTGAAAGCTCGAATCGAAAAGGGACGGGAAATCCCGCCCCTTCGACCTGAACGACGCAAGAACCCTGCGGCGTTGGGATCAGTAGTCCATGCCGCCCATGCCGCCCATTCCGCCGCCCGGCATCGCGGGAGCGTCCGCCTTCGGCCGCTCGGCGACCATGGCCTCGGTCGTGATCATGAGGCCCGCGACCGACGCCGCGTCCTGCAGCGCGACCCGCACCACCTTCGCCGGGTCGACGATGCCGGCGCTCAGCATATCGACATACTGCTCGGTCTGGGCGTCGTAGCCGTAGGTCTGCGACTTGTTCTCGAGAATCTTGCCGACGACCACGGAACCCTCGACGCCCGCGTTCTCGACGATCTGCCGGGCCGGCGCCTCGAGCGCCCTGAGCACGATGCTGATGCCGGCCTGAACGTCGGGATTCTCGCCCTTGAGGTCGCCGATGGCTGCCTTGGCGCGAAGCAGCGCGACCCCGCCGCCGGGAACGATGCCTTCCTCGACCGCGGCCTTGGTCGCGTTCATCGCGTCGTCGACGCGATCCTTCTTCTCCTTGACCTCGACCTCGGTCGAACCGCCGACCCGGATCACCGCAACGCCGCCCGCGAGCTTGGCGAGACGCTCCTGCAGCTTCTCCTTGTCGTAGTCGGAGGTCGTGTCCTCGACCTGCGCCTTGATCTGGGCGACGCGCGCCTGGATATCCGGCTTCTTGCCCGAGCCGTCGATGATCGTGGTGTTGTCCTTCTCGATGCGTACGCGCTTGGCGCGGCCGAGCATTTCGAGCGTCACGTTCTCGAGCTTGATCCCGAGATCCTCGGCGATCAGCGTTCCTCCGCTGAGCACCGCGATGTCTTCGAGAATCGCCTTGCGGCGGTCGCCGAAGCCCGGCGCCTTGACCGCCGCGACCTTCAGGCCGCCGCGCAGCTTGTTGACGACGAGGGTTGCGAGCGCCTCCCCGTCGATGTCTTCGGCGACGATCAGGAGCGGCTTACCGGTCTGGACAACCGCCTCGAGGATCGGCAGCATCGGCTGCAGCGAAGTCAGTTTCTTCTCGTGCAGGAGGATGTAGGGCTCCTCGAGCTCGGCCACCATCTTCTCGGCGTTGGTGATGAAATAGGGCGAGAGATAGCCGCGGTCGAACTGCATGCCCTCGACGACATCGAGCTCGGTCTCGGCGGTTTTCGCCTCTTCAACGGTTATGACGCCTTCGTTGCCGACCTTCTTCATCGCCTTGGCGATCATGTCCCCGATCGCCTTGTCGCCATTGGACGCGATCGTGCCGATCTGGGCGATCTCCTCGGAAGACGCGACCTTCTTGGCGCGCTTTTCGATGTCCTTGACGACGGCGGCGACGGCGATGTCGATCCCGCGCTTCAGGTCCATCGGGTTCATGCCGGCGGCGACGAGCTTCAGGCCCTCCTTCATGATCGAGGCGGCGAGCACGGTCGCGGTCGTCGTGCCGTCGCCGGCCAGATCATTGGTCTTCGAGGCGACATCGCGCACCATCTGCGCGCCCATGTTCTCGAACTTGTCGGAGAGTTCGATCTCCTTGGCGACGGTGACGCCGTCCTTGGTGATGCGCGGCGCGCCGTAGGACTTGTCGAGAATGACGTTGCGGCCCTTCGGGCCGAGCGTCACCTTGACGGCGTTGTTGAGAATATCGACCCCGCGCAGCATGCGGTCGCGGGCGTCGCTGGAGAATCTTACGTCTTTGGCGGACATGGATTTCAATTCCTAAAAATGAGAGGAGAGGGAATGCGGCGTCAGGCCGCCTTCTTCTTCGCGGAGACGGCGCCTTCGATCACGCCCATGACGTCGGATTCCTTCATGATCAGGAGGTCCTCGCCGTCGATCTTGACTTCCGAGCCGGACCATTTGCCGAACAGGACACGGTCGCCGGCTTTGAGTTCGAGCGGCTGAAGCTTGCCGCTCTCGTCGCGGGCGCCCGGCCCGACGGCGATCACTTCGCCTTCTTGCGGCTTCTCCTTGACGGTGTCGGGAATGATGATGCCGCCCTTTGTCTTGTCCTCGCCTTCGATGCGGCGGACGACGACGCGGTCGTGCAGGGGTCGGAATTTCATGGGGATGCGCTTTCCGTCGACTGGCCTGGCCGGCTCGCGAGCAATGGCTCCGGCCTACGGCGGCGGTCTGACAGCGCCTATATGGCTGTCATTGGCACTCTCTGCAAGGGAGTGCTAGCAGGCATCGTGTGAGCGGTTTTGCCCGTCGGCCTCGCAGGCGCTTTAAGCGGCGGCGTTGACAGAAAAGGAACTAAGGCAGCCGCATCTACTGTTTATCAGTAAGACGAAAACCGCTCTTATAGCGTTAGCTGTTGGTATGTGGTAAGGAGCGGAGCATCTGTCCGAAAGCGAAGGGGATTGGCGATGGATACGGGCGAGTTTGCCGGTTGGCTTTCGGGGATGGGACGGTTGAGCGGCGCGCAGATTGCGCTGGCGCTCGCCGAACTTTGGGAATTTGCGCGGCGACCCGGTGAAACCGGCGCCCCTCCGTCTTCCGAGGTTCGGCCCGATCCGGCGTCGTCGACTGGAAAGGGCGAACGAAAGGCTTCGAGGGCCGAGCGGGACGAGTTGGCGGCGATTGGCGAGCAGAAGGTCGATCGCCTCGGCTGCGCGCATTGCGGCGCCGAAGAGATGATCGGCTGGGGTCGATCGCATGGGTTGCCGAGGTATCGCTGCAAGTCGTGCGGGCGCACCTTCAACGCCGCGACCGGGACGGCGATGGCCCGGTTGCGCAAGAAGGACCGCTGGCTTGACCAGGCGCAGGCGATGATCGAGGGCGTCAGCCTCGCGAAGGCGGCTGAGCGCTGCGGCGTCCACCCGACCACGGCCTATCGGTGGCGGCATCGGTTCCTGAGCGCCCCGGCGCTGGACAAGCCGCAGATTTTGCAGGGGATTGTGGAAGCGGACGAAACCTTCATCCTCGAATTGTTCAAAGGCCGGCGCTCGGGTCTGGCGCGCAAAGCCCGCAAGCGCGGCGGCAAGGCGAGACATCCCGGCGCCTTTTCCGACAACATCCCCGTTCTCGTGGCCCGCGACCGTTCCGGCGCCACGACCGACGCCGTCCTGCCCGAGGACACGGCCCTGTGCATAACCCAGGCGCTCTCGAGCGCCATGTCGCCAGCCAACCTGCTGGTCTGCGACGGTGGACGCCCTTTGCGGGCTTTCGCGCGACGCGCCAAAATTCCCGTCCGCGTGGTCCCTGCCCCGGGAAAGCCGCTGCCCGGCGCGCCCGATATCCACATCAACAACGTCAATGCCTACCACTCGCGTCTCAAGGAGTGGCTGCGCCGCTTCCACGGCGTCGCCACGAGAAACCTGCCCAACTATCTGGGCTGGCGCCGAGCGCTCGAAGCCTCTGCCGAACCCATCAATCCACAAAGCTGGATGCTATCGGCACTCGGCCACGGCGTGTACCAACAACTAACGCTATAAGAGCGACGAAAACGCCCCCACACTCCATCTCTATGATCGGCCTGCAACCGGCTCACGAAATCGCTCGAAGATTGCGCGCGGTGTTTGGAACCCGCAAAGTGCAGCTCAGTCCGAGCCCGTAATTGAGGAACGAAATTGAAGCTCCCAATTGCCTTGCGAGAAGCCGGATCGTTCGAAAGCCAAGGCTCTGACTTTGGAGCGGATCGAGGTCGTCGGGCAAACCGACGCCATCATCACGCACCTCAAAGGCGATTGTGTCTTCGTCCGGCGCCGATGTCTCGACCGTGATCAAACCGGCGACACCGGTAGGGTGAGCATATTTCACCGCGTTAGTGATGAGTTCGCCAACGACGAGCCCGAGCGCCACGGCCTGTTCTGCCGGCAGAACGCAGCTTAGGGGAAAGACGCATTCGAGCCTGGTCTGCTCATTCGCCGTCAGGGACGATACAAGCCCTTGAGCGATCGTCTCAAGATACTTGGCCACGTCGATCGGCGCTCCGTTCGAGCCCTGCGCGAGTAGCCGGTGGACCTGTCCGACGGTATCGAGTTCGAGCCGCGAACTCCTCCAAAAGGTGCTGAACCTTCTCTCGGCTCAATGCCCTGTCTGCTCGGCCGAGGCCCTTTGCCTGAAAGCGCAGGAGCGCGCCGAGCATAGCGAGGTGATTGGAGATGCGATGATTCGCCTCAATCGCGAGGTGAGCCGTTGCGGCGCTTGAAAGCTGAATAGCGTCCGGCAACATCCCTGCCTCCTAAGGACCTAAATGTATCGCGTACTATGTATATAATATTAGCAAGAGTCAAGTCATAAGTGCAAAGAACTACGGCGATTTGTCCTCTAATCACAAACAATACAAAAAAATACATGGAAACGCTCTTTGCCATGTCTCCCTATTTGCTTCATTATACTCGTTCGGCAGAAAATGAGTAAGTGCCTCAAAAGCTGTCAGTTGAGTGCTTGACGTAATGTCGGTCAAAGGCTAAACTCCCTCTTCATTCATCTAGGGTTGTGTCATGCCCGGATTGGCGCGCGGCGAACGCCTCCAGATCATGCTTACCGACGAGGAACTGGCGGCGCTTGATGATTGGCGGTTCGCTAAACGAATGCCCAGCAGGGCCGCAGCCGTGCGGGAGCTTCTGAAGCGTGGGCTGGCCGCGGAGGGTATCGTCGTCTCCGAACGGACTCACTCGCGCGACTTCGGGGTGCTCGATCGTCCCAAAATCACGGCTCCAAAGCGGTCAGGGACGGGGTCCGGCGCCTGAGGGCAGCCCGCGTCGCAGGGCTAAATGGGCGCCTCGGATCGTCCGCGAGCCCGCCCGGTCCTTGGCGGCGTACGATCAGTCAGGCGCAGCAGCCCGCAGTTCACAGCTCACCCGCCTTGACGGAGCACGACGTGGATAATTCCCCGCCTTTAGCAAAAGCGTAATGAATGGTATCGGCTCGGGGATCGTCAAGACGAGAAGCGCGCCACCATTGCCCCAGAGCAAAGCTCCCCGCCGGATTCATCTGCGCGATGGGACCAATGGGAAGACCGCCAAAGAATACGCTCACAAAGACAACGACAGCGGCCTTTTGCGGGGCTCGCCGGCCACGTAGGTCTGCCGGACCGCGCGGTCGTCCCCGAGCGTGATGAGCACGAACAGCTCCTCGTCGAGGTCGCCCTCGACCCTCTCCATGCGGTGCGCCATCGCGGGCGTCGCGCGCGAATCGAGCACGACGAGATCGGCGTCCTTGCCGGCTTCGATCGAGCCGATCGCGTGATCGAGGCTCAGCGCCCGGGCGTTGCCGAGCGTCATCTGATAGAAGGCCTCCGCCGCCGGCCAGGACTGGCCGCCGAGCTGCAGCACCTTGTAGCCCTCGGCCGCGGTCCGCAGCATCGAATAGCTGGTGCCGCCGCCGACGTCGGTCGCAAGCCCGATCCGCACGCCCGCGCTCGCCATCCGCGCCCGGTCGAACAGCCCCGAGCCGAGAAACAGGTTCGAGGTCGGGCAGAAGGCCGCGACCGACCCGGTTTCGGCCATCGCCGCGACCTCGTCGTCGCTCATGTGGATGCAGTGGCCGAACACCGAGCGGGGCCCGAGCAGGCCCGCGCGGCCGTAGACGTCGAGATAGTTCCGCGCCTCCGGGAAAAGCTGGCGGGCGAACTCGATCTCGTCCTTGTTCTCGTCGACGTGCGTCTGCATGTAGACCCCGGGATATTCCTGCATCAGCGCGCCCGCGGCGTCGAGCTGCGCGGCGGTCGAGGTGATGGCGAAGCGCGGCGTCACCGCGTAATCGAGCCGGCCGCGGCCCCGCCAGCGCTCGATCAGCGCCTTCGAGTCGTCGTAGCTGGTCTGGACCGTGTCCAGGAGCCCCTTCGGGCGCGTTGCGGTCGATCATCGCCTTGCCGGCGATCATGCGCGCGTTGGCGCTGAGCGCTTCGGCGAAGAACGCCTCGGCCGACTGCGGATAGACGGTGCAGTAGACCATCGCGGTCGTGGTGCCGCAGCGGAAAAGCTCGTCGAGAAAGAACGCAGCGACGCGCGCGCAATGGGCCGGATCGGCGAATCGCTGCTCCTCGACGAAGGTGTAGTTGTGCAGCCAGTCGAGCAGTTGCGCGCCGTACGAGGCGATCACCTGCGTCTGCGGATAATGGATATGGACGTCGATCAGCCCGGGCATGACGAGCGCGCCCGTATGATCGTCGATCTGCGCGCCGGCCGGCGCGGCCGCGAGAATTGCGCGCGCTTCCCCGACCGCGGCGATCCGCCCGTCGGCGACGAGAACCGCGCCGTCCTCGATGGTGACGCGCGCGCGACGCGCCGCTTTCGGCCGGGTCGTCGGTGAAGGTGAGGATGCGTCCGCGGACGACGCGCTCAGCGCCGCTCATGTCAGGATGTCCTGAAGGCGCAGCGCCGCGATGCGGTCGATCTCGGCGAGCGCGGTTCGGGTCTCGGCGTCTGCGTCGTTGGCGAGCCGTCGCTCGAAGGCGGCGAGAATATCGGCCTTGCTCTTGCCCTTGACCGCCATGATGAAGGGCATGCCGAAGCGGCCGCGATAGGCGTCGTTGAGTTCGGTGAACTTCGACATCTCGTCCGGGCTCAGCCGGTCGAGTCCGGCGCTCGCCTGCTCGCCGGTCGATTCGGCGGTGAGCAGCTTCGCCCGCGCAAGGCGCCCGGCGAGATCGGGATGGGCGAGAATCAGCGCGCGCTTCTGATCCTCGCTGCCCTTCGCCGCCGCGGCCGCCAGCGCGCCCGCGAGCCCTTCCGCACGTGTCGGCGTTCGCCGGCAGACCCGCGTCGTAGGCCGCCTCCGCGATCCAGGGCGAATGCTCGTAGACCCCGCCGAAGCGCTCGACGAACAGCGCCCGGGTCAGCCGGGTCGGCTTCCATCCGCCGGGCGGCGGGTGCTTTCGGATCCAGTGGCGGGCGATGTCGAGCCGGGTCGGAACCCAGGCCTTTTCATGGGCTAAGCACGTAGTCGAGGAACCGCTTGAGCGAGGCCGCGCGCCCCGGGCGCCCGACGAGGCGGCAGTGCAGGCCGACCGACAGCATCTTCGGCGCGACGTCGCCCTCGGCGTAGAGGGTGTCGAACGAATCCTTGAGATACGCGTAGAACTGATCGCCGGAGTTGAAGCCCTGCGGCGTGGCGAAGCGCATGTCGTTCGAATCGAGCGTGTAGGGCGTGAGGAGCTGCGGCCCTCGCGGTCCCTCGAACCAGTAGGGCAGATCGTCGGCGTAGACGTCGGCGCAATAGAGGAACCCGCCCTCCTCCGCGCCCAGGCGGATCGTGTTGACCGACGACCGTCCCTGGTAGAAGCCGAGCGGCCGCTCGCCGGCGATCTCGGTGTGAATGCGCATCGCTTCGGCGATGTGCTGGGCCTCCACGTCGGGCGGCGTGTCGCGATAGTCGATCCACTTCAAGCCGTGGGTGGCGATCTCCCACCTGGCCTCGTTCATCGCCGCGACCGCTTCGGCGTTGCGCGCCATCGCGGTCGCGACCGCGTAGACGGTGACGGGAATCGAGCGTTCGGTGAACATCCGGTGCAGGCGCCAGAAGCCGGCGCGCGAGCCGTATTCGTAGATCAACTCCATGTTCATGTGGCGCATGCCCGGCCACGGCGCGGCGCCGACGATTTCCGACAGGAAGGCCTCCGAAGCGGCGTCGCCATGCAGGATGTTGTTCTCGCCCCCTTCCTCGTAGTTGATGACGAACTGCACGGCCACGCGGGCGCCGTTCGGCCAGTCGGCGAAAGGGGGCGTACGCCCGTAGCCGACCATGTCGCGCGGATAATTGTCGTTGCCTGTCATATGCGGATCGGTCCCTCGCACGCGCTTTGCGCGGTCTTCGCGCCGAAGGCTACGATAGGACGCCGTTTGCGCCAACCCGGCGTTTGCTCCAGAAGAGGCCGCCGCCGCGTGTCCCTTCGAAGAGCCCATGACCGACATCTCCCTGAGCTTCGAGCCGCCGTTCGCCCGCATCGTCCTGAACCGGCCGGAGCGGCGCAACGCCATCTCGCGCGCCATGTGGCGCGCGCTGCCGGCGATCCAGACCGCGATCGAGGCGCGTCCCGACGCCCTTGTCGTGCTGGTCGAGGGCGCGGGCGGGCATTTCAGCGCCGGCGCCGACATTTCCGAATTCGGCGAGGTCTACAAGGACGCGGCCGCCACGCGCGAATACGGCGACGCCATCCAGGACGGCCTCAGGGCGATCATGGCCATCGACCGGCCGACCATCGCGATCCTGCAAGGCAATGTGGTCGGCGGCGGCATCGCGCTCGCGCTCGCCTGCGACCTCCGGTTCTGCGCCGACGACGCCTATCTCGCGGTGACGCCGGCCAAGCTCGGCCTCATCTACGGACACGCCGAGACCCGCCGTCTGGTCGAACTCGTCGGCCCCGCCCGCGCCAAGGACCTTCTGTTCACCGGACGGCGGATCGAGACCGACGAGGCGCTGGCGATCGGCCTGATCGACCGGCGCGTCGAGACGGCGCTTGCGCGAAACCGCGTTCGGCTATGCGCGCGGCCTCGCCGATCTCAGTCAGGCCTCGATCCGCGGCGCCAAGCGCGCGGTCGACGCCATCGCCGCCGGCATGACCGTCGAAACTCCGGCGTTTCGCGCGCTCGCCGAGTCGGCGGCGCTCGGGCCGGATTTCGCCGAAGGCTGCGCCGCCTTCGCCGAGAAGCGGCCGGCCCGCTTCGGCTTTCGCGGCGCAACGCCCGCCATTCCGCGGAGCTGACGTAAGCCGGATGCGCGAAGCGCCGGCATGACGCCGCTCCTCCTGACGATGCTCGCGGTGGTCGGCTTCGCCTCCGGGTTCGTCGACGCGATCGCCGGCGGAGGCGGCCTTCTGACGCTGCCGGCGCTCGCGCTCGCGGGGCTCGATCCGGTTTCGGCGGTCGCGACCAACAAACTCGCCTCGACCTTCGGCTCCGGCTCGGCGACGCTCGCGTTCTGGCGCGCCGGCAAGATCGAGAAAGCCATGGCGCCGTTCGCGCTCACCGCGGCCCTGGGCGCAGCGCTCGGCGCGCTCGCTCTGCCCTGGGCGCCGCGGGCGGCCCTCGCCGCGGCGCTTCCGGTCGTGCTGGTCGTCGTCGCGATCTATTTCGCCTTCGCGCCGCATCTCGGCGAAACGCAGCGGCCGGCGCGCCTCTCGCCAGACCTCTTCGCCGCGACGCTCGCGCCGGCGATCGGTTTCTATGACGGCGTGTTCGGGCCGGGCGCCGGCTCGTTCTACATGGTGGCGCTTGTGGTGTTGTGCGGATTCGGCCTCACCCGGGCGATGGCCGGCGCGCGATTCGCCAATTTCGGCAGCAATGTCGGCTCGCTCGCGCTTTACGCGCTTTCGGGTCACATTGTCGTGTCCGCCGGCCTCGCCATGGGCGTCGGCGCGTTTCTCGGCGCGCGGCTCGGGGCGCACGCCGCCTTGCGCGCCGGCGCGCGGCTCGTCCGGCCGCTGATCGTCGTCATGAGCTGTGCGATGGCGTTGAAGCTCATGTCCGCGCCGGGGGGACTGCTGGCGCTGGCGTGGACGCGCGCGTTCGGCGGTTGACGCCGGCCGCCGGAAAAGCCTATAAGCCCGCGATCCAGGCTGGGCCTTCGCCCGGCCTCATTCGTTTTGCGCGAATGCGCGCCGGACGCGCGCCCGAGGGAATCGAGTTTATGGCCAATACCAAGTCGGCCCAAAAGGCCGCCCGCCAGACCATCCGCCGCACCGCGGTCAACAAGTCGCGCCGCAGCGAAATGCGCACCTTTGTCCGCAAGGTCGAGGAAGCGCTCGCCGCGAAGGACCCGAAGGCGGCGGCGGAAGCATTGCACGCGGCCGAGCCGAAGCTCGCGCGCGCGGCGCAGAAGGGCATCGTTCACAAGAACGCCGCCTCGCGCAAGATTTCGCGCCTCACCAAGCGCGTCAAAGCCCTCGCCAGCTGACGCCTGTGCCGCCGGTCGTTTTCACGCCGCAGTCCTGAAGCGGCGCGGAAAGCGATTCGGACGCCGCGATGACCGAGCCGAGCCCCAAGACTGATTCCCCTCCCGATCGGCTCAGCGTCGATCCGGCGAGCCCGTTCTACAACGAGGCGGCGCTGGCGCGCGGCGTCGGCATCCGCTTTCGCGGCGCGGAACGCCACGACGTCGAGGAATATTGCGTCAGTGAGAGCTGGATCCGCACCCCGGTCGGGAAGACGCGCGACCGCAAGGGCAATCCGCTGCTGATCAAGCTGAGCGGGCCGGTCGAACCGTTTTTCCAGACGCCGGCCGAACCGGCTTCTGACGGAACCTGACATCGACCGCGCCAGGACGACGCAATCCTCGCGGACAGCGCCTGCGGGCATTTTGCGCCCGCTGAGGCGCCCCTGATCGGTCACTTGCCGATCTGCGACCGGGACTTCGGCGCGAGGTCGGCGAACCCGTCGCGCTTCAGCGCCGCAGCCCCGAGATACGCTCCATCACAATCCTTCGAAGAGCGCTGTCGACAGGTAGCGCTCGGCGAAGGACGGTATGATGACGACGATCGTCTTGCCCGCATTCTCGGGGCGGCGGCCGACGTCGATGGCGGCCGCGAGCGCAGCGCCCGACGAGATGCCGACCGGGACGCCTTCGAGGCGAGCCGACAGGCGAGCGGTGTCGAAGGCGGTCTGGTTGCCGACCGCGACGACCTCGTCGATGACGCTCCGGTCGAGAATCGGGGGCGCGAAGCCCGCGCCGATTCCCTGGATCTTGTGCGGGCCGGGCGCGCCGCCGGACAGAACGGGCGAGTCTTCCGGCTCGACCGCGATAATGCGCACGGCGGGCTTTCGCGCCTTCAGCACCTGACCGATGCCGGTGATGGTGCCGCCGGTGCCGACGCCCGCGACCACGATGTCGACGCCGCCCTCGGTGTCGTTCCAGATCTCCTCGGCGGTCGTGCGGCGATGAATGTCGGGATTGGCCGGATTTTCGAACTGCTGCGGCATGATCGCGCCCGGAGTCGCCTTGACGATCTCGTTGGCTCTGGCGATCGCGCCTTTCATGCCCTGCGACGCCGGCGTGAGCACGAGTTCGGCGCCCAGCAGCGCGAGCATCTTGCGACGCTCGATCGACATCGATTCGGGCATCACGAGAATGAGCTTGTAGCCGCGCGCCGCGGCGACGAAGGCAAGCGCGATGCCGGTGTTGCCGGAGGTGGGTTCGACCAGCACGCCGCGGCCCGGAGCGATCTTCCCCTGCGCTTCGAGCGCGTCGATCATCGCGACGCCGATGCGGTCCTTGACGCTGGAGATCGGATTGAAGAATTCGAGCTTCCCGAGGAGACGGGCGACGACGCCCTTTTCCTTGGCGAGGCGATCGAGCGCGACGAGCGGCGTATCCCCGATCGTGTCCGTGATCGACGCGTAAACCCTGCCCCGCCCCGGTTTGCGACCGGCGCCTGCATCTTTCGTCATAGGCTACTCCGTAAGCGGCGCCGGACCGACGCCTGAACGGCGCGGCCCGGCGTAACACTTTACCCGAAGCTGCTCTATATATCGTCGGCTATATCAACGCTAGATAGCAAAATCGCCCGCGGCCTTCTCGTCGTCGAGCACATGCGCGTGCTCGGCGGTTTCGCACATGTTCTCGACGGTGATTGCGTCGAGATTAGCGAGAAAGGTTTCGCCGGCCTTCTTCACGGCCGGGTCGATGACGCGCTCCAGAAGGAGCGAGTTCGCGCCCAGATCGTCGGGATCCGCCGTGCTCAACGACATTGCAGTGCGGACGATTTCGCCGACGGTGATGCGCCGGCGTTCGCGAGCGAGTTCGTAGCCGCCCCTTGGTCCGCGCACGCCCTTGAGAATTTTGGCGTGAACGAGCCCCTGGAGCAAAGTCTCCAGGTGGCGGGGGGGCAGCTTGTGGCGCGCGGCCAAGGCCTTCGCCGCAACCGGCGCGGACCTCGAATGCAGCGCGACATCGACAACGGCGGCGATGGCGAGAACGCTCCGTCGCGATAGCAGGTTCATTTTAATCCTCCTCAGAAGAGCGCCCAGTGGAGCCAAATCCACTTGAGCCCCGGACGCTCGCAGTGAGCCGCTCGCCCGCAATCAGAGCGACGCGTTCCACAGGACACACGACGAGTTGCGCAATGCGCGCCCCCCGTCGAACGACAAAAGGCTTGATTCCAAAATTGATGAGAATGACGCCGATCTCTCCTCGATAATCGGCGTCGACCGTTCCCGGACTGTTGAGAACGGTCACACCCTCATGCAGAGCCAACCCCGAACGGGGACGGATCTGCGCTTCAAAACCCTTGGGCAGCTCAATCGCCAATCCGGTTGGAATCAGCGCTCGAGCGCCGGGAGCAAGGACCACCTCACCCTCGGCGGGAAGCGCGGCCACCAGGTCCATCCCTGCGGCATCTTCACTCTTATACGCCGGCAATTGCAAGCCCTCGCCGTGCGCCAGTCGTGTGAAAACAACTGCAATCATGGACGCTTGGCCAATTCCGCCGCGAGCCGCGCGACGATCCGCTCGCGCGACCTCCGCCTTGCTCATCGACGGCCAGGACTCGATTCCCTCCGGGCTGATCAACCGGACCTCGTTCGTTTCGCCGCCGAAAGTCGTAGTTCCCGAGGCGACACTATTGGCGATGATGAGATCGCAGCCTTTTCGCCGCAATTTGGCTTTCGCGTTCTCTATGACTTGCTCCGTTTCTGCGGCGAACCCGATAACGACCGCCGGGCGTGACATGGTATTCTTGGCGACTTCCGCAAGGATATCGGGATTTTCAACGAGGCGCAGCGCTGGGGGGCCTCCGGACCCTTTCTTGATCTTTTCCATTTCGACTTGATCGACTCGCCAATCCGCGACGGCGGCGGCGGCGACGAAGGCGTCGGCCGGCAAAGCAGCGGCGACCGCGGCCTGCATTTCTCGCGCCGATTCGACATGAACGACCGTCGCCCCCGGCGGATCGGGCAAGGAAACCGGCCCGGTGACCAGCGTCACCTTTGCGCCTGCGCCAACGGCAGCTTGCGCGATTGCGTGTCCCTGACGTCCCGACGACCGATTGCCGATGAACCGAACAGGGTCGATGGGCTCGTAAGTCGGCCCCGAGGTGACGATCACGCTCCGCCCGGAGAGCGGCAGAGGCGGCTGATTCGGCCGAATCAGCCGGTCCCGGCGCGAGCGCAATCTCGATGGCTCTCGACGATCGCCGCCGGCTCGGCCATGCGGCCGGGACCGAATTCGCCGCAGGCCATCGGCCCTTCGTCGGGTCCGACGAAAGCGACCCCGTCAGCCTTGAGGCGCTGCGACGTTCCGCTGCGTCGCCGGATGCAGCCACATCCGCACGTTCATCGCCGGGGCGACCAGCACCCGCTTGTCGGTCGCCAGCAGGAGCGTCGTTGCGAGGTCGTCCGCGAGGCCGCCCGCCATGCGCGCCAGAAGATTCGCCGTCGCCGGGGCGACGACGACGAGATCGGCCGAACGCGACAGCTCGATATGGCCGATCAGCGCCTCGTCGGTGAGGCTGAACAGGTCCTGGCGAACCGGCTGCCCGCTCAGCGTCGCCGCCGACAGCGGCGTGACGAACGCCTGCGCCGACAGCGGTCATGACGACCTGCACCGCCGGCGCCCCGATCCCGAAGGCGGCGGATCAACTCCAGCGCCTTGTAGGCCGCGATTCCGCCGCTGATGACCAGCAGGATGCGGGCGGCGGAAAGCGGAATCGACGTCATGTCGGTCACCACGCGCATTGGACACTGATCGCAGGCGCCGAAGAATTACGCTGCGACTTTGTACGACCGGGCCAGGGCGCTTCTGCCGACGGCCTCCCGGACGCGGACGTTCAGTCCAGCCGCGGCTCGAACGACACTCGCGGAATCACCGCAGAACGAGGTCAATCAATCTACAAATTCCACCGAGCGAGCGCCAATAACAAAAATGCGAGCACCGCGCCAATCGCGATATAGCCCAAGCGCGCCGGCACGTCCGCGTTCGACGGCTCGGGCGAGCGCGTTCGCGGCAAGCGCCTCCAGATTGGCGGCGATCGCCTCCAGTCGGCGCGGCGCGTCGGCGATGAGCGCGAGCGAGGCCGCGCGCCGCGGCCGGCGTCCTCGATGCGTCCCTTCGGCCCGAGGTTCTCCATGATCCAGGCGCTCGACCACCGGCTCCGAGGTCGACCACATGTTGAGCTGCGGATCGAGCTTGCGCGCGACCCCTTCGACGACGACCATGGTCTTCTGCAGCATGACCAGCTCGATGCGGGTCTCCATGTCGAACAGCGCCGTCACCTCGAACAGCAGGGTCAGCAACTTCGCCATCGAGATCTGGTCGGCCGTGCGCGAATGGATCGGCTCGCCGATCGCCCGGATCGCCTGGGCGAAATCCTCGACGCGATGGATGCGCGGCACGTAGCCCGCCTCGAAATGAACCTCCGCGACCCGCCGATAGTCGCGCCGGATGAAGCCGTACAGGATCTCGGCCAGGAAGCGCCGCTCCTTGCGGCCCGAGACGGCCCATGATGCCGAAGTCGACCGCGACGATCCGGCCCTCGGCGTCGACGAAAAAATTGCCCTGATGCATGTCGGCGTGGAAAAAGCCGTCGCGCAGGGCGTGGCGCAGAAAGGTCTGGATCAGCGCCCGCGCCAGCGCGCGCGGATCGAGGCCGAGCGCCTCGAGGCGTTCGGGATCGGTGAGCGGGACGCCGTCCACCCACTCCATCGTCATGACTTCGCGCGTGGTGCGGTCCCAGTCGATCGTCGGGGCGCGGATGTCGGGATCGTCCTTCGAGTTCTCGGCGAATTCCGAAGCCGCCGCCGCCTCCAGGCGGAAATCCATCTCCATCCGCACCGAGCGGGCCAGCGTCTCGACGACCTGGACGAGGCGCAGGCGGCGGACTTCCGGGACGGCGCGTTCGGCGAGCCGCGCGGCGAAGAACATGTCCGCGAGGTCGCGGGCGAAGCGCTTCTCCACGCCGGCGCGCAGCACCTTGACGGCGACGGGACGCGGCCCCTCAGGGGTCGCGACCGAGGCGCGGTGAACCTGCGCGATCGAGGCCGCCGCGACCGGTTCGCCGAAGTCCATAAACACCGTCTCGATCTCGGCGCCGAAGGCGGCCTCGATGATGGCGACCGCGGTCTCGCGGCTCATCGGCGTCACCCGGTCCTGCAGGCTCTCGAGCTCGAGGGCGACCTTGGGCCCGACGATGTCGGGCCGGGTCGACAGGAACTGCCCCATCTTGACGTAGGAGGGCCCGAGCCGATCGATCGCGCGGGAAAGTCCGGCCAGTCCCGCTGACGTCGCGCTTGGCGATCAGGTTGGCGAGGGCGAGCGGCAGGCGCGCGCCGGGCGGCAGCAGCATCGGATCGACGTCGACGAACGCGCCTTCGCGCGCGAACACGAAGCCTGCGCGCGCGAGCCTCACGCCATGGCCGACCGCGGCGACGATCGGCATGAATCAGAGCTTCCAACCCGAGTGGATCGCGACCACCCCGCCGCTGAGCTTCTCGTAGCCGGCGCGGGAGAATCCGGCGGCGGCGATCATGTCGGCGAACAGATCGGCGGACGGAAACTTGCGGATCGATTCGACGAGATAGCGGTAGGGCGCGCCGTCGCCCGCCACCACCTTGCCGATCGCCGGGATCGCCGCGAAGGAGTAGGCGTCGTACAGACCGGTCGAGCGCCGGCAGATCGACCTGCGAGAACTCGAGGCAGAGAAAGCGCCCGCCGCGCCTCAGCACGCGAAACGCCTCCGCGAGCGCCTTTTCGATCCGCGGCACGTTGCGGATGCCGAAGGCGATCGTATAGCCGTCGAATTCGGCGTCGCCGAACGGCAGCTCCTCGGCGTTGGCCTCGACGAACGTCGATGCGGCCGTCGAGCCCGCGCTTCCTCGCGCGCTCGGCGCCGACCCGCAGCATGTCGGCGTTGATGTCGGCGACCGTCACCTGCGTGTCGGCGCCGCCGGCCCTGGCGATCCGGAACGCGACGTCTCCGGTGCCGCCGGCCACGTCGAGATGGGCGTAAGGTCGCGACGCGGAGGGCCGGACCTTGGCGGCCAGGATGTCCTTCCACACGCGATGAAGGCCGAACGACATCAGGTCGTTCATGACGTCGTAGCGGTCGGCGACCTTGTGGAACACGTCGTCCACCAGCCCCTGCTTCTCGTCCAGGCGCACGCGGCGCTCGCCGAAATGCGTATGTTCGGGGCTCGTGGACATGTCAAAACTCCCTGGAGGCCGGCCCTCTCTAGCGCGCCGGGCGGCGGGCGTACACCGGCTCAGTCCATCCGGACGGGAATGCCGGCCGCGCCCATGCGGGCCTTGGCCTCGCGGATCGTGTATTCGCCGAAATGGAAGATCGAGGCGGCCAGCACCGCGCTCGCGTGGCCCTCGATCACCCCGTCGACGAGGTGATCGAGATTGCCGACGCCGCCCGAGGCGATCACCGGAATCGGCACCGCGTCGGCGATCGCGCGGGTGAGCGCGAGATCGAAGCCGATCTTCGAGCCGTCGCGGTCCATCGAGGTCAGCAGAATCTCGCCGGCGCCGAGCGCCGTCACCTCGCGCGCGTAGGCGACCGCATCGATTCCGGTCGGCCGGCGCCCGCCATGGGTGAAGATCTCCCAGCGCGGAGGCTCATCGTCAGCCGAGACGCGCTTGGCGTCGATGGCGACGACGACGCACTGGCTGCCGAACTTCTCCGCGGCGAGGCGGACGAACTGCCGGTCGGCGACCGCGGCCGAATTGATCGAGGCCTTGTCCGCGCCGGCGAGCAGGAGGTTGCGGATGTCGTCGGTTGTGCGAACGCCGCCGCCGACCGTCAGCGGCATGAAGCAGACCTCGGCGGTGCGGCGCACGACGTCGAGCAGGATGCCGCGGTCCTCGTGGCTCGCGGTAATGTCGAGGAAGCAAAGCTCGTCCGCCCCCGCCTTGTCGTAGGCGATGGCGCTTTCGACCGGATCGCCGGCGTCGCGCAGGTTGACGAAATTGACGCCCTTGACGACGCGGCCGTCCTTGACGTCGAGGCAGGGGATGACGCGGGCCTTAAGCATTACTCGGCAGCATTCTGTAGAGCGGGAGACTTCATGAAGTCCCAGAAAGATCCGAACATCCTTCCCGCGCTTGGAGACGTGGTGACGTCGGTCACAAAAAACAGACGCGAACCGGCCAGTTTGAGGAATCGGTCCGAGATTTCCGACGCGGAGAGCGTGCTCGTCACGAAGCACACGTGTCCGTCCATCGTGTACACTTGGGCGCCCGCGTCGAGCAATTCGACGAAGTCCTGAAGATCGATCTCATTGCCGCTGCCGTCGTCGAACACGAGGAGATGTCTTCTCATCCCTTGTCTCCGTCACCAAAACCGCTTGGCAATTTCTCTGTCCGCACATTTTCTCGCGCCGCGTCGATAATTTCAGCGCCGGTCTCTTGACGGTACTTTAGCTGAAGCGCGCGCTCCTTGAGAACGAATTCTTCAGACTGTAGCCGGTCCCGATCGAGGAAAAAGTAAAGAAAGTAGGCCACGAGGGAAGCAACGATCGGCGCCCGAGTCCGGCGAAGCCATACTTCAAAATGAGGTCGTCGCGAAACACGTAGGCGTCGATCCAACAGATAGTCGCCGAAATCGGCGAAAGCCAGAGGAGAGGATTCATCGCGTTTTTGACGCGAATCACACCGGCTCGGTCGATGGCGCTCTTGATGATCTCATCGACTTTCACGCGCGCACCGGCGCCTTCCGCAGCACCGCCAGCGCCTCGCGCGGGTCGAGCCGGCCGTCGTAGAGCGCGCGCCCGGCGATCGCGCCGGCGAGCTTGGCGCAGTCGGGCTCAGTCAGCCGCCGCACGTCCTCGATCGAGGCGAGGCCGCCGGAGGCGATGACCGGAATCGCGAGCGCCTCGGCGAGCGCGACCGTGCTTGCGATGTTGAGGCCCTGCAGCGCGCCGTCGCGGGCGATGTCGGTGTAGATGATCGCCGCGACGCCTGCGTCCTCGAACCGGCGCCCGAGGTCGAGCGCGGAGACGTTGGAGGTCCTGGCCCAGCCCTCGACCGCGACCAGGCCGTCGCGGGCGTCGATGCCCGACGGCGATCCGGCCGGGATAGAGTCGCGCCGCCTCGCGCACGAAATCGGGGTCGCGCACCGCCGCCGTGCCGATGATCACCCGCGTCACCCCCGCCTCGAGCCAGCCGCGCACCGTCTTCATGTCGCGCACGCCGCCGCCGAGCTGCATCTTCATGGTCAGGACCGAGAGGATGGCCCTGACCGCCTCGGCGTTGACCGGCTGCCCGGCGAAGGCGCCGTCGAGATCGACGACATGCAGATACTCGAACCCCTGCTCGGCGAAGGCCTTCGCCTGCGCCGCCGGGTCGGCGTTGAAGACGGTCGCCTGCGCCATGTCGCCGCGCAACAGGCGCACGCATTCGCCGTTCTTGAGATCGATCGCGGGAAACAGGATCACGGGCGCCACTTCAGGAAATTGGCGATCAGCGCAAGACCGAGCGTCTGGCTCTTTTCGGGATGAAACTGGGTTCCGACAATGTTGTCGCGCGCGACGATCGCGGTGACCGGGCCGCCGTAATCGGCGGTCGCCGCGACGTCGTCGGGATTGTCGGCGTAGATCTGAAAGGAATGGACGAAATAGGCGTGCAGGCCGTCGGGGCCGGTCCGGATCCCGTCGAGCAGCGGATGGGCGCGCTTCGCGTCGAGCGTGTTCCAGCCCATGTGGGGGATCTTGAGCTCGGGATCGCTCGGCTTGATCGGGGCGACGTCGCCCGGGATCCAGCCCAGGCCCTCGACCGTTTCGTATTCCAGGCCGCGGGTCGCGAGCAGTTGCGCGCCCACGCAGATGCCGAGGAAGGGCTTGCCCTGCTTCCGCACCGCCTCGGTCAGCGCCTCGACCATGCCTGGAACCGCGTCGAGGCCGCGGCGGCAGTCGGCGAAGGCGCCGACCCCGGGCAGCACGACGTGCTCGGCGGCGAGCACGTCCTCCGGCCGCGAAGTGACCTTGACGGCAAGCGGTCAATCCCGCCTCGCGCACGGCGCGCTCGAAGGCCTTCTGCGCCGAGTGCAGATTGCCCGAGCCGTAGTCGATGATGGCGACGGTCATGGCCTCATCTCCTACAGCGCGCCCTTGGTGGAGGGCACGCTGCCCGCCTGGCGCGGGTCGATCGCGACCGCGCTTTTCAGCGCGCGCGCGACGCCCTTGAAGCACGATTCGGCGATGTGGTGGCTGTTCGTCCCGTACAGGGTCTCGACATGCAGGGTGAGCCCGCCGTTGCCGGCGAAGGCCTGGAAGAACTCGCGCACGAGCTGGGTGTCGAATTCGCCGATCTTCTCGGTCGGGAACTCGGTGCGGAAAACGAGAAACGGCCGGCCGGACACGTCGACGGCGACGCGCGTCAGCGTCTCGTCCATCGGCAAGAGGCAATCGGCGTAGCGCGCGAGCCCCTTCTTGTCGCCGAGCGCCCGGGCGAGCGCCTGCCCGAGCGCGATGCCGACGTCCTCGACCGTGTGGTGGTCGTCGATATGGCGGTCGCCCTCGGCGCGAATCGCGATGTCGATCAGCGAATGGCGGGCGAGCTGGTCGAGCATGTGGTCGAAAAAGCCGACCCCGGTCGCGATGTCGGACGCGCCCGTCCCGTCGAGGTCGAGTTCGACCTCGATGCTGGTTTCCTTCGTCCTGCGTTCGACCGCGCCTTTGCGCATGAAGTGACTTCGCCTCAACGGGGTGGCCGCGGTGATAGCAAGCGGGAAAGCGCTTGGCCACCCGCAAGATGCCGCAGTGCGCCAACGCCGGGCGCGAACTTCCCCCGTCGATCTCGCTTGCGCCCAGCGCCCGCCGGCGCCATGGACGGCGGCGCGAGACATCAAGGAGGATGACCGGTGACGGCGACCCTATCCGGCAAAACCCTGTTCATCACGGGCGCTTCGCGCGGCATCGGGCTCGCGATCGGGCTCAGGGCCGCGCGCGACGGCGCCAATGTCGCCATCGCCGCCAAGACCGCCGAGCCCCACCCAAAACTGCCCGGAACGATCTACACGGCGGCGGAAGCCATCGAGAAGGCCGGCGGCAAGGCGCTGCCGCTGATCGTCGACGTGCGCGACGAGACAAAGGTGCGCGCCGCCCTGGAGACGACCGCTGCGACCTTCGGCGGCCTCGACATCGTGGTCAACAACGCCAGCGCGGCGAACCTCGCCACGTCCCAGGCGACCGACATGAAGCGCTTCGATCTCATGCAGCAGATCAATGCGCGCGGGACCTTCATGGTGTCGAAATTCGCCGTTCCCTACCTCGAGAAGGCGGCCAACGCGCATATCCTGGTGTTGTCGCCGCCGCTTGTCTTCGACGAGGGGCAGGTCGCGCCCATGACCGCCTACGCCATGGCGAAATACGGCATGAGCCTCGCCGCGCTCGGCCTTGCGGGCGAACTGCGCGCCAGGCGGATCGCGGTCAATGCGCTCTGGCCGCGCACGCTGATCGGGACCTCCGTGGTCAAGAACCTGCTCGGCGGCGACCCCGTCATGCGCGCCTCGCGCACGCCCGACATCATGGCCGACGCGGCCTACGGGATTTTCCTGAAGGACTCGAAGGCCTTCACCGCGAACTTCCTGATCGACGACTCGTTCTTGTATCGATAGCGGCGTCAGGGACTTCGACCATTACCGGGTCGATCCGACCTCCGACCTCGCGACCGACGTCCTGGTCCCGCACGATCCCCCGCCGCCGGCGAGCTTGAAAAGGGTGGGCGGGTAGCGGCTACGCCAGTCACAGATCTTGAGGCGCCGCGCGGTCGCCCTCGCCCGGACATCGACCGCGCCGTCCCGCCCCTCGCCAGACCGCCGCGGCCTCGCTATTCTCTGGATCGGGCCGCCGAACATGGCCCGATTCTCTGGGGAGAGGACCAATGATCAAGACCTTCGCGCTCGCGACCCTCGCGCTCTGTCTCGCCGGAGCGCCGACCCTCGCCTACGCCGACGACGCCTGCATGACCCAGTCGACGGACAAGAAGCTCGCCGGCGCCGCCAAGACCAGCTTCTTGAAGAAATGCGAAAAAACCGCATGCGAGAGCCAGGCGGCCGACAAGAAGCTCCACGGAGCGGCCCAGACCTCGTTCGTCAAGAAGTGCGTCAACGACGCCCTGACGATGCCGATGTGAGCGTTTGATCGGCCTGACCTTCTCCCCGCAAGCGGGGAGAAGGGACAGTTAAGGCGATCGCGCCGGGGATGTTCATCATGGTTCTGCGCGCCCTCCTGATCCTGATCCTCGCAGCGCTCGTCGCCGCGACGCCCGCGCGCGCAGAAAATTCCTTCGTCATCGGCGTGATGAACGACCAGTCCGGCCCCTACGCCGACCTCGCCGGGCCGGGCTCGGCGGCGATCGCGCGCATGGCGATCGAGGACTTCGGCGGCTCGGTGCTCGGCAAGCCGATCGAGCTTCTCGTCGCCGACCATCAGAACAAGGTCGACGTCGGGCTTGTCGATCGCGCGCCAGTGGTACGACGAGCGCGGCGCGCGGGTCGATCTTCGACATCACCAATTCCGGCGTCGCGCTCGCGATCCAGGCGCTGGCGAAGGAGCGCAACCGCCTCGTCATCTTCGCGTCCGCCTCGTCCTCGGACCTCACCGGCAAGGCCTGCTCGCCCAACGGCGTCCAGTGGAACGCCGACAACTGGTCGAACGGCGTGGCGCTGATGCGCCTGCTCATCGAGCAAAAGCTCGACAGCTTCTTCTTCATCACCGCCGATTACGCCTTCGGCGCCTCGCTCGAATCGGACGCCCGCGACGCGATCGCGAAGGCCGGCGGGAACGGTGGCGGGCGCCGTGCGCTCGCCGCTCAACACGGCCGACTTCAGCTCCTACCTGCTCGCCGCCCAGGCTTCGGGGGCCAAGGTCGTCGTGTTCGCCATCACCGGCGCCGATCTCTCGAACGCGCTGAAGCAGGCGAGCGAATTCCATCTCGCCCCGGCGCAATATCTCGCCACCCCGATCACCTATCTCAGCGACGTCAACGCGCTCGGCCTCGACGTGGCGCACGACCTGACCTTCATGCAGTCCTGGTACTGGGACCTCAACGACGACACGCGCGCCTTCGCCAAGCGCTTTTTCGACGCGTCGAGGCCGGATGCCGAACGACAACCAGGTCGCGCTCTATTCCTCCGTGCGCCATTATCTCGAAGCGGTCGCGAAAGCGGGGACGGACGACGCCGGCTCGGTGGCGCAAGCGATGCGCGCCGCGCCGATCCACGACGTCTTCACCGATCACGGGATCGATCCGCCCCGACGGCCGCGTGCTCTACGACCGCTATCTCATGCGGGTGAAGACGCCTGCGGCAGTCGAAAGAGCCGTGGGATTATCTGACGGTGGTCGCCAAGATCCCGGCCGCCGACGCGTTCCGCCCGCCCGGCGCCGGCGGATGCCCGCTCGCGGGCCAGTGACATCACCGATCGGCGGGCGACCGAGGTCCTGGCAAATCGGCCTGCGCCTGTCGCCTGGAAACGCCTCATCTCCAGATGGGGTCGCATGTTCATGTCTGACGCGGCGAATAGGCGCATTCCGAAGCCAATTGGACGGCTGTAGATTGCACTCTGGGCCGCACCGACGATGAGCGCGTCATGACAATCCCCATCAGCAGCGGCGCGGCGCTGGCGATCGCGATCCTCCTCGAAGTCACCGGCACGACCGCGCTCCAGATGTCGGAGCAACTCACGAAGCTGGTCCCGACTCTGGTGATGGTGGTCTGCTACATGGGCAGCCTCTATTTCATGTCGCTCGCCCTGAAGACGATCCCGATCGGCATCACCTACGCGATCTGGAGCGGGCTCGGGATCGTCCTGATCACGGCGATCGGATACGTGAAATTCCGGCAGGCGCTCGATACGCCGGCGCTGATCGGCGTCGGCTTCATCGTGGCGGGCGTCGTCATCGCCAACCTCTCGCAATCCGTCGTTCACTGATGAGGCGGATGCTGCGGTTGGCCGCAATTCCGGTCTCGCTCGCTCTCGCGTCGCCCGCCTTCGCCGACGACTGGGCGCAGCCGGTCGTCAACCTGCAACAGTCCCTCGCCGCGCTCGGGATCAGTCTCGGCGGCGGCGTGACCGGCTTCGGCCAGGGGCTGGCCGGCGGCGACGGCGAGTACGGAGTCCCATTCGGCGGCAAGGCCGACGTCCTCCTCGGGATCGACGGGAGCAAGCTCGGGCTCTGGCCGGGTCTCAGCGTATCGGCCCACTTCGAGCAGGATTTCGGCCAGAGCGCCAATCAGCGCGGCGACGGCTCGATCCTGCCGGTCAACACCGCCCTCGCTTTTCCGACGCTCGGCGGAACGACGACCGACCTGTCGCTGATCGTCTCACAAAAATTCGGCGACGCCGTCTCGATCACGCTCGGCAAGTTCAACATGCTTGATGTCGCCGCAAAGACGCCGCTCATCGGCGGCGGCGGCGAGACGACCTTCTGGAACATCGGCCTCGCCGCGCCGGTAAGCGGCGTCACGCCGCCCTACATCATCGGCGGCATCGCCACGGTCACGACCGCCCCCGCCAAGTTCACGCTCATGGTGTACGATCCGCGCAACGCGCAGGACCTCGACGTGATCGAGCATCCTTTCGCGCAAGGCACGACGACGAGCCTCTCGGCGACGGTTCCGCTGACCCTGTTCGGCCTCGCCGGCTACCACACGCTGCGTGGCGTCTACAGTACCGCGGAAGGGTTCAATTTCGACGACGCGCCGCAGCTTCTCCTGCCGCAGGGAAGCGCGGCGAAGCTCACGAAGCAGGGCTATTATTTCGGCTCCTACGCCGTGCAGCAGTTCCTGTGGCAGGACCCGGACAATCCCGGCAAGGGCTGGGGCTTCTTCGGTCAGATCTCCGCCTCGGACGCCAACCCCAATCCGATCGGAAACACGGTCCTCGTGGGCGTCGGCGGCTCGACGGCCGGACGCCCCGACGACCGCTGGGGCGTGGCGTGGACCGATTACCTGTGGAGCCGAACGCTCAGGAACGGGCTCGTCGCGTTCGGCGGCGGCCTGAACGACGAGCGCGTGCTCGAGGCCTACTACGACGGCGCGGTCGCCCCTCACCTTCGGTTGGGGCCGGACGTCCAGGTCATCTGGCCGGGAACGCCCGGCGAAGCGACCGCGCTGTTCCTGGGCGTGAGGGGAAGGGTGGCGTTCTGACGGATCGGCGAGCGCTGACGAACTCCGCGCAGAGCGCGCGGCCGGAACGGGCTCTCTAAGAGAGGACTATCGCCATGTGCATCAACTGCGGTTTCTCGAACGCCTTGGGCGCGTTCATGACCGACCGGTTTCCCAAAGATTTCGACCGGCGCCGCTTCCTGCAGGCTTCGCTCGCCTGTGTCGGCGTCGGGGCGTCGTCGCTTTCCTTGTCGAGCGCCGCATTCGGGGCGACAGATGCGACAGACCACGCCTCCGTGATCTTCCGCAACGGCAAGGTCTACACGCTCGACGCCAGAAAGCCCTGGGCGCAGGCGGTCGCGGTCAAAGACGACAAGATCGTCGCCGTGGGCTCGGACGCGGACGTCCTCGCGCTCGCCGGGCCGGAGACCACAGGTGATCGACCTCGCCGGGCGGATGCTCATGCCCGGCTTCGTCGAGAGCCACATTCATCCGTTTCTCGGCGCGTTCATGACCGCGGGGGTCGATCTTCAGGTTCCCACCGCCAAAGACGCGCTCGCCGCGATCGCCGCCTTCGCGAAGACGCACCCGACGGGAACGATCCGTGGCTTCGGCTGGCGCGTCGACATGTTCCCGCCGGAGGGACCGACGCGGGACATGCTGGACGCGGTGATTGCGGACCGGCCGGCGTTCTTCCTCGCGATCGACGCGCACAGTCTGTGGGCCAACAGCAAGGCGCTCGAAATTGCGAAGATCGACGCGCACACGCCCGATCCGGTTCCCGGCTTCAGCTATTACGTGCGCGACAGGAGCGGAAAGCCGACAGGCTACGTCATGGAGACCTCGGCCCTTCTCGAGGTCGTCAACGGCATCGAGCCGATCTCGCTCGACTCGATGGCGAAGCTGCTCGTCGACTGGCTGCCCAAGGCGTCCGCCGCAGGCATCACCTCCGTCTTCGACGCCGGGGTTCCGCCGATCGGCGCCGATCAGGGCGCGATCCTCGAAATCTATACGGAACTCGAGAAGCAGGGTCGGCTGCCGTTCCGCGTGGTCGGTTCGTATCTCCTCAAGGCGCCGCCGGTCGAGGGCGCGATCGGGTCCACGCAGGAGCTGATGCGGCGCATCGACACCGACCTCGTCCAGGCGCCCATCCTGAAGATGCTCGGCGACGGAACGCCCGGGGGCTATACCGCATGGCTCACCGAGCCTTACGCGGACAAGCCGGATACGATCGGCAGTTCGCCCTTCAGCGAGGCGCAGTGGAAGAGCGTGATCCTCGAGGCGGACAAGGCCGGGATCGACGTCCATATCCACGCCTGCGGCGAGCGCGCGGCGCACGTCGCGCTCGACGCGATCGAGGCCGCGATCGCAGCCAATCCCCGCGCGACCGGCGTCACGCGATCGCGCACAACGTCCTGACCGACGACGTGGACATCCCACGGTTCGGCAAGCTCGGCGTCATCGCCCAGTTTTCCGCCAACTGGCTGTCGGCCGACCCGGACACCGTGGACACCTTGACCCGGCTCTACGGTCCGGCGCGCCAGAGCATGGTCTATCGGCCGAAGTCGATTCTTGCGGGCGGCGGTTCGGTGACGTTCGGATCAGACTGGCCCGCGGCCGGCTACGTCTCGACCTACAAGCCGCTCGACTCGATCCAGGTCGCCGTGACGCGTCAGCTGGTCGGCAAGCCTGACGCGCCGGTGCTGGCGCCCGCGACCGAGCGCATGGATCTGGCGGAGGCGATCCAGGCCGCCACCCTGGCGGGGGCGCGTCAATTGCGCCTCGAAGACAAGGTCGGCTCCGTCGAGCCGGGCAAGCGCGCGGATCTGATCGTGCTTGCGAGAAATCTGTTCGACGTTTCGCCACAGGACATCGCCTCGGTCCCGGTCGAGCTGACGATGATGAACGGCCGATTTACGCATGGCGGGTGATCGGAAGAGATTGAGGACGCGACGAGGATGGATACCCTGAGAACCTTTGTTTCGACGATTGCGATGGCGTTTGCGATCGGGCCGGCGTGGAGCCAAGCGCAGCTCTCGACGGCGGCCTGCCTCATCGGGGACGACAAGGTTGCGCTGGCGGCGGGCGTCCGGGCCGACGCGGTGAAGGATGCGCCGGATTGCCATCTGACCTGGCGGGAAGCCGGCGTCATGGTCGGCTTTCCGCCGCCGCCCGACAAGCTGGTGACCCCCGACAACCTGTTTCAGTATCCGTTTGTCCGTTGGATGCTTCAGAACACCAGCCGCGTCGCGCGTACGACGTCGATGCTGACCGAGCGCACGGACATCTATCCGCTTCCAAAGAAATTGGACGAAGCGCTGCTCAATACGAACGTGACGATAAACGGCGCGAGCCACACCGTCGCGGACTATGCAAGCGAGACCTTCACCGATGCTCTGGTGGTGGTCAAGGACGGCGCGCTGGTGTCGGAGTGGTACGGCAATGGCATGAGCGCCAGCAAGCCGCATTATATTTCATCGGTCACGAAGGGCGTCACCGGCCTCCTGGCCGAATTGTTGATCGCGCAGGGCAGGCTCGACGAGAGCCGCCCGGTCAAGTCTTACGTACCGGAGTTGACGGATTCGCCGTTCGGCGACGCGACCGTGCGCGACGTCCTGGACATGAAAGTCAATGTCGGAGGAGGAGAAACGAGCGGAGAGTCTGATGTTGCAGACGCAGCTCTGTGGTCGACAATGACCTTGAACAGCCGCCAATCCGCCTACGAGACCCTGGCGAAGGTCAAGGCGGACGGCCCGAACGACGGCTATTTCCATTATGCGTCGATGACCACCGAGGTTGCGGGCTGGGTCCTGACGAGAGCCGCCGGAGAGCCTTACGAGCAGCTGGCGAGCGAGTTGTTGTGGTCAAAGCTTGGCTTGCAGGATGATATCTATCAACCGATCGATCCGACAGGCAAGGTGTACAGCAGCACTGGCTTGACAATCTCTGCGCGAGATCTTGCCAAGTTGGGCCTGATGATCGCCGACCACGGACAAGTCAACGGCCAGCAGGTCTTTCCGGCGACCGCCATCGATCGCCTGTACGAGCAGGGCGATATCGTTGCCTGGAAGAACGGCAACTTCAAGAACAATCCGGTGATCACTTCGTATCGATCCTATTGGTATCAGTTGGGCGGCGAAGATCATGCCCTGATGGGGTTGGGTGTGTTCGGTCAGGGGCTGTACATCAATCCTGTCCGCCACATCGTGACGGTGCGCTTTTCATCTCTGCCGGCCCATTCCGTCGTCGAGTACTCGAAAGGCTGGAACGATATCCGGCTGTGGATGGACGAAGTGGCGCGCGCCCCGCGCTGAGCGCCCGGGGCCTTGAGGAGTGCGTTGGTCGTGTGAAGCGTTGAAGTCGTCGGTGGTGAAGATGAAGACGGGTAGGTTTTTTGCATTGGCGAGGCCGACGGCAAGCCTGCTTGGAATGGCGCTGGCGACGGCTTCGGGCCCCTCCTGGGGGCAGACGGCTTCGCAGGCGGCTCCCCAGGCAGCGCCGCAGACGGCCCGGGAGCCGCTGGTCGGGGACGACGCGAAGGACGAGAGTAACGCAGAACTCGCCAGACAGCTGCAGAATCCGGTCGGCGACCTCATCAGTTTCCCGATGGTGAACAACACCAATTTCGGCTACGGCCCCCACAACGGAACGCAGAACGTGCTCCAGTTGCAGCCGGTGGTGCCGTTCCACATCACCGACGACTGGAACCTGATCACCCGGACCGTCCTGCCGGTGGTCTGGAACCCGGACCTGTCGCCATTTCCGACCGTTCCTGTGGGGACTGGGCCGACATCGTTCACCGCGTTCCTCGCGCCCAAACACCCCACGAATGGATTCCTTTGGGGCGCAGGACCGGTTGTGCAGATTCCGACGATCAGCAGCGCGACGCTCGGCTCGAATGTCTGGGGCGGGGGGCCGAGCGCGGTGATCGTCTACATGACCGGGCCCTGGGTCGCCGGCGCGCTGGCCAACAACATCTGGTCGTTCGGCGGCGCGCCCAGCGCCAGCTACAGCACCTTCCTCGGCAATCCCTTCGTCGCCTACAACTTCGACGACGGCTGGTACGTCATTTCGGGGCCGAACATCGTCGCCAACTGGCAGGCCGAGGGGACCAAATGGACGGTCCCCATCGGGGGCGGCGCCGGCCGGACCTTCCGCGTCGGCGCGCTCCCGGTCGATCTGGCGGTCAGCGCCTATTACAACGTCGTGAGGCCGGAGATCGGCCCCCGCTGGCAACTGGCGACGACGCTGGCGTTGGTCTTCTGACCATTCACGGGGCGGCGGACCGCTCGACACACGGGGCTCGGACATCCCCCAAAGCGCGGAGGCGCACATGATCGACAGAAGGACACTCATGAAGAGCGCGGGAGCGGCGGTTGTCGCCTCGGCGCTCGATGCTCCGGCTGCGCGGGCCCAGACCGACGATCCGCTCAGCTACGCGTCGGTCGACGATCTCATCGCCATGTTCAAGGCGAAGCAAGGCTTCGCCGGTCGATCTCCTGGAGGCGCAGATCAAGCGGATCGAGGCGCTCAACCCCAAGGTCAACTGTATCACCGACGCGCACTTCGACGAGGCGCGAAAGGACGCCCGGAAGTCCGAGGACCGCTATCGCCGCGGCGACGCGAGACCGCTCGAAGGGATCACGGTCGCGATAAAGGACGAGTTCGCCCGGCCGGGCTGGCGGATCACGCAGGGCTCGCTCATCTACAAGGACTCACCGCGCGCAACGGAAAGCGCAGCCATCGTCGACTCGCTCGAGGCGGCGGGCGCCGTCATGCCGTTCCAGACGACGGTGCCGGAATTCTACCTGTTCATCGGCGCCTCGACCCGCGCCTGGGGCACCACCCATAATCCGTGGAACCTGGAATACTCCCCGGGCGGGTCGTCCGCGGGATCGGGGGCGGCGCTGGCCGCGGGCTTCGCGACGCTTGCCCTGGGCTCGGACATGGGCGGCTCGATCCGCCTTCCCGCCTCGCAGAACGGCGTCTACGGCTTCAGGCCGCCGTTCGGGCGGGTCGCGGGCGGGGAAATCCCCTACTCGACCTCGGGCCCCATGGCGCGACAGTTCAGCGACCTCGTCCATCTCCAGAACGCGGTCGTCGGCCCGTCCGACAAGGTCATGGCCGCGATCCGGCCTCGTCTCGACTATCCCGCCCAATACGGGGACCTTTCAGGATGGCGCATCGCCGTGGATTGGGGCGCAGGCATTGCCGACGTCATTCCGTCGGTAAAGGACGCGATGCGGAAAGGCGTCGAGACGCTGCGCGGCGCCGGCTGCGTCGTCGACGAGGTCGACTGCGGCTTCTCGAAGACCCAGAAGTTCGCCTACATGCGCGGGCTGATGGCCACGTCGATAGGCACTTTCATCGAGACATCGAATGCCCATCGGGATCTGCTCTCGCCCTATATGACCGATGTGCTCGACCTGGTCGGACCCGTCGGACCGGCTCAGGCCGAGGCGGCGGAGACTTTGCTGGAACAGCTCCACCGGCAGGTTCAGGAGCGCGTCTTCGGCAAGGGCTATCGCATCCTGCTCATGCCGACCATCGCGACGCCTCTGGTCAAGGCGGACATGTTCCAGAGCAAGGAAGACAAGGTCGACCTGTGGACGGGCACGGGGTTCGGGTACGTGCTGACCTGGCCGTGGAACCTCCTCAACCGCTACCCGATCGTGGACGTGCCCCTCGGCGTGGTCGAGGACCGGATGCCTTCGGGCATGCAGGCGATCGGCCAGACTTTCGCCGATCTCGACACCTTCCAGTTCGCGTCCAACTGGTCTCGGCTGCGCCCGCCGCTCTTCGCCGAGGGGCGGTTCCCGACCTTCGCCTGATGAGGCGCAGACTGGTGAAATGATTGCCGTCGTCCGTCGCCTCCAGCTTGAGCCGGGGGCGACGCACGTCAAGCCGGAGATGCTGGGCAAATCGACGGGGCTCTTTTTTGGACGTCAAAGGACAGATGGTCGTTTGACGGGTGAGTTGCAGAGAGGCAGATGGACGATTCTCGCAGACCGCAATCGCCGCTTCCCGCCGGCTACCGGCAGGGCGTGATCTCCGCGATCACGGTCGTGATCGGCTTCTCGCTTCTGTTCATGCGTTATTGGGGCTTCGAAGCGCGCGGGCGGGTGACGGGGGCGTCGATCGTCGCGGGCCTCTTGCTCGTGGTCGCGATCCTGCTCGAGTTTTACGCGCTGTGGCGCGCGCTCCAGCCCGAGGACGAGGAGGAGTCCGAATACAGACGGACGCTGCGCTGGTTCATGGCTTCGGTCGCCGTCCTGCTGGCGAGCGTCGTCACCGCGTCGCTCACGTCGACGGGGATCGCTCCATGACGACAGCGCCGGTCGACGAGGCGGCGCGCGCCGCGATGATGAACGGGAGCGTGATCATGACGGTGATGAACGGCAAGGTCACGCGTGACGGGGAGGATTGATTCGAATCACGGAGCCGGCGGCGAGGCGCCGCGGTTATTACCGTATAGGTCTGTTCTTTGTCCGCCCATGGAATCGTAACTGCCAAGCCGCCTGCGACCATTTCTTGTGGTTCGGGGGAGGCATTTTTCTGGGATCGGTCTGATCTGAAGTGAAGGGAGGCTCAGAGCTTCAAGTCGACGGCCAGTCGTTCGGGAGCGAGGGTCAGGGCCTTGCCGATGTTGAAATCCTTGCTTTCGGGCCGACGAGATCACGGAGCGCAGGAGGGCGAAGTCGGCGGCGCCTTGCGGGGTTCGGAAGCCGCCGGAGATTTTGGTCTTCACCTTCATCATCCTCAAATCCTGTTCGGCGAGGTTGTTGGTGAAGGGAACGGCAAAATCGGTGAGGAACCGGAGGGTCGCCTCCTTGAAGGTCTTGAACCGAATGAGGAGATTGTGAGCGGGCCGCTGCTTCTTGCGCTTTTTCGGGTTCATCGACGGATCGAAGGCCGGCAAGCTCCTGTGAAGGGCGAGGCCTTCCCGGACAGCCGCCCAATATCGCTCTTCGAACGCCTTGATCGATTCGGGCGGGAGCGCCTCGGCGCCCTGCGCCTTGGCCGTTCCGACAGCCTCGTTGGCGTCCAGAAGGGTCGTGCGCAGGGCCTCGGCCCAGGGCTCCTTGTCCAGTTCGCAGACCGCCTGAAGCTCGCGCAGGAGATGGGCGTTGCAGTAGGCGTGATCGACGTCTTCGAGGCCGTAATAGGCGCGCCAATGGTCGTGGACCACGACGCCGCCCTGCACCTCGGGCACGGCCGAGCGGGGCTCGCCGGCGCGATAGAACGTGTGGGTCGTCGTCGAGGCGGTGTGCAGCCAGCGGGTCGTCCCGGCGATGCGAAAGCCCGTCTCGTCGAGGCAGCGCACCGGCGCCGTCGCGACGCATGCGCCGATGCCGCGATAGACGGGCGCCAGCGCTTCGGCCTTGCGGCGAACCCATCCGGCCACGCTCGCCCCGCAGGCCGCCGTCGCCCCGAACAGGTCCTGCAGGACCTGCGCGGTGCGTTCTTCTGGCACAAGCTGCTGCGCGTTGAGATAGACGGCCGCCGCCTTGAAGCGCTCGCCATACTGGGCCGGCGAGACCACGCCCTCGGGAAAGTCCGCGCGCGTGCGTCCGCGGCAAGCCGGGCAGCGATGGATCGCCGCGCGGTGCTCGGTCACGATCAGCGGCTTCTCGGGAAGATCGAAGACCTGGCGCTTCTCCGCGCCGATCTTCGAATTCGCCAGAAGCAGCCCCCGGCAATGCTCGCACACCTCGGCCGCGTGCTCCACGATCCGATCGGGTTCGGCGACCTGGCGCAGCGTGTCGCCGCGATGGCCCTTCTGGCCGCCGCTCCGCTTGCCGCTGCGCGTGCGCAAGCTCTTCAATAGGCGAGGCTTCTTCTTCAGCCCGTCGCTCGACGGCGGCTTGGAGCTGTTGGAGCTGTCCAGATCCAGCCGTCGCCGAAGCTCGGCGTTCTCGGCCCGAAGAGCCTCGATCTCGCGTTTGAGCGAATTGACTCAACTCCACGACTGCAGGCGGAAGGATCACTCAACCTTCAGTCAGAAGTCCGCCCCCGTGTCTCGAAAAAAACGCACCGCCCCAATCGATCCTCTCTTCAGTGTGGCTTTTCGGACTCACCCCGGCTTGGCAGTTACATGGAATCGGAAATGGCGCCGCAGCCCCTTGAAAACGCTCGAAACGGACTCGGAAATGGCGCCGCGCCGAAGGCCGAACGGCGGCGGCGCGGAAGGGGGCCGACCGCTCACGCTAGAACCGCCGCCAGGAGGCTGATCGCGGGGGAAGCGGCCCGTAGGCGGAGGCGGCGTTGGCGTCGAGCCAGGACTCGGAGGGACGCAGCAGCGCGCGCCAGATCGCCGCGATCGTGGCCCGCGCCGCGAGCCCCGGCCACCCGTCCGGCAGATAGGGGGCCGGGATCATCGGGTCGCGCAGCACGATCCGGCGGAACGCGTGGACGACGAGCACGCGCATCGCCAGCGCGTCGAGCCCGGCGAGCCTGCGGCCGGTCTCAAAACCGTCGCGGACGGGCGCGAAAGCCGCGACGAACCGGGCGTAGTCCTGCCCGAGCGCGGCGAGGTCGAAGGCGCGGGCGACCAGAAGCCGCGCATCGGCCTCCGGCAGGGGCTCGCAGGTCAACGCGATCGCGCTCGAGGCCTCGAGCGGATCGTCGCCGGCCGGAAGGCAATAGGCCTGAGGGGCGAGCTCGGCCGCGCCGCGCCGCTTCAGCGCCGTCCGAAGGCTCGTCTGCTCGCGTCTTTCGAGGCCGCCCGCGTAGACGATCCGCCAGCCGCACGGGGCCTCGGGGTGGCGCGCGGCGTAGATCCGCCGCGAGGCCGTTTCCGAGGCGGCGAGCGCCCGCGGCGTCAGGGCGTAAAAACTGTTGCGGCCGACCTTCTGCCTTGTGACCCAGCCGTCGCTCGCCAGGCGCGACATCGAGGTCCGCGTGACGCCGGCGTCCACGCCGAAGGCGGCGAGCAGTTCCGCAATCGTCGCGATTCCGACCTCGCCCCCCCGCGGAACGATGCAGTCGCCGAGGAAGCTCACGGCGAGCGACCAGGCGCGCACGCCCCCGCCCAGGCGGCCGACCACGCTCTCCAGCGTGGCCGTATCCTCCGACCGGCGCTCCGCAACCGGGAGTTGGCTGTCCGTCATGCCGGCTTCCTCGCAAAAACGAATGGCCCTGTCACGCGAGAGGCCTTGACCGACGGCGGCTCGCCCGCTGCGATTTGTCGCGCCTCGGCGGTTGACGCTTTCCTTGCATCGGACGCAATAACCAGCGCAAAGGGAAAATCCCGCTTTCGGGGGGAACGCGATGAACCGACAGGTGAGGCCGCAAGCGGCCGAGGACGTCCTGCCGCTGATGGGCAACGAGGCGATCGCGCGCGGCGCGTGGGAAGCGGGCGTCAGGGTCGCGGCCGCCTATCCCGGCACGCCCTCGACCGAGATCCTCGAATCGCTCGGCCGCTATCCGGCCTCCGACCTCTATGCCGAATGGTCCACCAACGAGAAGGTCGCGCTCGACGTCGCCATCGGGGCCGCGCTCTCGGGTGTCAGGGCGATCGCCTGCATGAAGCACGTCGGCCTCAATGTGGCCGCCGACTCGCTCATGTCGCAGTCCTATATCGGCGCGCACGGGGGGCTCGTGCTCGTCGTGTGCGACGATCCCGGCATCCACTCGTCGCAGAACGAGCAGGATACCCGGCTCTTCGCCCGTTTCGCCGGCGTGCCGGTGCTGGAGCCCTCGGACGCCCAGGAGGCCTGCGACTTCACCCGTCTCGCCTTCGAGACTCAGCGAAGCGTTCGACACGCCGGTGATCGTGCGCTCGACCACCCGACTCTCGCACACCCGCTCGGTGGTGCGGGTCGGCGAACGCGTCGCGCCGCCCTCCAAGGGCTTCGTCGACCAGCCGGGCAAGACCGTCACCATTCCCGCCAACGCGCGAAGGCTTCATCCGAAGCTGATCGACCGCGAGGCGAAGCTCGCGCGCTACTTCGAGACCTCGCCGCTGACCCGCTGGGAGAAGGGCGACAGGAAGTTCGGCATCGTCACCGGCTCGACCGCCTATCTTTACGTGAAAGAGGTCGCTCCCCACGCCTCGATCCTGAAGCTCGGCGCGGCCTATCCCCTCCCGGCTGAGACGCTTCGCGCCTTCGCCGCGTCGGTCGACCGGCTCCTCGTGGTCGAGGAGCTGGAGCCCGCGCTGGAGACGGCGATCCGCGCGATGGGCCTCTCCGCCGAGGGCAAGGCGTTATTCCCCCGGCTCGGCGAACTGTCGCCGGAACTCGTGCGCGCGGGCCTCGCCGCCGCGGGCCTCGCCGAGGCGCCGCCCGCGCCCGTCCCGCTCGGCTTCGAGCCGATGGCGCGTCCGCCGGTGCTCTGCGCCGGCTGCCCCCATACCGGCGCTTACCTCGCGCTGCGCGGGCTCGACGCCCGGGTCGCCGGCGACATCGGCTGCTACACGCTGGCCGCCGTCGAGCCGTTGCGCTCGATCGACACCACCGTCTGCATGGGCGCGAGCATCGGCAACGCCGTCGGCATGGCGGCGGCGGGCGAGACGAAGCCGATCGTCGCCACCATCGGCGACTCGACCTTCCTCCATTCCGGCATCCCGCCGTTGATCGACGCGGTCTACAACCAAGCCAACGTCACCGTCGTCATCCTCGACAATGCGATCACCGCGATGACCGGCGGGCAGGACCACCCGGGCACCGGGCGGACCTTGCGCGGCGAGGCGGCGCCGAAGGTCGACTACGAGGCGATCT
Source organism: uncultured Alphaproteobacteria bacterium (assembly GCA_963783275.1). Lineage (GTDB taxonomy): Bacteria > Pseudomonadota > Alphaproteobacteria > Rhizobiales > Beijerinckiaceae > Roseiarcus. The sequence continues at coordinate 32,414 of CAWANA010000016.1, read as the reverse complement.
GCCGCGCCGTCGGGGTCAACTGGATCCGCCGCGTCGACCCCTACGACGTCGGCCACATGTACCAGACCCTTCGCGAGGCGATCGTGCATAAGGGCGTCTCGGTCGTCATCTCCGAACGTCCTTGCGTGCTGGATCCCGTCAAGATCAAGGGCGCGCCCCTCGCTGTGACGCAGGACGGCTGCGTCGCCTGCCAGTCTTGTATGAACCTCGGTTGCCCGGCGCTGATCTGGTCGGACTCGCTCTATGAGGGCCGCCACAGGGTCGCTATCGACGCCGCCGCCTGCATCGGCTGCACGCTCTGCGCGCAGGTCTGTCCGTCCGACTGCATCCAGCCGATGGCCCTCGCATGAGCGCCGAGCCGACCATCGAGAAGGCCGAGTTTGCGACGGAGGCGGCTCGCGCGCTGAACGTGATGATCGTAGGCGTCGGCGGCCAGGGCGTCCTGATGATCTCGAAGGCGCTGGCGCTGATCGGCCAGAGGCAAGGCCTTCAGGTCAAGCAAAGCGAAGTGCACGGCATGGCCAAGCGCGGCGGCGTGGTGTTCAGCCACGTGCGTTTCGGCGCGGAAGTCTGGTCGCCGACCATCGCCAGGGGCGAGGCGGACGCGCTGATCGCGCTCGAATGGGCCGAGGGATTGCGTTGGCTCGACTATCTGCGCCCGGAGACTGGCGTGTTCATCGCGGACACGCGCCGCATCGTGCCGCCCTTCGCGTGCCGCTCGCGACGCCACGGCGCGCCGATGGCCTACGCTCGAGAGACCCCAGCCGAGGCGCTCGACAAGGTTAGCGAAGGCTATGCGCTCGACGCGAGTGCGATCGCGACGCGCCTCGGCGAGCCGCGCGCCGCCAACACCGTCCTGCTCGGCGTGCTCTCGGCCTCGATGGACGTGTCCGTCGCCGACTGGCTCGCTGTGCTCGAATCGCTGACGCCGCAAAAATCACGAGCGATCAATAGCCGGGCGTTCGAGGCGGGCCGAACCTGGGCGGAGGCGGCGCGCAGCGACCCGTCGCTGCGGTTCGACGCCGACTTCGCCGCGCACGTGGCGGACGCAGACCAGCCAGACGTATCGGTCAAGCTCGACATCAACGCCACGTGGTGCAAAGGCTGCGACATCTGCGTGAAACTCTGTCCGGAACGCTGCTTGACGCTCAACGACCAGCAGGTCGCGTTGCTCACGACGCCGGAGGCGTGCACCGGCTGCCGGGTGTGCGAATGGCTCTGCCCCGACTTCGCGATCGAGGTCCGCACGATCGTTCATGAACCGGTGACAGCTTGATGACGACGCCCTCGCTCGCCTCGCTGCACGGCAACCGCGCCTGCGCGCTCGGCGCCATCGCGGCCGGTTGCCGGTTCTTCGCCGGCTATCCGATCACGCCCTCCTCCGAGATCGCGGAGCAGATGTCGCGTGAGCTGCCGCGCGCCGGCGGCGTTTTCGTGCAGATGGAGGACGAGATCGGCTCACTTGCCGCAGTGATCGGCGCCTCGCTCGGCGGCGTCAAGGCGATGACCGCGACCAGCGGCCCCGGCTTCTCGCTGATGCAGGAGAATCTCGGATACGCCGCGATGACCGAGACGCCCTGCGTGATCGTCAACGTGATGCGCGGCGGTCCGTCGACCGGCATGCCGACCCGCCCCTCGCAGGGCGACATCATGCAGGCGCGCTGGGGTACGCACGGCGACCATCCGATCATCGTCGTCGCGCCCGCCTCGGTGCAGGAGATCTATGACGAGACGATCCGCGCCTTCAATCTGGCGGAGGAATTCCGCACCCCGGTCGTCGTGCTCTACGACGAGGTGATCGCGCATCTTCTCGAGTCCATCGTTCTCCCGCAGCGCCGCACGGTGGCGACGGTGACGCGCAAATGGGCGAGCGGCGCGGAGCCGGACTTCCTGCCTTACGCGGAAGCGGAAGATCTGGTCCCGGTCATGTCGCGGCCGGGCGATGGCCATCGCGTCCATGTGACCGGCCTGACCCATATGCCCGACGGCTTTCCGACCCAGAAGCCTGACCTCGCCTCCAAGGCGACGCAGCGCCTTCTGGACAAGATCGAGATCAACCGCGACCGGATCGAGCGGATCGAGACTTTAGACGTGGAGGACGCCGACGTCGTCATCGTCGCTGTCGGCATCGTCGCGCGAGCGGCGCGCCGCGCCGCGCAGGACTTGCGCAGCGCCGGCGTCCGGGCCGGCCTCTTCCGGCCCGTGACGCTGTGGCCGTTCCCGGAGGAGGCGCTCCAAGCGGCCGCGGCAAAGGCAAGGCGAGTCCTCGTTCCCGAGATGAACGCCGGCCAACTCGGGCTCGAAGTTGAGCGGATGCTTGGGCGCGACAAGGTCGTGCGCCTCAACCGCATCGACGGCGAACCGATCGCGCCTGCCGACATCGCCCGAGCAGTCGGGGAGCTCGTCGCATGAACGAGGCTGTGCGCACGCCGTTCGACATCAAGGACTACCTGCGGCTCGAAATGATGCCGCATTTTATGTGTCCGGGCTGCGGACACGGCATCGCGCTGCGGTGCCTCCTGTGGGCAGTGCACGAGCTCGATATCGACAAGAACCGGCTGGCCGTGGTCTCCGGGATCGGCTGCTCGGGTCGTGTCGGCGCCTATATCGACGCCAACACCTTCCACACGACCCACGGCCGTCCGCTCGCCTTCGCGACCGGCCTCAAGCTCGCACGGCCCGACCTGACGGTCGTCGTCATCACCGGCGACGGCGATTGCCTCGCGATCGGCGGCAACCACCTCATCCACGCCTGCCGACGCAATCTCGATCTCACCTGCCTGATGCTCAACAACGAGGTCTACGGCATGACCGGCGGCCAAGTGTCGCCGACGACCGCGATTGACCGCCTCACCACCACGACGCCGCACGGCAACGCCGAGCCGACCTTCGACGCCTGCCGCCTTGCCGACGCGGCCGGCGCGAGTTTCGTCGGGCGGGAGGTTACGCGCCAGGCGCCGGCGCTGAAAAATCGTCATCAAGGCCGGCCTCGCCCACGAAGGCTTCTCGTTCATCGAGGTGATGTCGGACTGCACCGAGATCTATGGACGCAAGAACGACCTCGGCGAGTTGCCGGAGATGATCCTGTCTCAGAAGAGCGACATGCGCCCCGAGGCGTTCGGCAACGTCGCGGACGAGCCGTTCCGCCCCAATCGCCTGCGTGGCGGTATTCTCGTGCAGCGAGACCGCCCCGAATACGGCCGCGTCTATCGCGAGCGCGCTGGGGCCGAGCGGGCGAAAGCGAAGGCCAAGGCATGACCGTCCACGCCCTCACCGCCCATCGAGCGGAAATCCGCCTCGCCGGCAGCGGCGGGCAGGGGCTCATCACCGGCATGCATATCCTCTTTCGCGCGCTGGCGCTTGAGGGCAAGCGCGCGGCGCAGTCGCAGAGCTATGAGCCGACCTCGCGCGGAGGATTCTGCTATCTCGGATCTCGTGGTCTCCGATGAGTCCGGCGACTATCCGCTCGCGACGCAGCTCGACATGGTCGCCGCGCTCTCGCAGATCGGCCTCGACCGCTCGCTGCCGCTGATCAAGCCGGGCGCTCTGCTGATCGTCGACGAGCGGCTGGCGCCTGACCCGCCGAAAGTTGGCTTCGATCTCCACGTCCTGCCGATCGCCGCTCGGGCGATCGAGATTGGCAGCCCTCGCGTCGCCAATGTCGTAGCCCTCGGCGCGCTCGCCCACCTGGGTCGCCTAGTCTCCGACGACGTCCTCGAGCAGGCCGTGCGGCTGGAAACGCCGCCGAAGTTCGCCGAGCTCAATTTGGCGGCGGTTCGGGAAGGACGGGCGATGGTCCGCGAGACGGCCGGAGCCTAGCTTCGAGGCGCGCTGGCTTGACAGGCGGAGCCATATAGATGGTCATATTCGACGGCGTCCGGCCGCTTCCAGTTGAAGCGCGCGGCGGATTTCCAATCGGAGGGATCAGCATGCAGGACTTCGAACGCTTCCTCATGTCGCGGCGCATGGCGCTGAAAACGGGCCTGGCCGGGCTCGCTTCGGCGGCGCTCGCCGGAGGCGCGCGGACCGCCTTCGCCGACACGCTCGCCGACATCAAGAAGCGCGGCGAACTGGTCGTCGCGACCGAAATGCAGTTCCCGCCGTTCGATATCTCCGACAACGGCGTCTACAAGGGCGTCGACCGCGACCTGATCGACGCGGTCGCCAAGGAGCTCGGCGTCAAGGTCTCCTACCTCGACCTGCCGTGGACCAGCGTGCTGCCCGGCCTCGAGGCCAAGAAGTTCGATCTCGTCATCGCCCCGGTCACGATCACCAAGGAGCGCATGAAGCACTACGCCTTCTCGGTGCCGATCGCCGACGCGACCGCGGCGCTGATGAAGCGCGCCGACGACAAGAGCATCATGAAGCCCGAGGACATCGCCGGCAAGACCGTCGGCGGCCAGAAGGGCACCTCCCAGGTCGCGCAGTTCAAGGCATTCGCCGCCAAGCTGCCGAAGCCGGTCGAGGTCAAGGAATACGTCGACAACAACCAGTCCTACGCCGATCTCGCGGCGGGCCGGATCGACGCGTCGATCAATTCGCTGCCGAACCTCGCCTACGCCGCGTCGCAGCGGCCCGACACCTTCGCGGTCGTGCTGCCGCCGTTCGGCCAGCCGACCTATTTCTCCTGGGTCGCCCGGCCCGACGACACAGTCGCTGATCGACGCGGTCAACGCGGCGATCGTCAAGCTCGACGGCGACGGCACGATGGCGACAGATCCAGAAGAACTGGTTCGGCCAGTCGACGGCTCTGCCCACGACCGTGCCCGAGCCGACGATCTGACGGGCGGCAGAGCCGTCACCGGTCCTCGAGGCCACCATTCGCCGCGGCGGCAGCACGTCGATCCCCGCGCGGGTCGAGCATCCGGAGAGCGTGGATCCCGCTTTCGCGAGGCGACGATGAGGCCCGCGTCCGCATGAAGCGGCCCTCGCGCATGCGCCTCGAATCCTCTTCCATTCGTTCGGCTATCTGACGCAGGCGGCGGGCGTGACGCATCGCGCTGTCGCTCGCCGGGATCGCGCTCGGCTTCGTCTTCGGGACGCTCGTCTGCGTCGCGCGGCTCTCCGGCAGCCCTGGCTCGAACGGCTCGGCGGCGCCTATGTCAGCGTGTTCCGCGGCGTGCCGCTGCTGGTGCTGCTGCTGTTCATCTATTACTTCCTCGCCACCGCTCGGGCTCGACGTTCCGGCGCTGGTCGCCGCGATCGGCGGCCTGAGCCTCTCGTCGGGCGCCTATCAGGCCGAAATTCTGCGCGGCGCGCTGAACGCGGTGCCGCGCGGGCAGGGCGAGGCGGCGATCGCGCTCGGCTACACGGCCCTCGACCGCTGGCGGCGCATCCTGCTGCCGCAGGCGCTGCGCATCTCGATCCCGCCGCTGATCAACGAGTTCATCCTTCTCATCAAGGCCTCGTCGCTCGTCTCGGTGGTCGGCATCGCCGAGATCACGCGGGTCAGCATGAACATCGCCTCGATGACCTACCGCCCGCTCGAAGCCTATCTCGCCGGCGGGCCTCTTCTATCTCGCCATCAATCTGTCGCTGGCCGGGCTCGGCCGGCTCGCCGAGGCCCGTGTCCGCGGGGACGCGCGATGAACTGGGACATCCTCCTCCATTATGCGCCCGCGCTTCGCATACGGCTTCGGCGTCACGATCCTCTGCTGGGCGGCCGGCTCGGCGCTCGGCCTCGCGATCGGTTTCGTCGTCGCCCTCGGCGCCGACGCGCGGAGCCGCGCCCTGAAGGCGCTCCTGCGCGTCTACGTCGAGGTCCTGCGCGGGACGCCGTTCCTGGTGCAGCTCTTCATCCTCTATTCCGGCGGCCCGAGCGTCGGTTTGAGGCTCAGCGCGACGACCGCCGGCATCGTCGGCCTTGGGCTCTATTCGTCGGCCTACTTCTCGGAGATCTTCCGCGGCGGTTTCGCGGCGGTTCCGCGCGGGCAGATCGAGGCGGCGATGAGCGTCGGCATGGCGCCCCTCGACATCCTCGCCCGCGTCCGCCTGCCGATCGCGCTCGTCGCCGCGTCGCCGCCGATCGTCAACACGCTGATCGTGATGTCGAAGGAGACGGTGGTCCTCTCGATCATCACGGTGCCGGAGCTCATGTACCAGATGCAGACGATGGCCGCGGAGACGTTCACCGCCTTCGACGCGATCTTCGCGATGGCGGTGTTCTACTGGTGTCTGGTCGAAGTCGTCTCCCGCCTCGGCCGCCGGGTCGAAGCGCGGGCGACCGCTTTCCTGGCGAGCCGCTAGATGACCGTTCCGATGATCTCAGATCCGCGCCGTCGGCAAGAGCTTTGGGGCGCACCAGGTGCTCCGCGGCGTCGATCTCGACGTCGGGGCTTCCGAGGTCGTGTGCCTGATCGGCCCGAGCGGATCGGGCAAGAGCACGCTGCTCCGATGCGTCAACTTCCTCGAGTCCTACGACGAGGGCGAGGTGCGCATCGAGGGCGAACTGATCGGCTACGACATCGACAAGGAGGGCGAGCGGCGCCCGATGGCGCCCAAGCGGCTGCGCGAGATGCGCCGCGAGATCGGCATGGTGTTCCAGCACTTCAATCTCTGGCCGCACATGACCGCGCTCGAGAACGTTTCCGAGCCGCTGCGTGCGCGTGCGCGGGCTCAAGAGGGACGAGGCGGCCGACCGGGCGGCGGCGATGCTCAAGCGCGTCGGACTCGCGGAAAAGGCCGGCGCCCATCCGCTGCGGCTCTCGGGCGGCCAGCAGCAGCGCGTCGCGATCGCGCGCGCGCTCGCGATGCAGCCCCGCGTCATGCTGTTCGACGAGCCGACCTCGGCGCTCGATCCCGAGCTCGTCGGCGAGGTGCTGGAAGTGATGCGCGCGCTCGCGGCCGAGGGCATGACGATGCTGATCGTCACCCACGAGATGGGCTTCGCCGCCCATGTCGCGGACCGCATCGCCTTCATCGACGGCGGCCGCATCCTCGCCAACGGGCCGCCGCGGCAGGTTTTTCACGAGAGCGCCGAGCCGCGCGTGCGGCAGTTCCTCCAGACCTACCACGACCGCAACGCGTTCTGACCGGGCGCCATTTTCGATTCCGCTTCGGGCCTTTTCAAAGGATTGCGGCGCCATTTTCGATTCGGGATTCGGGGGCGAGGAGCGCCGGCGCCTAACCCAGTTCGGGTTCGCGCTGCGACCCCGGATCGCGTTTACGCAGGAATGATATAAAATACATTTAATTACAGTAGTTATGTCTGATCCTCACTCCTGAGGGCGCGCCGTACGCTCTTATAGCGTTAGTTGTTGGTACACGCCGTGGCCGAGTGCCGATAGCATCCAGCTTTGTGGATTGATGGGTTCGGCAGAGGCTTCGAGCGCTCGGCGCCAGCCCAGATAGTTGGGCAGGTTTCTCGTGGCGACGCCGTGGAAGCGGCGCAGCCACTCCTTGAGACGCGAGTGGTAGGCATTGACGTTGTTGATGTGGATATCGGGCGCGCCGGGCAGCGGCTTTCCCGGGGCAGGGACCACGCGGACGGGAATTTTGGCGCGTCGCGCGAAAGCCCGCAAAGGGCGTCCACCGTCGCAGACCAGCAGGTTGGCTGGCGACATGGCGCTCGAGAGCGCCTGGGTTATGCACAGGGCCGTGTCCTCGGGCAGGACGGCGTCGGTCGTGGCGCCGGAACGGTCGCGGGCCACGAGAACGGGGATGTTGTCGGAAAAGGCGCCGGGATGTCTCGCCTTGCCGCCGCGCTTGCGGGCTTTGCGCGCCAGACCCGAGCGCCGGCCTTTGAACGATTTGAGGATGAAGGTTTCGTCCGCTTCCACAATCCCCTGCAAAATCTGCGGCTTGTCCAGCGCCGGGGCGCTCAGGAACCGATGCCGCCACCGATAGGCCGTGGTCGGGTGGACGCCGCAGCGCTCAGCCGCCTTCGCGAGGCTGACGCCCTCGATCATCGCCTGCGCCTGGTCAAGCCAGCGGTCCTTCTTGCGCAACCGGGCCATCGCCGTCCCGGTCGCGGCGTTGAAGGTGCGCCCGCACGACTTGCAGCGATACCTCGGCAACCCATGCGATCGACCCCAGCCGATCATCTCTTCGGCGCCGCAATGCGCGCAGCCGAGGCGATCGACCTTCTGCTCGCCAATCGCCGCCAACTCGTCCCGCTCGGCCCTCGAAGCCTTTCGTTCGCCCTTTCCAGTCGACGACGCCGGATCGGGCCGAACCTCGGAAGACGGAGGGGCGCCGGTTTCACCGGGTCGCCGCGCAAATTCCCAAAGTTCGGCGAGCGCCAGCGCAATCTGCGCGCCGCTCAACCGTCCCATCCCCGAAAGCCAACCGGCAAACTCGCCCGTATCCATCGCCAATCCCCTTCGCTTTCGGACAGATGCTCCGCTCCTTACCACATACCAACAGCTAACGCTATAAGAGCGGCGCCGTATATTCGGATTATCAGCACTCTTTGCTGCCGCCGTCTTTCGTCTCGGACCCGGACGGCCTGATGCTGCGGCGCCTGCAACCGCCGGGGAACGGCCGGCCCGGATCGGCGTTCCCTCGCCATGCTCGACGCCGAGGTCCAGGTCTCTGTTCGCGTAGACGTCGCCATGCCCGCGCCGCCCGGGCTTCTCTACGTTTGCGACAGCAAGCCGGCGATCCGGCGCAGGCGCGCGGGCAAAGGCTTCGTCTATCTCGACGCCGAGGGCAGGCGGATGTCGGGCTCCGGCGTCCTAGCGTCGCGGGGACTACGGCTCCGGCCGCTCGGTTCCGACACAGGAAACCTCAACGGCTTTTTTGGCCGCCGGTATCAGTTCGCGGGAGCGCAGCCGTCGGCCGCCGGCTTGCCGGCGAAACGGTCCTCGATCCACGGGACGTAGAGCGGTTTCGAGGCGCCCGGCGTCGTGAAGTGGCTCTGCTCGCCGGCCAGTTGCACGCGGGCGACGTTCGCGCCCATCCGGCACATCTGCTCGCGATAGAGCTTGCCCATCACCGGCGGCGACACGATGTCCTTCGTGCCCCAATAGATGACGACGGGCGCGACCGGCTTCGCCGGCGGAACGCTGCCTCGCAGCATAGTCCCTCGCCCAGCCGGCGAGGTTCGCCGGGTCCTTTCTGTTCAGCGCCCGGAAGTTCGCGCCGAAATTGAAGGCGATGGTGTCGGCGGCCGTGTGGACGCACTTGTCGTGGAAGATCGTGTCGAGCGCCTTCGCCCCATCGTCGGTGAAGAGGTCCGCCATCTTCAGCTCGGGGAACGTCGCCGCCATCGCCCACATCGTCATCGCATAATGGGTGAAGTCGGCGAGATTGTCAGAGAAGCCTTCGATCAGCGACGCCATCGTTTTCGCCGCCGCCGCGTCGTCCATCGGCCCCTGCGGCGCGACGGCCGCGACATCATAGGGCGCGAGCGCGGCGAAGCCGACGATGGCGACGCCGTCGAAGGCCGTTCCGGGCCGCGCGATGTAGTCGGGCATGCTGGCTGCGGCGAGCGCGGCGCCGCCGCCCTGCGACCAGCCGTAGACCGCGGCCCGCTTGCCGGCGCCCGAGCCCCATCGCGCCGACGGCGCGGATCGAATTGATCGTGTCGCGCGCCTGTGTCGCGGCGATCGAATACTGGTGGGCGCCGCCGCCGCCAAGGCCCTGATAGTCGGTCGCGACGAGCACGTAGCCGTCGCGGATGAATTCGTCAGCCGCCGGGACGCCGAAATCCGTGCCGGCCGTCCCGCCGATCAGGAAATACTGGTTGAGCGGCTGCGCCGGATCCCATTCCTGCGACGGGCCGCAGTTCTGCGCCGTGCCGGTGGTGCCGTGGGCCCAGGCGACGACCGGGCGGCCCGCCGCGGGGGCCTCGCCCTCCGGCGCGATCACGAGCGCGGTGGCGATCGTCGGGCGGTCGAGAAGGTCAGACGACACGTAGGCGATCCGCCAGGCGCGGGCGCCGGGGATCGCGGTTGCGACCGGTTCCTTCGCCACGACCTCTCCGAGCTTCCCCAGCGGCTTCATCGCCGTGACCGACTGGTAGAACGGCGGCAGGCTCGGCTCGGCGGCCCACGATAACGGCGGCGCAAGGATAAGGGTCGCGAAGAGAAGGGTCGCGGAGACCAGCGTAGGCAAAGCGAAACGAGACAACACGGAACCTCTGAACGGGGACCGATAGCACTTTGGGACCAGTCGGGCCAGCACGAAGCAATGGCTTCCGGCGCCCGACAGCCGGTCGCAATGACCTTGAAGCCCTACCCTCTCGCAGCCCGCTCGTTCAGCATCGGCGAATCGCGCTGGTGCCAGACGGGATAGGCCGGCGTTGACGTCGCTGGCCTTGTCGAGCCTCGCGACCTGCTCCGGCGTCAGCTTCCAGCCGACCGCCCCGATGTTCTCGATCAGTTGCTGTTCGTTGCGCGCGCCGATGATCAGGCTGCGATACGGTCGGGCGAGTGAGCAGCCAGTTGAGCGCGATCTGCGGGATGGTCTTGCCGGTCTCCGCGGCGATCGCGTCGAGCGCGTCGACGATGGCGAACAGACGCTCCTCGTCGTAGCGCGGTCCGGTTTCCGGAATGGCGTAGGCGCGGGTGCCCGGCTTGCGCCGGCTTGCCCGCGCCGGATCTTGCCGGTCAGCTTTCCCCAGCCAAGCGGGCTCCAGATCAGCGCGCCAACGCCCTGATCGAGGCCGAGCGGCATAAGCTCCCACTCGTAGTCGCGGTTGAGCAGCGAGTAGTAGGCCTGGTGCGCGACATAGCGGGCGTAGCCGTAGCGGTCGGAGGCCGCGAGCGACTTCATCAGATGCCAGCCCGAGAAATTCGAGCAGCCGATGTAGCGGACCTTGCCCGAGCGCACGAGCTGATCGAGCGTTGAAAGCGTCTCCTCGACCGGCGTGTTGTAGTCCTGCCCGTGCAACTGGAAGAGGTCGATCGCGTCGATCGCCGAGCCGCTTCAGCGAGGCCTCGACCGCCTCCAGAATGTGCAGGCGCGACGAGCCGTAGTCGTTGGGCCCGTCGCCCATCGGGAAGGTCGTCTTGGTCGAGATGAGCACGCGGTTGCGCTTACCCTTGATCGCCTCGCCGAGGATCCGCTCGGAAAGCCCGTTCGAATAGACGTCGGCCGTGTCGAACAGGCTCACCCCGTGATCGAGGCAGACATCGATCAGCCGCGAAGCGCCGGCGGCGTCGGTCGATCCCCATGCCTTGAAGAACGCGTTGCCGCCGCCGAAAGTGGCCGTGCCGAAGCTGAGCGCCGGCACGCGCAGGCCGGAATGGCCGAGTCGATTGAAGTCCATGCGGTTCTCCTTTTCCCCTTCTCCCCGCTCGGCGGGGAGAAGGCCGGGATGAGGGGCGAGGGGACAAGCCGCAACGGCCGAACGCCCAGGCCCCTCACCCTAACCCGCTCCCCGTCAAAACGGGGAGATGGGATTCACCCCAGGCTCGGCAGGTCGAGCCCCTTCTCCTTCGCGCAGTCGATCGCATCGTCGTAGCCGGCGTCGGCGTGGCGCATGACGCCGGTCGCCGGGTCGTTCCACAGCACGCGGCCGATGCGGCGCGCGGCTTCCGGCGTGCCGTCGGCAGACGATCACCATGCCGGCGTGCTGCGAAAAGCCCATGCCGACGCCGCCGCCGTGATGCAGCGACACCCAGGTCGCGCCCGAGGCGCAGTTGAGCAGCGCGTTGAGCAGCGGCCAGTCGGAGACGGCGTCCGAGCCGTCCCGCATCGCCTCGGTCTCGCGGTTGGGCGAGGCGACCGAGCCGGAATCGAGATGGTCGCGGCCGATCACGATCGGCGCCTTCAGTTCGCCCGACGCCACCATCTCGTTGAAGGCGAGGCCGAGCCGGTGGCGGTCGCCGAGGCCGACCCAGCAGATGCGCGCCGGCAGGCCCTGGAACTTGATGCGCGCGCGCGCCATGTCGAGCCAGTTGTGCAGATGCGGGTCGTCCGGCATCAGCTCCTTCACCTTCGCGTCGGTGCTGATAGATGTCCTCGGGGTCGCCCGACAGCGCGGCCCAGCGGAACGGCCCGATGCCGCGGCAGAACAGCGGGCGGATATAGGCGGGCACGAAGCCCGGGAAGTCGAAGGCGTCCGCGACGCCCTCCTCGAGCGCCATCTGGCGGATGTTGTTGCCGTAGTCGACGGTCGGGACGCCGGCGTGGTGGAAGTCGAGCATCGCGCGCACGTGCTCGGCCATCGACGCGCGCGCCGCCGCGCTCGACGCCCTTGGGATCGCGTCGCGCGGCGCTCCTCCCATTGCTGCAAGCGTCCAGCCCTTCGGCAGATAGCCGTTGATCGGATCGTGCGCCGAGGTCTGGTCGGTGACGATGTCGGGCCGGACGCCGCGCCGCACCAGCTCGGGCAAGCACGTCGGCGGCGTTGCCGAGCAGGCCGACCGAGACCGGCTTTGCCGTCGCCTTCGTCGAGCGCTCGATGATCGCGAGCGCCTCGTCGAGCGTCTTCGCCTGCGACGTCGAGATAGCCGGTGCGCAGGCGCATCTCGATGCCGGCTCGGCTGGCATTCGACGGCGAGCATCGAGGCGCCGGCCATCGTCGCCGCAGCGGCTGCGCGCCGCCCATGCCGCCGAGGCCCGCGGTCAGGATCCAGCGGCCGGCGAGGACGCCGCCGTAATGCTGGCGGCCCATCTCGACGAAGGTCTCGTAGGTGCCCTGCACGATGCCCTGCGAGCCGATGTAGATCCACGAGCCCGCCGTCATCTGGCCGTACATCATCAGGCCCTTGCGATCGAGCTCGTTGAAATGGTCCCAGGTCGCCCAGTGCGGCACGAGGTTGGAGTTGGCGATCAGCACGCGCGGCGCGTCGGCGTGGGTGCGGAACACGCCGACCGGCTTGCCCGACTGCACCAGCAGCGTCTCGTCGGCCTCGAGCCGGCGCAGCGTCGCGACGATGCGGTCGAAGGCGTTCCAGTCGCGCGCCGCGCGGCCGATGCCGCCGTAGACGACGAGTTCGCCCGGCCGCTCGGCGACGTCGGGATCGAGATTGTTCATCAGCATGCGCAGCGGCGCCTCGGTCAGCCAGCTCTTGGCGGTGCAGCTCGGTCCCGTGCGGGCGCGCGGATGACGCGCATGTTGTCGAGGCGGGACGGGAGGGTCATTGGCGGTTCTTCTCGCTCTCGGGCGGCGTTCGAGGGAGTCGGGCGCGCTCGCGATCGTCGCAGCTCGAGCGAGGCGACATTGTCGAGGACAGCGCGCCTCGAGAGCGTCGCGCGCGTCGGCGTCGCGCCGCGAGGCGGTCGTCGATCGGGCCCGGCCAGGTGTCCGGCCACGGCTGCGCGGGCTCGATCATGTAGGCGCGGCAGGCGAGCTCGAGCTGCACGGCCTCGACGCCCGGTCCGGGCGCGCCGAAGAGCGGGTGATCCAGCCGCCCTTGAAGCGGCCGTCGACGACGAAGCTCCGCCCGCTCGCGGCGAGAGCCGCCGCGAGCCGTCGCGCAAAGCCGGCGAGCAGCTTGCGCCGGAATTGGTTCCGAGATTGAAGACCGGCAGTTCGCCGTCGAACAGGCGCGGGATGACCGAGCGGATCGAATGGGCGTCGTAGAGCGCGACGCGCGGATGCGCTCGGCGCAGGCGGGCGATCTCGGCTCGCAGCGCCGCGTGATAGGGCGCGAAGTAGCGCGCGCGGCGCTCGGCGATCTCGGCCTCGTCCGGGCGCCTCGCCCTCGCGATAGAGCGGCTCGCCGTCGAAGGTCGTCGTCGGGCAGAGTTCGGTCGTCGCCTGGCCGGGATAGAGCGAGACGCCGTCGGGGTCGCGGTTCACGTCGATGACCGAGCGCGAGATCGTCGTCCGCACGATCGTCGCGCCGAGGTCTGCGGCGAAATCGTAGAGCGCCGGGAGATGCCAGTCCGCGTCGCGCTGCGCGCGAGCCAGGGGCTGACGAAGCGCGGCTCGTAGCCGGCGAGGTCCGTCCCGGCGTGCGGGATGCTGACGATGAGCGGCGCGTCGCGCCGCTCGATGACGAGCCAATCCGGGCGTCATGCGGCGTCGAGCTCCGGCAAGCGGATGTCGCCCGCCGGCGGCGACGAAATCGCCGGACGCGATCGAGCGCCGGCGGCGGCGGCGATGTCGGGATGGAAGTAGCGGTCGTCCTCGAGCCGCGGCACGTCGCGTCGCAGCCGCGCGCGCACGCTCTCGAGCGCGGCGCTCGATCGCAAGCGGCGCGTGGAACTCGATCGCCTGGGCGGCGGCCAGCGCCTCGATCGCGACGACGTGGGCGGCGTTTCGCGCCATCGGCGCGAGGCGCCGCGCGCCGTGCGCGGCCATCGAGACGTGGTCCTCCTGGTTGGCGGAGGTCGGGATCGAATCGACGCTCGCCGGATAGGCGCGCTGCTTGTTCTCGGAGACGAGCGCGGCCGCGGTCACCTGCGGGATCATGAAGCCGGAGTTCAGGCCCGGGCGCGGCGTCAGGAACGCCGGCAGGCCGGAGAGCGCCGGATCGACCAGCATCGCGATGCGCCGCTCGGCGAGCGAGCCGATCTCGCAGACCGCCAGCGCGATCATGTCGGCGGCGAAGGCGACCGGCTCGGCGTGGAAATTGCCGCCCGACAGCGCCGATCGTCCTCGGCGAAGATCAGCGGATTGTCGGACACGCCGTTGGCTTCGTCGGCCAGCGTCGCGGCGGCCTGGCGCAGAAGGTCGAGGCAGGCGCCCATCACCTGCGGCTGGCAGCGCAGGCAATAGGGGTCCTGCACGCGCGGATCGCCGTTGCGGTGCGATTCGCGGATCGCGCTGCCCGCCATCAGCGCAGCGCAGCGCGGCCGCGACCTCGCTCGGGCCCGCGATGGCGGCGCAGCGCCAGAATGCGCGGATCGAACGGCGCGTCGGAGCCGCGCGCCGCGTCGGTCGAGAGCGCGCCGGCGACGAGCGCGGCGCGAAACACGCGCTCGACCTCGAACAGGCCGGCGAGCGCATGGGCGGTCGAGAATTGCGTGCCGTTGAGGAGCGCGAGCCCCTCCTTCGGGCCGAGCTCGCAGCGGCGCGAGCCCCGCGCGTTCGAGCGCGGCCGCCGCGGGCAGGACGTCGCCGCCGAAGCGCGCCTCGCCGACGCCGATCATCGCCGCCGCCATGTGGGCGAGCGGCGCGAGGTCGCCCGAGGCGCCGACCGACCCTTGCGCCGGCACGACCGGCGTCACGCCGCGCGCCAGCATCGCCTTCGAGCAGCGCGAGCGTCTCGGGCGCACGCCCGACGCGCCCTTGCGCGAGCGAGCCGAGCTTCAGCGCCATCATCAGCCGCGTCGCTGGCGACCGAGGCCGGCTCGCCGACGCCGGCGGCGTGCGACAGCACGATGTTGCGTTGGAGCTGGGCGAGGTCGGCGTCGGCGATGCGCACGCTGGCGAGCTTGCCGAAGCCGGTGTTGACGCCATAGACCGGCTCGCCCGCGCGCGAGGATGCGCCCGACCGCGGCCGCGCTCTCGGCGACGCGCCGGAGCGCATGCGGGGTCGAGCGCGACGCTCGGCGCCCGCATAGATCGCGCGCCAGTCGGCGAGCGAGGCCGCGCCGCCGATCAGATCGGATCGTCATCGTCCCCTCCAGACGCGGGCGTGCAGCGGATTGAAGCCGAGCCGATAGACGAGCTCCGCCGGGCGCTCGATGTCCCAGATCGCGAGGTCCGCCCATTTGCCGGGCTCGAGCGAGCCGGTCTCGGCCTGAAGCCCGAGCGCGCGCGCGGCGTTCCGCGTGACGCCGGCGAGGCATTCCTCGACGGTCAGGCGGAACAGCGTCGCCGCCATGTTGAGCGCGAGCAGCAGCGAGGTCATCGGCGAGGTGCCGGGATTGCAGTCGGTCGACGACCGCCATCGGCACGCCGTGGCGGCGGAAGAGCTCGACCGGCGGCGCCTTCGTCTCGCGCAGCATGTAGAAGGCGCCGGGCAGCAGCGTCGCGACCACGCCCGCGCGCGCCATCGCCGCGGCGTCGTCCTCGTCGGCGTATTCGAGATGGTCGGCCGACAGCGCGCCGAAATTCGGCCGCAAGCGCGGCGCCGCCGCAGTTCGACAGTTGCTCGGCGTGCAGCTTGACCGGCAGGCCGAGGCTCTTTCGCGCGCGAGAAAACGCGGCGCGATCTCGTCGCGCGAGAAGGCGATCGCTCTCGCAGAAGCCGTCGACGGCGTCGACCAGCCCCTCGGCGGCGAGCGCCGGCAGCATGGCGTCGGCGACCTCGGCGACATAAGCCGGCGCGGTCGCCGGCGAATTCCGGCGGCAGCGCATGCGCGCCGAGAAAGGTCGTGCGGACCGTCGACCGGGCGCTCGGCGGCGAGGCGGCGCGCGGCGCGGAGCATCTTGCGCTCGGTCTCGAGGTCGAGGCCGTAGCCGGACTTGATCTCGACCGTGGTGACGCCCTCGGCGATCAGCGCGTCGAGCCGCGGCAGCGACTGGCGGACGAGTTCGTCCTCGCTGGCCGCGCGCGTCGCGCGGACGGTCGAGACGATGCCGCCGCCTGCGCGCGCGATCTCCTCGTAGCTCGCGCCTTCGAGGCGCGCCTCGAACTCCGCCGCGCGGTTGCCGGCGTAGACGAGATGGGTGTGGCAGTCGATCAGCCCGGGCGTGATCCAGCGGCCCTCGCAGTCGACGACGCTGCGCGCCCGACGGCGACGGCGCGTCCGCGTTCGGGGCCGGCGAAGACGATGCGCCCGTCCCGCGCGACGACGGCGCCGCGCTCGACGACGCCGAGGCCGGGCGCGCCTTCCGCGAAGGTCGCGAGCCGCGCGTTCCGCCAGATCGTCGTCTCGCCCGCGTCTCCGCCGTCATGGCCGAAAACCTCGCCGCTTGGCTTCGGGTCGCGTTTTTAATGTATAGACATATTCGAAGTCAAGCGGCGAAGGGCGGCCGATGACGACGTTGCATTTCGAGCGGGCGCTGACGGCCGAAGGCTGGGCCTCGGATGTGCGCGATCGCGGATCGACGGCGGCGACGATCGCCTCGGTCGAGCGCGACGCGGCGCGCCGAGCCCGGCGACGAGCGCTGCGGGATCGGCGTTCCGGCGATCGGCAAATCTGCATTCGCACGCCTTTCAGCGCGCCATGGCCGGACTGCGGAACGGCGCGGCGACGGCGCCGACAGCTTCTGGACCTGGCGCGAGACCATGTACCGCTTCGCGCTCGCGGCGACGCCCGACGACGTCGAGGCGATCGCCGCGCAGGCCTATGTCGAGATGCTGGAGGCGGGCTACGGCGCGGTCGCCGAGTTCCATTACCTCCATCACGACCCTTCCGGCGCGCCTTACGCCAACCGGGCCGAAATGGCGGAGCGGATCGCCGCGGCCGCCGCCGCGACGGGGATCGGGCTGACGCTGCTGCCGGTGTTCTATGCGCATGCCGGCTTCGGCGGCGCATGTCCGCGCTGCCCGAGCAGCGCCGCTTCGTCAACGACATCGACTCCTACGCCGCGCTCGTCGCAGACTGTCGTCGCGCGCTTGCCGGCAAGGCGGTCGTCGGCGTCGCGCCGCACTCGCTGCGCGCCGCGACGCCCGAGGAGCTCGCTGCGGTCGCAGCGCTCGCACGCGACGCGCCGATCCACATCCACATCGCCGAGCAGACCGCCGAAGTCGACGCCTGCGTCGCGTGGTCGGGCGCGCGTCCCGTTCGGTGGCTCCTCGATCACGCCGAGGTCGACGCGGCGCTGGTGCCTCGTCCACGCGACCCATGTCGACGCGGGCGAAGTTTTGGCGCTCGCGCGCTCCGGCGCGGTCGTGGGCCTCTGCCCGATCACCGAGGCCAATCTTGGCGACGGCGTCTTTCCGGCCCGCGCCTTTCTCGACGCGGGCGGACGGTTCGGCGTCGGCTCGGATTCCAATGTCGAGATCACGGTCGCGGGCGAATTGCGCATGCTCGAATATGCGCAGCGCCTGTCTTCGCGTGCGAGGAACGTCTGCGCTGAGCGCGGCGGCTCGACCGGCGCGGCGCTGTTCGCGGCCGCGGCGGCAGGCGGCGCGCAGGCGCTCGGCCGGCCTGCGCGGCGAGCTCGCGCCCGGCGCTTCCGCCGACATCGTTTCGCTGAAGGGCAATTCGCCGCTGATCGCCGGCCGCGCCGACGACGCGATCCTGGACACATGGATTTTCGGCGGCGCGCGCGATCTTGTCGATCGCGTCTGGAGCGGCGGCCGCAAGGTCGTGAGCGACGGCCGGCATCTGCGCCGCGGAGGCGATCGCGGCCCGGTTCGGCGAAACCCTGCGACGGCTGGCCGCCGCGACCGGCCCCTGAAGGGGGAACGCGAGGCGCGATGTCCGAGCCATTAAGAGCCGAGGGAATTTTTGTCGGCGTCCCGGCGCGCGCCCGCCTCGAGCAGACGAGCGCCCGCAGGGCGCGCCCTCGCTGCACAGCCAGATCATCGCCGACATCGAGGCGAAGATCCTCGGCGGGGAATGGCCGCCGGGCCACCGGATCCCCTACGAGCACGAATTGACCGAACTTTACGGCTGCTCGCGCATGACGGTCAGCAAGGCGCTGACGCAACTCGCCCGCGCGGGGCTGATCGAGCGGCGGCGCAAGGCCGGCAGCTTCGTCACGCGCCCTCACGGGCAGTCGGCGCTGCTCGAAATCCGCGACATCGCCTCCGACGTCGCCGCGCTCGGCCTGCCCTATCGCTTCGAGGTGCTGGCGCGGCGAAGGCGCCGGGCGACGCGGGCGGATCGCGACCGCATCGACGCGCCCGCGGGCTCCGCCCTGCTCGCGCTTCTCTGCCGGCATGACGCCGGCGCCGCGGCCATTCTGCCTTGAGGATCGGCTGATCAGCCTCGTCGCCGTCGCCTTTGGCGGCCAACGAGCCCTTCGCCGCCTTGTCGCCGGGCGCCTGGCTCGCCGCCGAGCTGCCCTGGACGACGGCCGAGCATCGCATCCGCGCCGCGGCGGCCGACGCGAACGTCGCCGAAGACGTTGAGGATCGCTGAGGGCGCGCCGTGTCTCGTCGTCGAACGGCGAACCTGGCTCGCGGGCCAGCCGGTCACCCAGGTGACGCTCACCTACCCCGCCGACGCTCACGAACTCGTCGCGAGCTTTACGCCATCGCAGGGCTGACGGCGCCGTCACTCGAGATAAAAAACCTCGTCGAGCGGCGCGGTGACGGGGCTGCCGTCGGGATTGGCGGCCATGATGTCGGCCATGTGCGCCCACCATCGCCGCATGACCGGATGAGACGGCAGCGCGTCCATGCCGTGATCGTCCGTGCGCTCGAGATAGGCGAAAAGGACGTTGCTCGCGGGATCGAGGTGGATCGAATAGTTGCGCACGCCCGCTTCCCTGAGCAGCGCTTTCAGCTCCGGCCAGATCGCGTCGTGCCGGCGCCGATATTCGTCGCGCTGACCGGGATTGAGGAACATCTTGAAGGCGTGACGCTGCACCGACGACTCCAGGACCGCAGCCTCTCTCCGCCGTGCGCGGAGAGAGGACGCTCGCTTAATCGATCAGAAGTCGAACTTGTCGATGTTGTCCTTGGTGAAGATGAACGGCGCGCCGAGCAGGATTTCGCTGCCGTTGATGACGTTGAGCTTGCCGAGCTTGCCGGCCTCGACCGAGGTCGTCGCCGGGCTTCAGCTTGCCGTCGACGACGGCGCGCATGACGTACATCGCCGCGTAGCCGAGATCGACCGGGTTCCACAGCACCACCGACTTGACGCAGTCGGCGTGGACGTAGGGCTTCATCGCGTTCGGCGTGGCGAGGCCGACGACCGCGACCTTGCCGCACAGGCCCGCCTTGGTGACCGCTTCGGCGGAGGCCGGCGTCGCGACCGAGGTCATGCCGAACAGGCCCTTGAGCTTGTCGCCGTACTTGTTGATCAGCGTCGTCGCCTGGTTGAACGACAGGTTGTTGTCCTCCTGCGCCTCGACCGTCTCGAGCCACTGTCATCTTCGGATGGCACTTGGCGGCATAGGCCTGCATCTCGGCGATCCAGCGCGCCTGGTTCGGCGTGGTGAAGGTCGAGGTGACGATGGCGAAGCTGGCGTCCTCGCCGATCTCCTTGGCCATCGAGTCGATCATCGCCTTGCCGATGCCGTTGAACTGGGCCTGGTTGACGAACCATTCGCGCGCGTCGGGCGTCGAGTTGGCGTCGTAGCCGACGACGTGGATGCCCTTCGACAGCGCCTTCTTCAGCACCGGCGCGATCGCGACCGGATCGTTGGCGGCGAACAGGATGCCGTCGACGCCGCTGGTGATGTAGTTGTCGATGAACTTGATCTGCTCGTCGATCTTGGCTTCGGTCGGGCCGTCGGTCTTGGCCTTGACGTTGCCGAGTTCCTTGGCCGCGTCCTGCGATGCCCTTCGAGGTCGCGTTGAAATAGCCGATGCCGATCAGCTTCGGCACGTCGACGACGGTGATCTCCTTGCCGGCCTTGTTCGGGCGGATTGGTCGGCTGGCCGCCGTCGTACTTCATCGGCGCGGCCGCCGGCGCCGGCGCCCGTGCCGCATGCGAGCGGGCTCGTCGGCAGATCGTCGCCGCCGTCCCATTTGCCGGCGGCGCTCGCGCCCGTCGCCCAGGCCGCGAGCGCGAAGGCCGCCGCGGCCGTCGTCAGAAGATATGTCATTTTCATCGTTGCTTCCTTCCCTGCTTCGCCGCAATTCGACGGCTAACCCGTTGTCGTTCGTCAGTCCCTTCGCCGCTGAAGCGAGCTTGCGATCAGCACCGAGAGAATGAGCGCCACGCCGATGACGACGATGGTCGCGTCGCCCTTGACCCCCGTCAGCGCCAGCCCGTTCTTCAGCAGCTGGATCATCACGAGGCCGATCACCGTGCCCCAGATCGTGCCGGAGCCGCCGAAAATGCTGGTGCCGCCGAGCACGACCGCCGCGATCACGTCGAGCTCGTAGCCCATGCCCATGTCCATGCGCGTGGTCGTCACGCGCGAGACGAGCACCACGGCGGCCAGTCCCGAGGCGAGGCCGGAGAGCGTGTAGATGACGAGCTTCGTGCGATCGACGTTGAGCGCGGAAAAGCGCGCCGCGGTCTCGTTGGAGCCGATCGCGTAGAGCGTGCGCCCGAAGGTCGTGCGGTCGAGCGCGACGCCCGCGACGACGATCAGCGCGATCAGGATCAGAAGCTGGGTCGGCACGCCGAACACGTCGCCCTGGCCCAGGACATAGAACCACTCGGGATAGCCGCGCACCGAATGCGCCTGGCTGATGCCCTTCGGCCAGACCGCGATAGAGCGCGAGCGTCGCGATGGTCATGATCAGCGGCGGCACCTTGATCCGCGTGATGACGAAGCCGTTGACGAAGCCCGCGAGCGCCGCCGACGAACGAGCGCGAAGACGATCGCGAGCGGCAGCGGAAAGCCGAAGTTCTTCCAGGAATAGCCGAGCATGACCGCGCAGAGGCCGACGATCGCGCCGACCGAGAGGTCGATGCCGCCGGTGATGATGATGAAGGTCATCGGCAGCGCGATCAGGCCGATCTCGGTCATCAGCCGGCCCTGGTTGAGCAGATTGTCGACGGTCAGAAAGCGGTCGTTGAACGCGCCGAGGCCGATCAGCGCGACGACGAGGATGATGGCGAGCAGCGTCTCGTGGCGCTTCAGCCACCAGGGCGCGCCGCGGACGGCGATTTCGGTCGCGAGGCTCATTTCTTCCACCCCCGCGCGGCGCGCCGCTGGCGGCGCAGGATGTCGGCGATGACGGTCGCGAGGATCAGCGCCGCCGCGCACGGCGTCGGTCCAATAGGGCGAGACGTTGATGAAGACGAGCGCGCTGGTGATCTCGGCGATCAGGATCGCCGCCAGCGTCGAGCCGACGACCGTGCCGACGCCGCCGAGGATGCTGACGCCGCCGACGACCGACGGCGGTGATGATGGTGAGTTCGAGACCGGGCGGCGTGGTCGACTGGATGACGCGGAGCTGCGTCGCGTAGACGCAGCGTCGCGAGCCCGGCGAAGAAGCCCGTGCAGCGCGAACACCATCACGACCGTGCGCTGCGGGTTGACGCCGCAGAGCCGCGCCGCCTCGGCGTTGCCGCCGGTCGCGTAGATCGCGCGGCCGCTCGGCGAATAGCGCATCCAGAGCGCGGCGAGCGCGGTCGCGACGACCATGATCACGACCGGCATCGGCGACGCCGAGCAGCGCAGAGGTCGGCGAGATGGAAGCTCTGCGGCAGGTCGGTGATCCATTTGCCGCCGGTGACGCTGATGAGCCCGCCCTTGAGGATCGACAGCATGCCGAGCGTGACGACGATCGCGGGAATGCGCAGATAGGCGACGACCGCGCCCTGCGCCGCCATCACCGCGACGCCGAGCACGAGCGGCGCGAGCCAGGTGACGACGATCGGCGCGCCGGCGACCGCCAGCGAGCCGCTGATCGTCGCCAGCACGCCGATCAGCGCGCCGACGGAGATGTCGATGTTGCCGGAGATGATCACCATCGACATGCCGATGGCGGCGATCGCGATATAGGCGTTGCCGAGCAGGATGTCGGCGAGATTGCGGTAGGCGAGAAAGCGCGGATTGACGAAGCCGACGACGATCGCAAGGCCGATCACGGCGACCGCGAGCAGCGCCTCCTGCGAGGCGAAGCGCCGGAGGACGCTCGCGCGCGGCGTGGCGGCGATGGCGATCGCGGATCGCGCTCACGCCGCCCGCTCCATCGCTCGCGCCCGAGCCCATCATCGCGCGCGCCGACCGCCTCCGACGTCGCGTGCGCGCGGTCGAACTCGGCGACGAGCCGCCCCTCGCGCATCACCAGCACGCGGTCGCTCATGCCCAGCACCTCGGGCAGTTCGCTCGAGATCATCAGGATCGCGACGCCCTCGCCGGCGAGCTCGCACATCAGGCGATGGATCTCCGCCTTGGCGCCGACGTCGATGCCGCGCGTCGGCTCGTCGAGGATGAGCAGCTTCGGATTGTTGGCGAGCCACTTGCCGAGCACGATCTTCTGCTGGTTGCCGCCGGAGAGGCGGCCCGCCGACCTCGTCGACCGAACTCGTCTTGACGCTGAAGCGCTGCGACCCCCGCCTCGGCCAGCCGCCGCTCGGCCGCGCGGTCGATGAAGCCGAGCGCGCGACAGCGCGCCGAGCGCCGCGAGCGAGAAATTGTGCAGGACGCTCATCGGCCGGACGAGGCCCTGCGACGCCGCGGTCCTCGGGCACATAGGCGATGCCCTGGCGCGCGCGCTGTTCGGGCGAATGCGATCCTGACGGCCTTGCCGACGCAGCCGGATCTCGCCCGGCTCGGCCGGCGTGATCGCCGAACAGGACCTGCGCCAGCTCGCTGCGGCCCGAGCCGACGAGTCCCGGCGAGGCCGACGATCTCGCCGGCGCGCACGGTCGAGGCTGACGTCCCTGGTCATGCGGCTGGCGCACGAGCTCGCGCGCCTCAAGCACCGGCGCGCCGATCGGCGACCGACGATCTTGGGAAACAGGTTCTCGATGCGCCGCCCGACCATCATCTGGACGAGTTCGGCGGCGTTGGTGTCGGCGACTTCGCGCGCGCCGACATAGGCGCCGTCGCGCAGCACCGTGACGCGGTCGGCGATCTCGAACATCTCGTCGAGCCGATGGCTGATGTAGACGATGCCGACGCCGCGCGCCTTGCAGCCGCCGCACGATGTCGAACAGGCGCGTCACGTCGCTCTCCGTCAGCGCCGCGGTCGGCTCGTCCATGATCAGGATGCGCGCGTCGTGCGACAGCGCGCGCAGGATCTCGACCCGCTGGCGATGTGCCGACCGACAGCGCGCCGACGATCTGGTCCGCGGCGAGGTCGTCGATCTCGAGCGAGGCGAGCAGCGCCTCGGCCTTCGGTCCGCATCGCGCGCCAGTCGATCCGGCCGCACGGCAGCGCGCGGCGCGTGGCCGAGGAAGATGTTCTCGGCGACCGTCAGCTCGGGAAAGAGCAGCAGCTCCTGATAGATGGTCGCGACGCCGGCGCGCTTGGCGTCCTCGGGCGAGCTGAAGCGCGCCGCGCTGTCCGTCGATCAGGATTTCGCCGCCGTCGGGCTGATAGACGCCGGAGACGATCTTGATCAGGGTCGACTTGCCGGCGCCGTTCTCGCCGAGCAGCGCGTGGACCTCGCCCGGCGCGGACGTCGAACGAGACGCCGCTCAAGCGCGCGCACGCCGGGAAACGACTTCTCGAGGTTCGCGCACCTCGAGCAGCGGGACGGGTGAAGTCGGCAAGAGGGTCATGCGGCCTCCGTCGATTGGCGCGTCCGGCTCGACGACGATCGTCGCGAACGTCCGCTCGCGCAGCATGGCGAGCGCGTCGGGAGGCGCGGCCGTATCGGTGATGAGCGTGTGGATGCGCGCGAGCGGGCAGACGACCAGGCTGCCGCGCGGCGTGAACTTCGAGGAGTCGGCGAGCACGACGAGCCTGTCGGCGCGCTTGAGGAGCTTCGTCTCGGCGCGCGCGATCAGCGGATCGCCCTCGATCACGCCGAGCGGCCCGATCGAGATCGCGCTCATGAACATGAGCCGCGCGGAATAGTGCTGGATCGCGTCGTCGTCGAAGGGCGCGACGATCAGCTTCTGATCGCGGTAGACCTCGCCGCCGGGCAGCGCCACGCGGTTCTGCGTCTCGTGGATCAGGAACTCGGCGAGCGGATAGGAATTGGTCAGGATCTTCAGCCGCGTGTCGCGCAGGTAATCCGACATCTGATAGGTCGTCGTGCCGCCGTTGATGATGACGACCTCGCCTTCGACGCACATCTCGACCGCCTTGCGGGCGATGGCGCGCTTGGCCGCGATGTTGACGGTGCGGCTCGCCTCGAACGAGCGGGTGGCGAGCGGCGCCGGCGCCATCGCCTTCGAGAACGCGCCGTCGAGCGCCTGGATGCCGCCGTGGAAGCGCTCGGCGAAGCCTGCGTCCGCGAGACGCGCCGCGTCGCGTCGCGCCGACGCCGCGGAAGCGCCGGTCGCCGCCATGATGTCGGCGATCGAGACGAATCCCGCGCTCGGCGAGAAGGTTTCGGACGATTTCGGCGCGCTGACGCTCGCGCATGGCCCCTTGCCGTTTCCTCGGATGGCCTCGTATTGTCGTTACGCTGCCATCGGCCCTGCGCGATGTCAATCACGTTCGATCAAATTTGATCATTGCAGTGCACAATCGACGCAACCGGATTGACGGATCGTGATTGGTTGCGGTACGTTTGCTCAAAATCGCTCGACGCAAGATCGCTCGACGATGAGAGGAACGACCCATGAGCGGCCATTCGTCCGGCCTGTACGCGCCCCTGCCCGACCTCTGGGACGACGCGCATGCGGCGACGCTCGACGAACCGGGCCTGCTGCTCTACCGCTCGAACCTGCTCGGCAGCGACCTGCGCATCACCAATTTCGGCGGCGGCAACACCTCGGCCAAGCTCGCCGGCGTCGATCCGCTGACCGGCGAGACGGTCAAGGTGCTGTGGGTCAAGGGCTCGGGCGGCGATATCGGCTCGATGAAGCTCGACGGCTTCTCGACGCTCTATCTCGACAAGCTCCTCAGCCTCAGAGAGCGTCTATCGCGGCCTCGCGCACGAAGACGAGATGGTGGCGCTGTTCAACCATTGCACCTTCAACCTCAATCCGCGCGCGACCTCGATCGACACGCCGCTGCACGGCTTCGTTCCCGCACGCCCATGTCGACCACGTCCATGCCGACGCGGTGATCGCGATCGCGGCCTGCGAGAACGCCGAGGCGCTGACGCGCGAGATCTATGGCGACGAGATGGGCTTCCTGCCCTGGCAGCGCCCGGGCTTCGATCTCGGCCTGAAGCTCGGCGCGATGGCGCGAGGCCAACCCGAAGCTCAAGGGCGTCGTGCTCGGCGGCCACGGCCTCTTCACCTGGGGCGCCGACGTCGAAGGCCTGCTACGAGACGACGCTCGCGATGATCAACAAGGCCGCGGCCTGGCTCGCGGCGAACGGCGAAGGGCGCGGCCTTCGGCGGCGCGGCGCGTCGAGGCCCTGCCGTCCGAGGAGCGGCGCGACGGTCGCGGCGAAGCTCATGCCCGCGATCCGCAAGCGCATCTCGGCGAGCGAGCGCAAGATCGGCCATTTCACCGACGCGCCCGAAGTGCTCGAGTTCGTCAATTCGCGCGACCTGAAGCCGCTGGCGGCGCTCGGCACCTCGTGCCCGGATCATTTCCTGCGCACCAAGATCCGCCCGCTGGTGCTGCCCTTCGATCCGGCGGCGGACAATCTCGACGCGGTGGTCGCCGCGCTCGACGAGAGCGCTCGCCGCCTATCGCGCCGACTACGCCGCCTATTACGAGCGCTGCAAGCGATCCGAACTCGCCGGCGATGCGCGACCCGAACGCGGTCATCTATCTCGTCCCCGGCGTCGGCATGCTGTCCTTCGCCAAGGACAAGGCGACGGCGCGGATCGCCGCGGAGTTCTACGTCAACGCGATCAACGTCATGCGCGGCGCGTCGAGCGTCAGCCGCTATGTCGGGCTTGCCGAGCAGGAGGCGTTCGACATCGAATACTGGCTGCTCGAGGAGGCCAAGCTCCAGCGCATGCCGAAGCCGAAGGCGCTCGCCGGCCGCGTCGCGCTGATCACCGGCGGCGCCGGCGGCATCGGGCGCGGCGATCGCGGCGCGGCTGATGGGCGAAGGCGCCTGCGTCGTGCTCGCCGACATCGACGCAGACGAGCCTCGACGACGACGGTCGCGCGACTTCCGCAAGCGCTTCGGCAAGGACGCGGCGATCGGCGCTGCCGTGCGACGTGACCGACGAGAGCGCGGTCGACGGCGGCTTTCCGCGACGCGGTGCTCGCCTTTGGCGGCGCTCGACATCGTCGTCTCCAACGCCGGCATCGCCTCGGCGGCGCCGTTCGAGGACACGTCGCTCGAGCTCTGGAACCGCAACATCGCCATCCTCGCGACCGGATATTTCCTCGCCGCGCGCGAGGGCTACCGCATCATGAAGGACCAGGGCCTCGGCGGCAGCATCGTCTTCATCGCCTCGAAGAACGCGCTCGCCGCCTCGCCCGGCGCCGCCGCCTATTGCACGGCCAAGGCGGCGGAGGTGCATCTCGCGCGCTGCCTCGCGCTCGAAGGCGCGCCGCTCGGCATCCGCGCCAACACGGTCAATCCCGACGCCGTGCTGCGCGGCTCGAAGATCTGGCAGGGCGAATGGCGCGCCGCAGCGCGCGGCCTCGAACAAGGTCGGCGAGGACGATCTCGAGGAGGTCTACCGCCAGCGCTCGCTGCTGAAGCGATCGGTCTATCCCGAGGACATCGCCGAGGCGGTCTACTTCTTCGCCTCCGACCTCTCCGCCAAGAGCACCGGCAACATTCTCAACGTCGACGCCGGCAACGCGGTGAGCTTTCACGCGGTAGCCAATTCGGGATGGGAGGCCAGAGCCATGACGCTATCGTATTCCGGACTCGCTGATCGCCGAGGAGAACGCGAAGCGCGCGTCCGCGCTCGAGGACGATTACGGCGCGCTCGGCGCGCCAGCTCGACGCGGCGCGGCCTCGACATCGAGGCGATCACCGCGAAGGTCGCCGCCTTCGCCGTCGCCGTCCCGACCTGGGGCGTCGGCACCGGCGGCACGCGCTTCGCCCGCTTTCCCGGCCCCGGCGAGCCGCGCGACATCTTCGACAAGCTCGAGGATTGCGCGACGATCCAGCAGCTCGACGCGCGCGACGCCGACCTGCTCGCCGCATTTCCCCTGGGACAAGGTCAGCGACTATCGGCGAGCTCGCGCGAGCGCGCCAAGGCGCTGGGCCTCGGCTTCGACGCCGTCAACTCCAACACGTTCCAGGACCAGCCGGGGCAGACGCTCTCCTACAAGTTCGGCTCGCTCACCCATGCCGACGAAGGCCGTGCGCGACCAGGCGGTGGCGCACAACATCGAATGCATCGAGATCGGCCAGAAGCTCGGCTCGAAGGCGCTGACGGTCTGGATCGCCGACGGCTCCAATTTCCCCGGCCAGTCGAACCTCAACCGCGTCTTCGACTGGTATCTCGAAGTCGCTCGCGGCAGATCTATGCCGCGCCTGCCCGGCGACTGGCGCGTGTTCCTCGAGCACAAGCTCTACGAGCCGGCGTTCTATTCGACCGTGATCGCCGACTGGGGCATCGAGCCTGCATGGCGGCGCAGGCGCTCGGGCCGAAGGCGCATCTGCCTCGTCGACCTCGGCCACCACGCGCCGAACGTCAACATCGAGCAGATCGTCGCGCGGCTCGTCCGCGTCGGGCAAGCTCGCGGGCTTCCATTTCAACGATTCGAAATATGGCGACGACGACCTCGACGCCGGCTCGATCGACCCGTTCCGGCTGTTCCGCGTGTTCAACGAACTCGTCGACGCCGCCGAGCGCAAGGCGCCGGGCTTCGCCCCGGCCTACATGCTCGACCAGTCGCACAACGTCACCGACCCGATCGAGAGCCTGATGCTTTCGGCGATCGAAGTGCAGCGCGCCTACGCGCAGGCGCTGCTGGTCGACCGCGCCGCGCTCGCGGCGGCGCAGGACGGCGAACGACGTGCATCGGCGCGCACCGCCTGCTCAAGGCCGGCTTCCTGACCGACGTCTCGCCGATCCTCGCCGAGGCGCGCCGCCGCAAGGGCGGCGCGATCGACCCGGTCGCGACCTATCGCGCCTCCGGCTACCGGGCGCAGAAGGCCGAGGAGCGCCCGGCCGTCGCCGGCTCGTCGTCGGGGATTGTCTGAGCAAAGCGAAGCGCCCTGGACCGGCTGAATGGGCGCGGAAAAGAGGGGCTTGCCCTCGGGGAAAGGACTGGCGGAACCCGGCGGCCCATGATAGGTTACATGTAACTTACTGGAGACTTGTCATGGCCTCGGCATCAAGCGCCAAGCCCTCGCGCATCAAGGTGCGGGAACATCGCGAGCGCCTGCGGGAGCAGGGTCTGCGACCGATCCAGATTTGGGTGCCGGACGTGCGCTCCCCCGCCTTCCGGTCGGAGGCGCATCGCCAGTCGGCCGCCATCGCCGCCAGCGCTCATGCGCATGAGGATCAGGCGTTCATCGACGCCGTCGCGGACTGGGGCGATGAGTGAGAGCGGGGCGAAATCTGGACCGTCGCCGGCGGCAAGGACTACGCCGGCAAGCCGCGCCCCGTCGTCATCGTTCAGGACGATAGTTTTGACGCAACCGACTCCATCACCGATCTGCGCCTTCACCACGGATGAGACGGACGCGCCGCTGTTCCGCCTGCCCGTGCAGCCGAACGAGCGCAATGGCCTGCGGGCGACAGTGCCGTTTGATGGTGGACAAGATTACCACCGTGCCAAAGACGAAGGTTGGCGCGCGCGTCGGCCGGCTGGACGACGAGGATATTCTACGGCTCAACCAGGCCGTTCTCGTGTTCCTGGGGCTGGCTATCTCGCCAGCGGGTCAAGCGAGAGACGTGAGTTTGGCGGAAGGAGTGAGATTCGAACTCACGGTGGGGTTGCCCCCACGGCGGTTTTCAAGACCGCTGCCTTAAACCACTCGGCCATCCTTCCCTTGCGGGCGCGATCCATAGCCCATCGAGCCTGAAGGCCGCAACGGGGCTCACACCAGCCGGCTCTGCGCCTTGGCCGCGGCGATGAAGCTCGCGAACAGCGGGATGCGGCTCGAACGGCCGCGACTTCAGCTCCGGATGGTATTGCACGCCGATGAACCAGGGATGGTCGGCGAACTCGATCGTCTCGGGCAGCAGCCCGTCGGGCGACATGCCGGCGAACACCATGCCCTTGTCCTCGAGGCGCGCGCGATAGTCGGTGTTGACCTCGTAGCGGTGGCGATGGCGCTCGGAGATCCTGGTCTCGCCGTAGATCTCGGCGATCCGCGAGCCGGGCTTGAGCAGGGCCGCGATAGGCGCCGAGCCGCATCGTGCCGCCGAGATCGCCTTCGGCCCGGCGCTGCTCGAGTTCGTTGCCGCGCAGCCATTCGGTCATCAGCCCGACGACGGGCTCGGGCGTCGGGCCGAATTCGGTGGAATTGGCGTCCGTAAGCCCGGCCAGCGAGCGGCAGGCCTCGATCACCGCCATCTGCATGCCGAAGCAGATGCCGAAATAGGGCACCTTGCGCTCGCGCGCGAATCTGGCGGCGAGGATCTTGCCCTCCGCGCCGCGCGAGCCGAAGCCGCCGGGCACGAGAATGCCGTGCACGCCCTCGAGATGCGGCGCCGGATCGGCGGACTCGAAGATCTCGCTCTCGATCCAGTCGAGCTTGACGCGCACGCGATTGGCCATGCCGCCGTGGGTCAGCGCCTCGATCAGCGATTTGTAGGCGTCCTTGAGGCCGGTGTATTTGCCGACGATCGCGATCGTCACCTCGCCCTCGGGATTGTGATAGGCCTTCGACACCGCCTCCCAGCGGCGCATGTTGGGCTTGGGCGCCGGCTCGATGCCGAAGGCGGCGAGCACTTCGCGGTCGAGGCCGGCGGCGTGATAGGCGCCGGGGACGTCGTAGATCGAGCGCGACGTCGCGCGCCTCGATCACCGCGCTCTCGCGCACGTTGCAGAACAGGCCGAGCTTGCGCCGCTCCTCGCGCGGAATCTCGCGGTCGCAGCGGCAGAGCAGAATGTGCGGCTGGATGCCGATCGAGCGCAGCTCCTTGACCGAGTGCTGGGTCGGCTTGGTCTTCAGTTCGCCGGCGGTCGGAATGTAGGGCAGCAGCGTCAGGTGGATGTAGACGCGCGTGGCCCCGCGGCAGGTCGTTGCCGAGCTGGCGGATCGCCTCGAAGAACGGCAGGCCCTCGATGTCGCCGACCGTGCCGCCGATCTCGCAGCAGCACGAAATCGACGCCCTCGTTGCCGTCGAGCACGAATTCCTTGATCGCGTTGGTGACGTGCGGAATGACCTGCACCGTCGCGCCGAGAAAGTCGCCGCGCCGCTCCTTGGCGATGATCTCCTGATAGATGCGCCCGGTGGTGATGTTGTCCTGCCGGTTGGCGGAGCGGCCGGTGAAGCGCTCGTAATGGCCGAGGTCGAGATCGGTCTCGGCGCCGTCGTCGGTGACGAACACCTCGCCGTGCTGGGTCGGGCTCATCGTGCCGGGATCGACGTTGAGATAGGGATCGAGCTTGCGCAGCGCGGACGGAATAGCCGCGCGCCTGCAGGAGAGCGCCGAGCGCCGCCGAAGCCAAACCCTTGCCGAGCGAGGAAACCACGCCGCCGGTGATGAAGATATACCGCGCCATGGGATTTGACGTCTAACCCATGGCGCTGATTCGGCGAGCAAAGAATTCGCTGCGCCCGAAAATCGAACGCGCGGCGATTTTTCGCCGCGGTTTCGCCCCACTTTGCAGGGTCTTGAGGCTACCCGCCGTGCCCCACAAGATCGTAGGCGTCGGCGCGCTCGATCTTCACCGTGACGATGTCGCCGGCGCGCAGCGGCCGGCGCGTCGCGATATGCACGGCGCCGTCGATCTCCGGCGCGTCGCCCTTGGATGCGGCCCTTCGCCGCGTCCGGCGCCGCCTTCGTCGACGATCACCTCGAGCCGCTTGCCGACCTTGGCGGCGAGCTTCTTGGCGCTGATCGCCTGCTGGCGCTCCATGAAGCGCTTCCAGCGGCTCTGCTTGATCTCGTCGGGCACCGGCTCGAGGCCGAGGTCGTTGGCGCGCGCGCCCGCGACCGGCTCGTATTTGAAGGCGCCGACGCGATCGAGCTTGGCCTCGTCGAGCCAGTCGAGCAGCAAGCGGAAATCCTCCTCGGTCTCGCCGGGAAAGCCGACGATGAAGGTCGAGCGGATCGTCGAGCTCCGGGCAGATCGCGCGCCAGGCGCGGATGCGCTCCAGCGTCTTTTCCTGGTTGCCCGGCCGGCGCATCGCCTTCAGCACCTTCGGCGAGGCGTGCTGGAACGGCACGTCGATATAGGGCAGCACGTTGCCGCCGTTCATCAGCGCGATCGACCTCGTCGACATGCGGATAGGGATAGACGTAGTGCAGCCGGACCCAGGCGCCGAGCGTCGCCGAGTTCGCGCGTCAGATCGAGAAAGCGCGCCGCGACCTCGCGGTCGCGCCAGCGGCTCGCGGCATAGCGGATGTCGAGGCCGTAGGCGCTGGTGTCCTGCGAGATGACGAGCAATTCCTTGACGCCGGCCTTCACCAGCTTCTCGGCCTCGCGCAGCACGTCGGCGGCCGGGCGCGAGACGAGATCGCCGCGCAGTTTCGGGATGATGCAGAAGGTGCAGCGATTGTTGCAGCCCTCGGAAATCTTCAGATAGGCGTAGTGGCGCGGCGTCAGCTTCACGCCCTGCTCGGGGATCAGATCGACGAACGGGTCGTGCGGCGCGGGCGCGGCGGCGCGCACCGCCGCCATCACGCTTTCGTAGGCCTGCGGGCCGGTGATCGCGGAGACGTTGGGGAAGGCGTCGCGGATCTGCTCGGGCTCGGCGCCCATGCAGCCGGTGACGATGACCTTGCCGTTCTCGGCCATCGCCGCGCCGATCGCCGCCAGCGATTCCTTCTTGGCGCTGTCGAGAAAGCCGCAGGTGTTGACGATGACCGCGTCGGCGCCGGCGTGGCTCTTGGACGAGCTCGTAGCCTTCCGCGCGCAGCCGCGTGAGGATGCGCTCGGAATCGACCAGCGCCTTGGGGCAGCCGAGCGAAACGAAGGAGATGCGCGG